>CACWNV010000019.1 GCA_902762325.1 uncultured Prevotellaceae bacterium | reverse complement strand
TTGTAGTAAATGCTCATAGTCTTAGTTTTTGTGTTGGTTCGTACTTTTGTTGATTAACTCTTGTGTCTTTCGCGATTGACAGATGCATCTCAAATGCACTTACAAAGTTACAACATAAATCCCCGAAATCCAAAAATCGGGCTTCTGTAAGGTGTAAAAATCTGTTAACAAACCGCCCCTTTCGTCTTAAAAAACCTAAACGATATGTTTGCGCACGATAAAGAATATTTATACGCTTCATATACATATTATTTGCAGAATGGAAACAGCATGTACTTTATTCGCCAATTCAAATGTGTAACAGATAACAGATAACAAGTAACAATAAGACACCATCAATGTAGTGAAAATGTAGGTATGATATTTTTATATTAATATATTATATATTATATAATATATTAATATAAAATTATAATGCTAATCTATATAATCTTTCATTTTATAACATAACATGAAAACAGAAAACAATAAACCTATCTTATTGTTATTTGTTACATGTTATCTGTTATAATTAAAACAAAAATATATTCCTGCTAAAAGATTGCACTCTCAAAAAAGAATGTGTATATTTGTAGCGAAAATAAAACGAAAAAACGATAGAATCATGAAAAAGCAATTACTTTTCCTTTTGATGCTTATGCCTCTGCTGGCGAGCGCAGACAAACTCGTGGAGATTGACGGTATTTGGTATAATTTGATAACTAAAGCGATGGTTGCCGAAGTGAGAAGTGGATTACCTTTGTACAAAGGAGATGTTGTCATCCCAGAGTCAATTAAGTATGAAGGTGACACCTATTCCGTGACAGCTATCGGGGAAAAGGCTTTCTATGACTGTAATAACCTCACCTCCGTAACACTCCCCAATAGCGTGACATCCTTTGGAAACAATGCTTTCTCAGGCTGTATTTAGAGACCTCTAAACAACCATAAACAATGAAAAGCACATGGAGATAAATATTTGTATATCAACCACTTTTAGAATTTAATACTTCAGACTTGCTTTTTGGTAGTTCTCAAAAATCCGTTTACCTTTGCAACGCATTTCTACCGCGGAGAATTTTGAGGGCTTTTATTTTGCCATCTCGTGGACAGGGTTGACAAAGGTTGACAAGAGTGGACATGCCAGGACTGACCTGATTAAAATCACCAGCGTCCTTTCCAAAAAAACGGACGAGGAAAAGTTAAAGCTCTTCAAGTCGGAGAAGTTCATGATATGGTGGATTATGTCAAGTGCTGAACTCATCCAACATTGGTATAGCATCGAAGAGAATATTTCATTACCTGTACTGGCCAAAGAAAAGAATGAATCATGATAATGCTTGCAAAAGTCGTACCCTACGGTGGCAATGCCGTAAGGTACGCATTGGATAAGGAGAAGGCAAAGTTGGTCAAGGTAAGCCACATGCCTGAAGGGATTGACCCGACTGCCATCTGGTATATGATGAAGCATCACTGCCAGCTACACCAGCAGGACAGGACTGTCGGGCGAAAATTGGAACGCTTCATGACCACGTTTGTCATCTCCCCTCAAAGGAAGAGGCTGCAAACTTCACCATGAATGATTGGGCGAACCTTGGTGATGAAGCGTTGGAAACTCTGGATTCCGTCGGACTCATCCCCACGGGCATGAAGAAGGAAGCCAAGACCAATTTCCGCAATAGTTAATCGGGATGACTTAAACGTCTAATCAATTACTTGATTTGATACGTATTACTCAGCATTTAACGAGTCTTTTGACAGTATCTGATAAATGGAATTGTATTGTTTCTCATCAAGTGAGATTTTGGTAATCTTTGTTGATTGGTAAGCAGCAAATAATGCTAACAATGCAGAAACTATTGATACTGCTATGGCAGATTTTGAAATGTAATAGGATTTTATAGATAGTCTTGTTTGCTTTTTCATTTCTATTGTCTGCTCTTGGCTGACTTCAATATTCTTTTGAGTATAATATCTGAATCGTATATCTTTTAGAAAGCTTTGACAATACTCAATTTGCTTATCAATGAACAAATTAACATCAACTGTTATCCCACTACTCCCTATTTTAACGGGAGCCGTCTGCAAAAGATACACCCAAATAGGAGTCTCTTCATTATTCTCTTTGCAAATTGAATATAGTACGTCTTGTATTTTTGCAAGATATCGTTTCTTGCCTGCGATTGCTGAACTTTGAACGGTATGCCCTTTTTCTATTAGTTCCTCAATACGTTCTATTTGACTTTCTTTAATTATCATTGTTTATTTCATTAATACTTTTTTGAAGGTACCGTTAGTTGTACGGATAATATTTACGCCTTGGCTTGGATGGTTCTTTTTTTTGCCATCAATAGATATATATGTGTCAATATATTCTTTGTTTGAAAGAATTATATCAATAGCGGATTCTTCTGATAGTCCTTTGATGTTTTTGAAATCGCTCCATGGCTTTGTTGCGCGATATTGTTCAATATTCAAATTTGGGACATAGAGAGATGCTTGGCTAATGGGGGAATCTTTGAATGCACTTATTGAAGTATTTGGAACATTAGGCGCATAGCAGTAAATATCATTTATGGAATTGCATCCTCCGAATGATTCATTACCTATATTTGTTACATTCATTCCAATTTCGATTTTGGAGAGACCTTCGCACTTTTTAAACAAATTGTCGTTAATTGAAGTTACAGAATCTCCAATTACAACCTCATTGGATTTGGTAAAAGGAACATCATTATTAAATATGTTAGCAATAATGTTTCTTCCTAAATACACTTTTTCTATAGGACAATAAGTAAAAGGAGAATGCAAGAAAGACTCGAAAGTAAGAACACTTTTTCCATCCTCAATTTCGATTTCTTTGATACTGCTTCCATAAAAGACATTCATACCTATATAATCAACATTCTTGGGAATCTCTATTTTTGTAAGTCCAGAACAGCCACTGAAAGCATAATTCATTATAGACTTCAAATTGCTTGATATATTGATTTCTTTCAGACCTGTGCACCCATTGAACAAATAAGGGCCGACTTCTGATACACTATCACCAATAACAACGTTCTCTAATTTGGTGTTGTCCCTGAATGGAGCATATTTATTCGTGTAATCAAGATTTCGTCCCAAATAGATATCAACTAATGGACAAATATGAAATGGAGTGTTGTCGTTAATACTGTAGTAAGTTATTAACTTAAGAGGTTTTTCGCCATCTTCTAAAACAAGTTTCTCCAGATTAGAGAATGCTCGGCATCCAATAGACGTAACACTCTTAGGTATATGAATTTCTTTAATGTTCTTACTTCCATAAAAAGCATCTTCTCCTATAATTGAGACATTTTGAGGTATTACAAAAACCGTAAGCCCATTACATCCGCTAAATGCTCTGTCACCGATAGATGTAATAGTATTGGGCAAAGCTACACCCAATAACTCGTCAGAACCGGTAAAAGCTCCATTGTCAACTGAGACTACCGTATATGTTTCATCTTTATACACAACCGTTTCAGGAATTGTAATATACCCTTTGTAGAATTTTGTGCTATTAGATGAAGCGACTCCTACATTCTTGGTAAACAATTTGATTGAATAATAGACACCATCATAGATGAAGTTTTGTGCATCTACAATTAAGGGGAAAAGCACAATAATAAAAATAAAAAGAAATATTATTCTCATAATTTTTAATGGGGGTGTTTATATGCCATTACCCATCGGCTCAATTATCTCTTAAGTCAATACTATGCACCTCCCATAAAGAAAAGGCGCAGACATTCGCCATACGCCGCACGGTTCACCACAAACCACATAGAAATATGGGAAATCTGCGCCCTAAACGGGGCAGCTCCTATATCCTATGTTTGCTCGTAGCAAGTACGGTGGTGATTGTGCGGCTACCGAGCTTATGTCTTGCAAAAATGGCATGTCGCCATTATGCGTTGCAAAGGTACGCAAAAATCTCCAATTATCGCAACTTTTAGTGTTATTCAGGTGCGATTTTAGATAAAATTTGCTTAAATTACGCGCGATATGATGAACAAACTCCTTACTTTCGAAAAAAAAGAGTACCTTTGCAAGGTAATATGCCAGAATTTATATAGAATGGAATTAAACACCCTGATAGCTGAATGTACTGCGTATGACTTCAAGGTGATGCTTGAAGAGAAGAAACCTAAGAGTTGGTTGAAGAGCGTAAGCGCTTTTGCCAATGGCTTGGGCGGTTCCCTTTTCTTTGGCATCGATAATGATGGTATCGTAAAAGGTCTTGATGACGTGCAGCATGTTTGTGAGACCATCAGCAGTAAGATTCGTGACTATATGGATCCCCTGCCAGAGGTAGAAATGATTCCACATGCTATAGATGGTTTGCATATCTTGCAACTCAAAGTCAATTCAGGGCATTACACTCCATATTACTATGTTGGAGATGGTCAGCGTATTGCCTTTGTTCGCATCGGTGATGAAAGCGTACCTGCCACAGCAGAGCAGATGGTTCGCTTGGTACTGAAAGGTTCCAACAAAACTTTTGATTCCCTTCACACAGACTATAAAGCAGAGGACTATTCCTTTACGATATTGGCGAACTCGTTTAAAGACCGCACCAAACAAGAATGGGACAAGAAATATCTCTTGTCGTTTGGGCTGGTAACTGGCGCAGGGAACCTTACGAATGCGGGAGCATTGTTTGCCGATGATTGTCCTTTATGGCAATCTCGCTTATATTGTACCAGATGGGATGGAAAAGAAAAGGGCGATGCCATCAATGATGCAGAGTTCACAGGGAATGTCCTCATGCTACTTCGTGAAGCTATGAACTTTGTGAAGTCAAACACCAAGAGAGGCTGGGAGAAATTGCCTGATGGGCGAAAGAACAAACCAGAGTATGCGGAACGTGCATTTGGACATCAAAGATGTGTCTTCTGAAAGGCGCAATCCCATACTTGCAAACGTGATGGCTCAACTTGACTATATGGAGAAACGAGGTAGTGGACTCACTCGCATCTGTAATGAGACCAAAGCTTTGGAAGGATATAAAGACGAACTGAAGCCGGTGTTCAAATCTACTCCGACCCAATTCCAGACCATCATTTATGCCACCTCCGACACACAAAATGTCGGAGACAATGACGGAGACATGTCGGAGACGAAACTCACTGAGCGTCAGCAGAAAATCCTCAATCTTATCAAAGAGTCTCCGACTATCACCGGCAAACAAATGTCGGAGACTTTGTCGGTGAGTCAACGCACCATCGAACGCGACCTTGCTGCTTTGCAGAAGGTAGGTGTTCTGAAGCATGAAGGCAAGGATAATGATGGTGTGTGGGCAATCATTGGCAAAAATAACCATTTGTGAATTGTTTAGTTTAAAAAATTTTTAACTTGAACACGATTGGCATATATATTTGATAAAGAAATTATTACACAGGAATAAAGTATTTGTATTATGAATAGAATCCGTCAAGTAGAAATAAACAGGTTATGGGGGATTAAAAATATAAAATGTTCTCTCAATGAAGATGTAAATATAATTATTGGTTCAAACGGATCGGGAAAAACGACGTTTTTGAATATTATCGAGGCTGTTTTACAGTGCGATATACCAGTATTGTGTTCAATTCAGTTCGATTCTGTAGTTATTCTGTTAGAAGAGAATAATAGCATTAGAGTCATTCAAACAATAGAAGAGGATTCTGTAAACTTTAAGTATATTTTTAACGACACAGATGAATATACATTTTCTTCTAATGACTCTGGAAGAAGAACAAGAACTTCGATTTATTTTCAAAATACACTATCCACAATTCATCAGCGACTTGAAGATATCGTAAAAGTCGCTTGGCTTTCAGTAAATAGATACAATCCAATTAATAGAAGAGATGATTATAGAGAGTCAATTGAAGATAATTTCGTAAACATAAAACTTCGTAGATTAATGCATGACCTTCTTGTATATAGGCTTAGACTTGAGGGTATTGTTAATGACCTGTCTAACCAACAAAACCAAGAAGTTTTTTCTTTATTGTTGTATAACAGTCAATACGATAAATATAACCCTCAATATATTCAAGAGTATCAAAACTTTGACACCAAGAGTATTCAAACTGCTTTGTTTAGGGTATTTCATCAGCTTGGCATTTCATCAGAAAAACGTAATGATATAAAAGGGCATATAAATGCTATGTCGGCTACTGTACATAAAATTATTAACCACGAGAATCTCACGCTTAACGATATTTTCCCTCTTTCATTGGTTAATAGAACCCTTTCTCTAATTGAGATCTCCAAAAAATATACATCACTCAAGGATAATGTTCTTGAACCTGTAACAAAATATCTTGGATGTCTTCAACGATTTATGAATGAAAAGATTTTCACATTTTCCGAAAAAACAGGTAATTTAAACATCCAACTTAAACCAGTAGTATCTGTAAAAGAAGGAGAAACTTCTACGCATAATATTGAAATACAACATTATTCGCTGTCTTCTGGTGAAAAACAACTATTGATTCTTCTTACTCAAACTTTATTGCAAGAGAAGCAGCCCTATATATATATAGCAGATGAGCCAGAATTATCCTTGCATATAGAGTGGCAACATAAGATACTTGGTGCCATTAAAGAGTTGAATCCAAAAGTACAAATAATAGTCGCTACACATTCTCCAGAAATTGCGGGGCAATGGAAATCAAATATTACAAACTTAGAAAATGTTACAGAATATGGCAGCTAACACCTTGGCTTATTCAGAATCAGCATTGAGAGTAAAAGCTGCATTCTATAACAAAAAAGCTATGGTTTATGTGGAAGGAACTGATGATATAATATTTTGGGAGCAGTTTTTTGACAAGAACGTATATAAAGTTGAGGATGTTGGAGGATGTGGAAACTTTAAGTCATACATACAACGCCTTAATAATGGAGAAAAAAGTTTTATCATAGCTGGAGATTTGGACTATTCTATATATATGCCCTCTACTTGTAATTCTTCACTTTATATAACCACATATAGCCATTCAATTGAAAATGTAATGTATTGTCCTCATAATATTAATCATGCAGTTCAAAGATTGGCAAGGGATAGTCGGATTGACAGTATTAATGAAATTGAGTCTTTTTATGATAGATTTGTAAGCAATGTAGACAAGTTGCTAATTTTAGATGTTGCTAATAATATTTTTAACAAGGGCGTCAAAATTTTTGGAGACTCATGCTATAGGTTCTTGGACCAGAAGAATTTGCCCGAGGTCGATTCCAATAAAGTTACAAACTTTTATAATCAAAATGTAAAGTGTTTCGAAGAAAAAGAGATTAACCATGTAAAGGATGTTCTTCAATCTGAACATAGATCAAAAAGACTATTGATTAAGGGACATTTCTTGACAGAAGCTGTTCGTTTATGGATAAATAAACGAGTTTCTGCTGTAAGCACTAAGAATCCCCATCTCAATGATGATGCTCTTTATGAGGCATTAGTTACATGCCATGACATCTGTACCCCAATATGCCAAGAAAGAAAACATATTTTTGATCAGATAAAAGAAGCGGAAAAGGAAATTGTGTTTGTATGACTAATCTAATCCACTATAGAAATTACGAACTAGGGTATTGTCACCTCTGCCTAATTAAACATATGCTTACGAACTGTATAGCTATTTCATTACACACTTTTCCACATTTTTGTGTTTTATGAAAGTTAAAAACGTTAATTCTTCATCTTTTTCACTCTGCTCAGAATCCACGTCGGCACTTTTCTACCGTTATAAGTGCAAGTCGTTGATATAAAACGACTTGCAAATACGGGCAGTGTTCCGGCCTTACCTCCATTATTTCAAGATAGAGAACCCTTGCAATATCCCAAATGATTGTTTTAGTCAAGATGTTTATTTCAATTCTACCCAATACGTTCCTCAAGGTACTACGGAAAATTATAAAGAGACGGATTATTGGAATAAATTCTTGTTTATTGAAGAAAGTGCCCCATCGGGTATTGGCGTTGCCATCGTGAAGATTGGCGATAAGGCGGTGAAGGTGTTGATGAAGTAGTTTATAATAATTTCTTATTTCTATTGATGAACAAAGACAAGGATCTTTATGGAAAATTAAGCACAGCACTTAATTGATTATCAATAGTTTATATTTATTCGTACCTACTACGCGTACCTAGTACGTAGTAGGTTTTATTTGTCTCATTTTGGTAATATTGTACCCACATTTGGAAGCAATTCCATTTGTGGGTTTCTTGTTGTTGTGCGTTAAAGAGTTTTTTAATGTCCTTGAAGTTTAGGTGCGCTTGTCGTACCTTTGAAAAGGAAGCAAACGGAAATAATCTGCATTAATCGGAAATAATCTGCATGAAACGGCATGAAACGGCATGAAACGGAAAACGATATTTTTGACTATAATAACTTTGCAACAACAAGGAAGTAAACCCCAGAGGATGATTCCTCGGTATATATAGCAGTAACAATTAATGGTCGAATAAGGAGCGACCAGTCGGGCGAAATGAGTGAAGAAAGTCCTGCAGGTGAAAAGACGTCAATTTCGGAACTTCTTCTCTCGCAAACTCGACAAAATGAGAATTGTATTAGAAAAAGGTGATTCGGAAGAACAAAAGAAGATGGCAGAGGCATTGTTGGCAAACAAAGTGGTCTGTGCTATTGAGAGAGTGGACTACAGTTGCCAGAAGGTGCAGAAAAGCGATGATGAAGTGGCAAAGGCAGTCATTGAGGTTGTAGGGCTCTTTGGAGTATCTACCCAGTGGGCGGCTGTGTATCGTGTTCTGGTGGATTTTTGCGGTTGGGATAGTGATTTTTCAAGGTTCTGTCATCGTATGAACCGATTATTAAAAGATGTTCGGTTGGAACGCCCTTGTAATTACCAGGCAATCCAGAAACCTATTGCGGCAAATAGAATAATGGGAAAGGACTTTCAAGATTGGAAGAACTACCAAGCACCGAAAGGCGACAGGGTGTTTACACGGCAGATGTTCATAGCACGAAAACTCTTGAAATTACTTTCTATCAATGCTTAAATATACGATTGTCTGGTGAAATATACTATCTCGAAGTCATTATAAACAGCTAACTGATATTAAGCATACTTTTGCAATGTCTTCCGAGATAAGCAGCCGAATAAGTGAGCGGGCTATCCTTAGAAAAGCGGAAGAAGAATAAAGATGTCAAAGAAACAAAGTTTGAAGAGTGCCAACCGAGGCATTATGGCAGAGGAAGCACGGAAGCAAATGGCAATCTCAAAAAAGTGCCAATGCAAGAATGGGAGAAATGACTGGCAACCATTCGGACATAGAATCTAAAAGGCTGGTCGAAAAAAGTTTAATCTGAGACGAAAGCGGGTGAGGAAAGTCTCGCGAGCGAAAAGGTACCAATTTCAGCACTTGCCAAATCTCGCAAACGGAACAGATTATGATAAAGAGTAAGAATTTACAAGTCCAGCAAGTATTAGCTGGCGAAATAGGAATGGACACGCAAACACGATTCCACGTAAACGGTGACGTAAATATCTATCCTTGCGGATGGGTGAACGAAAAGGTAACTACTGGCGGTTGCAGGCGACCAAGAGGACGCATGACCATCGAGGAGGACGGTACGAGCCACTTCAAGGCATACCGCACGAATACAGGCAGGAAGCGTGAATTGTTGTATAAGACACGTCATGGCATGGTTGAGATGACTCGCCCGCTCTGGCGCAAAGACTATCCGGGTAAGCGCAAACTCACTCAGGAATTCGTCTATGTGACGTTCAAGTTCCCGAAGAACTTAGGACTGGCACTCATGAAGTCGCTCTATCAGGAGGAAGCCGACGAGATTATGTCTTACCTGAAGACAAGAAAGGAGGAAACAGTATGGGAGTAGGCAAAGTGTTTTTCACGACGATTGGCAGGGGGCATGGTTCCCCTTGCCAACCCGCCACACGCGAGGACTGGGAAAGTCTGCGCAAGGAGCCTTGGCTGGCTCAGATGTGCGCGAGGATTGCCAGGGGTGACGAGCAGTTGAAACACCGCTTGCCGGTGTGGACACCTCATTGCGCTGAGTTCAAGGACAACCACAGGGCGATAGCAGACGCGCTGAAACCGTTGAACAGGCTGATGCTTGACTTCGACGAGAAAGGACACACAGGCGACATCCTGTCTAAATTAAAAATTAAAAATGAAAAATTAAAGATGCAGGCTGTTCATGGAATGAACGTTTTGTTAGTTGAAGAAAGCGTTCGTGGCGGCACGCATGTGCTGGTGGAACTGCCGGAGGGTATGGAGGCAGAAGAGGCTCAGGAGCTGATGAAAGAGGCTACGGGATTTACGCCTGATAAGGCGGTGAAAGATGTATCGAGGTGTATCTATATGGTGCCGGATGATCATACGAGGTATGTGAGCGAAAGACTTTTCACGTTTGAAGGTGGAATTAGGAAGGATGAAGTGGTCGCCTCCGGCGAGGGAGAAGTTTTGAAGGAGGAAGGACATCAAACCTCAAACCTTGATAACTGCGCAGAGCGCACTACTTCATCCGTCAACCTTCCTACTTCCTCCGTCTTTAAGGGCATTCCTTATTCTGACATTATTGCTGAGTGGTGGAGACGCAACGGAGGGGAACCGTCGGAAGGTGAGCGTAATGTGAAACTACATAAGTTGGCGGTGAATCTCCGTGCTATCTGTGACAACAAGAAAGATTTGCTTTTGGCGATTATGCCGAAATACGGATTGTCGGAAACGGAATTGAAGTCAATCATTGACTCTGCCTGTAAGGAGAATCCGAAGGGAATTTCAAAGATGATGAAATCCATCATTGACGATTTAACATTGTCCATTGACCATGATGGGGATGAGGAAATTGATGATGATTCAAATAATGGTCAATTATCAATGTTCAATGTTCAATGGAACAAATTGCCCGTAGGTCTAAAAGAATCGTTGATTGGCGTTCCAAAGAATATGCAAATGCCTGTACTCTGCTCGGTCATGCCCATTGCCGCCACGTATGCCGATCAGGTGAACGTGAGGTATTGCGACGGGATGGAACAACGGCTGGGCTTGATGTCTATTATCCTTGGCGACCAGGCAAGCGGAAAGAGCGTTTGCAAGAATGTGGTGGACATCTGGAAACGCCAGTTGGATGAAGACGATGCCATTGCCCGTAAGCGCGAAGAGGAATGGAAGGAAAGGAAGAAGTCTCGCAAGGCTAACGAGAAAGCACCAGAAGACCCGAAGGTGTTGATTAGAGTGCTGCCTGTTACAGTCTCCTGTTCAACGCTTCTGAAACGATTCAAGAATTCTTGTGACCATACGCTTTATTCATTCGGTGAGGAACTTGACACGCTTCGTAAGACCAACGGGGCTGGTTCTTGGAGTTCAAAATACGACATATACCGCCTTTCATTCGATAGAGGCGAATGGGGACAGGATTATAACAGTGATCAGGCAGAGAGCGGAGTTGTAAGAGTGGCGTATAATTGGACGATGCTCGGCACGTATGGAGCCATGCGTAAATGTTTTAAGGCTGATAACATAGAAAACGGTCTTTCAAGTCGTATTCTTGTTGCCGAAATGCCCGACTCATAGAAGCCGTGAATGTCCTTAGAAGGTCAAACGGATTGATAGACACACCACGATTGCGTAAGGCAATTGGTGATTGGGTGGAAGAGAAACGTGTGGAGGCGGCAAAGGACATCGACAGGGTTAAAGACACCTACCGCAAACGTGCTGCCGTTATCGGTTTCAGATGTGGGGTAATCTTCCATCTGCTGAGCGGCAAGGCGAAGGAAACGCAGCAGTGTATCGACTTTGCGCTGATGATGGCTGAGTATTGCTTGAATGTGCAAATCAAGACGTTTGGGGAATCTTTGTCTAACCAGTACGAGAATAATAAAACTACCAAACAGAGGAATAGCCGTAATAAATCTGTATTCGAACAATTACCACCCATGTTTTCAACTGAGGATGTTCGAGCCTTGAAAGATTCAGATTGCAATATCCCTGCTATTAGGATGATCATATCTCGATGGGTACACGATAGTTGGATAAAGAAAATAGATAATAACCTATGGCAAAAGTGTAACAGATAACAGATAACAAGTAACAATAAGATACCTTGATTATGGAACTGGTATTAAAGAGAATCGCAAAGAAAGATGACTATACCATCGGTCGGCTTTATGTCAGGAAGACCGTGTTGGACGAGTATTCAGCCGGTGAGGAACTGGAATATGTGTGCGACACGCTGGAACCGAAATGGCGGGACTATGCCAAGGGTGCACGGAAGATAAAGGGAAAGAGTGCCATCCCCGAAGGGCGTTACCCGATAGTGATTACCTTTTCGTCTACGTTTAAGAAATGGTTGCCGTTGTTGGTGAATGTTCCCATGTTTTCAGGCATTCGCATCCATGCCGGAAACACGGCAAAGGACACGCAGGGCTGCATTCTCGTGGGCTTGAATCTGAAGAAGGGCATGGTGCTCAACTCGCGCAAGTACGTTGAAATCATCAAATCAAAAATCGTGGAAGCGAAGAACAAAGGCGAAGCGGTGTGGATAGAAGTTAGATGATGTTTTAGGTGGATTTCCCTACAATAGATTTAACCCCGAAGGTAAACTATTACTTTCGGGGTTATTTATGTATCTTGTTATTGCAAATGTATGAATAATGTTCTCTGATGTGTCAGAGCTTGTTGGCAACCTTCACGAGCTGTTCCCCTAATCCGATGGTGTAGCCTTGTGAGACGAATACCACACGGTTGAAGGTGTCGGCGATAATGAATACAGGGAGTAGTCCGTTGTTCTTCAGCTTCATCTGTCTTGCTATCTGCTGGCGGATGGCTCCGTTGGTGTCGATGCCATAGACGGTGTTCGCGGGCATCTGGCCGGCATATTCTTTCTTGTAAGCCTCTACCTCCTTCTGACTCTCAAAGAGAAGGACCATCGGACGGTTCCATTTGTCTATTTCTTTTCTGACCTTTGCAATATCGCGTAGGGCATGATTGGTCGGCTCCTGTCCGAGTCCCAGAACACCCACAACGAAATATCCGCGTCCGGTCTGGGAGAGGATGCTGACTTCCTGTCCGTCTTTATTGAACTTTGATTCTGAGTCGAAAGACCCGATTACGCTGATCTGGTCACCGCTCTTCCGCATCTTCAATTCGAGTTGGGTGGTGGTGTTCTCTTTAATGGTGAAGAACTGATTGGTAGCCAGCACACTACCGCTTGCCAGTCGGGTGCCCGTAGTCAGCAGATATGTCCCTTCGTCCAGCTGCGCCCCGTTCTTAAATGTGTTGCTCCAGCTTGTTCCGCCACCCATATCCACTTGTCCTTCCTCAAAGTTCATGAGTTGTGTCGTTCCGTCGTCTAAGATACGGGTGATGGAGAAATGGCTATAGTATTTCGGGTCGTCAAGCAATGGAGTGGCTTTATACGTGAGGCGGAGGGTGCCCGTCCTGGCACTCTTCTGTTCGTTGGAATCAAAGTCCACGTCAATCCATTGGTTAGCCGACTTGTATTGTACTTTCCCGGTAACGATGTCCTTTTGTGCCTCGATGCCGAGAGAGCGAGCCAGGTCAACGAAAAAGATGTCTCGTGAACGGATGTCGGTGACACGCGATTTCCATACCCCGACGGGAGTCTGGGCAATGCGAAGGGATTTCCGGTCGGGATTGATTCTGATGTTCTCTTTTACCCATTTCACTAAAACTGAAGGGTCTTTCTGTACCTGTTCAGTTGAGAATCCCGGTCTTTCCGCCTCGGCAGTCCAAGCCTTTTCAAGATATTGCTTAAAGGGACTTGTTATCATCTCGTCCTCCACACGCGGACACAGCTGGTCGCTCTTGGCGTAGAAGTTGTCTTCAAGAATATCAATGGTGATGTCTCTCAGGTCTTTGATACTCAATGACTTCAAGATACCCATTGCCCGTTGCTGGTTGTCGGTGTGACGGAGCAGAAAGTCTAAGACGGTCTGCCAGTTGCTACGGGAAGTCTCCAGCAGGTCGGCAGCAGCCGGAAAGACGGCTTGAGCTTCGCTTTTTGATAGGAAGGTAGATTCATAGGCTTTCCGCAAAGAGTCCTCGTATGCCAGGCGGGTCTTGTTGACGGCTGCTAACTCCTGGCTCACCTCCGGGACCGTCGCCCGCTCGGCAGGAGGAACGATATCTATTTCCGAAGGTTTGAAACTGATTGTGGAAGGTTGCTGATTGTTCAACCGGAGCTGAATCGTGATGAGACGGTCCTTCCCGAAAGATGCCTTGGCATAGCCATACCATCCGTCTTTACTTGCCCAGACCAGCATGTCGCCCTTTCCAGCCGTAAGGAATGTGGCACCTTGCGCGTCGGTGTACTTCGTCACGGCGGGGTAGAACTCGGCATAATTGTATATCCTGAAATCGACTCTCGCCCCTTCAACCGCCTTTCCATTGTGGTCAACGACCATAAAGTCAACACGTCCCAAAGAACCGTAGTTCTCTATTAAGTTGATTTCGGTGAAGTTGGATGTGCGAAGCATCACTTCTTCAGGTCCGTTATAGTCTCCGAAGGCTCTTGTGTGCATCAGCAGGGCACGAGAAGCCGGGGCGTTGAACCATCCTAAATTCAGGACAGGTTCCGGTTCGCACGCACCCAGAAAATACCATTTCCCGTCAGCCCAAGCCTCCACCCAGGCATGATTATCGTCCGTATGAGCCCATCGGGGAGTATAGACTTGTCTTGCAGGAATGCCGATAGAGCGTAGGGCAGACACCGTGAAGGTAGACTCTTCCCCGCATCTGCCGATGGCGTTCTTCATGCACGCCAGTGGTGAGAGGGTACGGGCATCAGAAGGCTGATAGGTGACATGTTCGTGACACCAGTGGTTTACCTCCAGGATAGCCTCTTTCATGGTCATGCCCTTCACCCTTTCTTTCAACTCCTTGAAGAATACCTGGCGCGACATGTCCAACGCCTCGTTGTTGACTCTTAAGGGAAGGACGAAGTGTCTGAACAGAAGTTCGGGTACGCTCTCCCCCCATGCCATCTCCTTACGTGCACGAAGAGAAGTCCGCACGTTGGCAAGATAAAAGGCGGTAGGATGGTCGGTAGCATCGGCAATCGGCATATAGGCATATAAAAACTTCATCGCTTCCGTTTCGACAGGTGAGGCACTCAGGCCTTCCAATTGAAAGAACTGCCCTCCGATGAGCTTCATCTTATCTTGAAATGCAGTTTCAACCTTATTCCTGTAGTTTGAATCTGTAATAAAATGTTGATGTTCCTGCGCGTTCAGCTGGCATAGGAAAAGCATGGTCAGAACAGATGCGATGATGTTTCTTTTCATATTTTCGACGATGAATGTGTAATGGTATTTCTCTACAAAAGTAAGCATTTAATCGTAATTTGACAAGGATAAATGTAATGAAAATGAAAATTGTGCATTTTTAATATTTCGTTTTTCATTTTTAATATATATCTTCTCTTTTTTCGTATTTAATATTGTACTTTTGCACGGAATTTGTAAATAAGAATAATATGGCAGAATCTATTGATATCCGTGAGTTGAATATCCGGATTGAGCAACAAAGTAGCTTTGTGACAAATTTGGTTACGGGCATGAATCAGGTAATCGTTGGACAGAAACATCTGATTGATTCCCTGCTGATAGGCTTGATGAGTGATGGACATATCCTGCTTGAAGGTGTGCCTGGACTTGCCAAGACGTTGGCAATCAAGACATTGGCCCAGCTGATAGATGCTGATTACAGTCGTATCCAGTTTACCCCAGACTTGTTGCCCGCCGACGTGGTAGGTACGATGATATATTCCCAGAAAGACGAGAACTTCCAAGTGAAGCGTGGTCCGGTATTTGCCAACTTCGTCCTTGCCGATGAAATCAACCGTGCTCCCGCCAAGGTTCAGAGTGCTTTGCTGGAGGCCATGCAGGAGCATCAGGTCACCATTGGCGAGAAGACGTTCAAATTGCCTGACCCGTTCCTTGTGATGGCTACCCAGAATCCTATTGAGCAGGAGGGAACCTATCAGTTACCTGAGGCACAGGTAGACCGTTTCATGCTGAAGGTAATCATTGACTATCCGACACTTGAAGAGGAAAAGCTCATTATCCGTGAGAATATCCAGAGCAGCATGCCGACGGTGAAGCCCGTTACTACCGCTGAGGAGATAATCAGAGCACGCAAAGTGGTCAATGAGGTCTATCTTGACGAGAAGATAGAGCAGTACATTGCCGACATCGTCTTTGCCAGCCGTTATCCCGACCGCTATGGACTTCCCGAGATGAAGGATATGATCACGTTTGGCGGTAGTCCTCGTGCCAGCATCAATCTTGCCAAAGCCGCCCGTGCCTACGCATTCATCAAGCGCAGAGGCTATGTGGTACCGGAAGATGTCCGTGCCGTTGCCCATGATGTCATGCGTCACCGTATCGGCTTGAGTTATGAGGCTGAGGCAAGTAATGTCACCAGTGAGGAAATCGTTTCGAAGATTATTAATAAGGTTGAGGTGCCTTAATGGAAGCTTCTGAGATAATCAAGAAGGTCAGGAAGATAGAGATAAAAACTCGTGGACTGAGTCAGAACATCTTCGCAGGAGAATACCATTCGGCATTCAAGGGACGCGGTATGGCTTTCTCGGAAGTCCGTGAGTACCAGTTCGGAGATGATGTCCGTGATATCGACTGGAACGTCACCGCCCGTTTCCATCGCCCATACGTCAAAGTCTTTGAAGAGGAACGTGAACTCACGGTGATGCTTCTGATAGATGTCAGCGGCTCGCTCGATTTTGGAACGACGCGCCAGATGAAGCGTGACATGGCAACAGAGATTGCCGCCACGCTTGCATTCAGTGCTATACAGAACAACGACAAGATAGGCGTCATCTTCTTCTCCGACCAGATTGAGAAATATATTCCTCCAAAGAAAGGACGTAAACATATACTCTATATCATCCGAGAGATGCTGGACTTCACGCCCAAGAGCAAGAAGACAGACATCACGATGGCGGTAGAGTATCTGACGAGAGTGATGAAGCGCAGGTGTACGGCGTTTGTGCTTAGCGACTTCTATCAGAGGGTGGGTGATGACTTCGAACATGCCCTGACCATCTGTAACCGCAAGCACGAGCTGGTGGCAATACAGGTCTATGACCCTCGTGCAAAGATGTTGCCGGATGTCGGACTGATGAAGGTGCGGGATGCAGAGACCGGCCATGAAATGTTCATCGATACAAGTTCGAAAAAGCTCCGCTTAGCCCACACCCGGTATTGGATGGAACGTGAAGGGCAGCTTCGTCAGACATTTGCGAAAAGTAATGTTGACTGGACATCCATAGCAACAAACGATGACTTCGTGAAGTCATTGTTGTTGTTGTTCAAGCAGCGAGGCTAAGGACATCAGATGCCAGTCTGTCAAAAGATTATAATGAAAATGATGATACGATACATTTTTTGTGGGGTGATTCTAATGATTTGTTCAGCCTTGAATGTCGTGGCACAGGTTCAGGTTGTACAGGAGATTAACCCCATTGCCATCTATATCGGTCAGCAGGCTAAGATGTCGGTGACGGTGACCGCTCCAGAAGGCTCAAAGATTGAGTTCCCTCATTTTGAGAGAACACAGTATCTTGTTCCTGGAGTCGAAGTGCTTTCAGCTGTCGGTGACACCTCTTCCATAGATGGTAAGCTGAGAATAACTCGTGTCTTTACTTTAACGTCGTTTGATGAGCATTTGTATGCGTTACCCCCGTTGCCTGTAAAGGTTGGCGGAAAGGAATATAAAGGCAATCAGTTAGCCTTGAAAGTGCTGGATGTGGAGAATGTGGACACACTCCACCCCAATCAGTTCTTCCCGCCGAAGGATGTGCAGAATAATCCCTTCCAATGGAGCGACTGGAGTACGGCTTTCTGGCTGAGTCTGCTGATGGTCGTGCTTTGTGCATTTGCCTGCTATCTGTTCATTCGCCTGAAAGAGAACAAGCCGATTATTGCCCGTATCCGTATTGTCAGACGGTTGCTTCCACATCAGAAGGCAATGGGAGAGATTGACAAGATCAAGTCGGAGAGACTGGTTTCTTCAGGCGACCAGAAAGCCTACTATACCAAGCTTACCGATACGTTGCGCCGGTATATAGAAGAACGCTTCGGGTTCAATGCGATGGAGATGACCAGTTCGGAGATTATCTATCGTTTGCGCGAAAGAGGCGATCAGAAGATGATTGATGAACTGACAGAGCTGTTTACGACTGCCGACCTTGTGAAGTTTGCCAAGTATGAGACATTGATCAATGAAAACGACCTTAATCTGGTGAATGCCGTCAACTTCATCAATGAGACGAAGCAGGAAGGTGAGACAACAGAAGAACGTATTGTTCCTAAACTGAGTGAAGATGACAAGAAGAGCATGAAGAACAGAATCACCATCAAGACGCTGTTGTGGATAATCGGTGTGACTGTGTTGTGCTTGTTTGCGTACATTATATATATTATATATACACTGTTTTAAATGGAATTTGCAAATAAAGAATATTTCCTGTTACTACTGCTCCTGATACCCTATCTCCTGTGGTATTTCCTTTATAGGAAGAGGAGTGAGCCGACCTTGCGAATGAGCGATACCTTTGCCTACAGGTTTGCTCCGAAGAGCTGGCGTATCAGGATTATGAACCTGCCCATGCTGCTCAGATGCGTGACATATATCTTAATGGTCATCGTCTTAGCCCGTCCGCAGACCTATAATGCCTGGGATTCCCGTACCGTGGAGGGAATAGATATCATGCTTGCGATGGATGTCTCGACAAGTATGCTTGCAGAAGACCTTCGTCCGAATCGTATGGAAGCAGCAAAGAGCGTTGCAGGTGAATTTATCGCCGGCAGACCCGATGATAATATCGGACTGACAATCTTTGCCGGTGAAGCCTTTACGCAATGTCCGATGACAACCGACCATACCAGTCTGATAAACCTGTTGCAGAATGTCAGGACAGATATTGCAGCATCGGGCCTCATATCAAATGGAACCGCAGTGGGAATGGGACTGGCAAGTGCCGTTTCCCGTCTGAAAGACTCGAAGGCAAAAAGCAAGGTGGTTATCCTGCTGACCGACGGTTCCAACAACATGGGAGATATTTCTCCGATGACCGCAGCCAATATCGCGAAGAGTCTTGGCATAAGAGTCTATACGATAGGTGTCGGAACGAACAAGGTGGCTCCTGTCCCGATGATAGTGGCTGGAGGTGTTCAGTATGTTAACTACCCTGTGGAGATAGATACGAAAACGCTTTCAGACATCGCCTCAACGACAGATGGAAACTTCTATCGTGCTACGAACAATCGTGAATTGAAACAGATATATAAGGATATTGACAAACTCGAGAAGTCGAAGATGAACGTGAAGAAGTTCTCGAAGCGTTACGAGGCCTATCTGCCTTTTGCGCTTGCCGCTTTCCTGTGTTTGTTGACAGAGATTATTCTTCGAACAATGGTGCTTAGGAGAATTCCTTAGAGATGTTGAACCAATAAGTTGAATTAAGAGAATGTTTAGATTTGAGAATCCAGAATATCTTTGGCTGTTGGTCATCATTCCACTATTAGCCGTCGTCCGTTTCCTGTCATGGAGACAACGGAAAAAGAAACTGAACAAGTTTGGCGAGCCTGAGTTGCTCCGCCAGCTGATGCCTGATATCTCACATTTCCGTCCCACCGTGAAATTCTGGCTGATGCTGATAGCGTTGGCTCTGATGATTGTCATGATAGCAAGGCCACAGATGGGTACTAAAGTGTCTTATGAGAAACGAAACGGAATAGAGACGATTATCTGTCTTGATATCAGTAACTCGATGATGGCAGAAGACGTGGTTCCTTCGCGACTTGAAAAGAGTAAGATGCTGGTGGAGAATCTTGTGGATCACTTTACGAATGATAAGATAGGACTCGTCGTCTTTGCCGGTGAAGCATTCGTGCAGCTGCCGATAACGAGCGACTATGTGTCTGCAAAGATGTTCCTACAGAATATTGATCCGTCACTTATCGCTTCTCAGGGAACGGACATTGCCCAGGCAATCGATGTCGCCTTGAACAGTTTCACCCAGCAGGAGAAGATCGGTAGGGCTGTTATTCTGATAACAGACGGTGAGGATCATGAAGGAGGAGCGATGGAGAGTGCAAAGGCAGCCAAGAAGAAGGGCGTGAATGTGTTCATTCTCGGTGTCGGAGATACCAAAGGTGCCCCCATTCCCCTCGGTAATGGTGACTACTTGAAAGACTCCCGTGGAGAAGTGGTGATGACAGCCCTGAACGAACAGATGTGCCAGGATGTTGCCAGAGCAGGAAACGGAAAGTATATTCATGTGAATAACAGCAGTGATGCGCAGGAGAAACTGAACGAAGAGCTCACCAAGTTGCAAAAGGGTGAGACCAATAGCGTCATCTATAGTGAATACGATGAGCAGTTTCAGGCTTTTGGAATCCTCACACTGCTTTTCCTTATCATCGAGATCTGCGTATTGGAGTCAAAGAATCCTATGTTGAAAAATATTAGATTATTCAAGAAGAAATGAAGTGTCTTAGATATATAATCGTCATCATGATATGCCTTGTTGCCGGAAATGAGGCAGCTTTTGCTCAGTCTGACCGTATATCGGTGAGAATGGGTAATAAGTATTACAGGCAGCAGAACTTCGACAAGGCAGAGGTGGAATATCGTAAAGCACTGGGTAAGAATCCCCGTAACACGCAGGCAATGTACAATTTGGGTTGTGCCTTGTTACAGCAGCAGAAGGATTCGGCGGCTATCGTCCAACTCGAGAATGCAGGAAAGGCTGAGACCAGTGCTAAGCGTAAGGCGATGGCATATCATAATATAGGTGTCATTTGTCAGAGTCACCAGATGTATGGTGAGGCCATACAGGCATATCAGGAGAGTCTCCGCAACAATCCTGATGATAATGAAACTCGCTACAATCTGGCATTGTGCAAGCATCTTCAGAAAAAGCAGAATGACAATAAGAATAATGGTGGCGGAAATGACAAGAAAGACGATAAGAAAGAGCAGAACCAGAAAGATAATGAGAATAATAAAGATAATTCTAAACAGCAGAAACAGACCCCGAAAGACCAGATGAGCAAAGAGAATGCCGAGCAGCTCCTTAATGCAGCTGTTCAGGATGAAAAAGCTACTCAGCAACGTATGAAAAAGGCGATGCAAGAGCCTCGCCGACGTCAGTTGCAGAAAAACTGGTAATAATAAAAACTGTACATCATGTTGAAAGATTATTATAGATTCTTGATAGTATGTTTGCTTTGTCTGTTTGCCGGTGCAGCCCCATCGGTACAGGCTCAGACAATCAGTGTGTCAGCTCCCTCACATGTTTCTGTGGGTGAGAACTTCCGTGTGGCTTATACTATCAGCACCCAAGATGTTGAGGATTTCCGGTCGGGTATCCATTCCTTTGACGGTCTGGAGATTATAGCCGGTCCCTACACTTCATCACAGTCGAGTTTCCAGATGGTGAATGGGCACACCTCTTCTTCATCTTCTATCACCTACACATACACGCTTTATGCAGAGAAGAACGGTACATATACGATACCAGCGGCTCATGCGAAAGTGGGTGGTAAGACAATTAGTTCACAACCGGTGAAGATTGTTGTTTCCGGAACGGCACGCAATAACAACAGCTCAGCACCGAGCAT
The DNA here is from genome assembly GCA_902762325.1 of uncultured Prevotellaceae bacterium. GTDB lineage: Bacteria > Bacteroidota > Bacteroidia > Bacteroidales > Bacteroidaceae > Prevotella. Next base: position 41,576 of record CACWNV010000019.1, on the reverse strand, counting down.
GCATGATGATGAAAACGATGCCAGAGGACAGGTTCGTTCTGCAGGCAGCAAGATAACCAGCAACGACCTATTCATTAAGGTAAGTGCTAACAAACGTAAGGTTCATGAGCAAGAACCGATATTGTTAACATACAAAGTCTATTCGTTGGTTGATTTGACGCAACTTGAAGGAAAGATGCCTGATCTGACGGGATTCCATACCCAGGAAATACCTCTCCCTCAGCAGAAAAGCTTCCATGTTGAAAAAGTGAACGGAAGACCTTACCGTTGTGTGACATGGAGCCAGTATGTGATGTACCCGCAGATGACGGGAAAATTGGAGATTCCGAGTATTACCTTTGAGGGAACCGTCATCCAGCAAAACCGTTCGGTTGATCCTTTTGAGGCCTTTTTCAATGGAGGCTCTGGATATGTGGAAGTGAAATGTAACATCGTTGCACCAAGCTTGACCGTAGAGGTGGAACCATTGCCAACTCGTCCTGCCAACTTCTCAGGTGGTGTGGGTAAGTTTAATATCTCTGCACAGATAGATAAGAATGAAGTAAGAGCAGGCAATCCGGTCACCTTACGTGTCGTCATAGGAGGAAATGGAAACTTGAAATTGATTAAGCAGCCTGTTGTGGATTTCCCGAAGGACTTTGATAAATATGATGCAAAGGTTACCGACAAGACGAAACTCACAGCCAATGGCCTGGAAGGGAACATGATTTATGATTTCCTTTTTGTTCCCCGTAATCCTGGCAATTATACAATTCCAGCCGTTGATTTAGTCTATTATGACATCAGTTCCAATACCTATCGGACAATTAAGACACAGCCGTTTGAGTTACAAGTTGAAAAAGGAAATGGAAAAGTGTCGTCGATGGAAGACTATTCTTCAGAGAAAGACAAGGATATCCGTAGTCTGAAGCAGGGAGACGCTCGTCTGCACGATGTCAATGATTTCTATTATGGAAGCAGGTCATACTGGATCAGTTTATTGATACCGTTCATTACCTTTGTGGCACTGCTGATTATCTTCCGTAAACGTGCTATCGACAATGCCGATCTTGTGAAGAAACGCGGAAAGAAGGCAAATAAGGTGGCAACGAAACGTCTGCGCAAAGCAAGTCAGTTGATGTTGAAAGGACAGCAGGGTGCTTTCTATGATGAAGTGATGCGTGCTCTTTGGGGGTATGTCGGTGACAAACTGAATATTCCTGTTGAGCAATTATCACGAGAGAATATTTCCGAGAATCTGTCCCGTCATCATGTCGATGATGAGACCATCAGCAAATTCCTGACCGCTTTGGACGAGTGTGAGTTTGAACGATATGCCCCAGGTGATCCTGCTGGAAACATGAACAAGACATTTGAGTCGGCAATGACGGCTATCATGAATATTGAAGATGTGATGAAGAATAAGAAGAAGTATGTTCGTGCGAATGTGATGTTGCTTGTAGTTGGATTAATGCTGTTGCTACCATCCCAGGCTTCTGCTATTACAAAACAGAATGCTGATGATGAGTATAAGAAAGGTAATTATCAGCAGGCAATTAAAGACTACGAGGAATTACTTAAGAATGGTGTTTCAGCATCACTCTATTATAACTTGGGAAATGCCTATTTCCGTACAGATAATGTCACGAAGGCCATCATTGCCTATGAAAGGGCGCACCAACTGCAGCCGGGTGATGAAGACATTAACTTCAATCTTCAGTTTGCACGCAGCAAGACCATCGATAAGATAACACCGCAAAGTGAGATGTTCTTCGTCACATGGTATCATTCTTTGGTGAATTTCACCAGTGTTGATAACTGGGCACGTATCTCTATCGGCTCGATAGTCTGTGTCCTGATGCTGGTGTTGCTATACTTGTTTGCTCCAAGTATCATGTTACGCAAGTTGGGCTTCTTCGGAGCAATCTTCCTCTTTGTCGTTTTTCTGCTGAGTAATTTCTTTGCCTTTAAGCAGAAGCAGATGTTGGAGAATCATAAAGGTGCTATCATCATCAGTCCCTCTGTGAATGTTAAGAAGACACCGACGGTAAGCGGCAATGATGCGTTTGTCATCCATGAAGGCACACGAGTAGATATAACCGACACCTCCATTAAAGACTGGTATTCAGTGCGCCTTGCCGATGGCCGCGAAGGTTGGATTTTAGTGAGTCAGGTGGAGAAAATTTAATAACAAGTAGAAGATAAGCGTTTTGGATATAAATAGAATAATTGAACTTGACCGTGACGTTCTTTCGTTTTTTAATGACGGTCACACAATGTTTCTTGATGGTGTAGCATTTGTCTTCACGTCGGGTCTGACATGGATACCGCTCTACCTTGCATTGTTCTATCTTGTCGTTAAGAATAATGAGACGATGGCTCAGATTGGATTAGTCGTCGTATGCGCATTTCTATGTATCTTCTTTGCTGACGGCATATCTGAGTATATTGTCAAGCCGTGGATAGAACGTCCGCGTCCCAGTAACGATCCGGTTTTCAAGTATACCGTTAATATAGTAAATAATGTACGGGGAATGGACTTCAGCTTCTTCTCTGCCCATGCTTCCAATACGATGTCAATAGCCGTGTTCTTCAGTTTGTTGGTACGTAGCAGGCTTATGACATTCTTCATGGTTGCCTGGTCATTGTTAAACTGTTGGACGCGAATGTATCTTGGCCTCCATTACCCTGGTGATATCATGGTGGGGCTTGTCTGGGGAACAACAGTCGGCTCTTTAGTCTATCTGCTGTACTATCATTTGTATTTGAAAATTGGCGCAAAACTTAATTATGTCTCTACACAATATACATCAACAGGTTATGCTTTATCAGATGTTGACATGGTCATCACGGTCTTGATGTTAACTTGTTGTGTGGCAGTAATGTGTGGATTGACAGTTATTCAATAGCATGGATACAAAACAAATACGTATAAGCGAATATAATTATCAGCTTCCAGATGAGCGTATTGCGAAATTCCCGATAGCAGAACGTGATCATTCCAAGTTGCTTGTCTATGAGCATGGGCAGATCAGCGATGATGTTTTCTATCATCTTCCAAAATATCTTCCAAAGAATTCCCTGATGGTATTTAATAATACCAAGGTCATACAGGCTCGTCTGCATTTCCGTAAGGGAACAGGGGCATTGATAGAAATATTCCTTCTCGAACCTATTGTTCCCGCTGATTATGAGCAGATGTTCCAGACGGTCGGTTCTTGTTCGTGGTCTTGTCTCGTGGGGAACCTGAAGAAATGGAAAGAAGGAGAGTTAACAAGACAGATTGACGTTAATGGACAATCGTTTACACTTCGTGCTTCTCGTCGCGGGGAGCATGGTACCGGGCATCAGATTGATTTCGAATGGGATGCTCAGACTGTATCTTTTTCCGAGATACTCGAAGTCGTTGGCGAATTGCCGATACCACCATATCTGAACAGAAAGACGCAAGAGAGTGATAAGACGACTTATCAGACGGTCTATTCTAAGATTAAAGGAAGTGTTGCGGCCCCAACAGCAGGCCTCCATTTCACAGAGAAAGTGCTGCATGAAATTGATGCATGCGGGATTGACCGCGAGGAATTGACTTTGCATGTGGGTGCTGGTACCTTTAAGCCTGTAAAGAGTGAGTGTATCGAAGGGCATGAAATGCATAGCGAATTTATTAGTGTCCGTAGGCAGACTTTGGAAAAACTCTTGCAGCATGATGCCTCTGCGATTGCCGTCGGTACCACAAGTGTCCGCACTTTGGAGAGTCTATACTACATAGGATTGAAGTTGGAGAGTTCTCCTGACTTGTCAGAAGACGAGTTGCACGTTAGTCAATGGGAACCATACGAACAGAAAGGTGCTTCTATCTCGGCTGCTCAGGCTATCCGGAACATCGTGGAGTATCTTGACAGGCATCAGAGGTCGGTCCTTAATACGAGCACGCAGATAATCATCGCCCCTGGATATGAGTATAAAATAGTGAAGGTGCTCATTACGAATTTCCATCAGCCGCAGAGTACATTGCTTCTATTGGTCAGTGCATTCCTGAAAGGAGATTGGCGAAGAGTGTATGATTATGCTTTGTCAAATGATTTCCGGTTCCTTAGTTATGGTGACAGCTCTCTGCTGATACCCTGAATGAAGGAATCCATAATGAGTAATGAAAAATGAAAAAAGGAGATAAGGTAAGGTTTTTAAGTGAGATAGGAGGCGGAATCGTCTCTGGGTTTCAAGGAAAGAATATTGTCCTTGTAGAGGATGAAGACGGGTTTGAAATACCGATGGCGATTAATGATGTCGTCGTGATTGGTGAGGAAGACTATAGCACGGCACATGTCGTTTCGGCAAAGGCTTCTTCGGAACGTAAGGATGTTTCTGACGGGAAGTCTATTAAGGCAAAGATACACGAAGGACAAGAATTAATTGAAGAATTCCAGGATAATGACGATGAGATAGACTATTCAAAGGTTACCTTTAGAAAACCAGTCGAGGAACGGAAGGGAGGCAACCAGCTATCAGCCTATCTTGCCTTTGTTCCCATTGATATAAAAGAGGTGTCGCAGACACGCTTTGAGTGCTTTTTCGTGAATGACAGCAACTACTTTATGAGTTATTCATATCTGATGGCTGAAGGTAACAGCTGGACTTTGCGTTCTCATGGAGAGGTGGAGCCCAACACCAAAGAGTTTATTGAGGAGTTTGGCCGCGAAGACTTGAATGAACTCGGGCACATTGCGATCCAGATGATTGCGTACAAGAAGGATAAGCCTTTTATCCTGAAGCCTGCTGTCAATGTTGAGTTCCGTGTCGATGCCGTGAAATTCTACAAACTCCATACATTTGAGGAGAATGATTTCTTTGAGCAACCGGCTCTTTTGTACACGATTATTGAAAATGATAAAGTTCCCCGTCCATTGGTGATTGATGCAAAGCAGTTGAAGGCAGAGATGTATTCTAACGGGAAAGATGATGTCGATAACAGCCAGAAGAAGACTGTCGCCAAGCCTATATTGAAAAGGGTAGGGGACGATGATGTCGTTGTCGTTGACTTGCATGCAGATTCTTTGTTAGACACTACCGCTGGCATGTCGCCTGTTGATATCCTGAATTATCAGATGGAAAAGTTCCGTAAGACTCTGGCAGATTATGCAGGGAAGAAAGGTCAGCGGATAGTCTTCATCCATGGTAAAGGCGAAGGAGTATTGCGGCGCGCCTTGATTAATGACTTGAATTATCGCTTTAAACAATATAGTTATCAGGATGCTTCGTTTCGTGAATACGGATATGGCGCAACACAAGTGACAATCAAATAAGAAAGGAGATAAAAGAATGAAATTCGGATTCATTAAAATTGCTGCGGCTGTTCCGACAGTCAAAGTAGGAGATTGTGAGTTCAACTTACAGCAAATAGAGAGCATTATTGCGCAAGCTGAGGGAAAAGGAGTGGAAATCATTGTTTTCCCTGAACTCTCTTTAACAGGTTATTCCTGTCAGGATCTGTTTCGTCAGCACCTTTTGCTGGATGCAGCAGAAGAAAGTGTGATGATGCTTCTTGATTTCACACGCCAGTTGGATATCATCTCCATAATCGGTATGCCGGTAATCGTTGGAGATTTGTTGTTAAACTGTGCGGTTGTCATCCAGAAAGGTCAGATATTGGGTATAGTACCGAAAACTGTCATCCCGAATTATGGCGAGTTCTATGAGAAACGATGGTTTGGCTCTGCCAAAGACATCAAACCGACAGAAATCCGGTTAGCAGGCAACACCGTTATGGTAAGCCCCGAGCCATGTTTGTTCCGTACCTGTGACGACGTTCTGTTTGGTATAGAGATATGTGAAGACTTATGGGCTCCTGTTCCGCCAAGCAACCAGTTGTCTTTGTTGGGTGCCGATTTGATATTTAATCTTTCTGCCAGCAACGATCTGATTGGCAAGCATGATTATCTGAAGTCGTTGATTTCACAACAGAGTGCACGGACGATTACCGGATATGTCTATAGCGGTTGCGGCTTCGGTGAAAGTACGCAGGATGTAGTCTATGGCGGAAATGCACTTATTTACGAGAACGGTAAGCTTTTGTCAGAAGGCGAGCGTTTCTCTATGAAGCCCCAGATGAGCATCATGCAAGTTGATGTGGAGCGTCTGCGTGCAGAGAAGCTGGCAAGACAAGAGTTTAAGGAAAGCACATCAACTGCAACTATCATCAACTGCCGTTCCTATACGCCACGTGATTTTGTCTTGGAACGTGAAGTCGATGCTTCTCCTTTCATTCCGAAAGGGGAGGATATGAATAGCAGTTGTGAAGAGATTCTCAACATCCAGACCTTTGGACTGATCAAACGACTTGTCCATACAGGAAGCAAACGTGTCGTGATTGGTGTTAGTGGCGGTCTTGACTCGACATTGGCCTTGCTTGTAAGTGTTCGTGCCTTCGACCAACTGGAACTTGACCGTAGAGGGATTATTGCTGTTACAATGCCAGGATTTGGAACAACCGATCTGACCTATAATAACGCTTTGCTGTTGATGAAGAATCTGGGTGTAACAGTACGTGAAATCAGCATCGCCAAGAGTGTAATGCTTCATTTTGAAGATATCGGCCATGATGCGAATGTACACGATGTGACCTATGAGAATAGCCAGGCAAGAGAACGAACTCAGATTCTGATGGATTTAAGTAATCAGGTCGGTGGTCTCGTTGTCGGTACGGGCGATCTCTCAGAGCTGGCATTGGGATGGGCAACATATAACGGTGACCACATGTCTATGTATGGTGTGAATGCCGGAGTTCCCAAGACTCTTATCAAGTATCTTATTATGAATGAGATTAAGCAGTATGAAGACGACACCATCCGCAATGTGTTACAGTCTGTGATAGATACGCCAATCAGTCCTGAACTTATTCCTGCTGATGAGGATGGGAATATAAAGCAGAAGACCGAAGATTTGGTAGGACCATACGAGCTGCATGATTTCTTCTTGTACTACTTCCTTCGTTTTGGCTTCCGTCCGTTAAAACTGTATGTCTTAGCACAAAAAGCCTTCGCAGGAAAGTTCTCTGATGATGTTATCAAGCATTGGCTTCAGACATTCCTTCGCAGATTCTTTAATCAGCAGTTTAAGAGATCATGCCTTCCCGATGGGCCGAAGGTCGGTAGCGTAAGCCTCAGTCCGCGCGGAGATTGGCGCATGCCCAGCGATGCTTCCAATAATTTGTGGTTAAAAGAAATTGAGAATTGTTGACGTCAACAATAACAGATTTATTGGTTTCCGCTAAAACTATTTGGGCGCAATATACATTAAGGTCGGGTTCCAGGCAAGGAACCCGACCTTATATAGAAGAGTTCAAAAACTTCTTTTCTCTCCCTTCATCGTTGAAACATGGTATTTTCGCCTCGTAAATGATACATTTAGCCAGCGTAAACGATACGTTTAGGCATCATAAACAATGTGTTTATGAATCATCGGGAACAATTTTAGGAATCAAATTTGAATGGGTATATACCCCCTCCTCCTAATAAAAGGGAAGAGGGGGTGTAATATTAGAATATGCCTGAAGTATGGCAGAGATAAGACAAGCCGTAGGCAACAAGTGTGCTTACGATGACACTGATGAGACCAGGCATCATGAATGAGTGGTTCAGCAGATACTTACCAATCACAGTCGTTCCCGATCGGTCGAAGTTCACGGTGGCAATATCTGAAGGATAGTTAGGAATGAAGAAGTATCCATATACTGATGGCAGCACACCTAAGAGCACCCATCCTTCGATTTTCAGTGTGTATGCAAGTGGAAGCATGGCTACAACGACTGCTCCTTGTGAGTTGATAAGAACAGATACAAGGAAGAAGGCGATAGCGATGGTCCAAGGATAAGCAGAAACAAGGTCGGTCAGCATGAGCTGCATCTCTTTCATGTAGCTGCTGAAGTATGTGTCAGCCAACCAAGCGATACCATAAATGGCAACGACTGCTACCATACCACTCTGCCATACTGCTCCTCCAACGGCTTTTTTCGGCTTTGCCTTACAGAAGATAATCATGAATGCAGCAGCAGAGATCATGATAATCTGAATGACAAGGTTCATGGCAAGAGGCTTAGAAACAACTTCCGTAACGCCGGGAAGTACCACACCTGCGCTTGCAATTTGTTTAGCCGTCTCTGTTACACCGTCTGCCAGCGTGACTGTTGCAGGTCCTCCCTTAACAGCTTGGATTGTGTCGTATGTGGGTAAGATGTTACCCCCAAACATCTGGACGATAGAGAAGACAACGATGATGGCCAGTGCTCCGAGGAAGATAAACACGGCATTCTTACTTTCCTGTTCAATCTTTTTGTCAAGAGTAGTTGCAGAGTTGCCATAGATGTAGTTATACTGCTGGGGATCTTTCAAGAGAGCCTGGAATTTCGGGTCTTTGTCAAGATCAAGTCCGCGTTTGTAGGAGGCGGTAGCAGCAGCCATCAGACCACAGACACATGCAGGAATGGTAATCATGATAATCTGCAGGTTGTTCACATGGAACCCGTTAGCAGCAGATATGGAGGCGAAAGCTACAACGGCAGCGGCAATCGGGGAACATGTAATACCCACCTGAGAGGCAATAGAAGCTACACCGCACGGACGTTCTGGGCGGATGCCTTTTTTCAATGCAATGTCACAGATGATAGGCATCAGCGTGTAAACCACGTGTCCTGTACCAACAAGAACCGTCAAGAAGAATGTTGTCAGTGGAGCCAGGAAGGTAATGCGGTTTGGATGCTTACGCAGTAACCGCTCGGCCACCTGTATCATCCAGTCCATACCTCCAGATGCCTGTAGCACACCAGCACATGTTACGGCTGCAATGATGATGTAAATAACGTCAGTAGGAGGAGTTCCGGGTTTAAGTCCAAATCCGAAAACCAAGATAGCTAATCCGATTCCGGAGATTGCACCGAGTGCAAGGCTACCGAATCTTGAACCAACCCACAGAGCCAGCAATACAATCAGTAGCTGGACAATCATTGTAATAGTCATAGGCTTAATAGATTATTATGTTATTGATATTAGTATTGTCTCAAAGCACCTAAGAGTTCATTGTTCTCACTTTTAGTGCCCACCGTGATGCGCAGGCAGTTCTGACATAAACTGACCTTATTCCTGTTACGTACAATGATACCCTTCTCGACCAGATAATTATATATCTCTTGTGCATTATTCATTCTGGCAAGGAAGAAGTTTGCCTCAGTCGGATACACCTCTTCACAGATTGGCAGTAGGCGGAATGCTGAGATGAGTCGGTCCCGTTCTAAGAGTAGTCTGTTTACCCAGTTATCAACTTCAAAAGGATCGGCAAGTGCATCAAGCGCCTTTTCTTGTGTCAGGAGGTTTATATTATAAGGATACTTTACCTTATTAAATAAATTAATGATTTCTTTGTCTGCAAAAGCCATGCCTAACCGTAAAGCTGCACATCCCCAAGCTTTACTGAGCGTGTTGAGGACAATCATTTTGGGATACTGACTAAGCATACTTCTGAAGGAAGGCTGCGAAGAGAAGTCGATATAAGCTTCATCAATGACAACGATTCCGTCGAAGTTTTGCAAAACCTTTTTTATTTCATCATGGTTGATGTTGTTGCCGGTAGGATTGTTAGGACTGCATATCCAAATTACCTTGGTGAAGTGGTTGCAGGCTTTCAGAAGCTGTTCTGCCTTGACCTGAAACTTCTCATCCAAAAGGACAGGACGATATTCCACATTGTTAATGTCGGCACATACTTTGTACATCCCGTAGGTAGGCTCTATTGCCACTACATTGTCTTTTTCCGGACGACAGAAACATCTGTAAACTAAGTCGATTGCCTCATCGCTTCCATTTCCGAGGAAGATACTTTCAACAGGTACGTTCTTGACTTTGGAAATAGACTGTTTCAGATCTTTCTGCAAAGGGTCGGGATAGCGGTTGAAAGGCTTGTTGTACGGATTCTCATTGGCATCGAGAAATATCCGTGCCGTACTTCCGCTATATTCGTTTCTTGCAGAACTATATGGGGCTAATCGCCAGATATTGGGTCTTACTAAATCTTTTAATGTTCTCATTCTGAATGTTGGTTATTCCATATCTTAATGGTTTTTCTCAGCTAATGCCTCAACACGCAGGCTCATAGCCCGTTTGTGAGCATCTAACTGTTCATACTCAGCCATTATCTCCACTGCCGGTCCTATAGACTGAATGCCTCTCTCATTGAGATGCTGGAAAGTAATCTTCCTGATGAAGCTGTCAAGATTGACTCCATTATAGGCAAGTGCATATCCATGGGTTGGCAATGTGTGGTTTGTGCCACTGGCATAGTCGCCTGCACTTTCACAAGCATATTTTCCTAAGAACACGCTGCCGGCATTAACGACCTGTTGAATCAGCTGCTCATAGTTGTCGGTTGCTAAGATCAGATGTTCGGGAGCATAGATGTTGCTGAGAGCCATTGCCTCATCAAGATCTTTCACTAACACCATTTTACTGTTTTCCAGTGATTGGCTTGCAATCTCTTTACGAGGCAGCTGGGCAAGTTGAGAAGTGATTTCTTCTGACACCTTTTTAATAATGTCTTCTGAAGTAGTAATGAGAATAGCCTGTGAGTCTGTACCATGTTCAGCCTGACTGAGCAGGTCGGCTGCTACAAATGCAGGGTTACTGGTGGCATCGGCAATCACGCATACTTCAGAGGGACCAGCCGGCATGTCTATTGCCACGTCATGCAAGCTGACTTGTTGCTTAGCCGCCATGACATATTGGTTGCCGGGTCCAAATATCTTGTAAACCTTTGGAACACTTTCTGTACCGTATGCCATCGCGCCTATTGCCTGAACTCCTCCGCACTTGAAGACTTTGCTCACATTTGCTATCTGGGCTGCAACGAGAATTGCAGGATGTACTTTTCCTTCTTTGTTCGGTGGCGTGCAGAGAACTATCTCTTCACATCCGGCAATCTTGGCGGGTGTGGCAAGCATGAGAACGGTAGAAAAGAGCGGGGCAGTACCGCCAGGAATATAGAGGCCGACTTTCTGGATAGGCCGACTCTCCTGCCAGCATGTAACACCATCACAAGTCTCTATCTTTACCCCATTGAACTTCTGGGCAGAATGAAACTTTGCTATATTCTCATGTGCCAGTATCAGGGCTTGCTTCAATTGCGGGGAAACCAGCGAATTCGCCTCTTCCATCTCTTTTTCAGAAACAGCAAGTGACGATAGTACAGAATGATCGAACCGCTCCTCATACTGTAATACAGCCTTGTCACCATTCTGACGAACGTCATTAAGAATGGTTTCAACACTTTTATTCAGAAGTGACGTGTCTAAATGTGGACGTTTGACAATGTCAGGCCATTCTGCCGGAATCGGGTATCTAAGTATTTTCATAGGATACTTATCTGTCAAAGAATCATTTTTTCAATGGGTGTCACCAGTATTCCCTGTGCGCCCATTTCTTTTAGTTTACCGATAATCTCCCAGAAGCGTTTCTGGTCGAGGACAGTGTGAACAGAGCACCATTCATTGTCTGCAAGGGGAATGACCGTGGGGCTCTTCAGACCGGGCAGCACATTGATGATATCGTCAAGCTTGTTGCGCGGAATATTCATTCTTACGTATTTCTTGTCTTCTGCCTGTTGGACTGCTTCGATGCGGAAGAGCATCTCATTCAGAATCTGGTGCTTCTCTTCATCTAAATGCCAGTTGGCAATCAGCAGAGCCTCACTCTTCATCACAACTTCCACTTCACGCAAGTTGTTGCTGACAAGTGTGGAACCTGAACTGACAATGTCGAAAATACCATCGGCAAGACCGATGCCCGGACTGATTTCAACGCTGCCGGTTATTTCATGAATTTCGGTACGAATACCGTTGCTGTTCATGAACTTCCGAAGGATGTTGGGATATGAAGTGGCAATCTTCTTTCCACTGAACCATTGAAGACCTGTGTACTTGTACTCTTTCGGAATGGCCAATGACAATCTGCATTTGCTAAATCCGAGATGGGAGAGTATCTGGGCATCTTCACCTTTCTCAATAAACTCGTTCTCTCCCACAATACCTATATCGGCTACACCTGAGGCAACACTTTGAGGAATATCATCGTCGCGCAGGTAAAGAACTTCAAGCGGAAAGTTGGTTGATTGTACTAAAAGTGTACGTTTTGAAGAACTGATTTTTATATCTGCTTCAGCGAGCAGATTCATTGTGTCATCATAAAGACGACCCTTGGATTGTACAGCTATGCGCAACATAAGTTCTAATTTTCTTAAAAAACCGATGCAAATTTACAGAATTCCATGCTAATTTGCAAGAAATGTTGTATTTTTGTGCTCGATATAAAAATATATGCGTTTAAAATTCATTGTTTTTTTGGCAGCGTTTATTTCGTTGTCAAGCTGTGTGGAAAAAAAGAAACCCCAGACTACGCCTTGGGGAACTCCGGTAAAGAAAAGCGTTAAGAAAGATTCCATTGCTGTGGAGGACACTTTTAAACTTAGTGACATCCAGAACAATGGTGAGTTAATTATGCTGACCGTGAGCGGACCTACTACCTATTATGATTATCGTGGATATAAGATGGGAACCCAGTATCTGCTTTGTGAAAAGTTTGCACAGGCAATCGGTGTTTCTCTTAGGGTAGAAGTATGCAAGGATATTGCCGACATGGTGAGACGACTGAAGAAGGGGGAAGGAGATGTCATTGCCTATCCGCTTCCTAAAAACATAAAGGATATCCAGTATTGTGCTTCTTCGTGGGCCGTTCAGAAAGGGAATCGTGAGTTAGCAGATACGCTGAATCGTTGGTATAAGCCAGATATGGCAGAAAAGATGAAGGAGGAAGAGAGTGTCCTGCTTACTTCGAGAAACGTCATACGTCACGTTTATTCTCCTGTTCTGAACAAGTCACAGGGTGTTCTTTCTCATTATGACCACTTTTTCCAGGAGTATGCCTCTATTGCCCGTTGTGACTGGCGCCTGCTTGCAGCCCAGTGTTATCAGGAGTCGACTTTCGACCCGCATGCCCGGTCATTTGCCGGTGCCTGTGGACTGATGCAGATTATGCCTTCCACTGCCCATGAGCTGGGCTTGCCCGAAGACAAGATATGGGATCCGGAGTCAAATATTGCCGCCGCGGCAAAGTACATCCGGCAACTGGATTATCATTTCAGGGATATCCGTAATTCAGCGGAACGTCGTAAGTTCGTCCTTGCTGCTTACAATGGAGGCATGTGGCATGTTCGTGATGCGATGTCGCTGACAGAGAAATTCGGCGGTGATCCTCGCAGATGGAACGATGTATCAGAATATGTCCGTAAACTTGCCACCCCGGAGTTCTTCAATGACTCTGTTGTGAAGTATGGTTATATGCGCGGTTCAGAAACTGCCGATTATGTTTCAAGAATCCATAGCAGATGGGCACAGTATCGTGGAGTAGCCAAAGAGCGTGGTAAAGGTTCGGCCCCTGCACGTCGGAAGAGCGGACACAAAAACAAGTATCGTGTGTGATAAAGTATTATAAACTCAAGTCATAATATCATGAACAGAAAGTATTTAATACCGGCGGCAATCTGTCTGCTGTTAGTTTTTGGTTTAGTCTATTATTACCTTTTCACTTCCTTTTCTGTAAAGGATAAGATAGAATATGTGTATGTTGATCAGGATGATAATATAGACTCGATTTGTTCAAAGTTGGCACCATTGGCATCCAGGCATTCAATGTTTGGCTTTAACACGGTTGTTCGTCATAGTAGTTTCTCTGAGAACATTCATACCGGGCGCTATGCCATTTCCCCTGATGAGAGTACTTATACCGTTTTCCGCAATCTGAAGAATGGTATCCAGACCCCGTTGAATCTGACAGTTCCTTCGGTTCGCACTTTGGACAGACTGAGCAAGGAGATAGGTAGCAAACTGATGATGGACAGTGCAAGCCTGATGAAAGCACTTTCCGACCCGGCAGTTTGTGAGAAGTATGGTTACGACACGACCACCATTGCCTGTATGTTCATTCCCAATACGTATGATATGTATTGGAATATCGGTGTGGAAAAGTTCCTGGATAGGATGAAGAGTGAGAGCGACCGCTTCTGGAATCAGGACCGTAAGAACAAGGCAAAGAATATGGGACTGACTCCTAATCAGGTGATTACCCTTGCCAGTATCGTAGATGAGGAGACTGCGAACAATGGTGAGAAACCAATGATTGCCGGTATGTATTACAATCGTCTGAAGTTTGGAGGAAACGACTTGTCTCATGGTATGTTGCTACAAGCAGATCCGACCGTGAAATTTGCGTTGAAGCAGTTTGGTCTTCGCCGCATTTATAATTATCATCTGCAAGTTGACAATCCTTATAATACTTATCGGTATGCCGGACTTCCACCGGGACCGATCCGTATTCCTTCCGTGGCAGGTATCGATGCCGTGTTGAATTATGCCCATCATGACTATTTGTACATGTGCGCTAAGGAAGATTTCAGCGGGACACATAATTTTGCCAGGACTTTACAGGAGCATCTGAGGAACGCATCGAGGTATGCGGCAGCCCTGAATCAAAGAGGAATCCATTAAAAAATGCTCCCCTCTTCACAGAGGGAAGCATCAATCTCAATAGGTATTAGCTTTTTTAAGGTAAAAAGATTGTATTCAGGATAACGATGCAAAGATAAGGACTTTTTATTTCACAAACAAATAAAATTTTATGTTAAAGAACATGTTTTCGGACATTTGTGGAAATTTTTGTTCTGTGTACGCAAACGCATTCAGTAAAAATCATTACCTTTGCACTTAACAAATAAAACAAGGGGTAAATTACTATGGATATTAAAGAAATAAAAGCAAACGAAGAGAAGAAAAGTTTGAGTTTTGTAGAGCAAATGGTCGTGCAAGATCTTGCCGAAGGGAAGAATGGAGGTCGTATCCAGACTCGTTTCCCGCCAGAGCCAAACGGATATCTTCATATCGGTCACGCCAAGGCAATCGCCATGGATTTCGGAGTGGCTGAACGTCACGGAGGCATCTGCAACTTGCGATTCGACGACACAAACCCCATAAAGGAAGATACTGAATACATTGAGAGTATTGAACACGATATCAAATGGCTCGGTTACAAATGGGCGAATGTTTATTATGCCAGCGACTACTTCCAGGAGTTATGGGACTTTGCTGTTTGGCTCATCAAACAAGGTCGTGCATACGTGGACGAACAGAGTTCTGAGCAGATAGCACAACAGAAAGGTACTACTACCAGTCCTGGCACGAACAGTCCTTTCCGCGACAGACCCATTGAAGAGAACCTGCGCTTGTTTGAGTTTATGAACAGTGGTGAAGCCACTCCAGGAACACTTGTCTTACGTGCTAAGATTGACATGGCACATCCTAACATGTTGTTCCGTGACCCGCTGATTTACCGCGTGTTGAATATCCCGCATATTCGTACGGGAAACAAGTGGAATGCTTATCCTATGTACGACTTCGCTCATGGACAGAGCGATTACTTGGAAGGAGTTACCCACTCGCTCTGTACGCTGGAGTTTGTTGAGCACCGTCCTTTGTATGACCTGTTCGTTACATGGATGAAGGAATACAAGGGCGAGACCGAGAATATTGAGGACAACCGTCCTCGTCAGACGGAGTTCAATAAGTTGAATCTCTCTTACACCTTGATGTCAAAGCGCAACCTATTGGCTTTGGTCAACGAGAAGATGGTGAGTGGATGGGACGATCCCCGTATGCCGACTTTATGCGGATTCCGCCGTCGTGGTTATAGTCCTGAGAGCATCGTGAAGTTTATCGACAGGATTGGCTATACCAAGATAGACGGTCTCAACGACATTGCTCTCTTGGAGAGTGTGGTTCGCGATGACCTGAACAGCCGTTCCATTCGCGTGAGTGCCGTTATCGACCCCGTAAAGGTGGTTATCACCAACTATCCCGAAGGACAAGTAGAGCAGGTTACCGCTATCAATAACCCGGAGAACGAGGCCGATGGAACCCATACGATGGATTTCAGTCGTGAGATTTGGATTGAGCGTGACGACTTCATGGAAGTAGCCGAAAAGAAGTTCATGCGTCTGGCACCAGGCAAGGAAGTGCGCTTGAAGAATGCATACATTATTAAATGTAATGAGGAGAATGCATGTGAGAAAGACGAGAATGGCAAGGTGACCACTATCTATTGCACCTACGACCCGGAATCACGTAGTGGAATGCCTGGTTCTAATCGCAAGATTAAGGGTAAGACATTGCATTGGGTAAGTTGTCATGATGCCGTGAAGGCTGAAGTGCGCCTGTACGATCGTTTGTGGAAGGTGGAGAACCCGCGTGATGAGATGGCGCAGATTCGCGAGACGCAAAATTGCGATGCCGTGACGGCGATGAAGCAGATTATCAATCCCGATTCATTGAAAGTCTATCCCGACTGCTATGTGGAGCCGTTCGCCGCAACGATGAAACCAGGTGATTACCTCCAGTTCCAGCGTATCGGCTATTTCATGATGGATCCTGATTCTACAGGAGACAAACTGGTGTTTAATAAGACTGTTGGCCTGAAAGATACTTGGGCTAAACAGAACAAATAAGCATGTCTTTAAAGGATAATACTTATCAGAATAAGAAGTTCAGGGAAAACCTCAAGAAGTTTGAGGAGGCGCAATCTCTTGGCAAAAGCGTGTATTTAGAACCTGAAGAGATTACTGACATTGCCGGGTATTATTATGTACTCGGCAATGTTGGTAAAGCTATCAGTACTATAGAGTATGCTATTCGTATGTTCCCAGGTGCTTTGAGTCCCTTGGTGTATCGGGCACGTATCGCATTGCTTGCAGAGAACGATCCCGTGAAAGCGGATGAGTTTGCCGAGATGATTTCAGATAAGAGCGACCTGGATTATTTCTTCATCAAGGCAGAAATCATGATTTCTGACTCAAGGATTGATGAAGCCGACACATATTTAAAAGAGGTGTATGAGCAGTTAGACGATACCGACAAGGCCGACTTTGTCATTGATACGGCTATGCTATATGCTGATTACGAGATTGTGGACAAGGCGCAGGAATGGCTTGACTTGTCTACGGAATACGAAGCCTCCGACTATCAGGAACTGCAAGGGCGCATAGAGATGTTCAAAGGGAATTTTGATGAGAGTGAACGGATCTTCAACAGACTTATCGACACGAATCCTTATTCTGCCCTTTACTGGAACCATCTTGCTTCATCCCAATTCCTGCATAACGACATACAGGAGTCAATCAAGAGCAGCGAGTTTTCACTTGCCATCAATCCGGATGATGATGAGGCTCTTCTCAACAAGGCAAATGGACTCTTCAAGCTTGGCAACTTTGTCGAGGCTGAGAAATGCTACCGCCGATTCATTGAGACGTGTCCTGGTGATGAGATGGGAGAGATGTATTTGGGCATAACTCTTCTGAATCAGAACAAGTTGAATGAGGGACTGGTGCATCTTTTGAAAGCAGAACAGTTGTCACCGGTCGGTTCCAAGAATCTTCGTGACATCTATATTGAACTTATCTACACTTTGTCAAGCCTTCACAGGTATGATGAATGTCAGAAGTATATCACCCTGTTCGAGCAGCTGGAGGAAACGTCTAAGGATGAAGCGTATGTCTTGAGAGGACATGTCCATCTACTCCGAGGGAATATGCAGGAGGCAGTAAAACTATTCCAGCAGGCGATAGAGAGTTCACATGGTGCTCCGGACATCTTTCTTCGCATCGGAATCTCCGTATATGATTGCGGCTACTTCGATTTATCTTATAAGATGTTTCACACGTTGTTCAGTGTAGTGGATGACGACTGGAAAGACGGTTGGTCGTATTTAGCCCTTTGTTGTAAGGAACTGGGGAAAAACGAAGAATACGTCGAGGCGGTCCGTAGGGCGTGTGAACTGAATCCCGATGAGGCGCGTCTGGTACTGGGAGATTTCTTCCCCCCGACATTGTCTCCCGAACAATATGTTGATTATATTTTACATCAAAAATAAAGAGAAAAGAAATGAATTGGATAACAACCTTATTGGAGAATCTGAACTACGGTACGATCTGGTTCCTCATGTTATTGGAAAGCACGGTCATCCCCGTCCCTTCTGAACTTGTGGTCTCTCCTGCGGCCTATCATGCGGCAGGCGGAAACTTAAATATATTCCTGGTCATCTTATTTGCTACCATAGGAGCAGACTGCGGTGCCACGATTAACTATCTTGCCGGTTATTATCTTGGCCGCCCCATCATCTATCGGTTTGCCAACAGCAAATGGGGAAAGATGTGTCTCCTTAACCAGAAGAAGGTGGAGAAGAGTGAGGAGTATTTCAACAATCACGGCATGGTGGCAACTATCACGGGACGACTGATTGTAGGCATACGCCACCTCATTTCCATACCAGCCGGTCTGGCAAAGATGACCTTCTGGAAGTTCCTGCTTTATACAACCATAGGTGCCGGAATCTGGAATTGTATCCTTGCGGCATTAGGTTGGTATTTGCATGCTGTGGTGCCCGAAGACCAGCTCACCGATAAGATCATGGAATATGGCGATGTGATTACCTATACAATCATCGGACTTGTAGTCGCCGTCGGCCTCTATTTCTTAGTGAAGCATTACAGGAAAAAGTAATAAATTGTCTTTTGCAATTGGGTATTACTAATGCCCGGACTCGATGCTGCCGAATTCGGAATTTCGACAGAACGAATAGAGAGAATTAGTAAAGAAAACTTCGAATTTTGACCCCAAATTAAGGCCTTCTTTCTGAACAAAAATATTTTTGGTCGAAAAGAAGGCCATTTTTGTGCTTTTTTGTAAAGCGTTGATTGATAGTTTGTTACACGGATTCTTGTCTGTAATCTCTCGGTTTACATAATCCGAATTTGCCAAAGGTAAGGTTTCGCCGCGCCAAAGGTAAGGTTTCGTCGTGCTAAAGGATATGTTTAGGGCGACTAAACATATCCTTTGGCGCGGTCAACCCTTATCTTTCGCACTGCGAAAGATAAGCGATGGCGGAAGTAGGAATTAGGAAGGAGGAAGTAATTCTTGTCTTTTACACTTTTTAACTTCTCTTTCATCACTTTTCCCCGACAAGTTTTTGTCGGGATTTTTCATGTTTCTTCCAGCGAAAGAAATGCCCGTGGGCAATATCGGAAGGAATGCCGATAGGCATTAGACAAAGGTAGCCAGCCATACAGTTGTCCCCCTGGGGACTGCGCAATGGCTGGACAGAGCGACACATATACATAAAACCTTGCTGATATGCAAGGGACATAAGCAAACAATGTCGCCTACCCATAGGCAGGCTTTCCCCCACACCATGCAATCCACTTCCAGCCATCTCGCCGTACCTATCAGCACGGCTGTATGGCTGGCTACCATTGTCTGATGCCTCTGGCATCTGTTTTTTCCTTAACTCTGTGGATGAAACCATCAAACATTGCGTTTGTTGTATGACTAAACCAATGAATAATGTAGATGAACCATCATTTCATACTTAGTATCTTTCGAAAGAATAACAGAAATATTGTTATGTACTAATGATGTGAGGAACACTTATTCTTCTTCAATATGGTACAGCCCCTGACTCTATAAGTTCTTTGATGTCAATCATCATTAGTTCTGGATTACTGAGAAATGTATTCTCAATGATGTTTAGCCATGATAGATAGAGATATTTTTCGTCGTACGGAAAGTCCCAATAATCCCTGATATCCATAAGAAGATCTTTGTCTGGGTGTTTTAGGAGTGCTTTTATCCGTTCTTGGTTTTCTAAAAGACGTCGTACAATTTGTGGGTATGGAGTATTTAATCGTTTGCCATTAAGCATAGTCATCTTTCCACCTGCAGTAAAAGAATCGCGCATGTTATGACAAACGACTGAGTAGTGATTACATAACCACAAGGCTATTTCTTTATAACCGATAGAAGAATTCCTTGAAAAAATAGAGGGAAAGAGAATATAGGTTCTTGTTTTCAGTTCTTCCTTAACCGAAGTAGGCAGATCACTGAAGATGGAAATATTCACATTTGCAGTTTCACCCATCCACCAAGGCATTTCAACTTTGTTCTCTTTTTTTGCTTTTTGTATGTAGTATCGCCTAACCCGAGATATTTTTTCATTTTCTGCCATTAGACGGAATGTATCATAGTCGGTAGCCATCTTATTGAAGATATTATCTTTTTCTGTTAATGTCATGTCAATAAGGTAACGTGGTGAGTGTGTTACCGCTATGTCTTTAAGACATTCTTGATATGGTCTACACTTGAAAGCAGGAGGGGTGCTACCTAAACTACCGAAGAGCATGTATATTCTTTCTATATCTTCACTCCTTGTAGATTCTACAATACTACTTCCAGTGGAAGTCCATTTGTCTTTATTAGTGGATTTTACTTCTACCCCATACATATTACTTGTTACAATATCAGGAAAAGTATGACCCGCAACTAAGCAAATGTCAGATTCTCTAAAAGGCGTAGACGGACAAACCTCTTTAAGGATTCTTTCAGTAATCCTTTCTAATTCTGATGGAGAACAGTTTTTATAGAGAACAGGGTTCCTTTTTGACTTCTCATTAAAGCAGTCTTCCGTTTTACGCATAAAATCTGCGAAAGCCTTGTTAGCCTCATCTATACTTCGGTTGTGAATGGCGATAATGTTTTCGTCTCTATTCATTTTCTCTAAAATATTTAGGCCATAGTTCTTGTAATCTCATAGCGATATGGTAAGCTAATACAGGTGGAACTGCATTACCTATTATTTTGTAAGCTCCAGATGAGCTGACATGATAGCCATTGCCTGTAGTTTTCTTGATAATAAAGCGGTAATCAGGTGGAAAAGTTTGAATCAAAGCGCACTCTCTTGGTGTTAGCCTTCGTTCTTTCAATCCTGCTTTTAATTCTTCCACATGCTTGCCACCATGTTCAGCAGACAGACGACGGAATTCAATATTCCCATGATGCTCTGATCGAATGGTGGGTCCAAGCCCGTCAAGTTTAATCTCTATTTGACCTTGACTTCCATTTGAAAGATATTTTGCCCTTGAAAAAACTCTTTGTGATTCATCAAGTGAATCTTCTGGCTCATCAAGATCTTTCAATACATCATAGGTTGTAACAATCTGTAGAAGTCCGTTCCCCTTTAGTGTTCCAGCATGTGTTGGTTTGGGATAAGGATTATATTCGTCAGGGATAATATCTGATTCTAACGCCTGAAGAGCCTCTGGTTTTAGTGCATTCCTCCTAATTCCAATAAAGATAACACGCTCTCTTGATTCTGGAACCCCATAATTCCCAGCATGTAGTACTTGTGGTTTTAATACGATGTATCCATTTCCATCTGCGCTGGCAAAGTCATGCTGAATAATGTCCTTTACATCTCCAAGATTAACAAGACCTTTTACATTTTCTGCAACAAATATTTTTGGACGAACGATGTCTATCACCTGTTTCATCCAGAAGTATAATTTGCCTCTACTCTCCTCTGTAGGTTTGTCATCAGCACGTTTCTTTCCCAAATCGTCTTTTTGCGAATTAAATCCCTGTCTTTTACCTGCAACACTGAAGTCTTGACAAGGGAATCCTCCAGTCACGACATCAATATGTTTTGGGAATACATCTCCTCCTTGTTGATGTATCTTAACTAATTCGACAATACTGGCATTATGATACACGTTCTCAGTATATCCAAATCTTCTCATATACGTAATCCATGCTTTTTCAGCCTCAGGTAGAATGTCATTAGCAAATACAGTTTGGAAGTGAGTCTTCTTCAAGAAAATCCAATTGTTGTTCAATTGATGATCTATGTATGGGCTATCTGAGGAAAATGATTTCCTATTTGCTATGAAGCTCCCTTCGAAGCCTAAGTCCATTCCACCACAACCAGAGAAAAGGGATAGTACTCTATACCTTTTTTCTTTTTGTAAAGGTTCATCATCAAAATGGATAGGGATTTCCGACTCTTCTACTTTATCTGGTTGTCCATCCAAACCTTCATGACTTTGCTCTTTATTATATAAAAGAACCTCGCTCATATCATTTCATGGCACAAAAAGCCCCTGCGTTTTCGATGAAGCGCAGGGGCGGTCATGCTTGTGACATAAGCGACTGGAAACGCTGCAGAATGAAGCATAACGAATCCCCCACGCTGTTCGTGCGAGGTCATTATCCTTTCTGCTTCTGCTTTGTTTAGCTTTCCAGTTCTATGTCACCAGAAGTGAAATGAATCTCGAATTTAAGTTTATCAGTAACTCTTTATTGCCTTGTCCTTATTTTTTATGTTCTGACAAGCACCTAAAGTCAGATGGTTTAATGATTGTTGTTTACTACATATAAAAAACGCAGGTGCTTAACTTCTGCCCGTTTGCTGTTCGAGGTCTTAGGAAACCTTTAGTGGTAAACAGACAGAGTAAACACCCACGTTGGAGAATATAGTACACCCGTAAAGTGTGCTTGTGAGGACATGGTTAGCCCTCGCAGCACACTACGGAGAGTAAATACTACCCCCGTGGAGTCACATCTGCTTTCGTTTTGACCACTATTCAAAAGTTCCTAAGTTTCGAACAGCCAAAAACAAAGCGTCAGTAACGCCTTCTAATATGTAGTGCTATGTACAACGACTCCGCACACCTCAGTGTGCATCATAGCCATTAGGACATAATACAATTGCAAATGTACAAAATTAATCTCTTATTTGAATGTTTAAGAGGTAATTTAAATCAATTTAACCGTGCATCTTTCGGAATAGGTATAGGACAGAAGCCGCCGATGACAGAACGGGATGCTGTCAACCTTACTCTATCAGTTCGTATCCCTCATCGTCGGAGAAGTCGTCTTCCAGCTTCTTGGGTTGAGGAGGATTCTTCAGATTACCTTGCTCGTCAAACATTCCGTATGTCGTGCGGAGAACGATGAATTCGGTTCTTCTGTTCAACTGGTTGCATATTTCCTGTTTGTCATCGCTCAGCTTCTTGATGAACTCCTCAGTCAGGATGTCACCTTCTTTCAGCCAATTGTATTTGGCTGCCACTTTCTTGCGGATGGTCTTAGGCTTTTCTTTTCCATATCCTACAGGTGAAAGTCTGTCCTTGGCAATACCGTGTTCAATCAGATAATTCACGACAGATTCAGCACGACGCTGGGACAATCCCTTGTTATAGGCATCAGAACCCTTATAGTCACAGTGGGCACTCAGCTCAATCGTGACATTGGGATTCTCGTTAAGCAGTTCTACTAACTCATCCAACGCCTTGGTTGACTCCGGGCGAAGAGTTGCTTTGTCGAAGTCGTAGAAGATGTTGTCGATAAGTACTGGGGCGGTGATGGAAGCCAATGGGAATTGTAAGACATACTCTTCCGAATCATCCGATGGCTCTACTGTCAGCTCCTCCTTGTGGTTCAGGTATCCTTTACATGTGGCTAAGATGACGTAGCTTACTCCCGGTTTAGCGACATAGGTAAATGAGCCGTCGCTAAGCACCGACAGTTTCTCGTTTGTACCGTCGTTTCCGACTAAGTTCACCTGGGCAGCCGGTAGTTCATATCCGTCAATCTCATATACCCATCCTTTGATAGACTGTACTATCTCCGGGTTTTCAAAACTGAAGATATGATCCCATCCACGTCCGTTTCCACGGTTAGAACAGAAGTAGCCTCGGTTATACGGCCCTTCAAATGTCATTCCAAAGTCGTCTGCCTGTGAGTTCAGAGGATAGCCGGGATGCTCAAGCACGTATTTCTTGGTGTCCGGATCGGTCCGCGCAATATAGATGTCCAATCCTCCCATGCCGGGATGTCCGTCACTGGAGAAGTAGAAATCACCGTTGGGACGGAATGCCGGGAACATCTCATCGCCCGGTGTGTTGACAGGACTGCCCAGATTCTGCACCCCTCCGAATCCGCTTGCCGTCATCCTGACACGCCAGATGTCAAGTCCGCCTTTACCTCCAGGCATGTCTGAACAGAAATAGAGCCATTCCCCGTCGGGGGATATAGCCGGATGTGCATAGCTTGATAAGGTGTCGTTGGATATTTTTACATCGCTTCCCTTGCCCCAAGCTGCATCCGAGCGGCTTGACTTGATGATTTGTGCATATCGGGGGTAGGAGGGATCGGTCTGACATTGGGTGAGGTACAGCGTCTTTCCGTCTGGTGTAAAGCAGCCCGCACCTTCGTCGAAGTCGGTATTGATACCACCCGTAACGACTTCTGGTCGGCTCCATTTCCCTTTATCGTCCTTTTGGGAGAAGAAGAGATCGCCGGGTTTGGTTCCCGTAATACCACTAAGTTCATCTCCCTGGGCTTCGTTGCGGGTGGAAGTAAAGTAAAGGTATTCAGACTGGTCACCTAAAAGCATCGGGCAGTAGTCGGCTCTTCGGGAATTGAAGACATCGGCTTTCTTAACGGTATAGCGAGAACCTATCCGTTTCCACTCTGGTGCATTCTGAGCTGAAACCAATCCATTTTTTGCCAGTATGTTGTCAGGCATAGAGTCAAGTGCCAGTTTAAACTCTTCGACGGCAGCTTTGTATTCTCCGTTCTTTAATAACAGGCGTCCGAAGGTCAAATGGTCTTCGATGCTTGCCTGCTTGTATCTGATGGCATTTCTATAGGCTGCCAGTGATGCGGCTGTCTGGTTTATCTTGGCATAGCATGATGCCATCTTCAAGGCAATCTTTCCTCTCTGTTCCCGCTCTTTAGGCGATGTCTTTCGGTATGCCTGCTTGTATTGTGAGGCAGCATCATAATACTCTCCCAAAGCCAGATATTTCTCTGCCTTCTTGAGATTCTTGTTAGCAGCACATGAAGCAAACAGGATGCAACATACTACGAAAAGCACAAAACTAAGACGGTGACCCATATTTCAGTTTATTGTTATAACGTAGGAATTTGTGGTTTATTGTCTGACGCCCTATAACAAAAGATATAATAAAAGAGGATATGCCCATGCTGACATATCCTCTTTGGTATAATAATTCTATCTTAATCTCTTTTGGAATTATCCTGCTATCATATCCATCTTTCCGATGCAGATAAGCATTGCATAACCAATTGCAAGACCTAACAATCCAACGATGACACCAATCTTTGCCATGTCTTTCTGCTGGATGAGACCAGTGGAGTAGGCGATGGCATTCGGAGGTGTGGAGATAGGCAGCGACATGGCGCAAGATGCAGCAACGGCAATACCAATAAGGACGGTTGGAGTTCCGCCGATGATGCCGAGACTATCACCCATTCCCTGACAGACAACGGTGAGGATAGGAATCAGCAAGGCAGCAGTAGCCGTGTTAGAGATGAAGTTACTCAATGCGAAGCAGACCAGTCCGCTTATGACGAGAATGACAATGGGGTTGAGTTGTCCGAAAGGAATACTCTTAACGGCATTCTCTGCCAGTCCTGTCCCGTTCATAGCGAGACCAAGAGCAAAACCACCGGCAACCATCCAGATGACAGCCCAGTCGATCATTTGCAGATCCTTGGCGGTAATCACGCCGGTAAAGGCAAAGACAGCGATAGGCAGCATGGCCGTAGTATTGGCATTAACACCAAGTTGTTTACCGAATATCCAGAGGAGTATCGTAACGAAGAAAGTCACGGCCACCACAACAGTACGCCAGTTGTGCTTCACATCACCTTCAATCTGCAGTTCAATGGTCTTCTTGGTGAAGGGGAAAATCTTTAGAATGATAAACCATGCAAGAACCAGAAGCAATATCACCAGAGGACACATAAACATCATCCACTGACCGAAAGAGATGCCCATGTCAAGACCGGCAGGGTCGTTCAGCACTTTGAAGGCAAAGGCATTTGGAGGAGTTCCGATAGGAGTACCCATACCGCCAAGGTTGGCACCGATGGGGATAGCCATTGTAAGGGCAATTCTTCCTTTACCGTTAGCCGGCAGAGCCTTGAAGACTGGGGTCAGGAAAGTAAGCATCATGGCAGCTGTTGCCGTGTTGGAGATGAACATTGAGAAGATGCCCGTGATGAGGATAAAACCTAACAGCACATTCTCACTTTTCTTTCCGAATGGCTTAATCATCGTCTTTGCCATCAAGACATCAAGTCCGCTCTTCGTCGCAGCAATAGCAAGCACGAATCCACCTAAGAACAGGATGATTGTCGGGTCGGCGAAGCAGGCCATAATACCGACAGAATCGAGCAGCTGACCATACTCACCTTCACTTCCCTGTAGGAATTTAAAGGATGAGTCCGAGACACAGAAAAGCAGCACAAAGATAATCGTAACAGATGTGGCCCATGCTGGAATAGCTTCGGTAAGCCATAGAAGTACAGCCATTACAAAAATTGCTATTACTCGTTGCTGGACGACAGTGAGTCCTTCTATGCCAAAAGTGTCGATTGGCAAATTCCAGACAAGAACAGTAATAAGAAGCGTAATGGTGAACAGCACAAACTTCTTGATGTGGAATTCACCTGACAGAACATTTTTAATATTCTCTGGCATTTGTTCTTAATATGATTTATGGATGTTTAGAAATTTAGCTGCAAAGGTACAACAAAAATAAAACTCCAAAAAAAATAAGTGTACTAAAAATACTAATCTCGGTTCAAAAGTCTAAAAATGTGAGGACTGAAAATCAGAGTTCCTGTAAATTGCAATGTGGAGTTGACAAATGCAGTTTACAGGAACAATGTTGTTTTTGGGTAATATGAATCATGCGTAGCTGTGCATGCCGCCTAATACGTAATTCACACCGAAATAAGTCATGAGAAGGGTCACGAAGGCAATGAGCATATAGGTGTGATAAAAACGCGGATTGTTGAGTCGGGACAATGTCTTGTTGTGAACAGCTATGGCATAGACCATGAATGTGATTAATGCCCATGTTTCCTTTGGATCCCAGCTCCAGTACTGTCCCCAAGATATGTTTGCCCATATAGCTCCTGTGAAGATGCCGATGCCAAGTGTCGTGAGGGCAGGATAAAGGAAAATCATGCTCAAGACGGCCAGTTGCTTTTCAATCTTCCTGAAAAGAAGTCCAATGATGCTACAGATGAATGTGAGGCTGAGCAATGCAAATGACATCATGATGATGCAGACGTGTATGGACAGCAAAGGACTGTTAAGGACGGGCATCATGTGCGTAATCTGAGGGTCCATTTGGTTGATATGACTCACAAGAAGTGCGAAGCCGCTTATCAGGAACCCAAAGGTGATGACAATCATTCCCATCAGCTTGTTTACCTTCGCAAGCTTGAAGTAGGTAATCAGGGAAATCAACATGACGAACCATGCAATCAATAGCATGGTCTCATAGCCGTTACTGATAGGAACAGTGGATTTGATGATCCATCGGAGAATGATGCATGTTGAAAGTGCCAAAAATGAAATGAAGAGCAAGACAGGCAGCAACAGTTCGTTTCTACCTTTGTTTTTGGATAACCTGATGGTCACGAAGAATAAGGAGATGAACCCCATCGTCAGGTTAAACATAAAGAGGATGGTAGCAAATGGAATCTTATTGTATGTCAGTTCGGCATTTATCTTTGTCCTGCTTGGCAGGGAGTCCCCTGAATTCCTTCTCTGATAGGTTCTGATATCTTTCAAGACATCATTAAAATGAGAGATGTTATTGGACAAAGCATCCTGATACAGGGTGTTGAATATGGTCTCGATAAATCTCTTGTTCTGCCTTGTAACCGTGTTCGGCATTTTGTCCGTCGGCGCATACCACATGGTATAGTCATTGGTGGAAACAGGGAAAATCTTAAGCAATGTGCCTTGGTGCAAAGTCATTAAAAGGGCGATTTTATCGTCAATTTGCACTGCCTGCTTGTGGAAATTGTCCTGGTTGCCACTATAAAACTCATTGATGTAAGGACCGATGATGTATCCTCCCATGTCTTCCTTGAAGAAGGTTGATGGAGAACAGTACTTTGGCAAATCCAATCGGTCGCGGAGTTCGCTGCCCTTGATTTTAATGATCGGCTCTTTGCTCCATTCGTCGTTCCAGAAAATGAATCCTAATAACACCTGCTCGGCAGAAAAGTCCTTATAGTGTTCCTTGCCATAGAGCTTCTTGGTAAAGTCAAGAGCAAAAGTCTGAATCGGACAGATTCGGTCGTTATAGAGAATACATAGCTTTCCGAACTCCTTGGCGGTTTCTTTGGGAAGGGTAGGCTGGGCTTTGATGACACCATGCGGGATAATCATCAATAACAAGAGAACCGTTGCTGCCTTTTTCAGCAATGGAGAGTGGAGGAGCCTTCGGAAAGTTCCCTTGGGATCGACGAGCATATATAATAATGAAAAAAACAGGAGAGCATACCCCAAATAGGTAACAGGACAGCCCCACTTGTCGATATTAAAGGACAGAATGCTTCCCTGTTGGTCTTCATCGTATGAACTCTGGAAAAGCCGATAGGAACGATAAGTGAGAATGTTGTTCATTGAGATGGTGCCTTCCGTTTCCTGCCCGTTCTCTATGATTGTGATTTTAGACTTGTAGTCGGCAGGTGCCATCGTTCCTGAATGGTACTCTACATCAAAGGCATTGAGCTTGATGGTGAACGGAAGATGCCTTATTCTCATTCCGTATTCTGTCTGTGCCTCATAATACTCGTTCGTGGGTTCTCCATATCTCAGATGGATGAGTCCCTGCTTTGAGGTGATGTGTGTCAGGAAAGCTCCGGCAAGGATAACGATGAATGAGACATGAAGCAGAACTATCGGCCATCGCCTCATCTTCTGCCTGATGATCCATGCAATGCCGGCAGCAGTCAATAAAGCCCACAATACAGAAAACCACCATGCCCCATAGTAATTCTGCAATACGTAGGAACGGCCTTGGTAATGCTCAACAAAAGTCGTGACACCAAGAACTATGACGATGGCTAAATATAAGAATATAACTGTCTTCTTTAACATGTCTAACTCTATGGGTTATGCATTGGAAATATAACATATAAACGGAAAAAGGGTGTGTTCTATTATTCAGTCGAGTAAAAAGAATACACCCAATTTCCGCTTATGGTCTAAAAGCAGACAGTATTAAATGGAACGTAAGAACTTCACAATTGCGTCACGATCTGCCTTTGGCAGCTGGTAGAACTTGGCAGCAGATTCGAAAGCGTCACTTTGTTTGCTATAGGCGTGCCACATGATGGCCTCTATCTCGTTGCGAGCACGGCAATCGTGAAGGCGGTCATCAGCACCTGTCAGCTGACGAGAGAGCCCTCGTCCCCATAATGGCGTTGTACGGCACCAGCCCGTGCGAATGTCGTTCACCATGAACAACCTGTGCTGAACCATGTCTGTATAAGGCCAGATGGTCTGTTTCGGATATTTTGGAAGCAGTTTCGTGTAGTCTCCGTCCTTAGCCAGTCCGTTGGCATCAGCATAAGCCTTGATGCTTGCATCTACCCACATGTTGTCGTTGCCGGTTTTCCACGACGGGCGGTGGCAAGTAGCACATCCCAGTTCATTGAATAGCACTTTTCCTCTCTTCACATCAGCATCGTTCAGGTTGCGGGCAGCCGGAACAGCCAGTCCACGATGCCATACCATGAACTGATAGTACTGCTTGTTGCTCATTTCCTCCTGGCCGTTATAAGGAGCACCGTTAAAGAGGTATTTGTCGAAAGTCTCTTTCTTGGCAATTGATGAAGTGCTGAGAATATCATAGATGCGCTCCTTGATGTTTTCGTCCTTTCCATCGGCAAAATACGGGTGCAGGATGCTTGATTCAGAAGCACCATGTTCCTTGATATAACTGATGACCTCGCTATCTTCGCTTTGAGCCTTTGCCCATGCCGGAGTCGAGTAGAGGTAATGCCGGTCGGAGCGCGTCACGTTTGTGATGTTCCAAATAGCATTTGCACCAGGACCGTCTTGTAATGAGCCTCGAGTCATAGCGTATGTAAAGCGTTTGACAGGTCCACGGTCACCGTTGAATGAACCTAAGTCATTGTAAGGTGCACTATAGTAGGCAGAAGCCTTGAAGTCGTTGGCTTCCTTGTCCCACATGGCAGGATTCAGCTCAACAAACTTAGCCTCTTTGCGATACTGCTCGCGCATGTCTTCGTCTGTAATAGCATCCAGCAGACCAGTTCCATAGATACCGATTGTCGACTCCAGACGAACATCATATTCCGTTGGTTTGGGATTGGTGTTAAATGCCGACTGAGGGATACGAACTTCAGGATAGATGAGCTCGTATTTCTCGCCATCGGGGAATTGCATGGCAAGACCGCTCTCCATGCTTGTCACATTTTTCCAGTCAATCTGGATTTGAGTCTCATCAATAGGAGCCTTGAACGGACTCATTGCTTTAGTCTGAGGCATACCCGTCACCTCCGAGATGTAAGCATTGTTGCTTGGATGATAGACCACGAGCAAATAGCCGTTGCCTATCTGGTTGGCACGGTATTCAGTCTGACGCTTACCATGTCCATAGGACGGGTGACAAGCAATGCAGCTGTTGCGCACCCATGCGGGGCCAAGTCCTTTTCGTGGATTCTGCTCAAAAGTGTACAGATGCTCAAAGAAATCTTCTCCTGTGTTAAAGTCTTCTTCCATGCCCGAGATGTTTGTGACCGCTGGAGCGGCAGCAGAATAACTTGCATATTCTGTTGTTCCTAAATTACCTCCAGGATACCATTCTTCGGCACTGAATACATCGTTTGCCTTGCCAAAAGTCTCTTCAGCAGGGGTCAGGCCGCCAAGTCCGTTTGATTCGCTGTCTTCATCGTCCTTACAGGAAGTCAGCAACGGAAGAGAGATAAGCCCTAATAGGAAAACCCTTGATAATGTGTTTAATTTCATAATGTCTTCTTCTAATCAATTATTCCTCAACTTCCCAGTCTTCATCATCTTCGAAAGCCTTGTTCCAGATGACACTCACGTATTTCACAAACGGAGCAGGCATGTTGCTGATGTCGGTAATAGCCTTAACGTATGCGTTTTCAACACCCTCGCTGATGCTCTTGTTATTGGTGCTGGCAAAGAATGTGTGGAAACTGTATCTGTTTGCCTTACGGTCGGTAGAACCAAGCCAGATGTTTCGGATGGAACGGATGTTGTCTCTGAAGTCAGCGATGGAGTTGTAGCTGTAGGGAGATTCAACGTATGAGATGTCACCAGCAGAGAAGGGATTGGCAATCTTTGCGGTTCCTACCTCTGTAGCAATAGAACAGCAGCTGCCTTCATTGTCAGAAAGAACCTGCGATATAGCGGTTTTCAGCGTCGGGAATGTGCTACGACTATCTGAACCGGCAAGTGTCAGATTCTGACCATAGTTGAGTCCTTTTTCAGTCATGTATTCAAGCTTTGCATTCTTCACGACAGCTACGCGCTGAGCATTTGCGCTGGTCTCACCTTCCCAAGCCACTTGCAGCTGGAAGCAGCGCTGCTTGAGTAATGTACAGATGGTCTGGGCATAAGCGAGTTCCTGTGCTCCGGAAATCTTCTCAAAGTTCTTGTAGGTGTCGTTTGCCTTGAACTCAGCAACCTTTCGTGGCTGTCCGTCACGGAAAAGGATGAATTCGAGAGCATGGAATCCAAGGATGGTTGCGTCTTCAAGCATCTCTTCGTTCATACCGTTGTTGAAGTAGTTGAGCAAAAGAATACGGTTGAGCGGCCATGAATCGATTGTCGGGTCTACATCGAAATCGCTGGCAGCACCCATGAGGAAAGCTTCGGAACGCTCCCAGTTCTTACGTGCATTCTTGAAGTCCTCACATGCTTCATTGATCTGTGCCTGTGTAATAGAGTTCACGGTCAGACCGTTCAGCGTTTTCTCCAATGTCTCGACATCGTTGGCAAGTTCGGTGTAAGTCGGAATAATCACATTTGAAACAAGATTCTTCAAGACCTCTCTTAGGTATGATTCTTGTTGTTCCGTGAGATTGGTTCTCTGAATAGCATTATTAGCTTTAGAGAGTTGATCTACGACCTTTGCACAACCGTCAATAGCATCTTCTCCGAAGTTTTTCTTCGAATAATTTGCTGCTACCGTGTTTGAGGGATAATTGTCATTGTCGACAATTGGATTCGTAATGACCAAGTCAAATCCAGAGTTGTCTTTGTTGTCGTCTTTGTCATTACTACAAGCAGTAAAAGCCATAGCCATGGTGCATGCTACAATAGGGAGCAATGCATAATTGATAATCTTTTTCATTTTATTTTAAAAATTGAGTTTGTTGTTTTGTCATTTAAAGAAAGAAGCCTTCATACGCAACACCGATGTTGACAGATGGCTCGTTGTTATAAAGATTCTTAAGGAACCGGTGTGAATACTCAGCCTTGATAACGATTTGTTTCATGGGGTAGTAATTGACACCCGCAGCCACTCGTTTAATAGCTGTATAATCATACTTCGTCCCCTTTGTTGCAGATGCGTACGGATTGTATGCTTCATACCGTCCGAAGACAAAAAGTTTCTGACTTGCCTTTCTTAAGCTGGAGATTTGTGAGAAGACGTCGTAACCTGCTTCAATTCCAAACGCATAGGCATTCTTAGAGACAAATGCAGAGTGCTTGAACGGTGATTTGTTGTTCAAACGGTTGTAGTTATACTTGAGCTCGGCTGCATTACCAAGGTAGCCGTAATCAGCCTGACCACGTACAATCCAGTTGTGTGCATTATAGGTGAAGTCGATGGCTCCGATCACCACCTGTCCTTTGTATGTGGCATCGGTACCATTGGCATTTCTTGGATAGCTGTTGCCTATGCTATGTCCGTAGTAACCGCTTATGCCGATACGAAGACCAGGAATAGAATAGTTGTCCACACGTAAGCTCATGCCGTATTTGTTGGCAACATCATACTCGAGCGGTGATTTGTGTCCTTTCTTAATCCATCCGGTATTGGTGAAGTTGTCAGCGTTCAGACCTGCTAACAACTGAGCTTCGTAGCGGAAGGCTCCCATGCGTCCCCAGAAGCTGACACCTGTCTGATGCCATGTACTCGGCATGATGGTGTTTTCTCCTTCAGGACGATAGACCGTGAAGAAGTTGAGGGGTTCATGGTGAGCATTGTTGAGTCCTACGGGCACGACAATATGTCCGATACGGAGGTTGGCTGCACGATTGAAAGACTTCTGAATCCAGAACTGCTCGAGTTCCACCTCACCGCCCTTTTCGGTTTCCTGTTCCCATTCGCCGCCTTCTTCGTCTTCTTTCTCGTAGGCGATACCATTACCGCCATGCTCGAATTCTATTTCTGTGCCGAATGTCCAACCTTTCCCAAAGTCATACCCTAAATAGATGACTGCATGAGGAATGTCGAATTGCCCATGACTTGGGTCGTTCTTGTGTTCTTCGGGTTGTGAGTAGCGACTGACGTGATTACTGTAGAAATTACGACTGAAACAAACTTCACCATAACCACCGATGCTGAACTTGTTTCCCTTTGCATGCTGCATGACGCTGTCACCTGCTGCTTCCTGAGCATGTAGGGGCAACGAGAAGGATAGAATGCAGATGACAAGTGTGATTTTAAAAAACTTCAATAGTCCTTTTGAATTCATGATTGATAATCTCTGTAAATTTGATTGCAAAATTACTTCATTGTTTTTTTGCGTGCAATACCTATAAATCAGTAAATCCGGTAATACCTACTTATGGGTATTTTTAGTAATTACCTGCTGTTCTCTATTGCGTATATCGGGATTTTTTTGTTATTTTGCGTCACATAATAAATAAGGTATATAGAAATGAAGAATCAGAAAATGTATGAACCTGATGACCGCATGATAAGCATTATCAGGGATAATTACAATATCCTTCAGAGTCTCGGATGTTTCGGTATCAGCCTTGGATTTGGCGACAAGACGGTCAAGGAGGTGTGTGAAGAGCAGAATGTAGATACCTATACTTTTCTGGCTGTCGTTAATTTTACCATCAACGGCTATCGGAACTTTGACGATGCCGACCGTATGTCCGTTCCGACGCTGATGCAATATCTACGGGCATCACATGATTATTATCTCGACTTCCAGTTGCCTTTCATTCGTAAGGAACTGGTGGAGGCATTGGACGAGAAGGATAATCTTGCCCGCCTCATCTTAAAATTGTATGATGAGTATGCCCATACTATTCGCTCCCACATGAAGTATGAGGAAAAGATGGTGTTCCCATACGTCGATGCGTTGCTTAACAACAAAAACACTGGCAACTATGATATTGAGACTTTCTCAAAGCATCATCCACAAATTGACCAGAAAGTAAGGGAACTTAAAAGCATTATCATCAAATACCTGCCGTCGGATGGATTGCGAAACAACCAGTTGTCGGCAACACTATATGATATATATAATAATGAGGAATGGCTGTCACAACATTCCATGGTAGAGGAAGAGATTTTCATTCCTGCCATCCGAAGATTGGAGCAGCGCCTGAGACAAAGTGATGTATCCGTGAAGATTTCTCACATGATAAACAAGAATTCGGATAATAACGAGTCACTAAGCGAACGTGAAAAGGATGTGGTGATAAGTATGGTTCAGGGAATGACTAACAAGGAAATCGCCGACCATCTCTGTATTTCTATCAACACCGTCATTACCCATCGGCGCAACATTGCCAGAAAACTTCAGATACATTCGCCGGCAGGACTGACGATCTATGCAATTGTGAATAATCTTGTTGATATTTCATTAGTAAAGCTATAAATATTTATCAGTCAACACACTACGGCAGAAAGAGAAGAATTCTCACTCAAAAAACTAAAAAAGTAATCTTTAAAATATGTAAAAGCGGGAAAAATTTCCTGCTTTTCTTTTTAGGATTACAGAAAATTCCGTTAAATTTGCAATCGATTTCGAATAACCAAAACGGAAAACCTAATCTGTGAAATTTGAATCAAAGTTTTCTAAAATGGAAAACTTCTTTGAAAATTTTTTGAGAATTGTTTTCCAAAAATGAAATATTATGGAGATAAAGAACTTCTGTATTACTAAACGTGACGGTTCAAAAGACCGCTTTTCTTTAGACAAGATAATGAATGCCATCATAAAGGCATTCGAGTCAGTTGGACAACCAGTTGATTTGGGGTCTATCTCAAAGATTCTCAGTCATTTAGATATAAAGAATGACATCAAGGTAGAGGAGATCCAGAATCAGGTGGAAGAGGCCTTGATGCACGAGGGATATTACCGCGTTGCCAAGTCTTTTATGCTTTATCGTCAGCAGCATACAGAGGATAGAGAGACACTTGAACGGTTGAAATTTTTGGCAGACTATTGTGAGGCGGCAAATGCAGCAACTGGATCAAAGTATGATGCTAATGCAAATGTTGAACATAAAAATATCGCAACATTGATTGGTGAATTGCCTAAGTCAAGCTTTATCCGTCTTAACCGTCGTCTTCTTACTGACAGAATCAAGAAGATGTATGGCAAGGAATTGGCTGACGAATACATTGAGAAGCTGACTCACCACTTTATATATAAGAACGACGAGACCAGTCTTGCCAACTATTGTGCATCAATTACGATGTACCCGTGGCTGATTGGCGGAACCACGTCGATAGGCGGAAACTCTACGGCACCGACGAACCTGAAATCATTCTGTGGCGGGTTTGTGAACATGGTGTTTATGGTGTCAAGTATGCTTTCTGGTGCTTGCGCTACCCCAGAGTTCTTGATGTATCTGAATTACTTCATCGGCATGGAATATGGCAAGGATTATTATAA
Organism: uncultured Prevotellaceae bacterium; assembly: GCA_902762325.1. Classification (GTDB taxonomy): domain Bacteria; phylum Bacteroidota; class Bacteroidia; order Bacteroidales; family Bacteroidaceae; genus Prevotella. The sequence continues at coordinate 5,926 of CACWNV010000019.1, read as the reverse complement.
AGAGCCCGATAAGGTTGTTGACTTGTCTGTCAAAAGACGTACTATCGACAAGATGATCACCGATTGCTTTGAGCAGATTGTCTATTCCATCAACCAACCGACAGGTGCACGTAATTATCAGGCTGTCTTCTGGAATGTGGCTTATTACGACAAGTTCTATTTCCAGAGTCTTTTCGGAAACTTCTATTTCCCCGATGGAAGCCAGCCCGACTGGGAAGGGCTGTCATGGTTACAGAAGCGTTTCATGAAGTGGTTCAATAAGGAGCGCACGAAGACAATGCTGACATTCCCCGTTGAGACAATGGCTCTTCTGACGAAGGACGGAGACTGCATGGATAAGGAATGGGGCGATTTCACCGCCGAAATGTATGCCGAAGGTCACTCCTTCTTCACCTATATGAGTGACAATGCTGATTCCCTGAGTTCTTGTTGCCGTCTGCGCAATGAGATACAGGACAATGGATTCAGCTATACACTTGGTGCCGGAGGCGTATCTACCGGTTCGAAGAGTGTGCTCACCATCAACCTGAATCGTTGTATCCAGTATGCCGTTAATCATGATATCGACTATAGGGATTTCCTCTCCCATATCATCGAACTGTGTCATAAGGTACAGATTGCCTACAATGAGAATCTGAAGGAACTCCAGAGTCATGGCATGCTTCCTCTGTTCGATGCCGGATATATTAACATCGGACGCCAGTACCTGACCATTGGTATCAATGGACTGGTTGAGGCTGCTGAGTTTATGGGATTGCAAATCACAGACAATCCTGAGTATCTCAAGTTTGTCCAGACGGTATTAGGTCTCATCGAGAAATACAATCGCCAGTATCGTACAAAAGACCTGCTTTTCAATTGCGAGATGATTCCTGCCGAGAATGTTGGTGTCAAGCATGCTAAGTGGGACCGCGAGGATGGTTATTTTGTTCCGCGTGATTGCTATAACAGCTATTTCTATGTGGTTGAAGACGAGTCGTTGAATATCGTTGATAAGTTCAAACTTCACGGTGCACCTTACATTCAGCACCTCACGGGAGGATCTGCTCTGCACATGAATCTTGAAGAGCACTTGTCTAAATCGCAATATCGCCAACTGCTTAAAGTTGCGGCAAAAGAGGGATGTAACTATTTCACTTTCAACATTCCCAACACCATCTGTAATGAGTGCGGACATATCGACAAACGCTATCTCAAGGAGTGTCCCCACTGCCACTCTAAGGATGTCGACTATATGACTCGTATCATCGGCTACCTGAAGAGAGTGAGCAACTTCTCTGAGCCACGCCAGCAGGAAGAGCACCGCCGCTACTATGCCGGTAAGAATAAATATACAGTAGAAGCAAATCATTAATTGAAAAACTTGTGCTGAAGTACGTAAATACATCCATCGTATTCCAAGAGATACCCGATGAAGTGACATTGGCAATTAACATTTCTAATTGCCCATGTCACTGCCCGGGATGTCATAGTCCGTATCTATGGCAGAATATCGGTGATCCGCTGACACCGTTGGTGTTAGATCAGCTTATTGGCGAATACGGTGGGGACATTACATGTATTTGCTTCATGGGAGGTGATGCAGAACCTGTCTATGTGAACACTTTGGCGCGTTATATCCATAAGGGTCATCCTCAGTATAAGGTTGCGTGGTATAGTGGTCGCATACGTATCCCTTCTTCTGTCAAAAAGAGTGACTTTGACTACATCAAAGTAGGCCCTTACATCAGACATCTTGGCTGCTTAAAAGACAAGACAACCAACCAACGGCTTTACCCCACAGAGGCTCATTTTCCCATCCGTGAGGGAATCCCATGGCATTTCCGTCAACGGATGGAAAAGCTGACAACAGTGCACTGAGTTTTGCCTTCATATAGCCGATAAATTCGAGGTATCGCTCAGCCTTGGCAGGATCTGTAACTGTCAAGCCTCTTGACTGCAAGAGACAAACAAGGTCGCGCGCACAGGTGTACGGCTTCTGAAATGGGATTCTGTTGTTCATAGTATAAAATAAAACGACCCGCACATTTGAGCATCGTTGAGAGGCTTGGCGGGTTCTAGTGGTACAAAGGTATTGTTTTTTATTGAATTAGCCAAACATTTGGGAGAAAAAGTATAAATCAACATTAATAAACATCATCTCAAACGAAATGGCTTATTAAAAAATCATTTTTATTGGGCGCAAGTGGATTCGTTGATGTCGTTCTGGTTGTGGAGTATATCGTTCATAATACTTTGGTTTAAGATTCTGATGCAAAGATACAAAGCTAACTGAGTCTAAATGGCTTCAATTATTTCTTCGTGTTTTTCTTGGTTCCAAACTGAAAAATGACTATTTTTGCACAAGTGAGGTTTTATTTGGAACTTGCACTATAACGATAACTCTTTTTCCTCCGAATACCGAAGAAAATGATGAACTTAATGAGACAGATAAGATGTGCCTCCTTTATGATGGCGGTGATGTTTTTCATGCCCATGATGGTGATGGCTGCCGACATCCATGTGGCTATCAATGGCAGTGACGACAATCCTGGTACTTTAGAAGCTCCGCTACTGACCATACACAAGGCGATGGAAATAGTCAAACCAGGCGACCGCATTCTTGTGCATGAGGGGACATACATTATCAGCGAACGTATCAAGGTGCCTGCCCTGAACACCACACCCGACGCACGTTGCGAGTTGCGTGCGTGGCCGGATGAGGCGGTAGGCAAAGTCATCATCGATGGTTCAGGTATGCACCACACCACAGAGAGCGAATTCAAGATGGGGCGATGTATCTATTTAAACCACCTCGCTAACTACTGGACGTTCTACGGCCTGGTCATCTGCAATGCCGAGGACAACGGCATGAAGGTGGAGGGTTCGTACAACATCATTGAAAGATGCGTCTTCCACGACAACAACGACACAGGTCTTCAGATAGGTATGTACAAAGACTTCAACATCGAAGAGACAAAGACGCTTCCTGCCGGCACACCTCAGTTCAACCCGAACTATCAGTTCTGCAGATATAATAAGGTCATCAACTGCGACTCGTACAACAATCGGGATCTGCGAAGCTACAACGGTACCGATGATGGTGGTGATGCCGACGGCTTTGCCTGTAAACTCTTCCCCGGTCCGGGAACGGAGTTTCATGGTTGTAGGGCATGGACTAACAGCGATGACAATTGGGATCTCTATATGGTCTACCATCCTGTCGTCATTGATTCCTGCTGGGCTTACCATGCCGGTTACCTTCCCGATGGCAGAGAAGCTCAGAACGGCAACGGCTTTAAGCTTGGAGGAGGCGGCAGCAGCGGCGGTGCGGCATTCGACCAGTCGTTAGGCGCACATGTCATAACCAACTGCGTCTCCTTCGGTAACCTGCATAAAGGCTTTGACCAGAACAATGCCTGCGAAGGAATGTACGTCTTTAACTGTACGGCATGGGGCAACGAGTTCAACTATCGCTTCCCTACGGTGTTCACGTATGGCGGTATGACCATCCGCAACTGTGTGGGGTGGGGGGCTTCCGGTAACAAGGGAATGGGTAACCATGAGTTCCTGTCACCCGACAAGGAAGGCTCTGTCGTTCCTGATACGGAATACAACTCTTGGACAACGCTCGACGGCTGCAATCCCTATAAGGAGGGACAGAAGACGGATGATGGCAGCAAACCGGTATGTAAAGACTATTCCGGCGAGTTCCTTTCGCTTTCCGTAGCCGACTTCATGGCTCCCCGAGAGGCTGACGGGTCGTTACCAAGGAATAACTTCGCCCGTCTGAAACCCGGCTCTGTGTTGAAAGACAAGGGAACACCCATCGTGGGATTCACGCCCCGAAGACATCTCCCGGAAGAGGAAGCGGCGAGAGCCAACCTGGAACTCATCACAGCCGATGACATCTATATCGGTTACAATGATGATGCACCAGACTTCGGTGCTTTCGAACTCGACGGCACTCCTGCCGATATCGTCATCCCTGAGAAAATCCAACTGACTTGTGTCACATCCAACTCCTCGCAGGAAGTCATTGAGGGTCAGCCCATAAAGAGCATCGTCTATGAATGGAACCATGTGGGAACGGAGGCTACGGTAGAAGGACTGGCAGAAGGGCTAAGTGCCGAAACAAATGGCAGTCAGCTGACTATCAGCGGAACACCCGCAAAGAGCTGTAAGTTTACCATCACGGTCTCAGGGGGTGAGGGCGTGAAGCCTGTCACCTCCACCGGTATCATCACCATCGTCAGACCATTCCGTGTGCTTACAGGCGACTGGTATCACTTTCAGGATGCGGAAGACAATCTGCCTGCTGATCTCAAGGATAGGCTTTCATTGATACAAGGCGACAAGTCTGCTACTTCAATTGACCCGGAGAAAGATGAGACGGCTTCTGGTTTCGGCAAGGGTGCGCTCTGCATGGGAGAGAGCAACGGAGGTTTCAAACTGACGCTCAATGAGGGAGTGCTCGAATTGAAAATCAACCTGTTTTTCACGGGTGGTCGTCAGTTCAAAATATCCTATACCACGTCTGACGGCTCTTCAATGAGTGTTACGACAGAGAAGTACAAGAAAGGAAGCTATGGCGGCTATGACGTGCTGGCGGCAGCAGGACTCACCACCGAAGACGATATAGTGAATGTCAGAAGCATTACTGTCCAGCAAAACGGAGCCAATGGTGGTGCCCGCGTCTATGATATGTTCGTACGGGTGCCCGACAACAACACGTCTAACATCGTCAATGCCTTGCCATCAGCAAAAGACATGGTCGTGAAATACTGCCATCAGGGACGCCTTGTCATCGTGAAAAACGGCGTACACTACAACATACAAGGTCAGAAACTACTTGAATGAATTCTATCTTTACACGAATCCAATTCTTCTTCGTGGTTTTGGTATCGGTTTGTCGGCTTGCAGCTCGGCAAGGGCGGTGCTGATAGCATCCAGTTGGGCGCGAGTTGATTCGTTAATGTCGTTCTGGTCGTGGAGAATGTCGTCCATTTCATTGCGCAAGAGATTGATTCTCATTTCCAGCTCGGACAGTTTTATGGGGAGTGCAAGATGATTCATAGCCTGACGCATAGCAACAAAAGCACGGGTTATCTTGATGCTGGTCTCTACTGCTACGTCACTCCGCAAGACGCTTGAAAGCATCAATGCACCGTGTTCGGTAAAGGCTAAAGGCAATGCAGACTTAGGGCGTTTTGCTCTTGATGTCATCACAAATTGTGATGAGATATTTCCCCATTCCGATTCCGTCAGTCTAAACATAAAATCATCTGGAAATCGGTTTATGTTACGCTTAACCGATTGGTTCAAGATTCGAGTCTCTACTTGGTAGAGTTCTGCCAAATCGAAGTCAAGCATCACTTTTTGACCTCGAATCTCATAGATCCTGCTTTGGATTAATTGAATGTCGTTCATAATACTTTAGTTTAAGATTCAGATGCAAAGGTACAAAAATAATCTGAAATTACTGCACGAAGAAGAAGTTGGAAACAAATAAAGTACTCTGTTCATCTGTACACCTAATCAAAAAGCATTCAACTTCTGCCAGGGTTAAGAAGAAGGTACGCAAATAGCATTCAACTTTTTCGGGTGTAAACGAATCCAGGAAAATGTCAACTTGTCCAGTAAAACGACTGTCAACCACATCAGGAAAAACGAAAAAAACTGTCAACCGAAATCAGGAAAAGACAGGCAGTTTCTACCGAACAAGTTGTCACATGTGACAAGTGACAAGTGACATTTTTGAATTGGCGAATATAATTCTTATCGTTTCCTTTCTGCAAATAATACGTATATGAAGTGCATAAATATTCTTTACCGGGCGCAAATGTATCGTTTAGTTTTTTTAAGACGAAAAGAGCGGTTTGTTAACAGATTTTTACGGATTATGAAGGGCTGATTTTTGGCGTCCGGGATTTTATGTCGTAACTTT
>CACWNV010000018.1 GCA_902762325.1 uncultured Prevotellaceae bacterium | reverse complement strand
GAGGTTCTCTACACCTCACGGTGCGGAATATTTATCTGCCTAAGGACCATCTCCTATCGGCTCATTGGCGTTTTTAACTGCAAACATAGTAACTGATTTATCTGTTTATTTGTGTTTGCAAAAGAAGAGATACAATACCGCCAACATTACTACAAGCGAGCAGAGAAGTCGGATTCTCGGCTACATGCCAGCTTCCAACAGTTGTTTGCAGATGCTCTTCATTCCATTTATTGACGGATGACCGTTCTGCTTCTCTATATCATGGAGTTCGACGAGTTGTACTTGATAATGCTTGCAGATTTCACGCATTGACTCATTGATAGGCTCTCTTAACTCCGAGTTCAGGATGCAACAGATTTTTGCACTGGGATAACGCTTTTGTAGCTTGTCGATCAGGCAGGCAAGCGCAGGACGGAAATACTTACAATCGTCTTTTGTCCAATCCGAATACTGATACTCACCTATGGGCGAGTTCGCCCAAGCATCGTTAGTACCACCGAAAACAAAGATGATGTCAGGATTGCCAAGACTATCCACGCGAGATATGAAGTTGCTTCGTGATGAATCCATACCTCCGTACCCAGTACCACAGATAGTTGTACCGCCCCACGAATCGTTCTTTTCCAACACATAGTCCTTTGCCTTGATATAGAGGCTCCACCATGTCTGCTCGACCTCCTTGACATCGTTTCGGTCGTTGGGATAAAATGTTGCGTATTTGGCGGGGATGACACCAATGAAAGTGGAGTAAGAATCGCCAAGTACAGACACTTTCTTTGGCTGTGCTGATGCATAGACAAATGCAGTCATCATCAGCATAAGTAATAATAGCTTTTTCATCATATTGTTGACTTTATTTGATTCAAATATAATCATTGCTTTACTTTCTCTCTTTCTTTTTCGATAAATTCCAATCAATCTGTCTATTTATGTTTGCAAAAATAGAAATAAAAACACAAATCAAGCGGTTTTTGGGGGATAAATTAAGTTAAGATACATAATCTTTATCCCTAAGCGGTTTCATTTAACAACACATCAAATATCTTGACAAAAACTTGTCGGGGAAAAGTGACGAAAGAGATGTTAAATTGTGTAAAACTTGATTCTTCACTCATCATTCTTCATTCTTCATTTTACCATCGCTTAGGTTTCTCACTCCCATACCTTACCTTTGATCGCGCCAAAGGTTATGTTTCATCGCCTCAAACATATCCTTTGGCACGCCTAAACGATACCTTTAGCGCACCTAAACGATACCTTTGGCAAAAATAGATTTTGTAAACCGCACGTTAAAAGAAAAACATTCGTGTAACCATTTATGAGTCAACGCCTTACAAAAAACCTCAAAAATTGCGTTATTTGCGACCGAGGAACAATTTGTTCGGTTAGATGGCCTTCATTTGGGGCCAAAATTCGAATAATTATTGACAAAAGAGCGGTACAATAACCTTTAAGGATAATGACTATGATATCATGAAACCTACAGCCACAGAAAGGCCATAGAAGAACATATTTCGGGCGGTCAATCCCAAGACCTTGTTGAGTGCTGCTCCTTTGTTGATTCTCCGCATTACAATAAAAGCAGAGACATGGAGGGGAAGGTAAATGATGATGGGCAACCATGCTGCCCAGGAATGTTCTGAGAAATGGAAGACGTTACCTACCAGACAGGCAAAGACACCAAGTGCAAGATACAACACCCTACCCCATTTCGAGCCGATAGCTACGATGAGCGTATGCTTCCCTGCCCGTCGGTCGTTATCAATATCACGGTAATTGTTGATAACCAACAAGGTGTCTATGACCAATCCACATGCGACGGAAGCGAATAGGCACTCCCACGTCACGGTCTGCATCCCGTCGGGCAACACGAGAAAATAGGTCATCGTTACAGGAACGATACCGAAAAACAAAAGGACCAGGACATCTCCCATTCCAATATAAGAAAGATGGGTGGTATAGAGGAAGCAGAAGAACACGCAAATCACGCCCACGGCAATCATCCACCATCCACCATAATATATTAATGGCAAACCGACAACACATGCAAGCCCCGTCGTAAGAGCCAATGCCCAGCGCATAGCCTTCGTAGTGACCCATCCCTGTGCACACGCACGTTTAGGACCGAGTCTCTTTTCATCGTCAGTTCCTTTAAGAAAATCGAAATAATCATTCACGAAATTGGCGTCAACCTGCATGATAAAGGCAAACAGGAAACATAGAATCGTCGGGACAATGCGAATATGAAAACCTGAATCGGCTAAAGCCAAAGCCGTCCCTATCATCACCGGCACCGCCGCACCGGTCAACGTCTTCGGTCTGGCGGCCAGTATCCACGCTTTAAGAGAATTAACCTCTACCCCATTCTTTTCCATGCTTCTCGATACATTTGATTATTTTGCACTTGCAAAATTAAACATAAAATCGTATATTTGCAAAAAATAACAACCTTTTATCCTTTCCGCGTATGTTGTCAACAAATCCAGATCTCGACCTGATGCACTTTATTGAGACCAACATTCTTCCTAAGTATTCAGAATTTGGAAAGAGTCATGGCATCAGTCATGTCCAGCGCGTCATCAAGAACAGCCTTAAGTTAGCCCAGATTACAGGTGCTGATATTAACATGGTCTACACCATAGCTGCCTATCACGACATTGGCATGAGCGGACAACGCGCCATCCATCATATCACAGGTGGCAAGATTCTTGCGGCAGACCAACGACTTCTCCGCTGGTTTTCACCAAAGCAGATACAAGTGATGCGCGAAGCCATTGAGGATCATCGTGCCTCATCAAGCCATGCGCCAAGGAGTATTTACGGAAAGATTGTAGCCGAAGCAGACCGTGAACTTGAACCGTCTGTCGTTTTCCTACGAATCATCCAATTTGGGTTAGAGAACTATCCGGAAAAAGACAAGGAAGAACAATGGAGACGATTCAACGAGCATCTGGAAAACAAGTATTCAACGGCGGGCTATATTACTCTATGGATTCCTAAATCACCCAATGAACAATATCTGAAAGACCTTCGAAACATCATGTCCGACAAGGTTAGGCTACGAAAGATATTTGAAGAAATATACAATCAAGAAAAATAGTTAACGTGAGTTCGACGAACTCACGTTAACTACCAAACCTCTTACTTCAAAGAATATTGATCAGTTCCCGTCGGGTTTCTTCGTTTCGAAAATCACGGACGGGTACCATTTGAACATATTAAAATCATCGGGGGCGGCAGGATTGTAGTCTACCCACTCAGGAACCAAGTTACTAACAAACGGCAATTTGAGTTCCTTCATTCCCATCACCACCATCTTTGCCACTTCGTAGGCTCCGTATGGGTTGAAATGAGTGTTGTCTGCCAGTTCCTTCGGCTGGTCGGGGAACGTGTTGGCAGGATAATGCACCAGCCCGCGCTTACTGTTCTCAAATCCCAATGTTTCAAAGAAGGTGCGAGTCATATCATGCAATTCGATGACAGGTACCTGTTCCCGTTCAGCCACGGCACGCATAGCCTCCGGATAATTTGCATGCGTCTCCTTGATGTGTAACTTTGCATCATCAAACTGACGTCGTTGTGTAGGGGTAATGAAAACGACATTGCCTTGTTTCGCCCTGACCAGATCGATAAACTTCTTCAGTGCAAAGGCAAAATTGTAATAGGCACCGGCACCCGGTCCCTTCTCTTTCTGGTCGTTATGGCCAAACTCACAGAAGACATAATCGCCAGGCCGCATCATTGTCAGAATCTTTTCAAGTCGGTTCTGGGCAAGGAAAGAAGTTGCCGTCAGCCCACTCTCCGCATGATTAGATATTGCCACCTTATCAGTAAACCACCGTGGAATCATCTGTCCCCATGAAGCCCATGGCTCAAGATTCTGGTCCACCACGGTCGAATTGCCGCATAAGAACAAGGTAACGGCGGTCGTATCGGGTTCTATCTTTATCTGCTTAACAGCCGGGGCAGCTCCATTAAACTCCAAGGTCAGCCGGTTGTCCCAGTTCAGGTAGTCTTTCTCCCGATCCTTTATTCTCACATTCGTCTTTTCGTTGATAAAGGGAGAGCGCTTGCTGACAACAAAAGAACAGGTCTTAAACTCTCCCTTCTTTGTCTTTGCGTCCTCAACAAACAAGCGGCGTGATTCAGCCCTCACCACCGTATGAGCCGCTTTTTTCTTTGCCCCTAACGTAACCGTTACCTTATAGTTTCCATCAGGAACTTTCACAGAGAAATAAAAGGGGGATGTTGATTTTGCCGTCGGCGGTGCAACCACATCATAACCATATCCGACTTCATCGCTATACACAGGCTGGGGAGCTGTCAGGTCATAGCTGAAGACCTGCGCCTGAGAATAAAGCCCCATTCCACAAAAGGCAAAGATAACTGCCAGTCTACTATATGAATTCATCATCATCTTACTCCTTATATTATTTCTTTTTATCCATCTTCTCACCGTTAATCACCAGGTTCTTCACAACCGTGTTCATGACAGCTGACTCAGAGAAAGAAGGATTACCATCCTTCACATTGATGTTCTCAAGCGTGAAATCCGTCAACTTGTATTTGTCAGAAGGAACGACATTATAGAAGTTACCGCAATTCATGTTGATATTACGCATGACAATATTGTTGCATTGAGAGACAGGCATGTCGTCGCGTTTCTCTAAGTTATAGAACTGAGTCCAGGGTCTTACCAGGATGAAATTCTTGCAATTACCCGTGAAGTTCTCTACGGTGACAAACTCATAGTGTTGTGGTGTGTCGGGGCGCATCTTCAACCAGAGGACATTATTCGTATTCTCTGCATGGCAATTGCGAATGATAATATTCCAGTCGTGGAGCGACTCACTTCCCAATGTCAGACATCCGTGCACCGTACCATAACGGCAGTTCTCAACAATGATGTTATAGCACGGTCCGTTGTTGGGATCCTGGTCGGCAAATGTTCCCTTTCCACCCTTCAACACGACAGCATCGTCATTCACATTCATATAACAGCCACGAATGAGCACGTCATGACAGACATCAATGTCTATGGCATCGGTGCTCGGCCCCTTCACTCCCTCGGTGGAAGAATAGATGTACAAGTCAAGATAACGGACGTGGTCGGAACGATAGACATGATTCGTCCAGAACGGGGAATTGATCAACCTGACATCCTGAACCGTCACGTTCTTACAATTAGAGATATAGGTCAGGCGCGGACGCTGGGCATCTTTATTTGTACACTGGCGATTCCATTCACGGCGAATCCAGAACTCCTTCCAGTAATGATAGCCGTTACCGTCGATGGTTCCCTTACCTGAAATCGTGAAACCATCAATCCCGTCGGCGTTGACCAAAGCGGTAAAGTACTTACATGTCTGTCCTTCGATTCGAGTCTCACGAATCTCAAAATCCTCAATTCGCTCCGACCCTTTCAGTTTTCCTCCTTCAACCACATGGAGGTGAGTACCTTGCTTGAAAAAAAGGTTGCCGCTAAGGAATGTACCTTGAGGAATCACGATGACGCCCCCGCCTTCTTGTGCAGCCTTATCTATAACACTCTGCAAAGCACGCGTCTGAATGATGGTGCTATCCGTTTTCACTCCATAATCAGTCACCACATATTTCTTCCCAAGCGTATTGACATCAACCTTCGTTGTGTCACGGAACCACTCGGGAATCGGTGTCCCATCAGGAAAAAGAGGTAGCTTTGTCTTCTTTGCATTCATACATAAAGACAAAGAACAAAACACGATAAAAAAAACAATTCGTTTCATAAGTTTATAGTTTGTTATACATTAGCAATTCATTTTCCTTACTTTCCGCTGCCTTGCCGTTGTCTTACGGCTTCATAAAGTAATATGGCGGCACTCACCGACACATTCAGGGAATCCAACCTTCCTAACATCGGGATACGTATATGAGCATCTGCCGCATTACGCCATTTGTCGGTGAGTCCTGTTGCTTCAGTTCCCATGATAAACGCGGTGGGCTTACACATATCAACATCATAGTAAAAGCTCGAATCCTGCAACTGAGCTGTCAATATCTGGATACCGTTCTTTTTCAAATAGGAAATACACTCCTCTGAAGTACATGTAACACATGGGACACTGAAGACAGCACCAATAGACGAACGGATTAGATTGGGATTAAACAAGTCTGTGAGCGGATCGCACACAATAACGGCATCTGTAGCAGAGGCATCAGCACTTCGAAGGATGGCTCCTAAGTTTCCGGGCTTCTCAACACTCTCGACCACCATCAGCAAAGGATTATCACTTAACCTCAAGTCTTCTAAGCTTTTTGTTTTCATTTTGACAACCGTCAGGATTCCTTCCGTTCCTCCACGATAGGCTATCTTGTCATACACAGGAGAGGAAACCATATAAACAGGACAAGACAAGCTGTCTATAAAAGACTGGAAATCTTCAGGAGCATCTCCATTTTCGGTTAAGGGCAAACAACAAAACGCAGAATCTAACTCATACCCTGCTTCACAACAATGCAGGATTTCCCTTCGTCCTTCAACGACAAACAATCCTTCCTTACGGCGTTCAGACGACTTTTGCTGTAAAAGGACAACTCTTTTAATCTTCTGGTTTTGTAGACTCGAAATATATTCTATTGGCATAATCAATTGCAAAGATAATTGTTTTTTATTATAACTCCAAATATAGAAGAAGTCATTCTTTCAAGAATTCAATCATTGCCCGGCATAAGGCAGACGGACAACATCTTTCTTCCAACAGGCAGAAAAAGATGGTAAAAAGATTCAGATTACACGATAAATCACTAACTTTGCAACCAAAGAACAAATCCCGACAAGCGGGATTGCCTCTAATTCTCTAACTATATCACACTGGAATGCCGATTATAGAAGTCACATCACTCTCACAGCCCGGCGTCGAAATGTTCAGCACCCTGACAGAAGCCCAGCTAAGGAATCGTCTTGAACCACAAAAGGGAATATTCATAGCCGAGAGTCCGAAAGTTATCAACATTGCATTAAACAAGGGCTATAAGCCTATTGCTCTTCTTTGTGAGCGCAAGCACATCGACAATGATGCTGCCCCTATCATCGACAAAGCAGGAGATATCCCCATCTATACCGGGACACGTGATATTCTTTGCAAGCTGACAGGCTATAAACTGACAAGAGGCGTGCTTTGTGCCATGCAACGTCCCCCGCATTTACCGGCAGAAGAGGTCTGCAAAGATGCTAAACGAATCGTTGTCATCAAGGGAGTGGTAGACACAACCAATATCGGAGCCATCTTCCGTTCGGCAGCTGCGTTAGGAATAGATGCCGTGCTGATGACCCCTGATTCGTGTGACCCATTGAATCGCAGGGCTATCAGAGTATCTATGGGAACCGTCTTTCTTGTCCCCTGGACATGGATTGACGAGAAATACAATAACCACCTCACCGACTATCTGCACACCTTTGGCTTCCAGACCGCAGCCATGGCACTCAGTGACAATTCCATCTCATTAGACAGTCCTGTCCTTAAAATAGAACCACGCTTAGCCATCATCATGGGAACAGAGGGAGACGGTCTTCCACAGACATGTATCGATGATGCCGACTATGTAGTCAGAATACCGATGTCACATCATGTCGATTCGCTTAATGTAGCAGCTGCAGCCGCCGTTGCTTTTTGGGAATTACGTCAGAAATAAGCAACTAACTGTTCGATATTGAACTATAAAATATCTCAAAAATCACCTTATAAATCAAAAAAAAAGTATATAAATTGTTTTTTCTACAAAATGCCTTTGCAAATCAGGGAATTATGTGTAACTTTGCAGAGATTATGCCAAAAGAAATTGAGGTTATTATATGAAAAAGTGGCTTATTTTCCCAATACTTATCTGCGTCATGCTCTTATCCGGCTGTGCGCAAGAATTTAATAAGGTATACAAATCCACAGACTATATATATAAATATGAGTATGCCAAAGAGTGTTATGCAAGAGGCAAATACACTCGCGCCATAACATTGCTGCAAGAGATGGTCACCATGATGAAAGGTTCTGAAAACGGACAGGAGTGTCTCTACATGCTGGCAATGAGTGAGTTTCTGAATAAAGATTTTGAAACGGCAGCCGAATACTTCAAAAAGTATTCATCATCCTATCCTCGTGGAGAGTATGCAGAGTTAGCAAAGTTCTATATCGGTGAAAGCCTTTATATGAGTACTCCAGAACCACGACTTGACCAGACCCCGACCGTTGCTGCCATCTCTGCGTTTCAGGAATTTCTCGATACCTATCCTGACAACGACATGAAAGCAACAGCTCAAGACCGTCTCTTTGAACTACAGAACAAGTTAGTGAAAAAAGAACTGGAGTCCGCCAGACTTTATTACAATCTTGGCACCTACTTCGGTAACTGCAATGGCGGAGGCGAAAGCAACTATCAGGCATGTATCATTACTGCTCAGAATGCTTTGAAAGACTACCCATACAGTAATTTACGAGAAGAGTTTTCTCTGTTATTGATGAAGAGTAAGTTTGAATTGGCTGAAAACAGCGTCGATGCCAAGCGACTTGAAAGATACCAGGATGCCGAGGATGAATGTTATGGATTCATCAATGAATATCCGGATTCAAAAGACAGGGATACGGCAGAAAAATTCATCAAGAAATGCAAGCATTATACAGACAAGTTACCAACAATTGAATAATAAGCACTAAACATATAAACGTATTTATGGATTATAAAAAATCAAAAGCACCAGTAAACACTGTTACTCGTAACATCATGGATCTTTGCGAGAATACGGGAAACATCTATGAAAGTGTAGCCATTATCTCCAAACGCGCAAACCAGATTTCTGTTGAGATCAAACAGGACCTGACAAAGAAATTGGCAGAGTTTGCCTCCTATAACGACTCATTAGAAGAAGTCTTCGAAAACCGTGAGCAAATAGAAATCTCCCGTTATTACGAGAAGCTTCCGAAGCCGACATTACTTGCCACTCAGGAATTTATAGATGGTAATGTTTATTACCGCGACCCATCGAAGGACAATCTTGAATTTTAAATATGTGGCAGCGTAAACAAACGGTCTTTTTATTGTGTGCATTGGTCTTCACGATACTGTGTCTGTGCCTGCCACTCTTATCTATTGAGCCAAAAGGAATGGGCGTTAGTTCCGTATTATATAACCTCTTCCTGAAAGACGGTGACGGAAACATGATATACGGGAAAGTGCTCTTGTTCGTGTTTCTGCTAATCACGGTTCCCATTGCCATTGCAGCCATATTACTATTCAAAAACAGGAAAAGGCAGATAATGTTGTGCCAATGGTGCATCATACTCAACTTAGCATGGTACGTGTATCTGGCTTTTTGCTTCATCAATGAGTTTATGGTATCTGGAACCCCACATCTTAATGTTAGTGTGGCTTTCCCATTCATCTCCATTATATTCTATATCCTTGCCATTCGCGGCATCAGGGCTGATGAAAAGCTTATAAGAGCAGCTGACAGGATTCGGTAATACCAATAAAAGAATCATAAAACAAAAAAAGACTGAGGCGGAAAAAGCACCTCAGTCTTTTTTGTTGGAAGCGACTAAAATATATGATTTGTACATTTTTTGTGTCAGAAATTTGGTTGATTCAAAGAATATGTTTATTTTTGTAGCCGATTTGACAACAAACATCTATATTATTAACAAAAACAAATAGCCTATCGAAACATCATTTACTTAAAACTTAAAAAACTTTAGGAAAATGAGAACTCTAACCGACATGACCGATGAGGAATTGGCAATGTCTTATGTAGAAGGGAATAATCGGGCGTTTGATTTGTTGTTAACACGTAATCAATACAAGCTTTTTTCGTATATTTTATTCGTGGTTCATGACCGCGAAACGGCTGAAGATGTATTCCAAGAGACATTTGTCAAGGTCATTACAAAACTTCATCAGAACAAGTACAAACCATGTGGCAAGTTTAATGCCTGGCTTATTCGCATTGCCCATAATGTCATCATGGACATGTATCGATTACAGAAAAACGATAAGACTGTTGAACCAACGACCAACAATGACTTGTCAAACCTTGCCGATGGGCAGATGTTTGAATCAAACATAGAAAACGAGTTCGTGAATCAACAGGTCATGAGTGATGTCAGGAAGCTTATGAGCTACCTTCCTGCCCCACAACGCGAAGTCGTCTATATGAGGTACTACCAGCAGATGACATTCAAGGAGATTTCACAGACAACCAACGTAAGCATAAACACAGCATTGGGCCGTATGCGTTATGCTATGATGAATCTCCGGAAAATGGCTAAAGAGCACAAAATGGTATTACAGTTAGTATAAGAATAAGGCTATCCGAGAGCCTTTAGTTCTCGGATAGCCTTATAAGGATCTGAAGCTTTAAAGACATAACTTCCACTAACAAGAACATCAGTTCCAGCCTTTACTAATCTGGGAGCTGTCTGATCGTGTACACCACCATCAACTTCTATCAATGCCTTGCTTCCCGTTTCGTCTATCAATTTGCGAAGACGCATCACCTTTGGAATCGTATTTTCTATGAATTGCTGACCTCCGAAACCAGGATTAACACTCATCAGGAGTACCATATCGATATCTTTGATTATATCTTCTAAGACACTAACTGGTGTTGACGGATTCAATGTCACCCCAGCCTTCATCCCGGCATCATGGATTTCTTGTACGGTTCGATGTAGATGGACACATGCCTCATAATGAACATTCATCATCATGGCACCTAACTTGGCCGTTTGCGCTATGTATCTTTCAGGCTTCACTATCATAAAATGAACATCTAAAGGCTTTCTACACGCTTTAGCAACATATTCTAAGACTGGAAATCCAAAAGAAATATTCGGTACAAACACACCATCCATTACATCCAGATGCAACCAATCAGCATCACTCTTGTTGATCATGTCGATGTCGCTCTGCAGATCAAGGAAGTTTGCGGCAAGCAAAGAAGGAGAAACCAATGTTTTCATTCTGTACAGACTACTAATTTAAACAATAACACTCATCCTTTCCATTCATCTTAATCGCTCTATAGGTATAAGCAATCTGGCGGATGATATTCAATGTTTTTTCTGACGGCTTAAAATCTTCTGATGTAAAATAATCCATAGGCGATAATTATTGGTACACTGATATAACGCAACAATCACCTACTTTATTACACAAAAAGAACAAAAAAATCATTTCATTTTTGCCTTTTTTGCAAATTCAAAAAGAGAGACTGGTAAATGACAATAGCCATCAGGATTTTTGTCCAGATAATCCTGATGATATTCTTCAGCACAATAGAAATTCTTTAGGGGGAGCAATTCTACAACGATTGGATTTTCAATTAGTTCCTGTTGTTCGTTGAACACTTCCTCTATTATCGGCAACTGGTCATTAGAAACATAATAGACACCTGTACGATAACGAGTTCCCTCATCATGTCCCTGCCGATTTAAGCTTGTCGGATCAATTGCCTTAAAAAACATATTCAACAAAAACCTCAAATCTATGATATTCTCATCGTAAACGACATGTACAGTTTCGGCAAACCCTGTCTTATCGGTATAGACTTCCTGATACGTCGGATTCTCTGTCTCACCATTAGCAAACCCTACCTCGGTATCAACAACGCCATTAATCTGTTTAAAAAAATGCTCTGTGCCCCAAAAGCAGCCACCGGCAAAATAAATACTTTTCATATTATAGTCAATGTTTCAATCTTCTGTGCAAAATTAAGTAAATTAATACGAACTCAAAAATTTAGAGAAGAAATCCATAACTTTACGCTCATTTTTATCTTTTTTAAAAAAAACGCCTACATTTTTTGTATATCAATATAATTTGTTTATCTTTGTATCAAAATTATATAATTTTCAAACAATCTAATAATATTAATGTATGTCTGGTAATTTGAAGCAAATTCGAATTGCGTTTGTTATGTTCTGCCTGTCTATGGTAGGAACACTATCAGCGCAGACGATTAAAGGAAATGTTGCAGACAATATCGGCGAGCCAATTATCGGTGCGACTGTTCAAGAACAAGGTGCGACTGGTAATGGTACTGTTACTGATATTGACGGTAATTTCTCTTTGAATCTCAAAGGCAACAGCAAGAAAATTGTTATCTCATACGTAGGTATGAAGAATCAAGTTGTTGATGTTGCAGGAAAGAGTAGTGTAAACGTAGTCCTCGAAGACGAGGCTACTAGTCTGAATGACGTTGTGGTCATTGGTTACGGCTCTGTTCGCAAAAAAGACTTAACCGGTTCTGTTGCAACAGTAAAAGGTCAAGACCTGGCGCAAGTCCCTGTAGCTAATGTTAGCGAGGCTTTGACTGGTAAAATGGCTGGTGTGCAGGTTACAACCACCGACGGTTCACCAGATGCAGAAATTCTCATCCGCGTGCGTGGTGGAGGTTCAATCACCGGTGATAACAGTCCATTGTATGTTGTGGATGGATTCCAGACCTCAACCATCAGCGATATTTCACCTAATGACATCGAGGACATCACCGTGTTGAAGGATGCATCATCAACAGCCATCTATGGTGCACAGGGGGCAAACGGTGTAATCTTAATCACCACAAAGAATGCCAAAGGCGGAAAGACCACTATAAACTATAACGGTTTCTTGCAGACTAAGACCGTTTCAAAGCGTCTTAAACCAATGGACACCTTTGACTACGTAATGTCTAATTATGAGTATCGTCTTTTAGGAGGTTCAAGTGAACTGAATTCCTTCTACAAACAGTTTGGTGTTTTCGATGACTTGTATCTCTACAAGAGCATTGAACCAATAGACTGGCAGGAAGACATGTTCGGTCAGAACGTACTCTCCCAAAGCCACAACGTCAGCTTGAATGGTGGTACAGAGAAGACAAAGTTCTCTCTCTCTGGCACATACGACTACAATGGCGGTCTGATGGTTAATAATGACTTCAGTCGTTATGCATTCATGTTTAAGCTGAATCATGACATCTCAAAGAACTTGGCATTCTCTTTGAAGGCCAGTGTCACCGACCAGATTGCTAATGGACAAGGTACACAGGGTGGAACTTACAAAGTACGTACTGAGCAGGCTATCTATTCAGTGGCTACTAAGGGTCTCTCCGGCTTCATCACCCCTGATTTCTCTCAGATGTCTGACGAAGAAATCGAGGAATACAACCGAAGCAACATGTCACTTTCTGAGCAATCAGAGCAATACTGGCGTCGTCGTAATAACCGTTCATTCAAATTCAATGCAGCACTCGACTGGAAGACTCCTCTTAAAGGTCTGAAGGCTCATCTTGAAGGCGGTTATGACTATGGATTCAATGAGGTTAAGAACTGGTACGGCTCAACAACCACCCAAGCCTCATACGTAGGAGGTCTTCCTTTGGCTGACTGGCAAAAGACCAACACTCGCACGATTCGTGAGATGGCTAATGTCAACTACGACACGAAGTTAGCAAAGATCCACCATTTCAATGTTATGGTCGGTCAGGAGTATCGTTCTGCCAGAAGTGATTATAATGTTCTTTCCGGAAACAATTTCAGTAAGGCATACACTCCTGAGTTAGTATTTGCCAACTTCTCTTCTGGTAAGATTAATGAAGCGCAGACACGTAGTTTTGAGAATGCCCAGGACAACACGATTTCTTTCTTCGGCCGTATCAACTACACCCTACTCGACCGCTATCTGCTCACCGTGACTTTCCGTGAAGATGGTAGTTCGAAGTTCGCTCATGGACATCAATGGGGTTTCTTCCCTGCAGCTGCCGCATCATGGCGTATTATTGAAGAGAGTTGGATGAAAGGTGCACAGAAGTGGTTATCAAACCTGAAGCTTCGTTTGTCATACGGTAAAGTTGGTAACAACAAGATCAGCAACAATACATTCCAGCAGCTCTATCAATACCTGTCTGGTTCAAAGGCTTACGGAGTCGGCGAAGTTCCCAATACCGGATTGGCTGTTACCGATGTACTGGCTAACCCATACATCACATGGGAGAAACGTACAACACGTAACATCGGTCTCGATTTCGGTTTCTTCCGTGAGCGCATTAGCGGTAACCTTGATTTCTATTGGAATAGCACCGACGATCTGCTGATCAGTCATGCTATTGCTGCCCCTGGTTACAAGTCAGTATATGAGAACTCTGCTTCTACCAGCAACAAGGGTGTTGAACTGACCTTGAATGCTGCCATCATTCAGAAGAAGAATTTCAGTCTGAATGCAAACTTCAATATCGGTTTCGACAAGTCGAATGTTAAGAGCCTTGCTGAGGGAATCCAACAGATGACCTTCCCATCTGGATGGGCTAGTACTGATAATAAGAACCAGCAGGACTATATCGTACGTGTAGGCGATCCTATTGGTCTGGTTTATGGATGGAAGACTGCCGGATACTATACCACGGCTGACTTCGAGAGTTTCGATGAGGGAACCAATACTTATAAGTTAAAAGACGGTGTTCCTACAACTGCATTACTTGGCGGACGTATCGGTATCCGTCCGGGAACCATGAAACTGGTCGACCTGAATGGTGACGGTGTTGTTGACACGAACGATATTACCGTAATTGGTGACACGAACGCTGACTTCATGGGAGGTTTCGGCTTTAGTGGTACCGTATATGATTTCGATTTCAACATGAATTTCACATTCACAGTTGGTAATGACATTTACAATGCTAACAAGATTCAAACCAGTTCTCGTTATCGTGCAGGTACCTATCCTAACATGCGTAACACCATGAATCAGAGTAGTGCCTATTCTTACATGAACCCGGAAACAGGTACATTGCTGAGAACTCTTGATGAACTTGCCTACTGGAATGAAGGTGGAAACGGAAAAGCAGCAAAATCTATATGGAGCCCGTTCTCAACTGGTGATGCCGTTGTCGTACCTACCGATTGGGCTATGGATGATGCTTCATTCCTGCGTCTGCAGAGCGTAACCGTTGGTTATACGCTTCCGAAGCAGCTGACAACAAAGTTTGGAGTTCAGCGTCTGCGTTTCTATGTGACAGGTGCCAACCTGTTCTGTATCACAAGTTATCCTGGCTATGACCCGGAAGTCAGCTCTTATGTTCGTAACAGCAGCTATTCTGGTCTTACTCCTGGTATCGACTTCTCATCTTATCCAAAGAGCCGCTCATTCACGTTCGGTGTTAATGTAACATTATAACAATATAATAATGTATAAAGAGATTAAGAATATGAAACTTAAGAATAAATATATAGCATTAGCAGCTGTAGGGGCATTGACGTTAGCATCGTGCAATGATACACTCGATGTTTCGTCACCATCACAGATGGACCAGTCAATGGCATATTCCTCAACAGAGTTTGCAACAAACGCCATTAATGGTGTATATGTATTATTCTGTGAAGACCCGTATACATCCCGTATGTGTGGTGTATGGATGCAGAACACCGATGTTGAGGCAGAAGTTCCTCAAGCTGGTGTCCCTGCCAGCGACCGCCGTGCCGTTTGGTCTTTGCAGGCTCCTGCCATCACAGGATTCAATGATGTCTATAATGCATGGAACAACAACCTGCAAGCAATAGAACGTGCCAATCAGGTTCGCGCCGGTATTGACAACAGCTCTATTGGCAAGCAGGATGAAATGCAGCAGATTAAAGGTGAAGCCACCTGTCTGAAAGCTTTCCGCTACTATCTTATGTGTGGTCTTTGGGGAGATGTTCCCTATTATGACGAGGCAGCCAAGTGGGGTGATGTCATTGACAAACCTCGCACAGACAAGAATGTCATCTACAGCCGTTGCCTTCAGCAGCTGGTGGACATCGAGCCAAACATGAAATGGAGCGATGTCAACACGGGCGGTATTGAACGCATGAGCCGTGACTTTGCCATTGGTCTTATTGCCCGCCTTGCTCTGTTCCGTGCCGGTTACGGACTGACCGTTGACGGTACGATGAAACGTGCAGACGACTATCTGGATGTTACTGCCGACTCATTGACTGTTACATACAAGAATCTTAGCGGTGCAACGGTAACTGCCAGCTCACATAACGACTATGTACAGATGGCCAAAGATTACTGCCAGAAGATCATCCAACTGAAGCCACGTGAACTGAACCCCGACTTCTATACAGCATTCCAAAACGAGATGAACTACACTGTTGTAAACAACTCTGAGGTGCTTGCTGAAGTTGCATTTGTACAAAACTACGGTGGTGACGTGGGTTGGAGTATCGGTGTTACTAACTCCGGTTGCTCGAATGGTAACACAACTATTCAGGTCGGTCTGACTCCTTCCTATTACATGTCATTTGCTGATGGTGACTACCGTCGTGAGATTACCTGTGCTAACTATGATCATAATGCCGACACCGTTAGAGCTGCCGCAGCCACATCAATTAAGGTTGGTAAATGGGACCGCTCTCTCGCCGCAAAAGAATTAGGAAAAGACTCTTCTAAAGGAACTGGTATCAATTTCCCATTGATGCGCTGGTCTGATATCCTGTTGATGCTCGCTGAGGCAGAAAATGAACTGAACGGTCCTACTGCAATAGCTAAAGATGCCCTTATGAAAGTACGTGCACGTGCTTTTGCCGGTGCAAACAACTATGCTGAGCAAGTAACAAACTACGTAAACAACCTGGGATCAAAAGAAGCATTCTTCAATGCCATTGTTAACGAGCGTGCATGGGAGTTTGGCGGTGAAGGTTTGCGCAAGTTTGACCTTGTTCGCTGGAATCTGTATGCTCAGAAGATTGAACAAGCCATGCGTACCATGCTCTGCTGGGGTATCAACAACTACTATGCTGACATCGAAAAGGATGATGCAGCTCTGGCTTCGATTCTGAAGGAGTATCCTGAAGTACGCAACTATGCAAATTGGGCAAACAAGCTGTGGTACATGAAGACAGGAAAGAATAATACAAGAACTGATATTAAGTGGTATAACACTAAGTATCAGGCTGATTTAGATGATGCTGCATTGACCGGTGACGGATGGAGTTCTGTAAACTGGGGTTCTCAGTTAATCAAGCGTACTCGTACCTATTCTTATAAAGGTACTGATTATGGAACAAGCGGAACGAAGAAAGAAGAAAAAGATCCTGTAACAGAAGAAGTAAAAGTGACCTATGACCTGGGTACTGCTCCAAACAACATTACATTCACTATTATAAAAGGTAAAGAACCGTCAGGTGTTACACGTACTGATAAGTATCAGGCAAGTGACTACGCTACACGTCTTTATCGTGGCTACTCCAATGGTGCACTGAAAGGCAATGGCATTGTTCCTTACATTCTGCCTATTGGTATCACGACCCTTAATGCCAGCTCAGTGCTGAACAACGATGGTTACTGCTTCAATTCCACACAAATGGGAGAAGGAATTAATGTTGATGTTGCAACTATTATCACAGAGAACTGGTAATCAATAACCCATTAAAGATAAAAAACATGAAAAAGATAATTAAATCATTTTTGCTGCTATCGGCAATTACGATGGGATTAGGAACATTCGTCAGTTGTGACGACGATGACCTGCCCAATGCCGATGCTCTCTTCCGCCCCATTATCAATGAGGATGATAATATTGAGCATGGACTTGATGCCAATAACTCTCCGTATATGACTATCAAATGGGACAAGTACACAAGTGCTGACCAATATATTGTTAAGATTGAAGCAAACGATGGTAGCGATACCCGTGAGATTACAACTGACACAACAATCTGCCGCTTCGATAATTTACAGTATGATAAGGAGTATAATATCAGCATCAGTTCATCAAGTACCAAGACGGGACTTAGTTCAAAGGCATTTACAATGACAACAACGACTTTGGACTTCCCGACATCTCTGATTACTCCATCTACAACCGACATCATTGACATCCAAGCTCGCATCAAATGGGCAAAAGGTGTTAGATACGACAAACTTCGTATTATTAAAGATGATGACAACGAGGTGATTGGTGAAGTTGACGTAACAGATGCAGATAATGAAGCCGCCGAAAAAATCATTGGCAATCTTGCACCAAGAACAACCTATCGGGTTGAGGCTTATCTCAATGATGCTTATCAAGGTAAGAAGCGCATTACGACTGTGGCTTCTGAGAGCTACAACGGCGAGGTTGTCGACCTCCGCGGACTGAATGAGAAAGAGAGTCTGAAGTGGATCAACACCAATAACATCGACTCTGTTGTTACTCTGTATCCCGACAAAGACATCAACATCATCTTGCAAGGCGGTATGAACTATCGTCTGGAAACAGTGAAGCTGCCTACAACCAAAGGAACTATCAAGTTCGTTACTGGCTTGACCCTGAAGGGTAATGCTATTTGGAATGTAACCGGCAACTTCGATCTTGCCAATGGTGTTAATCTGGGAGGTATCTCTTTCGAGAAAGTAACATTCACCGATGATGAGAGCAAACCTAAGACTGACGGCAACTACGGTGGCACTTACCTCTTCAACCCACAGAGCGATGCCACAATCGGCACCATCTCGCTCAAGAGTTGTGAAGTGCGCTACAAGCGCGGTGTCTTACGTATCCGCTCAACAAATGCTGTAGAGAATTTCATCGCCGATGACTGTATCTTTGAATACATTGGTGGCTACGGAATCACCAACGTCGATAATAACGGTGCTTGCATCAAGAACATCAAGGTTACCAATTCAACCTTTGCTAACTGCGTTCGTCTGTTCGTGAACACAAAGAGCAAGGACATTCCATGTGGTACTGCCATTATCGAGAATTGTACCTTCGCCTACTTTGCCGGAGCAAGCAGAGCCCTCATAGAACTGCAGGAGAGTGAGTGGAAAGGTGGCATCACTATTAAGAACTGCATCTACGGTTCTTGTGGTGAAGTTCACACCAAACCTCAGGAAGGCATTAAAGGATGGAGTGGAACGGTTGTTCCTACTACTGACAATGTGTTCTTTACCAGCGACTTAATCTGGGCACAAAAGGATGACGGTACTCCTAACAATCCATTAAGTGGTACTACTCTGTCAACCGACACCAAGGGTACGTTCAAGAATCCTAACCCGGAAGGCGATCTGATGCCAGGTGACTATACACTCATCAACTCCGATGCCATCAAGGCAAAGGTAGGTGATCCACGTTGGTTACCTTAATAATATATGGTATTAAATTGTGGGGCGACAATTTGTCGTCCCACAATTTTTGTTTTTCCAATGTATTGTCAAGTGGAAACATGATAACACATAAACTATTTAAAACCAATTATAGTTCTATGAGACTTAAACCCATAATAGTTAGTATTACTCTTTTAATTTCAGCATTTGTCTTCGCACAGGAAAAAACGCCAGCCTTTCCCGGAGCTGAGGGTTTCGGACGTTATGTTAGTGGTGGACGTGGAGGAAAAGTGTTTCATGTAACCAATTTGAATGACTCCGGCAACGGTTCATTGCGCTGGGCTTTATCTCAAAGTGGTGCCAAGACAATAGTCTTTGATGTGTCAGGGACGATTCACCTTTCTTCTTCTTTAAGTATTGGTAGCAATACGACCATTGCTGGACAGACAGCCCCTGGTGATGGTATATGTATAGCCGACTACCCTTGCAGCATTAACGGAAACAATGTGATTGTCAGATACATGCGATTCCGCTTAGGCAATAAGAACGTAAAGGTAAATGGCGCTGACGGATGGGACGGATTCGGTGGCTTCGACCAAAAAGACTGGATGATTGACCATTGTTCTGTCAGCTGGAGCATTGACGAATGTCTCTCCGTTTTAGGAAACAAGAATACAACTGTGCAATGGTGTTTAGTAGCGCAAAGCCTCGTTAATGCAGGCCACTCCAAAGGAGCGCATGGATATGGAGGCAACTGGGGAGGAAGCGGGGCATCATTCCATCACAACCTGCTCGTTCACCATGGGAGTCGGACACCAAGGTTAGGTCCGCGTCCTACAACACAGCTCGACGAACGAATGGACATGCGTAACAATGTGATTTACAACTACGGAGGCAACGGCTGTTATGGTGGAGAAGGAATGCACGTTAATATAGTAAACAACTATTATAAACCTGGTCCCGCAACATTAGCAAGAAAAGAGAATTACCAAAAACGCATAGCTGGGTTAGGCATCCGAACCCAGTCGTATGTCGAATCTTATCCGGCGTACGCTCCCGCCTTACATCTGTGGGGGAAGTATTATGTCAATGGCAATGTCAATTCAAAATGGAGTGACGTGACTAACGATAACTGGACATTTGGTATCTATAATCAAATTACAGCATCTGACAACGACGGATTATACAATGAGACCGTGAAGGATACTATAAAGCTTAATCAACCAATCCAATTTATTTATACGACAACACATTCAGCCGAAAAAGCATACGAGAAAGTTTTAGCCTATGCAGGGGCATGTCTACACAGAGACTCTTTTGATGAGCTGATGATTGCAGACACTCGAAATGGTGTTGCTACATATACCGGAACAGGACTGGCTAAAGGAATGGTTAATTCTCAAGACGACAACAAACCAGCCAATGCTGATAGTGACTGGGATGCATGGCCTGTCTTAAATAGTGCAACGGCATTAAAAGATACTGATGGAGACGGTATGCCTGATGATTGGGAAAAAGCAAATGGACTGAACCCGAATGATTCTTCCGACGGTAACATAACCGATTCCGACGGTTATACCAACCTTGAGAAATACATGAATGGCATCGTCTCTGAAATAACTACTAACGGTAACAAGGATGGTGAAGTGTTGGGAGAAATAGAGGAAGTAGTGAAACCAGAAGATACAAATGAGCCAGGAATGATAACAACTGGAAGTGGAACTGTAGTATGGCCTTTCGGAGAAGGAACAGAGGGACAGACTGCCGAGTATTCAGGGAATATCAGTCCCATGATTTCTAACAATAGCGTTACCTTAGGCAAGAATCTCATCTATAAAGAAAGGAGAACTCTTAATAACATCCGCTTCACCTCTATCCAGCCATTAATCGATAATGAAGCCTCATCCAATGATGACAATGCCATTTCTTTTAACATTAACATGAGCGAAGGTTATTTCTTCCGTCCGAAGAACATTTCTTTTTTAGCTGCCCGCATTGGTACAGATGGCGGACTCCTTGATGTCTTCTGGAAGAATGACAAAGGAAAATGGCTTATCGAAGAAGCTATTAAACCTGAGCGTAATAACAATTACACGACCTTCAGCAAAGATATTAATAACATATCATCATCTGAAGGGACGAACAGTCTTTCTTTTAACATCTATAAATTGGGAAGCAGTAAGCAGATAGCCATTGCCAATGTTTCTATTTCGGGTGAAGTGAAGAAAGTAGACAATGGCATTAGTTCCGTATCAGATTGTAATATCTCAAGTAAGTATTACTCTATACAGGGAATGAAACTATCTAACTTGCAGAAGGGGATTAACATTCAAGTGTTAACCAATAGCAATGGAACAAAAGAAACACGTAAAATCATATATTAAAATGAAGTATAATAATAGCATCAAATCATTGGTACTCAGCACTCTGTTTGCTACGTTACCTTCATGTTTCATCTCTGCTCAGATTTTTCCTTATCAGAACCCGGCCCTTTCTGCTGAAGAACGTGCAGAAGATCTCTGCTCTCGTCTTGAATTAAGTGAGAAGATACAACTGATGATGGACCGTTCGCCAGCTATCGAAAGGTTAGGTATTCCACAATTTGAATGGTGGAACGAAGCTCTTCATGGTGTCGGACGTAACGGTTTTGCTACGGTATTCCCTATTACAATGAACATGGCTGCATCATTCGATGACGCATTAGTATATAAGGTGTTCAGTGCTGTAAGTGATGAAGCTCGTGCAAAAAACACAGAGGCAAGACTATCAAATGAAATGAAACGCTATCGCGGCCTTTCGTTTTGGACACCCAACATCAACATCTTCCGTGACCCAAGATGGGGACGCGGTCAGGAGACATACGGTGAAGACCCTTATCTCACCACAAAAATGGGATTAGCCGTTACACGTGGCTTACAAGGATACAGTTACGACGGGAAAAAGCCGACATCAAAATATGCTAAGCTTTTCGCATGTGCCAAACACTATGCTGTACATAGCGGTCCTGAGTGGAACCGTCATAGCTTTAATATTGAGAATCTGCCTGAACGGGATTTATGGGAAACATATTTGCCGGCTTTTAAGGCATTAGTACAAGAAGGTGATGTTAAGGAGGTCATGTGTGCTTATCAACGAATTGATGGGGAACCATGCTGTGCCCAGACGCGTTATCTTCACCAGATTCTTAGAGACGAATGGGGATTTAAAGGCATTGTCACCAGTGATTGTGGGGCTATCCGCGATTTCTGGTCACCAGGGAATCATGGATTCTCACCCGATCGTGCAGATGCGTCTGCAAAAGCTGTGATTGCCGGAACCGATGTGGAATGCGGAAGTGAATATAAATCTTTACCTGAGGCTATCAAGGCCGGACTTATTAGTGAGGAACAAATCAATGTCAGCCTGAAACGCTTGTTGAAGGCTCGCTTTGAATTAGGCGACTTCGATTCCGACGAACTGGTTGAATGGACAAAAATACCCATGAGCGTTGTTGCCAACAAGAAACATAAACAACTGGCACTTGAGATAGCACGTGAAGGAATGACCCTTTTACAGAACAACAATCACATCCTACCGCTCAAGCCTGACCAGAAAATTGTTGTGATGGGACCTAACGCTAACGACTCTACCATGCAATGGGGAAATTATACAGGTACTCCCACCTCCACTATCACCATTCTGCAAGGTATACAAAACAAGAGTAAGAACGTGCAGTACATTCAAGGTTGCGGACTTACTCGCAACGAAGTGTTTGAGAGTCTGTTTAATGACTTGCAGACTCCAGATGGTGAAAAGGGTGTGAAGGCAACATACTGGAACAATGAGAACTTCGAAGACACTCCTGTTGCAACGGTTGTTAACACGTCAAGAATACGACTGGATAATGGTGGAAATACAGCATTCACATCAGGTGTGAACTTAGAGCATTTTTCAGCAAGATACGAAACTATTCTTTGTCCTAAAGAGGATGCTGAAATCATTTTGAATCTTGCCGGAGAAGATTATCTGGATATCATCTTCGACGGAGACACTTTATTCAGCAAGTGGAATGGGCATGGTGTAGTCTATAAGACATTTGCCAAAAAGGTGGAAGCAGGCAAACAATATAAGATTCAGATGGACTATATTCAGCAAATCGGTCTGGCGTTGTTCGGATTTGATGTTACTAAAAAAGTGAACACTACATTTGAACAAATCATCGAACAAGCTGATGATGCTGATGTTGTCGTTTTTGTCGGAGGCATCTCACCGAGTCTTGAAGGAGAAGAAATGAAGGTCAATGAGGAAGGCTTCAAAGGCGGAGACCGGATAAGTATTGAACTGCCAGCAGTACAACGTGAAATGATAGCACGACTGAAGCAAGCAGGAAAGAAAGTCGTCTTCGTAAATTGTTCAGGAGGTGCTATGGGACTGGTAAGTGAAAGCCAACATGCAGACGCTATCCTACAGGCATGGTATTGTGGTGAACAAGGTGGACAAGCTGTTGCAGATGTGCTTTTCGGCGACTATAATCCAAGTGGAAAACTACCTGTTACTTTCTATAAGAATGCTCAGCAGTTACCAGACTTCGAGGACTATCGGATGGCAGGACGAACATACAGGTATTTCAAGGGGGATGCTCTTTTCCCGTTTGGATATGGACTGAGCTATACTACGTTTGAGATTGGAAAGCCAATTTTCATGAAGAACAAGTTACTTGTTAAAGTGAAGAACACCGGACAGAACGATGGAAGCGAAGTTGTACAGGTTTATGTTAGAAATCCACGTGACTTAAATGGTCCGTTGAAAACTCTTCGATGTTACAAACGTATTCATTTGAAAGCAGGTGAACAGACGACATTATCTATAGATGTACCAAACAACAGCTTTGAATTGTGGGATTCACGAAGCAACACCATGCGAGTTGTACCAGGAAAGTATGAATTGATGGTGGGTAATTCCAGCAGAGATGCTGACTTGAAGAAAATCACTGTTAGAATCAAATAGAAGGATACAGAGACAAGAACATCAAAAAAGAGGGCACTCGCAAGAATGTCCTCTTTATTATTAATAGATTTTTCTCATTGCAAACATACTCTTTGCGATTCTTAAACGTACTCTTTACAACTCACAAACGTACTCTTTACAACTCATAAACGTACTCTTTACAACTCATAAACGTACTCTTTACAACTCACAAACGTACTCTTTACAACTCGCAAACCAATACTTTAACGATGCTAAACGAATTGATTCATCCCACCAGATAAGTAGAGAATAGGTAGAATATTAGTAGAGGATTAGTAGAATATAAGTAGAGGATAAATAGAGGATAATTCTTTTATAAGTACTTATCTTTCAATTGTTTATGGGCGTTTAAGTAGAGAATAATCTTCATTTTAGAGATTTCACTCACAAAGATACGTTATGTAGGGACTATTTTTCTCGTTTCTTTTCCCGAATTGGGATAGAATTACAAGATTTTTACAGATAATCTGTAATGCTACAATGTCTTTTGCCTATTGAAACAAAAATCCGCAACGCCTTTAAACGGGCGTTGCGGATAGGACGATTTCGCATTGCTGACTATTAGCAGACAACAATGAAAAACATTATTCAGCTTTCTTTGCTGCAGGCTTTTTTGCCGCAGGCTTCTTCGGAGCAGCCTTCGCTTTCTCCACCTTTTCACGTAGCTTGTCACTTGCAGCCTCAATCTTTTCAATCTTTGCCTGGAGACGAGTAATCTCTTTCTCTTTCATTTCGATTTCTTCTCCCTGATTGCGGATTGTGGTAAGCAATGCTTCAAGCTCCTCATTATCAATAGACTCAGGATAAAGGCTATTCACTCTGTTCAGGAAATCACCAAGAATATTCATATAATTGGTGAAAGCATCAAATGGAGATGAATAAATACCTCTGTCAAGTCCGACATTTGAAGGCTTTGTTGTCATGAAGCGGAAATTGTTTGAAGCCTGCAGGTAATCCCAGTCCTGATTGATACGAGAATCATTAGCAATACGCACACGGTCGGCAACACTGTACAGTTTGTTGAAAGCCTCACGCTGCATTGGATTACCTAACCAGCAACTGACATCACGCTCCTCATCAACCCATGAAAGCGTATCGGGAACATCAAGGGCACCGACACTCTTAGTCTTCATGCAGATTTCCGTAGGTGTTGAGAATGTAATACCCTTCTCTTTGGCACATCCAGGAATAGCACGCAAGAACTCAAGAATATTGCTGGACAAAGGCTGAGCAATACCAAGAGCAGACAGTTCCATGAAGATATTGATGATCTGACTCTCTTCCGGATGACTTGCAATTTCATTTACATAGTTATCGGCGAAAAGTGGATACCCTTCCCAGTCGCTATTGTTGAAACGTAATGAGATATCATCAGACAACTTGACATCACGCAGCAAAAGCTTAAGGTTGGGAGCCAATGCACAATTGTAGACATAATGAGGAGACTTCCAGCCAAGAACATGCTTAGCTCCTTCGGTCAGCATGCCTTTGAATCCCATCTGAGCAGCCTGCAGACCAATATCATCAGAATAGATAAGTGAAGAATTACGCAACACAGTTGGAGTCTGTCCGAAGTACTCTTTCATCTTCTCCATCTGCTTCTTGACATCAGCAGCAAAGCACTCTTCATTTACGAGTGAAGAAAGACCATGTGAATATGGCTCAGCCAAGAATTCCACACAACCGGTGTTATTCAACTCCTGAAGTTTTTCAAGCACTTGCGGTGCATGCATTTCCAACTGCTCTATTCCCACACCAGAGAGAGAGAAAGCCACCTTGAAATACTTTCCATGTTCTTTAATCATGTCAAGCAGGGTGTTAAGAGCAGGCATATATGAACGCTCAGCTATATCGCTGATAGAGCGCTCATTCTCATAATCATCATAATAATAATGGTCGGTACCGATATCGAAGAAACGGTAGCGTTTGAGATGGATGATTTGATGTATCTCAAAATATAAACAAATTGTTTTCATAACTTTTACTTTTTTCCTTGTTAAAATTTAAGCTTTACTTCCAGCCAAGCGTGCGCTCGTATAGTTCCTTAATCCAAGCACCCACTTTCTCCCAAGTGATCTGGTCAACTTCACGTTTTCCTTCCTCCTGGAGATATTTAAAGAGACTTTCATTCACACAGATTGAATACATGGCATCAGCCAATGCATGAATATCCCAATAGTCAACCTTGATACAATTGGTCAAAATCTCTGCACAACCACTTTGCTTCGATATGATTGACGGCGTTCCGCATTGCATTGCCTCAAGTGGAGAAATACCAAACGGCTCAGAGACTGACGGCATGACATATACATCAGAGTCCTTCAGGCACTCATATACCTGTTTTCCACGCATGAAGCCCGGGAAATGGAACCGGTCGGCAATGCCTCTTTCTGCTGCCAGATAAATCATCTGTTCCATCATATCACCACTACCAGCAAAACAGAAACGGACATTACGTGTTCTGTGAAGCACCATATTGGCAGCCTCAACGAAATACTCCGGACCTTTCTGCATGGTAATACGCCCTAAGAAAGTAACGACTTTCTCTTTTCCTGTATGGTCTGGGCGAGGAATATCCTGTAACTCCTGCTTCAGTGGATATACTGCGTTATGAACAGTAAAGCATTTCCTTGGATCCTGATGATACTGGTTGATAACCGTCTGACGGGTAAGTTCCGATACACACATGATACAGTCTGCATAATCCATTCCGTTTTTCTCAATGGAATAGACGGTAGGATTCACTTTTCCGCGTGAACGGTCAAAATCCGTAGCATGTACATGGATACACAAAGGCTTTCCGCTCACTTGTTTCGCATGTATACCTGCAGGATATGTCAGCCAGTCGTGTGCATGGATAATGTCAAACTCTTCTGAACGTGCTATAACGCCGGCAATAACAGAATAGTTATTAATCTCTTCATGTAAGTTTCCAGGATAACCTCCTGCAAACTCCATTGCTCCGAGATCATTTACATTCATATAATTAAAGTCTGCGTAGATGTGGTCACGATAACGGAAATAATCCTCCGGTGACATGATATTACCAACACGATTCTTCACGTAGTCATAATCTACATCCCGCCATGCTATAGGTACTGAGTTCATTGCCACTATCTTACAAGCCGAACGGTCTTCATCACCAAACGGCTTAGGCAGACAGAGCACAGTTTCCACATCCCCTTGAGCATGCAAACCTTGAGAAATACCATAATTGGCTGTGGCGAGTCCACCATATACATGAGGAGGATACTCCCATCCAAACATTAATACTTTCATTCTGGTTCCTCCTTATTTTAATATTTATATCTTTCCAATAATTCCAACGTACGGAGAATCTCAGCAACATTCATAGCAAAAGACATTGCACCGCGACCATGGAATGGTGGATTGCCATCAAATAGTTCAGAAATAGATCCGAGACAGTGATAAGCCATTTCATCTTCATATCCAACCATCTGACGCTCGATGAAACTCAGACGCGTCTTCTTATAAAGTCTCAGACAGGCTTCCATGTAGAATCCGCCTAACCAAGGCCATGCTGTACCCTGATGATAAGCATAGTCGCGTTGTGTCTGAGGACCTACATAAATAGGATTGTACCCGCCACTCTTTGGAGAGAGTGAACGCAGACCTTTAGGAGTGAGGAGCTCACGTGTGCAAACATCCAATACGCTCTTCTTCTGCTGCTGATTGAGCGGTGAATAGTCAAGAGCTACGGCAAATATCATATTTGGACGAACGCTCCAGTCCATTATATTACCATCAACATAGTCAAGCAGGTAGCCATATTCATTTAAGAAGGTATCAACAAATGCGACTTTACACTTTTCTGCCATCTCCTCCAGATGCTGCTGGTCTTCAACATTACCATCATCAGCGGCAAGACTGGCAACGAAACGAAGCGCATTATACCAGAGTGCATTGAATTCTACGATGTAACCAGTACGCGGAACAACGGGACGACCATTAGCTGTAGAGTTCATCCATGTCACTGCTATATCACGGCCTTCAGTATGAAGCAGTCCATTCTCCTCTAATGTGAGATTCGGATGTTCATTGTTCTCGATAAATGTGATGATATCACGGAGAAGCTGGCCATAGAGTTTCTTGCATCTCTCCTTGCCACACTCCTTAGCATACTGCTGTATAGCCCATACTGCCCAAAGTGGAACATCCGGCTTTTCAATCTCATAGATCTTCACTGTCAGAGGTTTCTGCTCCATAAACTCACGAAGTCCGCGCTCTGCAGTTTTCATGACCAGTTCGAAATAATCGTCTTCCTCAATAGAAAGGGTCAGACCAGGCAATGCTATAAACGTGTCACGTGCACGGCATTTGAACCAAGGATAACCTGCCAACAGATAACGGTCGTCATTCTTATCACGATTGTGGAACTGATGGGCAGCATTAACAAGGCAGTGGAAGAAATTATCACGAGGCGGACGATAGCTTACCTCTTCGTCGAAGAGTTTTTTCAGCTTACTTGTCTTTATCTCAGAAGTGGAAGCAGCGAAGACGATGCTCTCTCCTTTTCTTATTGACATTTCAAAATAGCCGGGAACATACAAGTCCTCATTTGAGGCATATCCACGCTCCTGCTCCTTTGGATACTCTACGCCACGATACCAGTCGGGCTGGAAAATGAATTCGTTCTTCTTAGAGAACTGCATGTAAAGGTCGGGATAGCCGGCATACATACAAGTTCTAATACCATTGTCTACCTGATGGTACTCTCTTGAAGCAGTAGAATTCTCGTGAGTGAACTGACGAACACTACGGAAAGCCAGGAAAGGACGGAAACGCAATGTTGTTGCAGAATGACCGTCCACCAAAGTGTAACGAATAAGAAGTCTGTCCTCATAGTTCTGGAAAAGGAACTCCTTCTTTAGAATAACACCACCGACCCTGTAAAGAGTTGTGGGAATTTTGTCACAGTCAAACTCTCGAATGTACTTGTGACCTTTTGGACTGTAGTTGTTGCCCTGATACTTGTGAAGTCCCAAATTGAATTCAGCACCATGCTGAATGACTGTGCAATCCAACGAAGAAAGTAACACATGGTTCTCATCATCCAGTTCAGGAACAGGAACGACGAGCAAGCCATGATACTTGCGGATATTACAATCAACAATTGTGGAACACGAATAAGCTCCCGATCGATTTGTGCGAAGCAATTCTTTCGGCAGAGATTCTTCCAAGTTAGTCATCAGAGCTTTTTCGAATCTTAAATAACTCATAGGTGTCTCTATTAAGGTTGATAATTGTTCAGTTATTGATTTAGGTCGATTGGAGCATTACCTCTCACAATCTTCTATTTGTCTTCAAAGGTAATAATTTTTGAAATGTCAGCAAAATTTATCGTTAGTAATTTTTTGGGAAAACATGCTTTTAATATTTTATAATACAAAATCTGATAAAATGTCCGATTATGTTAGGATTATTTTGTACTTTTGCAAGGTTGACAAAATATTGATAAAGAAATAAAGGTTCATAATGGCGGTTGAAACAGATACGGATATATCTATTATACTCAAGGAGCTGTCGTCTCTTTGGGGCAATTTGTCGGAAGAACAAACCGAGTTACTGAAAGCAAGTATATCCATTCATCAATATCAAAAGAATGAAATCATATACAAAAGGCATGAGATGCCCCGTGCTGCCATGTATCTTCTTTCTGGGAAGATTAAGATTCTCAAGGAAGGTATTGGAGGTAAGTACCAGATAGTAAGGGTTATCAGGCCAATTGAAATCTTCGGCTATCGTGCTTTTTTTGCAGGAGAAGAGCATAAGACATCTGCCCTGGCTTTTGAACAGTCAACTATCGCACAGATACCTTTCGGCATCATCAAGCAGCTAATCAAAGAGTCTTCCCAGACTGCCATGTTCTTTATCAGGCAATTGTCTATTGAACTTGGTTACTCTGACAATCGCATTGTCAGCTTGACACAGAAACACATCCGCGCCCGATTAGCCGAAGCACTACTATTCCTCAAGGAAAGCTATGGACTGGAAGAAGACGGATATACACTCAGCATATATCTCAGCAGAGAAGACCTTGCCAGCCTTTCAAATATGACAACGAGCAATGCTATCCGCACTCTGTCAACCTTTGCCAACGAAGGGCTCATCACGATTGACGGACGAAAAATAAAGCTCATCAACATGGATGAGCTTCATAAAATATCTATGCTGGGATAAGGAAATTAATTACCTCCTGCTCCACAGTGATTGTAAACGGTCCCACTGGTGTGTTCATCAACCGTCCGTCAATACCGACAAGAGCTCGTTCTGCTTCTAACACCTCAACCTTTCGGGTCCGATAGGGATGAACGCTTCGGGAGTTTAAGAACTTGCCTTTAATAAACAGATAGATTCCCTCAAACAGTTGTGTCATCTCGGGATGATAGACGACTGAAACATCCAGCAATCCGTTATAAGGAACCGCATTAGGTGTTTGTCCATAGCCTGGAGCATTGCCTATACAAACCGTCATCACTTTCCGCTTGATAGTATCGGTATTTATTTTAAGGTGCATATTATACTCCAACCGCTGGAATATCATCAGAATAAATGAAATCAGGAATGAAACGGTCCTTGAACCAAAGATATGGCGTGTCTGGCGACGAAGGTTCATAATCGTTGCCACCAGTCCTATATTAATACAATTCAGGAAATAACGGCGACAGGCTTCTCCATCCTTATTAGAATAGCGGATACACCCTAAATCGATTTTCCTTATCCTACGGGCTTTCAACCACTTGATGGTCTCATCAATCTCATTCTCACGGAAATCCCAAAAATGAGCAAAATCATTCATCATTCCATTGGGAATCACTCCTAAGACTATCTCATTTCTTTTGGTCTGGTCTATCTGCATCAAACAGTTTACGGCATCATTGAGGGCAGAATCTCCACCAACTATGACCAGAGTCTTATATCCGTTATTTATAAGCATCTTCACAAGACGGTCAACACTTCCGCTGCTCTCACTATGAACGAAATCATAGTCAATCTGATTCTCTTTCAGACACTTTTCTATTCTCTCCCATCTCTTTGACGAAGAGCTTAGAAAACCTGACTTCGGGCAATAAAGAACTCCCCAACGGCCATCTAATTTCTCATCCATAACTATATAATGTTTTAATCAACGATACTTTTTCTTCCATAGGAAGCTTTGCGTCTATCCAATTAATGACAAAGCCTCTTCTTTCCATTCCACGGAACCAGGTCATCTGCCGCTTTGCAAATTGATGAATAGCTATCTCGAGCAAATGGAACATATTGTCGTAAGTAATCTTCCCGATGACATATTCTGTCAGATACTTGTATTCCAACCCATAATAAATAAGATCCTCGGGGGCAATGCCTCGATCAAGTAATCCGCGAACTTCATCTACCATTCCTTCATCAAGTCGTGCTTTGAGCCTTCTGGAAATCTTTTCTCGACGCAAGTCACGGTCAATGTTTACACCTATAATTAATGAGTCCACAGAAGGTAGTTCACGCTGGGGCATGGGATGCTCCAGATTGTAGGTTTCAATCTCTATTGCCCGGATTGCTCTTTGACAAGAATCAACATCGGTTGTGTTATGCATATTCGATGCATTTCTTGATTTCAAATCCTTCAGGATGGATGTAAGATCCTGTAATGACAATCCTTCAAGACGATTCCTCAGTTCCTGATTTTGTGGAACTGGAGAAAGATGATACCCTTTCAGCACCGCTTCTATGTATAAGCCTGTACCTCCACACAAAATGGGCTGCACTCCCCTACTCTGCAGATCTTGATAGACATCGAAGAAATCCTGCTGATATTGGAAAAGATTATATTTCGTTCCTGGTTCACAGATATCAACCAGATGATAAGGAATCTTTTTCCCATCTACTATATAATCAGCAAGGTCTTTTCCTGTACCGATGTCCATGTGCCGATAAACCTGACGGGAGTCTGCAGAAATGATTTCACCGTCCATTTCAGCAGCAAGAGCAGCTGCCAACGGGGTCTTCCCACTGGCTGTCGGTCCTAATATGGTTATCAGTTTCTTCATTCCAATGGCAAAGATACGAATAAGTGAACGAAAGCTGCTCCAGCTAAAACTTAAAAATACATAAAAAGCCGCCCGATAGAATCGGACGGCTATTGTTTTGCTGTAAAAAAGCAATCTTACTTGAGTTCAGCAAGGTACTTAATGGTGCGAACCATCTGAGAAGTGTAAGAGTTCTCATTGTCATACCAAGCAACTACCTGTACGAGAGAGTTGCCATCACCCATCTTAGAAACCATTGTCTGGTTAGCGTCGAAGAGTGAACCGAACTTCATACCGATGATGTCAGAAGAAACGAGCTTCTCTTCTGTATAACCGAAAGACTCGTTAGTAGCAGCCTTCATAGCAGCGTTGATACCTTCAACAGTAACTTCACCCTTAACAACAGCGTGCAGGATAGTTGTAGAACCTGTTGGAGTCGGAACGCGCTGAGCAGCACCGATCAACTTACCATTCAACTCAGGAATTACGAGACCGATAGCCTTAGCAGCACCAGTAGAGTTAGGAACGATGTTCTGAGCACCAGCACGTGCACGTTGTACATCACCCTTGCGCTGAGGTCCGTCAAGAATCATCTGGTCACCTGTGTAAGCGTGTACAGTTGTCATGATACCACTCTGGATAGGAGCAAAATCATTCAAAGCCTTGGTCATAGGAGCAAGACAGTTAGTTGTACAAGAAGCTGCAGAGATAACTGTATCAGCAGGTGTCAGAGTCTTGTGGTTTACATTGTATACGATAGTTGGCAGGTCGTTTCCAGCAGGAGCAGAGATAACAACTTTCTTTGCACCAGCCTTGATGTGTGCAGAAGCCTTCTCCTTAGATGTATAGAAACCTGTGCACTCCAGAACAACGTCAACGTCGAGCTCACCCCAAGGAAGTTCAGCTGCGTTAGGAATAGCATAGATCGTAATCTCCTTACCATCAACGATGATAGAGTTGTCTGTGCAATCTACAGTGTGCTTGTTCTCACCGAACTTGCCAGCGAAACCACCCTGAGCGGTATCATACTTCAGCAAGTGAGCGAGCATCTTAGGACTTGTCAAGTCGTTGATTGCAACTACTTCATAACCTTCAGCCTCGAACATCTGACGGAAAGCGAGGCGACCGATACGGCCAAAGCCGTTAATAGCAACTTTTGTCATTCTACTATTTTATAATTATTAAAGGGTTAAAAATACTTCTTTTTTACCTGTCGTGAAACAAAACCATGATATAGTCATAAAAGATTGAATAAATACTTTATAAACTTTCAAGCTAAATCAACTATTTTGTCACAAACAACATTTTTTCTTCTATTCGTGTGCAAATTTACAAAATAATTTCTATATTTGCATCTGAATTCTGAATTAAATAGTTTAAAAAGATTTAAGAATCGCATTAACTAACTGAAATTTGAAAACAACTAAGAAATATTGTAAAACGAACATAGCAATTTAACACTTAACATTTAAGTATTATGGGATTAATTAAAGAATTTAAAGAATTTGCCATGCGTGGCAATGTAATGGACATGGCTGTCGGTGTAATCATCGGCGGTGCATTTGGTAAAATTGTCAGCTCACTGGTTGACGACGTGCTAATGCCGCTCATCGGTATGGTCACAGGTGGTATCGATGTGTCTGGACTGGCTTACAAGGTGATGCTGCCCAACCCTATGGAAGGTGGTGAGCCACTCGCTGGCGCTACGCTGAAGTATGGTGCATTCATTCAGAATGTCATCGACTTCCTGATCATCGCATTCTGTATCTTCCTGATGTTGAAGGCTATTAACAAGCTTATGCCTAAGAAGGAAGAGCCTGCTGCTCCTGCTGGTCCTACACAGGAAGAGCTTCTTACCGAGATTCGCGATCTGCTGAAGAAGAAATAAACAGTAGTATTGGGATTTATAAGTAAACAAGAGTCATACAGAATATGGCTCTTGTTTTTTGTTATCTTTTGTTTTTTCCGTTTTCTTTCGTTTTCTTGATATAAATTAAA
Source organism: uncultured Prevotellaceae bacterium (assembly GCA_902762325.1). GTDB lineage: Bacteria > Bacteroidota > Bacteroidia > Bacteroidales > Bacteroidaceae > Prevotella. The sequence goes on along the minus strand of CACWNV010000018.1, from coordinate 71,669 downwards.
AAGCGGCCGAATAAATTGTAATATTACACTTATCTTGGCGCTGATTCAGGAATTATGTATAATTTTGCACCGTCAAAACAGATGAATGCTCAATGCAAACATCTAAAAAGATAAGAAAACAAGATTAATTAGATTATTAATTTAAAAAGGTAAAAAGATGAAAAAAGTAATGATGACATTAGTTGCTGCCCTGATGACAGTTGCAGCAAGCGCACAGGTTTACGTAGGTGGTTCACTTGGTATTGGTAGCGTAAAGCTCGGTGCTAATGACGCTAAGACAAGCTTCAAGATTGTTCCTGAGGTTGGTTACAACATCAACGACGAGTGGGCTGTAGGTTTGGCTATCGGTTACCAGCAGGGTGAATGCTCACTTGGTAAGGGAGAGTATATGCAAGATACTGAAATGAAGATGTTTGGTGTAAATCCTTACGTACGTAACACTTTCCTCCATACTAAGTATGTAAACGTATTTGTTGACGGTGGTTTGACATACGAGAACATTAAGGATTATGGTAACAACTTCCAAGTAGGTTTGAAGCCAGGTATTGCCGTTAACTTCAATGACAAGCTGAGCTTCGTTGCACACATTGGATTCATCGGATATGAGACATTCAGTCCAAAGGGTGACGGTAAGTCAAGCAATACCGTTGGTGTTGACCTTGACGGAAACAACATCACATTCGGTCTTTACTACAACTTCTAATAAAAAATAAGGATAACATATTTACACGTGTGCCGGACGATAAGTTCCGGCACACTTTTTTATCTCTCGTTCTTTCATACATTTTTTTGGAACAAAACTATTCCCATTCTATCGTCGAAGGTGGCTTGGAAGAAATGTCGTAGCAGACGCGGTTCACGCCTTTCACCTTATTTATTATTTCATTAGAGACTTTCGCCATGAAATCGTAAGGCAGATGAGCCCAGTCGGCTGTCATCGCATCGGTACTGGTGACGGCACGTAAGGCAACCGGATGCTCGTAGGTACGCTCATCTCCCATTACGCCTACGGAACGGACGGTACTCAGTAAGATGGCTCCTGCCTGCCATATCTGGTCGTAGAGTGACACTTCAATCTCACCATCCTGCATAGATGCCGGTACACCTGCAGCAAGCACACGACGTGCCTCCTCACCTGAAAGGCGCACTTTGTAATCACGCAACCCGCGAATATAGATGTCGTCTGCATCCTGAAGAATCCGTACTTTCTCTGGAGTGATGTCACCTAAGATACGCACGGCGAGTCCTGGTCCGGGGAAAGGATGACGTGTGATAAGATGTTCAGGCATACCCAACTGACGTCCTACGCGACGCACTTCATCCTTGAACAACCATTTTAGCGGTTCACAGAGTTGCAGATGCATCTCTTCTGGCAGTCCTCCTACATTGTGATGACTCTTAATAACCTTTCCTGTAATATTCAGGGATTCGATACGGTCGGGATAGATAGTACCTTGTGCCAGCCACTTGGCATCGGTAATCTTCTTTGCCTCGGCATTGAAGACTTCGATGAAGTCACGACCGATAATCTTACGCTTCTGTTCGGGGTCTGTAACACCTTTCAAGTCGGCAAAGAACTTCTCACTGGCATCCACTCCAATGACATTCAATCCCAACACCTTGTAGTCTTCCATCACCTGCTCGAACTCATTCTTTCGCAACATGCCATGATCAACAAAGATACACGTCAGCCTGTCGCCTATAGCACGGTTCAACAGAACAGCAGCTACACTGGAGTCGACACCACCCGAGAGACCAAGGATAACACGGTCTTCACCCAGTTGTTGTTTCAATTCTGCAACCGTGGTATCAACAAACGAGGCAGCACTCCAATCCTGACGGCTACCACAAACACCGACAACGAAGTTTTTCAGCAACAGAGAACCTTGTACCGTGTGGAACACTTCGGGATGGAACTGCACTGCAAACACGGGAGCCTCACCCCCAACCCCTCTCCGAAGGGCGAGGGGAGTAGTATGATTATTCCCCGCATTGCAAGCCTCAGAGCATTCACTCCCCTCGCCTTTTGGAGAGGGGTTGGGGGTGAGGCTAAATGCGGCATACTTCACATCATTTGTAGAAGCAATACACTGGAATCCTTCGGGAATGGCAGTGATGCTGTCACCATGACTCATCCACACCTGTGAATGGGGCTCAAAGCCACGGAAAAGCGGGCTCTCGGTGTCAATATATTCTAAATGTGCCCGGCCATACTCACGTGTGTTGGTCTTCTCGACCTTCCCTCCATTACTGTAAGAGATGAACTGTGCGCCATAGCAGATACCCAATACAGGTAAGCGTCCCACGAATTGGCTTAGATCCACCTTGAATGCTTCGGGGTCGTGAACTGAAAAAGGCGAGCCGCTCAGAATGACACCAATAACACTGTCATCATCTTTAGGAAACTTGTTATACGGCAGTATTTCACAAAAGGTGTCGAGTTCTCGGACACGTCGGCCAATCAGTTGCGTAGTCTGTGACCCGAAATCTAAAATGATGATTTTCTGTTGCATGTTACAATTATATGTTTTTAATAAATTCTTCTGCTTCATAGAGGGTGTCGATCTTGCCGACATCCATCAATCTTAAATCTTTTTTCATATAGCCTTTAAACTGATAATGGCTACAATACTTTAAATAGAAATCGATGATCCCAAAACGATCGGGCATTTCGCTGAAACAGGGAAAAAGCGAAGGGGACAACACATGAATTCCACTAAACGCATACTTAGAGAGTCCATCGGCACTGACTAAAGTAGAAGGTCCTTTCAACTCACCTGTTTCAATATTTGTCCATCCCTTGAGAACCATTTCATCATCAAAAAGCAAATATCGTTTTGTCTTCCTCTCACTTACCAATAAGGTTGCATCACTTCCCTGAACCTGTTCATAGAACAATGACAAGTCGGCATTGCTGAGGATATCTACATTATGAATCAACACCGGAGAGTCCTGATCAAAGAAATGTAATGCTTTCTTAATCCCTCCCCCTGTTTCCAGCAAGGCCTCCGTTTCATCGCTGATGAAAATGTCGATTCCAAAACCGTCATTCTTCTTTATGTAATCAATAATCTGCTGAGCGAAATGATGCACATTGACAACAACTCTTTCAATCCCAGCTTTCCTCATTTTCAGGATTACATGTTTCAGAAGCGGTTCGCCATCTACTTTCACCAATGCTTTTGGCATTGTGTCAGTAAGCGGCTTTAAACGAGTACCGAGTCCGGCAGCAAAGATCATAGCTTGCCTCATAAAAGTGAGTGATTTGTTTTATTGTCTGCAAAATTACAAAAAAAATAAGGAACGGCATTGTATTTGGTTTGTTTATTTATAACATTCAATATAAAATATCGTGAGTTCAACGAAATATAACTGTCTGAAAACCTGGAATTCATAAACATATTGTTTTTGAAGCCTAAATGTATCGTTTACGCTGTCTAAACGTATCGTTTGCGAGGCGCAAATGGCATACTTGATTTCCTTCAAAACCGACAATTCATGTCATGTACTGCCAAACGAGGCATTTTTTATTCAAAAATAGCTGATTTGTCAATAAATAATTGTATCTTTGAAGCCGCAAACGAATAAATAAAAGAATCAAAGATCATGAAAAGAACGATGATGATGGCGGCCATGTTGCTGCTTGCAATTGTAGTTTCTGCCCAGAAACCCGAAGACGTGTTGAACACCACGAGACGTGCAAACAAGTATTTCATGGAGAAATATGCCGACCCTACTCAGCCGACTTTTGTCAAGAGAGTACGCCCAAGCAGTCTTTGGACACGTGCTGTCTATTATGAAGGTTTGATGGAACTATTAAAAATCGACCCGCAACAGCAGTACATCGACTATGCCATGAAATGGGCTGAGTTCCACAAGTGGACACCCCGTAACGGTGTGAAGACCACGGATGCCGACGACCAGTGCTGTGGACAGACCTACATTAATCTGCTTCCTTACACAAAAACTGGGGATAAAGGAGTCCTGGCAAATCTTTTTCAAAACCTTGACAATCAGATGGCAACAGGCCGTCATAACTATTGGACATGGATTGACGCCATTCAGATGGCGATGCCTCTATATGCCCAGGCCTACATTCTTACCGGTAATCGTGCCTACTTAGACTATGCAATGGAGTCTTATAGATGGACAAGAGACGAATGTGGAGGAGGTCTTTTCAATAAGAAGAACGGATTCTGGTGGCGCGATGCCGACTTTGTCCCGCCCTATAAGGAAAAAGATGGCAATGACTGTTATTGGAGCCGTGGTGACGGATGGGTATATGCTGCCCTTGTCCGTGTGATGCAAACCATCGGAAAAAAAGACAAATACTACAAAGAGTTGAAAAAAGACTTTATCATGATGAGCAAAGCCTTTGCCTCATGTCAGAGAGAAGACGGCTTCTGGAACTGTAGTCTGGTGTCCCCCGCTACATTCGGAGGTAAGGAAGCCACAGGTACAAGTCTCTTCCTTTATGGAATGAGCTGGGGAATCCAGAATGGTATTCTCAAAGCAAAAGTCTATCGTCCCATTTGTGACAAAGCTTGGAATGCCCTTGACAAGGAAAGCGTTCATGCAGATGGTTTCTTAGGTTACATCCAAGGAACAGGAAAACAACCGTCCGACAGTCAGCCCGTAACCTACACAAGTGTTCCCGACTTTGAAGATTTCGGTACAGGCTGTTTCCTTTTGGGGGCTTGCGAATACTATAAATTAATTAAAAAAGACTAAGAGCTATCATAAAATAAATTAAATATTCTTGCCCTTAACAATATTGTTAGGGGCATTTTTCTATTTTTGCAGAATAGTGTAAGTTTAAAAAGAGGAATATGAAAAAGATTATTGTAATGACGATGATGCTTTTTGCATGCATCAGTTATGCAGCAGCTCAGCAGCAGGCAGAAATCAAGTTCGATAAGGTTACGCATGACTTCGGAACTTTTTCTGAGGAGAATTCTGTTCAGAGCTGTACATTTTCATTCACGAATGTAGGAACTGCCCCGTTGGTTATCAATCAGGCGATAGCCAGTTGCGGATGCACTGTCCCTTCATATACAAAGCAACCCATTGCCCCCGGACAAAAGGGCGAGATTAAAGTCACCTACAATGGAAAAGGCAAATTCCCCGGACATTTTAAAAAGACGATTACTGTCCGCACAAATGGAACGCCAGAGATGACGCGTCTCTACATTGAAGGTACTATGACTGAAGCTTCCGAACAAAAACAATAGAGAGGTAGTGATTTTCTATTTCTCTGGTACAGGGAACACCAAATGGGCAGCCGAACGGTTAGCAGAAATAACAGGAGAAGAACTACTCTTCATTCCTGAGATTGCTGGCAGTGACTGCCATTTCCTGTTACAAGAGGACGAACGTATAGGTTTCTGTTTTCCCGTTCATGGCTGGCGTCCTCCGTTTTTAGTAAGGGAGTTCATCAAGAATCTGACGTTCGAGAATGCCCAGGGACATTACTGCTACATCCTTTGTACGGCAGGAGACACCATCGGTGAAACGGTCAGGTTGTTCCAAGAAGACTTATCGGAAATTGGACTACACGCTGACAGTGTCTGTTCACTAATCATGCCAGAGTCGTATGTCGGTCTTCCATTCATGGATGTTGACAAGCCCGACAAGGAGAGGCAGAAAAAAGAAGCTGCCCGTAAGCGCATTGAAACATTTGCTGATTGTGTCCTGAACCGCAAAAAGGGATACAGCGATCTGACGATTGGACACTGGCCACGGATAAACAGTAGGATTATCGGCGGTTATTTCCTGAATCATCTTATAACAGATGAACCGTTCAAGGTTACGACGGATAAATGTATCAAATGCGGTCTCTGCTCTAAGGTTTGCCCGGTCAAGAACATAGATTTCAAAAACGACAACATTCCCTCATGGAAGCATAATGGCAAGTGCCTTACCTGTTTTGCCTGTTATCATCATTGTCCTAATCACGCAATAGAATTTGGCAGGCAAACACAAAAGAAAGGCCAGTATTATTTTAACAAACAGAGTAAATAATTGATAACAGATTATAAAATTCAAATGAAAAAGCTTTTACTTATTGCCTGTTTCATGCTGACAGCCATCATTTCATGGGCTGCAAAAGCATATACTCTCCCGGTAACTGTCACGCAAAGTGACGGAACAAAGCTGACGGTCATCAGTCACGGTGATGAAGACTATCACTGGTACACGGCTACAGACGGCACCCTGCTGGTTCATGTCGGCTATAACTTCTACATTGCAAAGATAGATGAGGAAGGAGATCTGCAACCAACCAAGCAGCTGGCTCATAATCCAGGAGAAAGATCTGTGGAAGAGAATGCTCTTATCAGCCAACAGGATAAGAACAAGTTCCATCTTACGGCTCCCCAAAAGCTCACACAGTCTAAGGCAAGAAGAATTCCAATTAATAACAATCCAAGGCTTCATTATACGCCTCATGAAGGAAACGTAAAGGGTATCGTCATTCTTGTGGAATTCTCTGATACCGCTTTCACTCTCCCTAATCCCCGTAAGTCTTTCGACTATTATCTGAATGGAAACAATTATGGAGACCCTGAACTTAGGAATGGTGAAGCCTCACTTTATGGATCTGTCAACAAATACTTCAAGGACAATAGTTTTGGACAGTTCTCTCCTACCTTTGACATCTATGGTCCGATAAAGCTCGATTACAAGCAATCTGACTTCATCTATGGAAAATCAAAGGAAGATCTGCTGCGTCTTGCATGTAAAGCCGTTGATGACAGCCTGGATTTCTCCCGGCCTGAATATGACAGTAACGGTGATGGCTATGTCGATTTTGTCGGAATTATCTTTGCAGGCTACTCAAGCAGCATTATTCCTAATCCATCATGGTGGCTCTGGCCCAGCTCTAACGGCACTAACATCGGCACGTTCGATAACAAGAATGTGTACAGATGGCTGGTAACGAATGAGCTGAACGGATTCCCCGGAGCATACACCCGTGAGCCTTATCATCATATTAACGGTATTGGACTGTTCTGCCATGAGTTCTCCCATTGCCTTGGTCTGCCGGACATTTATCCGACAAAGAACGACGCAAAGATAAACAATCAGGAAATGGAGCAATGGGACCTGATGGATGGAGGTGAATATGTGAGCAACGGCAACTGCCCTCCCACTTATACAGCTTGGGAACGAGAGACAATGGAGTGGATGACCATTGACACGTTAAAGACCGATCAGAAAGGAATAGAAATCAAACCCATTGACGAAGGTGGTAAGGCTTATCGGATTATGAATCCGAATGATAACACTAAACGGGAGTATTTCATGATTGAGAACATCCAGCAAAAAAGATGGAACAGCAAGCAGCGCGGACACGGACTGCTCGTCTATCACGTCAATTATGAATACGATGTCGTGAGTGTTTCTGATTTCCCCAACGACAAGAAAGGGTATCCTCGTATGGCAATCGTACCTGCCGACGGTCTTGTACTCAGCTCATACATCTTCTCTGACCTTATTAACCCCGCAACTAATAAGCCCTATACTCAGGCTGAATATTTTGCACAACTATCAGGAGATCCCTTCCCCGGTATTAATAATGTAACGACATTGAACTATTCGATGGAATTACCGAATTACTTGTGGTACAACGGTGAGAAGGCGGTTAAACCAGCATTAGAGAATATTCAGGAAGCTGACAATGGAACCATCCTTTTCGACTTCATCAGCGATGTTACCGATGGCATCGGCAACATCCAGCTGGTAAGCAATCCCGATGATCAAAGAATCTACACCATCGACGGTCGTCTTGCCGGAAGTTCTGTAGAGTCCTTGCCAAAGGGTCTTTACATTATCAACAAGAAAAAGGTGTTTATCAAATAGAAGATTTAGTCTGAAAAAGAAGCAAGAGATTACCGTGAAAAAATGGTAATCTCTTGCTTCTTTTTGTTTAATATACGCGTTCCCCAAAGATTGAAGTCCCTACCCTGATCAATGTGGAACGGCACTCTAAGGCTATGGGATAGTCATGGCTCATTCCCCAGGAGCGCTCACAAAACTTTGGGTCATCGGCAAAACACGTTGTCTTTACCTCATCAAAGAAGTTGGCAGCCTCCATCATCTCATTTCTGATCTGCTGCTTGTCTTCAACGTATGATGCCATCATCATCAGTCCGCAGATGTGAACATGCGACAATTCCTTCCATTCACCCTCAGACAACAGCGACCGGCAGGCATCTAATGTCAGTCCATATTTCGTTTCTTCTTCTGCAATGTGAAGTTCAAGAAGCACATCAATCACACGGTCGTGCTTCGCCGCCTGTCGGTCTATTTCCCTGAGAAGCTTCATCGAGTCTACCGCCTCAATCATGGAGATATAACCGGCGATATACTTCACCTTGTTTGTCTGCAAATGGCCGATAAAATGCCATTCGATATCATTTGGAAGCTCTGCCACTTTACGGGACAGTTCCTGGACATGGCTCTCACCGAACACACGCTGTCCTTCTTCCCAAGCTGCCATAATGTATTCATTAGGGTGGTATTTACTGACGGCTACCAACCGGACACCATCAGGAAGTTCATTCAGGATCTTTCTTAAATTACCCTTTACGTCAACATCCATAGAAACGAAATGATTTATTTGATTATTCACTCAGCTGCAACCGCTGCCTTTCCACTATTAATCTCAAAGACATCCATGATCTTCGTCTCTGAGATATTGGCAACGACATAGTCTATCAGACTGCTTTTCATGCCTTCTTCTATATTCTTGAGAGCACCGTTGAAATTGGAAGCCTGTACCAGGAAAGAAACGGTGGTCCGCTTTTCTTTCTCAGTTTTCTCGTCAATCGTTATGAATGACAGCTTCGTCTTATACCACTTGTCATCGGTGGGACTATCACTGAAGAAGATTTCCCCGTAAGCAGCAGGATTAATATTCTTCACTTCGAATGTGCCACTCACATAAGAGGACATCTCACGAGTGATAGACTCTTCAGCATCCCCGAAGCTAAGGGCTTCCACAACATATAGTTCTGTAACCTTTGTTTCCATTCCATTCTCACCTTGACGTTCATAGCGCACTGAGCACTCAAACCAGGTTGTCGTTCTTGATCTCATTTGTTTTGTATTTTTAGCAGATATAATGATTGAAGAACTTCTGTTCTCCAGCTTGTTTTTGTAATGCAAAGTTAAGTAAAAAACATGAAATACACAATGGATAAAAATAGAAAAAATAACATATTCCTTATCTATTCTTTCATTAAGATGTTTTTAGCTGACTTTTCTTTGCATCATCCATGAAAAAATGTAATTTTGCCATTACTTTACACATAATTATATATAAAAGATGATAGGATCCATTTTTGCAACAGCAGTTCTTGTAATCAACGAAATAATGGCGTCAAATGTTGGAACGGTAATGAGTCCAGCCACCAATTTCGACAGTTGGATTGAATTATACAATCCTACAGATGAGGACATCAGCCTCAACGGCTTCTTTCTTAGTGACGACAGCAACAATCTGAAACAATGGCAAATGCCTGCTGACATAGGCTTTGTTCCGGCAAAGGGATTCAAGGTGATCTGGCTGGGGTCAAACAACATCAAGCACAATCAGGCTCCATTCAATCTTGATTGTGAAGGCGGCACTATCTGCCTGAGTGACAAGAACGGGGAACTCATTGTCAGCGAATCCTATCCTGAGGCTATGAGCCGCGTCTCATACGCACGGAAGACTGATGGAACCGGAGAATGGGGACTGACTGCCAACGCTACTCCTGGAACGACGAATACCAAAGCTGTATTTGCAACAAACAGGTTGGATCCGCCCGTTGTCAGCCAAGACAGCAAGCTCTTCACAAGCTCTATTTCTGTGAACGTGAATATTCCTGAGGGGACAACACTTGTATATACCACAGACGGAAGCGTGCCCGACCTTCCCTCCGGACAGATACAAAGCCCGCAATGGACCAATCATATCGTCAACGGGAATTGTGAAAATGACAATGCGACCTGCCTTATCGGTAAGGACGGAAACGCAGGAGGAGCATTCCAGACTAATTTCAGGGATGGAGCCGGCTACAATGGTACGCGCGGAATTGTCGTACATTCGGTATCATCGCCCGCAGAGGACTGGGATACCCAGTTCTTTGTCTACACGCCTGACTTTGTATGGTTGCCGGGTGCGAAGTATCGTTTCAAGATGATGGTACGTGCCGACAAACCTGCCCATATATCCGTTCAATCTCACACACAACCCAGTAACTACATCCATTGGTCGATGCTTGACGGTGGCTATAACATCACGAGAGAGTGGCAGGAAATATCATTTGAGGGAACAGTTTCCAACGAACAGGCAGGAACTTCAGGATTGCAGACCATCGCCTTCAATCTCAATGAATTGAGGGGAAGTGAGAACAACTATTATTTCGATGATATTTCATGGGAGTCGTATGATGTTCCTGAGACTGGCAACGGGCAGATCAGCACCAACGGCATCTTCTCTTTCAACAACACGACAAACCTTTGCGTCCGTTTATATAAGGACGGATGGCTGCCCAGCATTCCTGTTACCCGTTCCTATATCAAGACAGATAACAAATACACCATTCCCGTTGTATCCATCGTAGGAAACAAAAAGTATTTCACGGATAACCTATGGGGCATTGACACCAAAGGCACAAATGGAAAAACGGGCAATGGACAGAGCTCCAAATGCAACTGGAACATGGACTGGGAACGTCCCGTGAACTTCTCCTTTATCACTACTGAAGGAACAATGGCTTACAATCAGGATGTGCAAATATCCGTCTCTGGCGGTTGGACACGTTCTGCCACTCCCCGCTCCTTCAAGCTAAAAGCCGGTAAGGAGTTTGATGGAAAGAACCGCCTTGACTATACGTTCTTCCCCCAGAAGCCCTATCTGAGAAACAAAGTGCTGTTGTTGCGCAATGGCGGAAATGATGTATGGGAGAATAACGGCAGCCGATTCTTAGACCCAGCCCTGCAAACCATCATCCAGCGTTCGGGGATTAACCTGGACGTACAGTCATACGTCCCCATCATCGAGTATGTGAATGGAGAGTTCAGAGGAGTGCTGAATATGCGTGAACCCAACAACAAGAAGTATGTAGAGGCTAACTTCGGATACGATGACGAAAAAATCGATATGTTCGAAATGAGTGCCGACTCCAATGTTGTCTTCATGGTGGGTTCTCCCGAAGTTCTTAACAGAATCTATAAGCTGGGCGAACAGGCTGAGAAGGCTGATGTCTATGAAGGGTTGCAGCAACTGCTCGACATGGACGAGTATATCAATTACATGGCGGTTGAACTGTTCTTGGGTTCCAACGACTGGCCGCACAATAACATAAAGGGATACCGCGACCAACAGGACGGGCGCTATCGGTTTGTCACCTTCGACCTCGACTTTGCCTTCAAGAACAGTAATCCCTTTACGGCATTTGCCAACGACCAGTGGCATACGTTCAACTACATCTACGACACGCAAGAAGAACGATATGAGGAAATAAAACTTGTCACGCTCTTCCTGAACTTATTAAAGAACGACACGTTCCGCAAGAAGTTCATTGACACATTCTGTCTGATTGGCGGTAGTGTGTTCGAGAAGGAGCGTGCCACTGCCATCGTCGACGAACTGGCTGACTTTGTAAGACCGATGATGCAACTCGACGGAAGGAGAAGTCCCGACGGGTCTGCCAATCTCATCCGCTCGAAGCTCCAGACATTGAATGACGACATGATTACCTGCATGCAGAACTTCCGCCAGATGCAGTTGACGAATGTGAAAAAGCAGAAGGTACAGTTGAAGACCGATACCCCGGAGGCTAAACTCTTTGTCAACGACTTGGAGATTCCTTATAGTGAATTCGACGGAACCCTCTTTGCTCCTATTGTACTGAAGGCTCAGGCTCCCGCAGGCTATTCCTTTGTGGGATGGAAGCAGACGACAACTGCCAGCAATGAAGTTATCGGGAAAAATAGTATATGGAAGTATTACGATAAGGGTGCCTTGTCAAATAACAACTGGAGGGCAGCAAGTTACAACGATAACGCTTGGGCTTCGGGCGAGAGTCCTCTTGGATACAAGATGGATGGCATAAAGACGACCGTCAGCTATGGTACTAATGCCAGCCAGAAGAATCCCACCACTTATTTCCGTCATACATTCAACTTGAAGGAAACGCCTGCCAGCAAGGATGTGTTCATTCTGAACTATGAGGTGGACGACGGGTTTATCATCTATGTCAACGGCGTGGAAGCCGGACGTTTCAACATGCCTAATGGCACCGTCACGTTCAACACGTATTCCAGTTCATACGCTTCCGACACCCCTCTGACTGGTACGATCGACCTGCCTGCCCAACTCTTCCGTAGCGGCTCAAATGTCGTGGCTGTCGAAGTCCATAACAACAGTGCCTCTTCAAGCGACCTCTATTGGGCTGCACAACTTGTTACCTCTGTCGATGCAGAAGACAAAGGAATGGTTTCAACGGAATCTACGTTAGAACTTCCGGATGATTACAACATCGCACTGACCGCCTGCTTCCAGCCATTGTCTGAAGAGGAGAAGACTGCACAGGGCATCACTCCTGTCCGTATCAATGAGGTGAGTGCTGCAAATGGCATCTACGTCAACGAATATTGGAAACGAAACGACTGGATAGAACTGTACAACACGACCGATGAGCCCATCGACGTTGAAGGAATGTTTATCACTGATAATCCCAAGAAGCCGGAAAAATACCAGATCAGCAAAGGCTCCGGCAATCTCCAGACGGTCATTCAGCCTCACGATTTCCTGATTATCTGGTGTGATAATCTCGAACCTGTCAGCCAGTTGCATGCTTCTTTCAAACTGGCTGCTGATGGAGGTAGCGTCATCTTAAGCGCTCAAGACCATTCATGGACGGACGAACTGGCATACAACGAACACGCAATGGATGAAACCGTCGGTCGTTATCCTGATGGCAGCAACGATGTCTATCTGATGAACATTCCGAGCATCGCCAAGACAAACGTACTCACCAGTTACCTCACTCCTGTCGAACAAGCCAATCCTAACGGTATCCAACAGCTGACGGCTCAATCGAAAGGCGACTTAACGGCTCGTTATGTGATGGGAAGTATCATTGTCAGAAGCAACGATTCTAAGAGCGTTCACGTTAACATCTATAATCTTGCCGGCCAGTTCATTGGAAGTAAAGATGCCGACTTGAATGGCAACTATGCAGAGATTCCTGTAGGTGAACTGTCTAAAGGCTGCTATATCGCACAAGTCCGCGATAACAACGGACATAGCGCTACATGCAAATTCGTCAAATAAGATTCAATTCAGGAACGTAAGCCGTTCAATGGAAAGATCATAAACACAAATATCTGCTGAACAATCAATGAAGGCTGGTGAAATCACAATCACCAGCCTTCTTTCTTGTTAGTGAATAAAACCGCCAGTATTCCCTATAGTTCATGTTCTTAATCACGTCAAAGATATTGACAAAAACTTGTCGGGGAAAAGTGATGAAAGAGAAGTTAAAATGTGTAAAAACAGCTTCTTCACTCTTCATTCTTCACTCTTCATTTTCCCATCGCTTAGGTTTCGCACCGCCAAACCTAAGCTTTGACTGCGCCAAAGGTCATGTTTCATCGCCTCAAACATAACCTTTCACACGACGAAACGATACCTTTCGCGCACCGAAACGATACCTTTGGCAAATTAATATTTTGCAAACCGCCCGTTTACAGTTTTAAATTCGTGCAACCATTTGTCATTCAACACATTACGAAAAACATCAAAAATCGACGTTTTTTCGACCGAGTGACCATTTCGTGACCAATACCCCCCATTTTTTGGGCTCAAAATTCGAATATTATTTGACAAATCTTCGTTCACCCGAATTTGAAATCCGCGTGTGTCGAGCATGGGTATTTGTAATGCCCAACAGCAATGAAATTGCATAAAGAAATATTATTGGGGATATTCAATTGTAATGAAATGATGCCAGAGGCATCAGACAAGGATTGCCAACAAAATAGTGCCAAACACATCAGACCGTTAGCAAAGATGATGCTGTTAAGCATCAGACAAGGGGAAACCTATGGCAAGAAAAGATGCCGTTAGGCATCGGACAAAGGTAGCCAGCCATACAGCCGTGCCTTTAGGCACCGCGAACCAACGGTCACTGTTCGCGCCAGCGAGGGAAAGTAAATGGCTGGTATGAGATTATCCCCAAATAATTTAGCCTGCCTTTACGGTAGGCGACATGTGCTGCGTATGTCCCTTACCTACGGCAAGGTTGTATGTGTATGGCTGGCTACCATTGTCTAATGCCTCTGGCATTTCCTTCCATTGCAACACAACACAAGATTAAACACCTACGGCTTCTTCCGTTGCAACACAACACAAAATCAAACGCCTACGGCATTTCATTCATTAAGAACAAAACACGTTCTGCCAAATTTCCGAATTCGACAATATGGAACCAAATATTTGAAATGCACAATTACAAATGATGCCTACGGCATTTCATTCATTGAGAACAATAAAAACGATTATAGCCGTTTATACTTCAAATCTATTTTGGTGTATTTCCTTTCTTTCGGATTATTCCAATGCTCCATCAATCCCAAGGGGAACGCCAAGGGAACACCATCTTGTTTATAGACCGTCCCACTTGGGGCGTTGGGGATGGAAGCAGCCTCTCGCAGATACTCGTCACAATAGTTCAGACTTCCGAACTCAGGCCACTCACCTATAAGTATGTCCATCCCTACTGCATCACAAGCCAACTCGTCTTGTGAAACTATTATCGAACATGCCCAATCACCATTGAAAGGTTCTTTCTGCCATTTAGGAGCAGGAGCACCATTGACATCACGGGAACCATAAGTGCCGTCTATAAGGAACAGAAGCGTCTTTTGCCCAAGGTTCTTATGAGCGATGAAGTCCACGAATGTCTTATAGCCAGGCTTGCCATGACGCTTATCAGGGCTGATGTTGTTATGAGCATTCTGTCTCCACAACAGATTAATGTCAGTTGCTCCATACCAGTTCTTAGATGTGAGTGTCACACCCGGACCGGAATGAGTCTTGAGCAAAGCACTGTTGATGAGATAATCCGCATCGACAATACACTTAGCCAGTCCTCGTGCCATCTTCCCGTTATCGGTAGAGTAGTTGATCTGATCAGCGTAATACTCACACTTCTGTCTGCCGTCTCCTCCGATGTTATCAATGAAGATGACATTGGGGAATTCCCGATGCACCTTATTATATATGCTATCCGTGATGGCGCGACTTGGTTCACATAGTATGATATCCTGCTGACGAACTCCTCCGTCCTTGACCATTGAACGGACAAGTGCCAATGTCATAAAGGGAGAGCTGTTCAATTCAATCGTATCATGATGGGTGATGGCATTGTTCATGTTGAGTTTCACGGCAATCTTCTCACCATGCCGGTAGTTTCTCGACCCTCTGTTATGTGTCTTATTGAAATGTCTGAACAAAGCTTTCCAAGCCTTGGCTATCGTCTTTTCACCCGTCAGTTGTACGAGTGCTTCCCGAATCATGGCATCTGCCTTATCCTGCCGATTCCAACGGTCTTCTACCCACAGTCCCGTTCTTCCATCCCAGTTAGCTACACCAGGACTATGAATCCATGCTACACGACCAGGATTGATGCCACGGCCTACTCCAAGAGGTTCATTGGGCTTGACAAACAACTTCGGGAAAACAGGATTAAAGTCTCCAAAGAACAGCCTTTCACGATTAACAGCCTCATCCAATGGTTGAATGGTAGTCGATGGTCCTAAATCTGGATTCTTCCACTCACGAAGTTGCCAGACCACCTTCCCGTCATTGTCAGTCTCTACCGCCTGAACAGGAGCATTCGCCGTGTCCATCGGCTCTTTGTTCCACTCATTATACCAGTTGTTAATGATATGGTGTCCGTTCTTTAGCCGGACGGTTTTCTGTGGCTGTGTCACCCCAAAAGCCGTCGTATTGATCTCCCAGACTGTTTGTCCCATACGGTTAATCTCCTGAATGTGCCCCTTGCGGCCCGTTATCAGAAGATTCCCCTTGGGCAGTTCTTGGACAGACCAGGGAAGAAAGCCCTCCCATCTGTCAACCTCTTTACCATAGCAATTGTATTCACTGATACATCCCAATCCCATATTAGCCACAAGAAGCGTTCCGCGAGAAGTCAGCCGGGCATTACGGAACTGACCATGAACAGAGCCATTCTGCGCTGTTGGCAGTTCGAACTCTCTAACTATCTGCTTTGAGGGGATTTCCATGACAACGGCTTTAGCCGGACGTCCATTCTGTACATACACCACGTGTGTCTTCCCTATTGGCTGGATGGTATGAATCTCCGTTCCTGCCGGAGCCTCATAGCTCCAGATTACCTGACCGTCCTGCGACAACTCGGCTATTCCATACTGGTGTGCTATCAGAATATGTCCGTCGGTCATTAGTACCGCATCACTGATTTCACCCCTACCCTGCTTGTTCTCATACGTCCAACTTACTTGTCCGTCCTTCACGATAAACATTCGCATACGCTTGCTCTGTCCTGCATAAAAGAAATTATGTCTGCCGAGTCCTTCATCGACAGGCTGCCTTGCTTCTGCACAATAAGTTGAGATAATACATACAAAGAACAAGCTAAAAACTCTTTTCATCATTCGATTATTCATAGTCATCATAGATTGTTTGAGTTGAATTATTCAGGATATGATTTATATTTGATATGCAAAGATAAGACATATTTCTTATAATTACCTATAATTCGGTGACACATTGATTCATAAAAAATATTAAATCATTTCTGTCCTATTCTTTTTTACCATATTTTTTTGTAAAATTGCATTTAAAATCATTTTAACCTTGATTAGATATGAAACATTTTACACTTATCTTAATGGCTGTCGCTACAATCTGTACTCAGTCATTTGCACAAACCAGAGTTAGAAACATCTATGCTGATGTGAAGTCACTCAACGTAGAACTGTTACAGAACACAGACCAGACCGTACAACTAAACCGTCATCTATTTGCTGGATACAACACTTTGTGTATGCCCATGTCGATGAGTGCTGAACAAGTCAGCAATGCGGCAAGTGACGTTCGCGTAGAGCGTTTCGTAGGTATTGGTCAGGAAGGGAATACTCTTTACCTCTACTTTATGGATTGCACAGACGAAGGTATTCAAGCCGGCTATCCCTACTTGGTATATTCACCCAAGACACAATACTTCAGGGTGAAGAACACTGAGGCTGCAAGCATCAGCACAGAACTGAAGAACCTGTCATTAAGTGATATGGCAGGAAACCGTGTGACTTTCGGTAGCAGCTGGCAAAGCCTACTTAAAGATGGCCGCTACGGTATCCCGGCTCAACAGGATGTAACACCACTGGAGAGCGTGCTTGTACGTACTGAGGGCGACAAGACATTCCTTCCCACCCGTTGTGGATTTACATGGGACAAGCAGTCTGATACTGCCAATGACTTGCAGATCAAGCATATCAGCAGCATGTCGGAGATCTCAGGAATCAATTCTTTGACCACCAACGAAGGTAATCTCAATGTTTATGACCTCAAAGGTACTTTGATTAAGAAGCAAGTAGTAGGTCGTGATGCCCTGAATACACTTCCTGCCGGTGTGTATATCATAGGAGGAGAAAAGGTTACTGTGAAATAAGGCCTATCATAGATACAACATTGGTAAAAAAGAGAATCACATTATCCCACAGAGGAATAATGTGATTCTTTTTATTTATTCATCCATCAGCTTACGGTATCTGATACGCTTCGGCTCATCAAGTCCCAGTCGTCTTGCCTTATTTGCCTCATATTCAGTATAACTGCCTTCAAAATAAAAGACATTACCGTCACCTTCAAAAGCGAGAATATGAGTACAGATACGGTCTAAGAACCAACGGTCGTGACTGATGACTACCGCACAACCGGCAAACGCTTCAAGTCCTTCCTCCAAAGCCCGAAGGGTATTGACATCGATGTCATTGGTAGGCTCGTCAAGCAACAGCACATTTCCTTCCTGTTTCAAGGCAATGGACAGATGCAACCGGTTACGTTCACCACCTGAGAGCACACCACACTTCTTCTCCTGGTCGGCACCGCTGAAATTGAAACGGGAAAGATAAGCACGCACATTCACATCTCGTCCACCCATACGGATTGTCTCATTGCCTCCACTGACAACCTGATAGACGGTTTTGTCTGGGTCTATATCCTTATGCTGCTGATCAACATAGCTTAACTTAACTGTCTCTCCCACGTCAAATGTCCCGCTATCTGGCTGCTCTAACCCCATGATAAGGCGGAAGAGCGTTGTCTTTCCTGCCCCATTAGGACCGATGACACCGACAATACCATTAGGAGGCAGCATGAAATTCAGGTCGTTGAACAACACTTTCTCTCCGTATGCCTTGGCTAAATGCTCGGCAATGATAACTTTATTACCAAGACGAGGACCATTGGGGATAAAGATCTCGAGTTTCTCTTCCTTCTGTTTCTGCTCCTCATTCAGCATCTTATCATAAGAGTTCAGACGAGCCTTTCCTTTCGCATGACGAGCTTTCGGAGCCATGCGTACCCACTCTAACTCACGCTCAAGCGTCTTGCGCCGTTTTGAAGCCGTCTTTTCTTCCATTGCCATCCGCAAGCTCTTCTGCTCCAGCCATGAAGAATAATTCCCTCTCCAAGGGATTCCCTCACCGCGGTCGAGTTCAAGAATCCATTCAGCAACATCATCAAGGAAGTAACGGTCGTGGGTGACAGCTATAACAGTTCCTTCATACTGCTGGAGATGCTGCTCCAGCCAGTCTATCGACTCAGCATCGAGATGGTTGGTAGGCTCATCCAGCAACAACACATCAGGCTTCTGCAAAAGTAACCGACATAAAGCCACACGACGACGTTCACCACCAGAGAGATTCTTCACGCTCCAGTCGGCAGGCGGACAACTAAGCGCTTCCATTGCCCTGTCAAGTTTCGAATCCATATTCCATGCATCAGTGGAGTCTATGATATCCTGCAGTTCTGCCTGACGAGCCATCAGTTTGTCCATCTTATCTGCATCCTCATAGTATTCAGGCAGTCCGAACTTCACATTAATCTGGTCGTATTCAGAAAGTGCATCATAAACATACTGCACTCCCTCCATGACATTCTCCTTAACCGTCTTGTCTTCATTAAGAGGGGGCTCTTGGGGAAGGTAGCCAACGGAGTATCCAGGACTCCACACAACCTTACCCTGATATTGCTGATCCAGTCCTGCAATAATTTTCATAAGCGTAGACTTACCGGCTCCATTCAATCCTATGATTCCAATCTTTGCTCCATAGAAGAAACTCAGGTGAATATTCTTGAGCACTTGCTTCTGGTTCTGCTGGATAATCTTGCTCACACCGAGCATCGAAAAGATTACTTTCTTGTCATCAACTGTTGCCATAAATTTAGTTTTAAGATGGTTTAATTGAAGGTTTACTATATCCTATTGTGCAAAGATAAGCAAAATTATCGAGAATAAAGAAGTAAATACGCCTAATTAATCAGTTAATTTATACAGTGTATTTGAAACAACTATACTCGAAAACAGCTATTTTTTCCTCAACAATACATCCACTTTTTTAAACTCAACGGTAATTAACAAATAGCTGATTATTAAGTGTTTACAAATTAACATCAAAGTCATAATTCCACTTTTTTTCTATTTACCTTACAAAGCCATTCCTTTTTATCATATATTTGCAATCGGAAAACATCTACGATGACAAGTAGAAAGAAAACAGTAGAATTCTAAACAATTATTAACAAATAAACAAAGTATGAAGAAAATTAGGTTGCTTTCTCTGTTGTTGACACTATTGGTGTCAGCAATGGCCTTTGCCCAGACGATAAACGTGGTGGGCACTGTGACTGATGAGAATGGTGATCCTGTCATCGGCGCATCTGTTGTCGAGAAAGGAAATCCTCAGAGCGGAACGATTACCGATTATGACGGTAAGTTCTCGTTAAAGGCTGCCGAGGGTACCAGACTGGTTGTTTCCTATATTGGAATGGAAAGCCAGGAAGTTGCTGCTCGTAGCCAAATGAACATCATTATGAAAGAAGACCGTATGACACTCAACGACGTTGTTGTCATCGGTTATGGTGTACAGAAGAAGAGCGTGGTGACTGCTGCCATCGCCAAGGTGAGTTCAGACGACCTGGCCGGCAAGACCCCTGTACGTGTGGACAATGCATTGAAGGGCTTGGCAGCCGGTGTGAATGTCACCTCGTCTTCAGGTCAGCCTGGTGCCGCCCCACGCGTACGTGTGCGTGGTACGGGTTCCATTAATAATTGCGACCCGCTGTACATTGTCGACGGCATGCCTATCGAGGGCGGCATCGACTTCCTGAATCCCAGTGACATTGAGTCTATCGAGGTGCTGAAAGACGCTGCCTCAGGTGCCATCTACGGTGCTCGCGCTGCCAATGGTGTGATTCTCGTCACCACGAAAAAGGGTAAGGTGGGCAAGCCCGTCATCAACTACAACTTCTCTCAGGGTTGGCAGACGGCATGGCGCCACCGTGATGTTACATCCGCCACAGACTACGCCATCATGCAGAACGAGCTGCGTCTAAACGGCGGTCAGGCTCCTATCTATGCCGATCCCTACAACCTCAACGACACCAATGGCAATCCAATCAAAGGCTTTGGCACTGATTGGCAGGACTTGGTATTCAACGATAACGCCCCCGTGCAAAACCATGAGTTAAGCGTGAGCGGTGCTTCTGAGAAGCTGAGCTACTACCTCTCGATGGGTTTCTATGATCAAGAGGGTATCGTTGGCGGTAACTACGGACGGTCGAATTTTCAACGTCTGTCATTGCGTTCGAATAATATATATAATGTGTACGACGCAAGTGCAGAGCGCAATTTCCTGAACAAGCTCGATGTAACGGTGAATCTCGCCTATACGCGCGTAAAGAGCACGGGTATCAGTGAGAACTCAGAGTTCGGTTCAGTCCTTGGATCAGCCCTTTACATGTCGCCCATTATTGCTCCGACCGTGACGAACAAGGAACTGGCCGACCAGATGCATGAGAATTACGAGGTGACTCAAGGCTACGAACTACAGCGCGATGGCAGAGGCAACTACTTCACCATCCCCGGTACATTCGGTTCTTATGCTGAGATGAACAACCCACTGGCAATACTCAACCTGCATCCCTCAAAGGGCTGGAGCCACAAGTTCGTTCCTAAGTTCTCATTCGACCTGCAACTGTGGGACAACCTGAAGTACCATTTCAACTATTCCGTTGACCTCTCGTTCTGGGGTAGTGAATCGGCAACCCTGTCGAAGTACTATCACTCTGGTAACGCCAAAGGCGAGCATACCTCAGCCAGCATGTCGTGGAACAAGGGCTGCAACTGGCAGGTGGAGAACACGCTGACCTACGACAAGCAGTTCGGCAAGCACACTATCGGCGTGGTGCTGGGTCAGAGTGCCATGAAGAACAAGAGCGATTATTTGGGTGCTGAGCGTTGGAACATCATCAATCTGGAGAAGCCTTACATGAGCTACACCAATGCCAACGTGATCTACGAAGTCGACGACGACGGCAAGCTCATTGGTACTCCATACGCTGAATATAACGGTTGGGGTGGCCCGAACGTAGAGCATCGTGTATCTTCGCTCTTCGGTCGTGTCAGTTACAACTATGACGAGAAATACATGTTGCAGGCTACAATCCGTCGCGACGGTTCAAGCCGCTTCGGTCCTGAAAACAAATACGGTACATTCCCCTCTGTATCTGTAGGTTGGAACATCATGAACGAGAAATTCATGGAGCAGACCCAGAGCTGGCTGTCTAACTTGAAGTTCCGTGCCAGCTGGGGTAAGAACGGTAGCGATGACATCGACAACTTCCTTTACACGGTGGAGAACGTGATGGGCAACAACGTGCTCTTTGGCAATCCGGCTATCAAGCAGATTGGCTCGAAGGCCTCTACTACTGCTAACCCAAGCATCAAGTGGGAGGAGAGTGAGCAGACCGACTTAGGACTTGACTTAGGTTTCTTCAATCAGGCTTTGACGTTTACCGTTGACTACTACATTAAGAAGACCAACGGCATGCTGATGACCATGCCTATTCCCTCGTACGTAGGTGAGAACAAACCAGTCGGTAATGTCGGTGATATGGAAAACAAGGGTGTTGAGTTCGAATTGGGTTACAAGTGGCACATCAGCGATGCCCACTTCTCTGTGAAGGCTAATGCTACCTACACCAAGACCACGCTGAAGAACCTTGGCAACGAATCGGGCTTCATCGAATACGATGGTGTTCAGGGATTCACAGGTGGTACATTGGCTCGCGGCTCTAACGGCATGCCTTTCCCCTACTTCTACGGTTACAAGACCGCTGGCGTGTTCCAGAACTATGGGGAAGTGAACGCCTACACCAATGCTAACGGAGGTCTCATTCAGCCCTCTGCACGTCCTGGCGACACCCGCTTCGTTGACATCAACGGTGATGGCGTAATCAACAGCGACGACCGCACAAAGATTGGTAAGGGTTCTCCTGACTGGAACTTCGGTCTGAACTTCAATGCAGACTGGAAGGGCATCGACCTCAACTTGTTCTTCCAAGGTGTGGCAGGTGCAGACGTGTTCGACGCCACCTACCGTACTGATATCACAGCTGGTAACTATCCTACCTACATGCTGAACCGCTGGACTGGCGAAGGCACCTCTAACAAGTATCCTATCCTGCGTGCCGGTGACAACACTAACTGGCAGGTCAGCGACCTCTACATTGTTGACGGTAGCTATCTGCGCCTGAAGAACATCTCACTGGGCTACACCTTGCCACGCAATCTTACACGCAAGGCATCCATCGAGCGTCTGCGCTTCTTCGTGATGGCAGAGAACCTCATCACATGGACTAAGTACTGGGGATTCGATCCTGAAATCTCTTCCGGCGGTAAGTCGCTCGGTATCGACAAGGGTGTCTATCCACAGGCCCGCACTTGGACAATTGGTCTGAACCTGACATTCTAATTGAGAATTAAGAATTGAAAATTGAAAATTGAGAATTAAATAGATGATCAATATGAAAGCAAAATATATAACAATGAGTCTTTTGGTTGCAGGCGGCATGCTTTTCACCAACTGCAGCGATGACTTCCTTGAGGTGACCAACCCCAACCGCGACTATCTGGAAGACTACTACAAGACCGACGAGCACATTCAAGAAGCCCTGATTGCTGCGTACGACCCCATCCACTGGCCCGACTGGGGACTGGGACAATATAACGCACTGAACATTGACGCCGAAATCCAGGGTGACAACTTCTGGGTAGGCGGTGAGACAAAGAACGATATGCAGAACTGGCACATGCTCTTCAACTACGAGGGCAACGAGAACAACACGCTCTCTTCACTCTGGACGGTTGACTACTCTGGTATCAAGCGTTGCAACGACGTGCTGCGCTACATTCCCTGGGGCACGGACGTCACACCTGGCAATGCCAAGAGCTATGAGATGCAGGCTCGTGCTATGCGCGTGTTCTACTATAATATGTTGTGGCACTACTTCGGAAACATCCCCTTCTATCTTGAGAACCTCAGCGCTCCCTATACTGCTCCTCAAAAGAAGGCAGACGAAGTATATGCTGAACTTATCCGTGAACTCGAGGAGGTCATTGACTCGAAGGTGCTTCCCATGCGCTGGGACAACTCCAATAGCGGACGTGCTTCACAGGCTATGTGCTACATGATGTATGCAGAGATGGTGATGTACCAAAAGGACACTGCCCGCTATCCGAAGGCATTGCAGTACATGCAGGAAATCATTTCCTCGAACGACTACGCTCTGAACCCCGACTATGCCAAAATCTGGTATGTGGAAGGTGAGTGGACAAAGGAGTCTATTTGGGAAATCAACTACGAGGACGGCGGTAACGAGCGCGGTTGGAACAGCCCACTCGCCATCGGTGGAACCGTGCTGCCCACCCTCATATCACCCAACAACTGGAAGGTTTCTGACAGTCCGGAGATGGCTGGAGACGGCTGGGGCTTCCTGCCCGTACGCGTTGAAGCCTACAACAAGTTCAGCGAGGGCGACTTGCGCCGCGATGCTACCATCCTCGACTTCCGTTATCTCGATGGTCTTGAGGAAGGTCAGTCCTATCACCCACGCTATCAGAATACATTCCTCTGGCTGAAGAAGTACAGCAAGGTGACGGGTACCAACTCTCACGCCGCCTTCGACAACAACCTGAACTTCAACAATAACTACCGCTACTACCGCTACAGTGAGACTCTGCTCAACGCTGCCGAGTTAGTATTGGAGACGGGCGGAAACGCTGCCACAGCTGCACAGTATGTGAGTCTGGTTCGTCAGCGCGCAGGTCTGAATGCTGTCACAAGCGTCACAAAGGACGACATCATCGATGAACGCGACCTTGAGTTCATGGGTGAAGGCAAGCGCTACTGGGATCTCGTACGTACCGGCAAGGCTGCCACTGTGCTCGTTCCCGACCAGTATGGCTATCGTACTAACCGTTGGACTGAGAACAAGAAGTATATCCCCATTGCACAGGGAGAGCTTGACTCTGATCCCGCACTGGTTCAGAATGAATATTAAGAGCCTCACCCCGGCCCTCCCATATAGGGAGGGAGAAGGGCTCCCAACTAAACACAATTAATATTATTAATCAAATCAGAGAATATGAAGAATCTGTTTAAATATTCAATAGGAGTTCTGTTTGCAGGCTTGACGATGACGGCTTGCACGCCCGACGAGTTCGAGGGCGCCAATCCCAACGGAATTCCCACGGTCAGCGGTATCGACTATCAGATTTCAGTTGATCAGGAGACCAATCAGATGGTGGCCTCTTACACACCCGCTGCAGGCACCTATCCTATCTGGATTCTCAATGGTACGCAGTACTCCACACTTCAGGAAGTGGGTTATAACAATCCTGAGGCTGGTACATATAATGTAGAACTCCGCCTTGGTAACCGCAATGGTATTTCACAGACGGGCATCAAGAAGGAATTCACTTTCAATGAAACGAAGGTTGACTACAGTGCCGACTTCCGTCGCATCTGCAACAAGGAGTGGCGCTTCGCCAACAGAGAAGTGGCTCACCTCGGTTGCGGCCCTGCTGGAACCGCCGGTACAGAATGGTGGTCGGCTGCTCCCAACGAGAAAAAGGACTGTGGCATGTACGACGACCGCATCACTTTCAGCAACGACAACCGCAAGGGTGGTTCTTTCACTTACAATGCTGGTGCCGACGGTCTGACCTATGTAAACTATGAAACTAAATTTACAGAACAAGGTTCTAAAGATGCAAAAAAAGATACTGCATTAGTAATGGGCAATCAAACTACTTCTTGGACATTCGAGCAACTGCCTTGGACTGATGCTGACGGTCAGGTGACCACCCAGCAATACATCAAACTGGCTGCCAACACCGCATTCCCATATATCAGCAGCAATGATCAGTATGAGAACCCACTGTTCCGTATTGAGTCGCTTACAGGTACAAAGCTCGTACTCATCTATGAGACTCCCAGCCGTAGTATCGCCTGGCGCTTCATCTTCACCAGCGAAGCTGACGAACGCTTCGTCGAAGAGAGTGGCTTCGATGCTAACAGCGACTTCAACCTATGGAAGGGCATCACTCCCGAGATGACATTCTATTACAATCCTGATCCAGGATGGGGCAACGAACAGACAGATCTCCTTAAGAATGGTTTCAAGAGTGGTGACAACGACTACACTGTAAGCATCCCACAGGCATGCTTCGCTGAGTGGCAGGCACAGGTACACTTCCACACAACACTCACCACATCGGCTGCTACCAACTACGACTTCTCATGTATCCTCAGCACTGACCGCGACATCGAGGGTGTGGTAATCAAACTCACCAACGAGGACGACTCAGAAGCTATCATCGACGAACATGGTGTTAACCTGAAGGCTGGTCAGAACTATGTATTCTGGGTAAGTGATGTACATGGCAAGGATCTCAACCCTGTGAAGCTCGTGTTTGACTTCGGTCATGCTACAGGTGCAACCAATGTCAACATCAGCAACATCGTATTGAAAGATCACGCCAACGACGATGGTACCATCGTGCCTGATGGCGGCGAGACAGATGTTAAATGGGTTGATGTGAACTCTGCCGACAACCTTGGTCGTGACTTCAACACGATTGGTACAATGGAATTCTGGTGGGCAGATGGCGGTTGGCAGCAGATTGGCAATCCGAAGTTCTCTTACAGCAATGGTGTCTATACCATCATTGCCAACGATGCTACCGCTTCCGAGTGGCAGGCTCAGAACTCCATCCACCACGCAAAAATGAACATTGAGCCCGGACAGCTCTACGACGTGCGTGCAAAGATAGAGTCGAGTCAGGATCTTGGTCGCTTCACCTTCAAGATCTGTGATGAGGGCGACGACGACAACACACTTATTTACAATGGCTGTCTGTCACTTGAAGCAGGCGAGAACTACGTTGAGTTCATCGGTGTGAAGGCTCAAAAGAATGGTGAGGACACTGGCTTCAACGAGGCTAAGCTGTTCATCGACCTCGGTGGCTGTCCCGCAGGCTTGCAGATCGATCTGAGCGAGATCATCGTGCAGAAGCATCAGGAAGGCGGAAGCAGCGGCGGAGCATTGGACTACAATTCTGCCAAAAACCTCTGGAAGGCTGTCGATGCCGGCGATGCCTTTATCAGCGTGACACCTTGGTTTGCAGATAACGGCTGGGCACAGATTGCTGATCCCGTATGGTCGCACAAAGACAACAAGTGGGAGCTGACGCTCTCTGACGGCATGGGTGGTTCGCAGTGGCAGGGCCAGTTCCCCATTAACACGACGCTGACTGCAGCGATGAGTGATAAGTATGATTTTTCTTGCACGGTCTATGCAGATGTTGACCTGCCTGGTGTTACGATTAAACTCACTGAAACCGACGATGCGGAGAAGCACGACAATAACTTCTTCTTTGCCGATCGTCATGACGTAAAGGGTGGCGAGGAGTTCGTCTACACGGTGAAGGGCGTACAGCTTCCGCTGAACGATGCCCATGCACTTTCTCTGTTCTTCGACTTTGGCGGATCGCCAGCAGGAACACATGTAGAGATTAGTAATATTATTTTCCAGAAATCAGAATAATGAAGAAAATGATTATTTATAATCTGTTGTTTACCATCGCCGCAGTCCTGACGGGCTGTGGTGGTGGCGACAACGATGAACCGGCACCTGCCTCTATCACGATTACGGCGGCTCCTGAACAGATCGAGGCTCCTGCTGCTGGTGGCAGTTACACCGTGAACGTGACGACGACTGGCAAGGAATGGGGTGCCTATGCTGATGGCGAATTCATCAAGGTTTCTACTGAAGGTTCACTATCGCAGAAGGGAAGCATCAAGGTCACTGTGGCAGAGAACCCTTATACTGAAGGGCGCTCTGGTTCGGTGACAGTGATGTCGGGTGCAGCACGCAAGACCATCAGCGTCCATCAGGCTGCAGCCGAGAAACCAGGCTACGATGCACCCGATGGCTATCAGCTGGTATGGAACGACGAGTTTGAAAGCGGTTCGGAACTGAATTCCAACGACTGGACACACGAAGTAAAGAAAGAGCACTGGGTGAACAACGAGTTGCAGAACTACGTCAACCACAAGTCACCTGATGGCAAGCTGGTTACCGAGGTCAAGAACGGCACATTGCGCATCAACTGCTTTAAGGAGAACGGAAAGGTTTACTCTGGCCGCGTCTATGCGAAAGAGCGCGAAGGCTGGCAACACGGATACTTCGAGGCACGCATCAAACTTCCAAAGGGAAAGGGTACATGGCCCGCATTCTGGATGATGCCCGTGAACAACGACTGGGGAACAAATCCATGGCCGATGTGCGGAGAGATTGATATCATGGAAGAAGTGGGAACTGTTCCCAATGAAGTTTCTTCTTCCATCCACACACAAGACTACAATCATACAAAGAACACCCAGAAAACACATGCCATGACCATTAAGAATGCCGAAGGGGAATTCCATACTTATGCGTTGCTCTGGACTGCCGATGAGATGACCACCTATGTCGATGGTACGGTACAGCTCAACGTAAAGAAGTCTGTTCTTGGATCTGGACACAACCAATGGCCCTTCCACTATCCTTTCTACCTCATCCTTAATCTGGCTTGGGGTGGCGACTGGGGCGGCATGAATGGTGTGGATGAGAATGCTCTTCCCATCACGATGGAAGTGGACTACGTGCGAGTATTCCAGAAGAAATAACCGCTTAGTGGCATGAAGAAATATCTGTTTACACTTGTCTTGCTATACTTCACTACGGGTCTCGGTAACGCCGAGGCCCGTACAAAGTCGCGATTTGTACACGTCGAAGGCGTAAACCTCATCCAGCCGAACGGTGAGCGACTGTTCATCCAGGGTACAAACCTGGGCAACTGGCTCAACCCCGAAGGCTATATGTTTGGCTTTTCAAAAACCAACTCTGCCTGGATGATCGACCTGTTGTTCAAAGAGGCTATAGGTCCCGACGGGACAGCCAACTTCTGGAAACAGTTCAAGGACAACTACATCACGCAGGCTGACATCAAATTTATCGCACAGCAGGGTGCAAACACCATCCGACTGCCCTTCAACTACAAGTTGTTCACCGATGAAGACTACATGGGGCTAAGCAGTCAGCAGGATGGCTTCCAACGCATCGACCAGCTCATCAGCTGGTGTCGGCAGGCAGGACTATACCTCATTCTCGACATGCACGACTGTCCGGGGTCACAGACGGGCGACAACATCGACGACGGCTACGGCTATCCATGGCTTTTCGAGAGCGAGCAGAGCCAGCAACTGTTCTGCGACATCTGGCAACGCATCGCCAAGCGCTATGCGAAGGAGCCGGTCATTCTTGGCTACGAACTCATGAATGAGCCGATAGCCCACTACTTTGAAAACAAAGACGAGCTGAACGCACGGCTCGAACCATTATATAAACGCGCGGTGAGAGCCATCCGCCAAGTAGACCGCAACCATGTCATCCTGTTGGGCGGTGCACGATGGAACTCTGACTTCTTCATGTTCAGCGACTGGACATTCGACAACAACATCATGTACACCTGCCATCGCTACGGAGGAGATGCCACTGCCGAGGCTATCAACGACTACATCTCCTTCCGAGACAAGACGCAACTGCCGATGTATATGGGCGAGATCGGTCACAACACTAACGAGTGGCAGGCAGACTTCGTCAAAGTGATGAAGCAGGCCAATATCGGCTACACCTTCTGGCCCTACAAGAAACTCGACGGCTCATGTATGATGGGAATCCAGCGGCCCGAACTATGGGACTCTGTTGTGGTGAAGTATTCTGAGACCGACCGCACGACTTATAAGAATCTGCGCGAGGCTCGCCCGAACCAGCAATTGTTCCGCCAACAGCTGGATGAGTTCATTCGCAACTGCCGTTTCGAACGATGCCATAAGCAGGAAGAATACATCCGGTCGTTGGGCATGACACCGCGTCAGTAACACTGCATAACGAATCATTTTAATAATAATAACAATATATGAAAAAGACATTGACGACATTGGTTGTGCTTGCCACGACCTTCTGTTCAGCACAGGCACAACAAAAGCCTGTCTACCTCGATGAGACGAAGCCCATAGAGCAGCGCGTCAACGACGCTCTGTCTCGCATGACGCTCAACGAGAGAATCCGTGTCATCCATGCACAGTCGAAGTTCTCGGCTGCAGGTGTTCCTCGTTTAGGAATGCCCGACTTCTGGACCGACGACGGTCCTCACGGTGTTCGCCCCGATGTACTGTGGGACGAGTGGGAACAGGCCGGACAGACCAATGACTCGTGTGTGGCCTTCCCCGCACTCACATGTCTGGCTGCCACGTGGAACCCGGCAATGGCACGGCTCTACGGTGAGAGTCTCGGTGAGGAAGCACGCTATCGTGGAAAGGACATGATCTTAGGTCCTGGCGTGAACATTTACCGTACACCACTCGCCGGCCGCAACTTCGAATACATGGGCGAGGACCCTCTGCTGGCATCGCGCATGGTGGTTCCTTATGTACAAGGATTGCAGTCGAAGGGCGTGGCTTCGTGTGTGAAGCACTATGCGCTGAACAACGACGAGGAATACCGCCATCAGGTGAATGTCGTGGTCAGTGACCGTGCACTTCACGAGATCTATCTGCCCGCCTTCCGTGCAGCCATCACCGAGGGTAAGGCATGGGGCATCATGGGTGCCTACAACCTTTATAACGACCAACACAATTGTCATAATGAGATAACACTCAACCGTATCCTGAAAGGCGACTGGGGCTTCGATGGTGTGGTAGTAAGCGACTGGGGCGGTTGTCACGACACCGAACAGGCCATATTTAATGGACTCGACATGGAATTTGGAACATGGACCGATGGTCTGACAATGGGTCGGACCAACGCCTACGACAACTACTATCTGGCAGAACCTTTCAAGAAGCTCATCAACGAGGCAACTGGTCAGCGCAAGGCAGACTTGCTGAAGGCGCTTGATGAAAAGGTACGCCGTGTGCTGCGTCTCTACTTCCGCACCACGATGAACAAACATCGCGCCCAGGGATTCCTCTGTTCGGAAGATCACTATGCAGCTGCTCGAAAGATTGCCACTGAGGGTATTGTTCTGTTGAAGAACAGTCCTGTCAAGGCATTCTCTCGCAAGGGAACAGGCAACCGCCTGCTGCCTCTCGACCTGACGAAAAATAAGAAGATTCTTGTTGTCGGCGAGAATGCTATAAAGATGATGACCGTAGGAGGTGGCTCGTCGTCACTTAAAGTACAGCGCGAACTGGTACCCATCGACGGACTGCTTGAAGCGATTGGTCAGAAGTCTGCCGGCTGTACTGTGGACTATGCCCGTGGCTATGTGGGCGACACCATCCAGAGTTTCGATGGAGTCACCGTAGGCAATCACAAACTTGGCGACAGCCGTTCTGAGGATGAACTCATCAACGAGGCTGTCAGCAAGGCTCGTGAGGCTGATGTGGTGATTATGTTCGGCGGACTCAACAAGAGTGGACGTCAGGACTGCGAGGGTGTTGACCGCCAGCAGTATGAGCTGCCTTATGCTCAAGACCGACTGGTGGAGGCTCTTGTTTCAGCCAACCCGCATCTGGTCTATGTCAACATTTCAGGTAACGGAGCTGCCATGCCTTGGCTTAACAAGGTTCCGGCTGTCGTGCAGGGATGGTTCATCGGTTCGGAAGCCGGCCACGCACTTGCCGACGTGTTGTTGGGCGATGTCAACCCGAGTGGTAAGCTGCCCTTCACTTGGTACACCAGCCTTGAGCAGTGTGGTGCCCATGCCCTGAAGACCTATCCAGGTACTTGGCGCGAAGGCAAGAAGATTATCGATGAGGAATACAAAGAGGATATCTTCGTGGGCTATCGTTGGACTGACCGTCTGAAGAAGGAGAAGCCTCTCTTTGCCTTCGGACACGGACTGAGCTACACGACCTTCGAGTTGGGCAAGGCTGTAGCCGACAAGAACGTGATGCAGGAAGGCGACAATATCACATTCACGCTGACCGTGACTAATAAAGGTGACCGCGCCGGTGCTGAAGTGGTGCAGCTGTACATCAGCGACAAGAAATCAACGCTTCCCCGTCCGGTAAAAGAGTTGAAAGCTTTCCAGAAAGTCTATCTCCAGCCAGGCGAGTCGCGTAATATAACTTTGACCATCGGCATCGATGCATTGAAGTTCTACAATGACAAACAACAGGCATGGACGGCTGAGCCGGGTGCTTTCGAAGCACTCATCGGCAATGCCTCCGACAATATCACGTCACGAGTGAAGTTCACGCTGTCAGGTCTATAGGTCAGACTACAGCAGCGATGTTACTTCCTACCCTCCGACATGTAGGAAAGAAACTTTAATCAAATTATTTTGCCGTTTTCATGATTTGTGCTATCTTTGCAGAATACAATAGACACAAAACATGAGAACGGCTTTTTGCATTCTTATTTTCCTTCTATCTACCATCGGACAGGCTGCCTCGTACGATGTAGATTCGGCATACAGACGGCTTGATGAAGCCATCAGGCAATCTCCGCAATTTGTCCAGAAGAAACAGGATAAGATCGGGCAGCTCATCAGCATGCTTGCCACGTCATCCGACAACACCATGAGATTCCAACTGTCCCATCAGCTGTACGAGCAGTACCTGGCATTTGTCAACGACTCTGCCATCTACTACCTCGAACAATGTATCAATATAGCAAAAGCCATAGACAATCAGGCTCTGGAAGGGAAAGTGAGGGCTGAACTGGCTTTCCAGTGCAGCAACACGGGAATGTACGACGAAGCACTCTTCACGCTCGACAGCATCAAGCCGGCATTACTCGAACGCGACGGACTTGGAGCATATTACAAAGCCTGCAACCATGTCTATGGTGAAATGGCATTCTACACCCGTTTTGAGCCGTTAAGAGAGCGTTACCGCAAGAAGGCAGCCGACTATGAGCAACTGCTCTACGAGGTGCTTGACTCCACAGACCTACGTCTCTTTCAGCGACAGGAGATGACATGGATGGACAAGGGAGACCTCGACAAGTCGCTTGCCATCAACGACAAGTGGATGGAGAACGTCACCCACGGCTCACATGCCTACGCCCTCACCACTTTCTACCGTTACCTGGAATTCAAGCAGCGCAACGACACGACACAGATGATGTACTGGCTCACGGAGTCGGCAGTAAGTGATGTGCGCAACGCCGTCATGGATCAGGGTTCCATGTGGGAACTTGCCAACCTGCTTATGGCTCAGGGCAACATCGACAGGGCATATAAATACATCAGCTTTGCAAGCGACTGTGCCACGCACTTCGGTACACGACTGCGTTTCTGGCAGCTCTCCCCTATCCTCTCTGCCATCGACAACAAATACCGTGATTACCATGAGCAGGAGAAACAGCGCACACGTATCTTCATGATTATCCTCGGACTGCTCACCGTTGTCTTAGCCCTGCTGCTATACAATGCCATCCGGCAGCACAAGCGGCTGAGCATTGCCCATGCACAGGTGCACGAGAAGAACGAACTGCTCACCACACTCAACGCTCAGTTGTCGTCACTTAACGAACAGCTTTCAACCGTCAATAATTATCTCAGCGAGTCAAACAGCGTGAAGGAAGAATATGTGGGACACTTCATGCGACTTTGCTCCATGTATGTCGATAAGATAGACAACTTCCGCAAAAGGGTGAACAAGATGGTGAAGAACCGTGACTATGATGAACTATACCAACTCACACGAGGGCAGGAATTCCGAGAAAAGGAACTCGACGATCTCTATGCCAGCTTCGACACAGCCTTCCTCCATCTCTTTCCCGACTTTGTAGAGGAATTCAACGCACTGCTACGCCCGGAGGAACGCATCACCATTGACGAGAAAGACAGACTCAATACCAGCATACGCATCTTTGCACTCATCAGGTTAGGCATCGATGACTCATCGAAGATAGCCGATTTCCTGCACTATTCAGTGAACACCATCTACAACTACCGGGCAAAGATTAAAAACGGAGCCCTCCACGACCGCGACACTTTTGAGCAACGAGTGAAGGACATTGGGAACTTACCTTTGAAACATTAAACCATCATTGCACGCATGAATCAGAAACTCAAACATAAATACGAGGTGTTCAGAAGATGGCAGAAGAAGCCCCATAAGGTTGCACCATTAAAAAACGATGAGATTGAATGCCTTACCTGCGGTACACGATTTAAAGGTAACTTCTGTCCGCGATGTGGACAGTCATCACGGATAAACCGCTATTCATTCAGATCTGCCTTTCTCCTCTTCATCGATGTGTGGGGACTGGGCAACCGTGGAATGGTCCATAGCATCCGCGACCTCATCCTGCGACCGGGATACATGATACGCGACTATCTGAAGGGCATGCGGATGGCTTATTTCCCACCGTTTAAGATGTTCTTCCTGCTATCAGCACTCTCCATCTTAGTGGCTCACGGAATGAATGTCAGGGGTATGAACCTGATGGAAAGACAAAACAACAAATATGAGAAAACATATACAAAGAATGTTGAGACTCTCAAACCAACCAAGATAGTCCGAGATGATATTGAAAAGAAAATGGATAAAGCGCAGGCAATAATGGAAAAAACCTTTAAGAAACTGGACAATCTGCAGGACGAGTATCCTTCTGCTTTCAATGTGATCTCCCTCTTTCTGCTGGCACTTCCGTTATTCTTCTTCTTTAGAAACGGACCATCCTATCGGGGCATGTACTTTTCGGAGTTCCTTGTGGCAATATTCTACATTTCCAACATGTACTCCATCTATACTACCCTCCTCAACTTCTTATGCATCAATGATGATCTGGACACATTCGTACTTGCTCTTTGTCTCATACCCTTGAGACAGCTGACCGGATATAATTGGCTACGGGTGATAGTATCATCGCTGCTCTCTCTTCTCATCCTCATGTTCCTGGTCTTTTCCGCCATCATGATCTTCGTCATTGTGTACGTCATTGTACATTAGCCCACCGGACATACTTACGTCCGCCTTTTAACATAATAAGGGGGACAAAGATTACGTAAATTATGATGAATTATATGTCTTGATAGTCCGGGCATCTGTTGTACTCCTGCGCATAGCCTCCAGATAACTTTTCTTGTCTATCTTACTCCAATCAACACATAGTCCCAGACGTTTCTTGAATATCAAATCGAGCCAGATACGAGTAGAACGACCATTACCTTCCATAAAAGGATGCGCCACGTTCATCTCCACATATTTATTAACTATTTCATCGAAAGTTCTTTCAGGCATAGCCTCAATCAGACTCAAGTTTTTCATCAGATACTCAGCACGACAAAACAGCGTTCCATCTTTCCAAATCGTTTTTGTACGAATCTGACCTGCAAAGTCATAGAGACCGCCAAAAAGGTAAGCGTGAATCTGCTGCAAACACTTTACCGTTCCTGGTTGCATGCTGTCAAGTAAGCCACTATCTATGATGGTATAGGCTTTTTTCTTACTCCGTCCATCAATGGTATAGTCTGTTTCATTAGTAAGTTCAATTGCCTTTTTCATATTAATCACGAAAGACCATTTACATTGATTTGTTTTATTGCATTCTTGAAATTATCGCAATTCTTATAGAGAAGCCCATCTTTATAACTAATACTCTTATCAGGTGAACAGAGTTTCATCACATCTTTCGTGGCTGAAAAAATACGTTCTATACTCACATCACGCGGAATCTCATTATTAGAGTCAAGATAACCGCTCAGATATCTCTCCGACGGGTTACCGATACACAACATTTCACAGATGAGCCACGAAACAGACTCTGCTTCAAACTCTGCTGCTGCATCTGGTATGTTTCGTACTTCCCATTTTTTCCAACTACGAGGAGAACTTATATGATAGCAGAAAAGATGTCCCAATTCATGGCAGATGCTGGCGAAGCGTTCGCCATTCATGGCTTTTGAATTGACGCTAAGAAGATAATCAGCATCCCATCTCACAAATTTAACTTTATTATATGGAATATGTATAGTGTGCGAGTATGACGTTAACAGTTCAATTTTAGCACCATAGTCAGCCCCAACTATAAATCCCGTGTCAATGGCGATACCATGAAAACAAAGCTGTTCCATGAAATGATTGAGTTGTTTGTCAGAAACATCGTGTTTTGTTTTATAAGGAGCTGAAATTTCCTCCATAATATCTTCAGCAGATTTGGAGAACAATCTTGACTTTAAGGGATATGTGTCATTTATCTCGAAAAGGAAATCAACTGGACCAAAGGGAACAAGCACAATCACAGGACGAGCATTTGGTTTTATTCCACGGTCAAATTTTGTGCGCCATTCTTTTTCCGATAGTACATAACGTACACCTGGACGTTGAATCTCTACCAACATGGCATTATAGGGAGCAAGATGACGGAAACGAACGCAAGCCTTCAATACTTCCTTAAAGTTTTTGCTCTCGCGATATGATTTCACGTTCTGCCATAGTGCATCAAGATTGCTCAGGTTGATGTTGTCAATATTCTGGTGATTCATATTCAAATCATTTCTTTTTCCGTCATTATTCTTTATTTCGTTTGCAAAGAAACATTTACTTTTTCAAGAAACCGTATTCATACACTTTGGGCTCAATTTGCTTTGCAAGTTCCTTTTCCTTTTGGCGTAGGTCGGCAATGAGAGCGGTATATGTTTTGTCTTCACTTTCCGTATTCATTTGTAGCTTACCGCTTTTGGTAGTTTTTGTACCTTGGAAATAGAGGCGGATGTCATAGAAAGATGCATCGGGCTTTTCTTTTGCGATGGGTTGCTGATGGTAGTATCTCCACAATTCACGACCAGCATCCAAAACGGCTTTAGCCTGATTAGACAGTACTAATGGGGAAGAGCCATCTTGAAGATTGGTTGACTTAGTTTGTTCTTCAAAAGCATCTCCCACATGATAGTTATTACCGTCTCTTTCGTATTCTTTCTGTTCTTCCTCTGTTCGAACTGTCTTTTTGATTCGCCCATGTATAAAGTCACTCATGAAATGGCTTTGGAATTTTTCCTTTGCATCAACTTCATCTTCTGTGAAAGGAATCCAATGGTTTATGCCATAGTGACCGCTGATGTTGTTGAAACTACAGAACAATGAGTAAATTAAACAGTTGCTTTGGAACTCTGTGTCTTCTTTCCATCCATCATTGGGATAAAGAAATTGATCGCGATCATTGAGCCATGTTGCTTCAATGCTGTGGCAGACAGCAACATAAATACAACTTTCAATGAGATTACGATCCGTAATCCATGTACCACGAGGTGATTTTACTTGGCTCTTGTCGTTCTTAAAATAGATGTCATTGATATGCGAAACATCGTGTGAACGACAAGATAGGAAAGCAAGTTTTTTCTCACCAGTTTTATTGCGAGTTTCTATCAACCAATCGTTGATAGACTTTAATTGATCGTAGGCAAGTACAGTTTTTGTTGTCAAATATTCGCCTTTTCGATCATAGACATCCATTGAGGCACCCGTGATGGTCTCTTTTTGATCAGTATGCCAGATAAAGAAACCGACAGGAAACTGACCTCTTACATTGTCGAAAGTGTTAGCTGGAACCATATAATTTCGGCCGGGCTTCGCCCGGAACACCTTTCGGAACTCACGAAAGTTGGGTGCTTGCACAATTTTCAGAGTTGAAAATTGTGCAAGCACCGCTGTAGGGAGTTCATCATAGATGCGTATAATGAATTGTGCGAACAATTCACGTCCTGCAATCCCAATTTTATTTTTATACCTTTTGTATATATTAGTTTTCACAGCCACGTCAGTCTTATTTTTTCCAGTCCCACTACGTTGTTTACTATCTCCAGCCTCTGCATATGGTGGATTTATATAGATAACAAGTTTCTTCCGTTTCTCTGGATCTTGAATAATATCTTGTAGAGACTTGGGGAGCTTTGACTTCATGGTGACATTCCCATCCTTATCTGTCTCATCAAGCAAAGGGTCGTTGAGAAAGTCGAATTGAAACACGTGACTTTCTAACAAGTTAGCACCACCGTTTTGTCTATCGCGAGCAGCAGCATTCATTGTGTCGATACGCTGAAGCATAGCCTGAACATCAGCTTTGTCAAGCGTAGAAGCATAGATATTGTATTTGTTGGTAAGCCCAGCTAATAGGTTTCCTGTTCCAGCACAACAATCCCATACATAATACTCTTCTTGCCAATTTTCACCAAGTTCTGCTGCTATATATTGTTGTGAGAGTTCTACCCATCTGGCAGGTGTAAAGAAACTGCCTTTGCGTTCACGAACGTCTTGTGGAACCAAAAGGTCTCGACGATTAACGATGTCACTCCAATATTCACGTCGTGGTGGACGAGCATAACGATTCCAGAATTGAGTATGTGCTTGCTGATTGTCATTGAATTGTGCCTTGGTGAAATCTTCCAGCCCGAAGTCGTTGATACGACGGTCCAATAAATAATGATCATCTTGTAACAACACAAATAGTTTTTCGCTGAGCGTGTTGTTCTCTTTTGAAAGAATATCAGCCAAATAGAAGTCTGCATCAATGATGCCAGCTTTCTTAGCCATCTCCCAATTGATATTAATAGAAGGCTTTACTGCTTCCAGCCACTTTAGATATATGTGTGTAAAATTGTTCTTATTGATACGGATATGGCGCTCTCCAATCTTTTTCAATGTGAAATTGCGCTTGATGAAATACACCAACTCTTTTGCATCTTTCTCATAATTATAGATTTC
The DNA here is from genome assembly GCA_902762325.1 of uncultured Prevotellaceae bacterium. GTDB lineage: Bacteria > Bacteroidota > Bacteroidia > Bacteroidales > Bacteroidaceae > Prevotella. The sequence continues at coordinate 33,302 of CACWNV010000018.1, read as the reverse complement.
AAGTCCATGGTGTAGCGCATCATTTAAGAGTTCTTTTAGTTGTATAAACTCTTTTGTTGTATGATCGCTTGGGGCAACATTCCAATTGAAATCATTTTGACGCAAAACATCCAAGATAGTACTATAGGGCAGAAATGCAATCTTCTCAGCATCGAAAGCACCCAGAAAAGCAGGAGGGAGAATTGTATCTTGTGGACGTTCTTTGCCTAATGTGAGTATTAATTGGATAAACGACTCATAGATGTCATGGTTAGTACCTTTTTTAGCTTCTGCCCAAAGCAATGACTCCGCTTCATTCAGTCCGAGAGGATCTGCTGGAATTGACACACAAAAATCTATACGTCCGATTATTTGCGTTGTGTCGAAACCATCAAACAAGTCATGAGCCACTTTGTTTTTTAGTTCTTCTTCGAGTATGTTTCCGTAATATGACATAAACTATGCGACGTTTCTTGTGTTTAGATTATAATTGTAATGCACTGAATATATGAGTATTGGATTTTAACAATAGATTAAGCAGATTTAAGTCTACTCAATATGTATAATGAATCTTGCCAATCTTCCCTGAAGTTGGGATTGGTCAGTACGTAAACGTATCCAGATTCTTTGTTACTCATATTGTTTTTATTTAACTTGTCAAGCAAGTACGGCACCTGCTTTATAGGATTCAAATAGGTAACTTGGACTTTCGTAATACATCGAGGAATTGTAATTGTCAATCTTGCGTGTTATCCATGAGTTGTATACCACAATCAGCGTGTCGATAACATTTTCATCCGTATTATGAGCCACATCAAGTATTAGACGCTGATAGACCTTACCGATATCCCAATGCGAGGGAACCGAATAACGGGCAGACGAGACATTGTCGAAATAACCTTCTTCTATATGGTGCTTTTCTATCAACTCATCTGACACTTTGTCTATATTCTCACAATGATACACGTCGGCATAATCGTATATATGCTGCAGTTCCTTCTTTCCCAAAGCATTGACAACTGTGCTACGGTAGTTCTTCGTCTTGCGACCTATGTAGTCTATCAGGCTGCATAAGAAGAAAAGGTCATTCTCTTTCTGGTCTTCACGTCCTATCATAATGTATAAACAGATTTAAAAGTGAGACATTTTAACGCCGCTTCTGTACAGAAAGCGATTTGATGAGTTGGATATTTGAATTTGGCAAGTACCCAAAATTGTTCTCTGTTAATAGCTCCACGGATAAAATCTGCTATGTAATTGTATATCTGGTCATCGGCCATTGCTCCTATCACGATGTCATAGTCGTGCGCCTGCCCATTTCTGCAAGCTACTACAAAATCGAGCCATTCATCTGTCATCTCCTTAAACTCAAGAACACGCATACTTTCTTCTTGCGTATATTCATATACGTTTACATGAGGAGTATCAAACTTTCCCGCCCACCGTTCAGCCTGTTGTCTCAAGATGGTGCAATAAAACCCTGTACCAAAATCCTTAGTGTATTGTCCTTTCTGCACACGAGGCTTTTCTATGCTTGTATAGCTTCCGTGATATAATTCCATGAATGTTCATTATTTATTATAATGATGCAAATATACTAATTAAATATGAATTATAGGCTATTTGCAAATTGAAAGTTTCAAAAAACTGGAGCATAAACACTGAAGATTTGCAAAGGCAAAAGAGAAGCGAGGCACCGCTTGGGCACCTCGCTTGTCAAATCATTATCTTTTCTGCTGCTATGATTCTTTCCGACGGGAACTCTTATTTTCCTTCTCCGGTATTTTCTACCTTAAAGTCTGTCAGTGTTAAGCTGCCATCTTTCTCATAGTCTATGCTTGCCGATATGGTGGGCATGTCAACGTATGTCAGTACCAGACCGGTCGTAAACTTCACGCCGGGCACAAAGCACACACGCGGTTTTCCGTTATTCAGATTGTAGCTGATCTGCTCACCAACCCAGATAGGCTGTTCTGCATCCAGACCACCCATGTCTGTAACGGTGTTCTGGGCTGTGACTATCTTCTCTCCATCGCCATAGAATGTGATCTGCTCGCCTTTCACCGAGTAACGCAAATGCTCGATAATCTCCTGCTGCATCTGGTATGGCTCAATCGTCTTCTCTATGTTTGCAATGTCATTGCTTCCAAACTGAAACTTGTAAAGCTGCTCCACATTGGTTCCCGTTCCTTCCATCACACATGATGTCAGCCAAAGGGCGTTAGCCGATGTGTCATAGAAGGCTTTCGGCTGCCTGCTATTGCGAATGTCTGTAAAAGAGGTAGATATATCGTTTCTGGTAATCATGATACCAAATCCTTCAGTAGACAGTCCTCCATCCAACTCACTGATACCGCTTACGTTGACGTTATTTGCGGTGTCGTTCATGATTTCGAAGGGATGTACTTTCACCGACTTAGCGAAAGCCTTCTCCAACTGTTCCGGCATCTTGTTGACAACAGGCTCTTCAAGCACACCATTCACTTCCAACAATTCTGTTCCTTCATTGCAAGATGAGAGCATTCCCATGCCGCAGGTTATAAGGATGGCGACAAACACCCAAAACTTCTTTCTGTTCATATCCATCATGTTTGATTTTTAATCGAGGGACAAAAGTACAAAATAAATTGGATAATCAAATGTTTTATGGATTTTTTTGTTTTCTTGCCTACTTGCTGATGCCGTCTTTGCCACTGGTGAAGGATGTGAAGGAACAAAAAGCAACTTTCCCTTATAGGAAATTATTTACCCCCGACCTAAATGTATTTTCCTTTATGCAAAAGTTACTATTCTATCCTTCACTCCTTCACACCGTTCACCAGAAAGGCAGACTGACCTCTCTAAATGCCGAGGCAAAGCTGGTGCCGTTCTCCTCTGTATCGTCCATTTTGGTTCAATATTTGCCGAATTATTGGCATTATATTTTGTATAGTCAAAGATATTGTGTATTTTTGTAAAGAATTTTAAGCATCATGCGGTAACTGTATAAGAAGAATGATAGCATTTGTCCCTTTTCTCGTTTTAATCGCCTTGCTTATTTGCTGCATCACGGTATTCGGCAATTCCACGCTTGATGGAGCCAGTCAGGTGGTTTTGTTGATTGCCTCAGCCTCTTGCGTCCTTGTGGGATGGATGAGGAAACGGCTGGAATGGGACACGTTAGAGCGAGAGATGACGAATAAGGTGGCAAGTTGCACGCCTTCAATCATCATCCTCCTGCTTATTGGAGCCATTAGCGGAACATGGATGGTGTCGGGAATCGTACCCACGATGATTTATTACGGTATGCAAATCCTTCATCCTCAATGGTTCCTCGTCAGTAGTTGTCTGTTATGTGCCATCATCAGCCTGTTAATCGGTTCTTCCTGGACAACGATAGCCACCATTGGATTGGCATTGATGGGTATTGGCAAGGCTCATGGATTCGATGACGGGTGGATAGCGGGTTCCATTATCAGCGGAGCCTACTTTGGCGATAAGCTCTCGCCCTTGTCTGATACCACCGTACTGGCATCAAGCGTGGGAGGTACCCCACTCTTTACGCATATCAAGTATATGATGTATACCACAGTGCCAACCTTCTGCATCGCACTGACCATCTTCCTGATAACAGGTCTGTCGATGAATGTGGCTACGGTGGGTAACGTCAGCGAGTTTTCCGAAGGATTGAGCAACACCTTCCTCATTTCCCCTTGGCTATTGTTAGTCCCTGTCGTCGTAGGAGTGATGATTGCACGCAGATGGCCTTCGTTGGTGGTACTGTTTCTTGCCACTTTAATAGCTGCTATCGTAGCATTGATATTTCAGCAAGACTTACTTTGTGAGATTGCCAACAGTGGCAACGAACCTGAGTTCATGATTCTCTATGAGGGCGTAATCCGTGCCTGTTATGACTCTACCAGTATTGACACTGGAAACGAGGTGCTGAGCCAATTGGTGAGAACCCGAGGAATGGCAGGAATGATGCCTACGGTATGGCTGATTATTTGCGCACAGGTGTTTGCTGGAGCTCTGACAGCTACGGGACTGTTGAAGGAAATGATGGGATATATTCTCCGAATGGTAAAAGGTACGTTCTCGCTGGTGGCTTCTACCGTGATGAGCGGAATATTCCTCAACATCACCACAGCCGATCAGTTCCTGTCTATCATACTGACCAGTTCCATGTTTAAGGAAACATATAAAAAGCACGGACTGGAAAGTAGGCTGCTCAGTAGGAGTTGTGAGGATGGAGGTACCGTGACGTCTGTCCTCGTGCCTTGGAACACATGCGGTCTTACCCAGAGTACGGTTTTAGGCGTTGCCACGCTGACCTATCTGCCTTATTGCTTCTTCAACATCCTCTCTCCGATAGTGAGTATGGCGGTGGCTGCATTAGGATGGAAGATATATAAGAAATAAAAATAGATTTGCCAAAGGTATCGTTTAGCCCCGCCAAAGGTATCGTTTAGCAGGGCTAAATGATATGTTTAAGGCGACTAGACATAACATATCAGAATACGCCAAAAAGGTTGTCGCGTTCGAAAAGTTCCACGACTTCGTTCTCCACAGGCGTACGCTTCACGATTTCAAGATTTTTCCAGAACTTCGGGTCATAGTGTTTGTCTTTGTTCATCTTCCCCTTCTCGATTTCACTCATGAGGTTGTCATCAAAATCCATGGTCGTTTTCCCCTTCACGAAACGGTCGGCGACGTTGAACATCATGCCTGTTGTCTCATATCGCCTGCCGGCATGCTCGTAAGCCACGAGGAAATGAACGCTCTGCACTTCGGTGAAGCCATTGTCGTGCTGATAGTTGATGATAAACGAATAGTCGGCATTTTCTACATTACGTATAGATATAAAACTATCTTCGCTACCACGTTCCTTATGCCAGACGCGTTCATTATTGCCAAAGCCCTGATAGCGCAGCACCTGGAATGTCTCGGCATCAATGTAGAGACTTGCCGTCACTGACCATGAATTGGGATTACGCGGAATGAAGTAGACCACGTAGATGCGGCGATTGCCGTCACTGATGACTTCCACTTCGGTCTCATAAAACCGGTTGTAATCCGTACTCAGGGGTACGACTTGATATAATCCCGTCTTCCGATTTGAATCGGAATAGAGGGCTATCTGGGCAAAGGTGAAATAATTCGTAGGATTCATTGCACGACGCCCGATCACTGAGACATATCGTCCCGTGACGAGTTGCAGATCAGAAAGTTCGTATGCCGACTTTCCAGAGAAGAATGACTCCAGGAATGCCGTACACTCCCGGTCGTTCTTGCTCACCTGCCGATAGAAGAAGTTCGACTTGCTCTTTCTATGCTTCTTCACCTCTTTCTTATGGCGTTCCAGCACCTTCTTAATGATAAAGTCGGTGCCAAGCACTACTACCTCACCCAGCATCTCACCCTCTGAACTGAGCAGCAGACAAACTCACCCTCAGCATTCGAGATGGTACTGTTCTGTCCGCTGATATAAACCGACGCAAAGGGCAGACGCTCACCCGTCTTCGCATCAATGATTCGAGCATCGACGTGAAGACTCTGGGCACTGGCAGAAGCGGAAAGCAGGAGCAACAGGAAGCTGAGTTTCAGTATTCTATACATACGAATTATTATCATCACGAATTATTATCATATCAGAACACGCCAAAGAGGTTGTCACGCTCGAAGATTTCTAATGCCTCTTCCTCAATGGGCGTGCGTTTCACTATCTCGTTTTGTTTCCAGAAGTCGCCGTCGAGACCATTCCGGCTTATAATGTCCATGAGGTTGTCGTGGAAACGCAATGTTCCCCGACTTGTAAAATAGCGGTCTGCCACATTGAACATCATACCTGTTGTTTCGAACTTGTGGCCATCGGCCGTGTAACTGGTACGAAAATGGACACTGCTCACTTCCGCAAAGCTATTTTCGTGCTGATAGTTGACGACAAACGAATAGGTGATGGGCAGCACTACGCCCATTTTGCCTTTCAAGTGCGTGACCCATTCCTTCGTGCTACGCCCCTCGAATTTCAGCAACTGAAACGTCTCGGCATCTACATACAGACATCCTTCAATTGCCCTGACATCGGAGTTGCGCGGCACGAATTTAATCACATAGACACGCCGCTCACCATCGCCGAACACTCTCATCTCTGTGAGATAGTCGCGGGCGTAGCCTTGGTGCAGGGGAACGAGCTGCTCTTTGGAAGATATATGCTTTTGGTTAGAAAAAACCGGCACCTGTGCAAAGGTAAAGAAGTTGGCAGGACTGATTGTGCGCATGCTCGCCACCGACAGATAGCGGCCAGTGACCAGCGACATATCACTCACCTGAGTTGCCGAACGTGCCGTGAAGAACGACTCCAGGAAAGAATGGCACTGCCTGTCGGTGTAACCCACCTGCCGATAGAAGTAATTCGACTTCGTCTTTCGGTGCTTCTTGTATTCCTCTTTCATCCGCTGAAGGGTGTTCTGAATCACCAGATCGGTGCCAAGCACCACCACCTCACCCAGCATCTCACCCTCTGAACTGAGCAGCACTTCCTGTCCAATGTCGACAGCTCGCAGATGAGACAAACTCACCCTCAGCATTCGAGATGGTACTGTTCTGTCCGCTGATATAAACCGACGCAAAGGGCAGACGCTCACCCGTCTTCGCATCAATGATTCGTGCATCGATGTGAAGGCGCTGGGCACTGGCAGAAGCGGTCAGCAGGAGCATCAGCAGGAGGATGAGTTTCAGTTGTTTCATATCGTCAGCGTCTTGGAGGCTGATAGCCGCCCTGTTCAATGATGTCACGGCCGAGCGTAAGGGGGATGCATTGAATGCTCTGGTGGCCTGAGCCTGTATTTTCGGGGTCGTCGGTATAGCGCCCGCGCAATCGATAACGCACGCCATGGTATTCAAAGTCGCATGAGAAAGAAAGTCCGAGCACTGCCCCACCCTCTTTGCGACAGTCCACGTTGCGCAACGTCACGCGCTCACGCCTCACCTCTCCGCGCTTCGCCACGGTGGCATCTGCCAGCTTTGCCCGTTTACCAGCCTTCAGCCGTGCATCGTAGGTCATGCGCAGACCGATGGTCAGTGAGTCGTTCATGCGTGCCTGCCAGTTCACCTGCATAGCCTGTTGCGACCTCGCAGTCGTCGTCAGGAGCAGCGAGAGCAACATCAGGACAAGCATCTTCATGTTCATCGCACCACCTCCTTTGTAATGAATCCATTCTTTGTGACTCCTTCCGCCGATACGGCAATGGACTCTGTGAAGCTATTGTTCCAGAACGTCACACAGACATGCCCCTCATTGTCGGTCACCAGACTGGGATTCCAATAGAGCGTGCGACGATAATCACCTTGTTCAGGCAACGGGTCGAGGCTGTAGTCCACACGATAGAACTCGTCGGGGTCGCTCAGTCCCTGGAAGTCAATGCGATAGCCGTAGAAGTCGGGCTCAGGCAGACCGGCAGGATAGAGCGGGTCGGTTTTGAAGTTGATGATAGATGTCAGCGGTGACGTACTGCTCTTCGACCCTTCTGCGAAATAAGTTCTCATCACTTCACGATAGCGGCCCTCCTGATGGATCAGTTGGCGATCGTCGACATCGGCATAGAGATAGAGCTTGCTGAAGTTCACGTCGGGAGGGAAGAACTGCATGCCCGGTGCAAGGTTCTCATTACGTCCATAGACACCCGGTTCGAGGTAAATGGTCTGGTCGCCATACTCCGGTGAATCGATGAATGTTACATTCATACCGTCCAGTCCCATCAGCATGAGCAACTTGTAATAGTTATGGTACGAGTGGAACGCCTGGTCGAACTTATAGTCTTTGTAGGAGTGCCACTTGTTAAAGTCGTGCATCGGGCGGGCAGCCAGACCGGCCTTGGTCGCGGCGGCTATCTTGTCTGCGTTCTGTCCACCTATCTTTAACACAGCTTCTTCACGAAGATATTTCTCCATGTCGGCAAAGAAACGGTCGTCAGCAAAGTTGTTCTGGTAGAGGCCTTCCCGTGATTCGTTGGGTTGCCACCATCCCCCCTTCGTCATATCCTGCCCTATGAGTTGGAAGGCGTCGTCGTGGTAAGAAGAATAAGAAGAATAAGACGAAACATACGCACTAAAATGGAAGTCGTTGATGGTGCCGAAGATGTTCGAGAGATACGACATCATGTTTCGCACATCAATGACAGCCACCGGCTTCACCTCCCGGAAATCGGCCCAGCTGCGGCTCTTGGTCTTCGTCACTTCAGGCAGTACATAAGCTTGGCTGCAACGGTCGTAGTAGGTGAAAGGTGCAGTGGAAGCGTTGTTTATCGCCATGAAGCCATGACGGAAAATGTTATAATCAATGGGTTCGTTCAGGGCGCGTGTTTCGTAGTAGTCGTAGTTACGAGCAACGGGCGAATACACGTTCAGCGGGATGATGTGCTTGCGCAGCAGATAGCGCGGCCGCTTGTTCTTATAAACCGAAAAGTTATGGCCTGCCACGCCAGCCGCTACCTTTCCTATGACCTCTGCACTCTCCTCGTTCAGCGTGAGTGCCATGCGCGACGTTCCGAGGAAGGGATTAAGATTGAACATGAAGAACCCCAGCGAGTCGGTCTTAATCTCTGCCGAGACAATGCCATCGTAAGGCGTAATCATCTCATTGAACACCCACATGGGCTTTTTCAGGTTCTTCCACAGCACATATTCGTATTCACCATGATCATCGACGACACGGCCACGGAAGTTCAACCCACGCTCCACCGCCATCAGCGGATCCCAGCGCTCACCGCTCATCATGCGTTCGAAGTCGTAGCGCGTCCAGCCCTGCACCATCATCAACAGGTCGAGGGCTACGCGGTGTTCGCGGTCGTCGGCCTCGAAATAGTATTCGGGATGTGGAATGAACCCTTTCACTTCGCTACCCAGTAAAAGATAGGAAAGCACATTACCATCGGCGTAGGTGCCGTCGTGGTACATTCCGTCGGTGATAGCCATAGACAGTTTGTTACGCTCCTTGACAGGATTTCCGTCGGCATCGACGAGTTGGCAGTCCAAAGTCACCTTCTCGTAAGGTTTCAACGCCGTGCCTTTATCGGGCATCGATACCTGCAGGCGCAGACCATCCATGTCGTGATTGTTCACGAACACCTCGCGCTGTGCCAGCACCTTGCCTTCTTCAGTGAATAGCGTAAAGATGTTCACTCCCGTCTGCAGCGATGCCTTGTCGACAACGACGTTGACACGTTCAGTTGTGGTCATGTCGAGCACGTCATAATAGAGCGTTGTACCGCGCGATGTCACGCTCAGACCGAGCCGCATACCGTCGGTCTGACTGTTGCGGGAAACACTGGCACGAAGGGCATCATCGCCGGTGGAGAACACATTCAGCACATAGCCACGGCGGTGTGCACGGGGCAGACGGAACGTATAGTCGCGACCTTCATAGGTAACACTGAACTTCAAGCCGCGCAGCAGTTCATCTTCGGCCTCATCGCTCTCATCACTGGTTATACTGAACATGCCGCGACCCGCATTGTAGGTCTTGAACGTGCCTATCTGTTTCCCGTTGCGCACGAGACGTCCTTCAATGTTCAGTGTGCGTCCCTCAGTAGTGCGTGCCTGAAACGCCACACGAGTGGGCACGCCACGTACTATGTTTCCACCCTCAGGATAGAAATCTATCTTCAGCTTGTCACGATCGTTGTCGAGTAGCGATGCGGTGGCCTTAGGCAGGCGAGGAATGAGTTTCTTACCATACTCACCGTTCTCCACACTATCGTAGATGGGAAACACGCGACTGAAAATACCGGCATTGCCACGCAGGTATTCCTGGAAACGCTCGCCATAGAAATCTTTCGCAAGAATGCCCGACAACCGGTCCCAACCATGGCCGTAGTTGTCGCCACTCTTCTTCACCGACGGCGGTACACCGGGTGTAAAGTTCAGCATCCACGCCGTATAGGCACGCACCTCATAGAAACCGGCATTCAGCGTGTCCTTCAACAGGAACGAGCCGCTGGCCTGTCCGTTTCTCACCATCAGCTTCTGCGTCTCAATGGGGAAGCCAATGGGATTCACGAGTTCCACGTAGAGAATGCGGCTCATGTCAGATGCCTTCAGCGATGCACCATCCACCACGTATGCCTTGAACCAGATGTGCTCGCCTTTATAATAAGAAGTGTTGTCGAAATGCAGATACACACGCTCCTGCGGATTCTGCCGGGCAAAGCGCTCAAAGTTCTCCTGCCGCAGTGTCAGCAGCGAGTCGGGATCGTCATCTGTAACCGATGGCAAACCTGCAGCAGAGGCAGCAAAGGCTCCAACACACCATAGCAAGACGGATGCCCATATCAAAAGTCTGAATAATCTTCTCATCATACCTTTCATTTTTTATTGATTTCTGCTGCAAAAATAAACAAATCAGCAGTAACAGCCTTGTTTTCGACTTCACATAAACTTCACTTTTGCTTCACAAGCTCAGAACGACATCACAAACTGGTTCAACTCGTCGGCTGTGCCCTCTCGTTCAAACATTCGGGTGAAGAGACGCTTACGGGCATTGGTTGTGGCCTGCTGTGTGCGATGGAAGATATTTGAAATCTGCAGATTGCCCAGTCCCAACCGGATCAGGCAACACATGCGCAGCTCTGCAGGTTTTATCTTTGGATAGAACACCACAAGACGGTTCACAAAGCCATCGGCATGCTCGTTCAGCAACGTCTGTAGCTGTACCCATGTGTCATCTTCTATTTCTCCACTGCCGCCCTGCCCGATACGCTCGCAATCGGCATAGAATGCCGACTGGCGGAAAGCTGCCAACAGACGATCCTGTTGTGAACGGTTCTGCTCCTGTGCAGCCAGTCGTTGCTCCTCCTGTCTTCTACTCTGCGTAACCACCTGTGCCTGAAGGTGTCGTATTCGCCAGCGGAAGAAGGCGACCACGCCAACTATCGACAGCAGGGCGAGCAAAGCTACTCCCCAGAGACGCAACCGTAACCGTCCGTTCTCGCGCTCTACACCAATCTGGTCTTCCAACGACGACACCAAGTCTCCATTCTCACGCACGGTCTGACGATTCACACTGTCCATCATCGCCACACACTCCATAGCACTCAGCCAAGCCGACTCGTATCTGCCATTGCCGCTCTCCATCTGAGAAAGCAGCATCGTAGCGGCAGCATGCGTCTTCACGTTCGCACTCTCGCTGGCATGCAGCAATGCCTCTTCGGCTTCAGCTTCACGGCCAAGCCACAGCAACGCACGTCCGCGAGCCAACCACATCGCACCAAGTCCATCCTCTTCCGACTTCGCAGAGGCAGAAGAAGCGCCGAGTTCAGCCGAACGTTCCAGACTATCTATCTCCTCCAACAACTGATTCACCTGCTCCTTATCTCCTTGCTGTAAAGCCACGTCCATCCACTCGGGCCAGAGGTCGGCACGAGCCTCGTCGAGATGCGCTGCCTGTGCCAGCCCATCAGCCTTTATGAAACAATTAGCAGCAGAGGCTATCCACTCCGACGACCGCAGACACCGCGACATATCTCGCAACGCATACACCATGCGCAATGTGTCGCGACTAATCTGTGAGAGGTCGAACGCATAGCGGAACGCCGTCAGGGCATCGTCGCGATTGCCTGCCAACAACTGCAGATTGCCCATGGCAAGCGTGGCATCTACCGCCCACTCCGATGTACCACCCTCCTCCTGTGCCAACCTGTAGGCCTTCAGTGCATCGCCCTTCCGTCCCTGCTGTTCCAGCTGACAGCCTTCGTTGTAGTGGTCCTCGGCACTGTTGCGGTTCACACAGTCCACAAGTACCAGCATCGCCACCACAAGCAGCACGGTCAATCGACACCCGATTCTTACATTTTTACTCTTCATGACTGCAAATATACGATGAAATGGGCGAATCTCCAAATCTTTTGAAAAGAAACAAGGAAAGGCCACCACAGGAAGGTCGCTCACCGAACTCAACTCCACTTACATCCATAAGTTCAACGCGATGTTTATCTATCCCGCCATCATCATGGATCCACTCTGGCCCGACAATGCCAACGAGGCTATCATCTATGCGGCAGCCGCATCCATAGGCCACGAGATAACTCATGGCTTCGATGCAAACGATTAAATGATACCTGGTCAGAAGCTCTACCGCGCACCTGCCGAACGTGTCCATATCTGGTAGTCTGCTTATAAAATTTCACAATATTGTAACACGAATCCTATTGGGTTTAGGAAAATAATCAGTAACTTTGCATGAAATGCTGACTATTTATGAGAATACTTGTTGTAGATGACGAGATAGATATTTGTGAGATACTAAAATACAATCTGGAAACTGAAGGTTTTGAGGTTGACACTGCCTATTCAGCCGAGGAAGCACTTGAACTGCCCCTACAGGATTATTCGCTGATTCTGTTGGACGTGATGATGGGTGAGATGTCGGGCTTCCAGATGGTGCGCAGGTTAAAGAACAATTCCACTACGGCACAGATTCCTATTATTCTTATCACGGCACTTGACGGGGAGGATAACTTAGTGAAGGGACTGAATATCGGTGCAGATGACTATATTGCCAAACCTCTGAGCATGAAAGAGGTGAAAGCCAGAATCAGGGCTGTGCTCAGGCGGTCATCACAACCTCAACAGACGGTAACACCTCCTGGAGAAAGAAAGATCGTCTATGAGGGTATCACGCTCGACATGAATGCAAAGACCGTCACTTGCGACGGGGAGAAGCTGGTCTTTACCAAACTGGAGTTTGAGTTACTTTCATTTTTCCTCCAACATCCCAATAAGGTGTTTTCACGGGAGGACTTGCTGAAGTATTGCTGGCCGCAGGATGTGATGGTGCTCGACCGTACGGTGGACGTGAACATCACCCGACTGCGCAAGAAGATTGGTCGTTATGGCAAACAGATTAAGACACGTGTAGGTTATGGCTACTGCTTTGAGAAGTAAATCTTTCCAACGCAATCTATTGCTGAGTATCGGTGGTGTGTTTCTGCTTTTTGCCATCTGCTTCAGTGTCTATCAGTATCAGCGTGAAAAGGAATACAAGATTGACATTCTACACTCGCGGCTGCAAATGTATAACTACGAGATGGTGCAGACGCTCGGCGAGGACAGCCTGACCAATAGCCTGCTGTTTAGGGATTATGTGGCACGTCATCAGATGGAAGGTCTTCGTGTGTCTGTGATTGACCTGAAAGGACGGGTAATCCTCGACAGCTACGATACCAATGTGGATTCATTAGGAAACCATCTTCAGAGAACAGAAATCGAACAGGCTCTGCATGTGGGCAATGGTTACGACATCAAGCGTATGTCACAATCCACCCACGAGACTTATTTCTATTCTGCAACACGCTTCAGCAATGTAATCGTACGTGCTGCTGTACCCTATTCTGCCGAGCTGACCCGCTCGCTACAAGCCGACAACACTTACATCTACTTTGCCGGTGCCTTGACCTTATTGCTGGGCATCGTGCTTTACTACATCACCCATCGAATCAGCCGTCACATTGGACATCTTCATGAGTTTGCCGTGAAGGCTGAGGAAGGCGAAGAGCTTGACCATGAACTGGAGAGGCGTCTGCCTGATGACGAGTTGGGCGACATCAGCCACACCATCATCATGCTCTACTGGAAATTGCGCCATTCAGAAGAAGACAAATTACGTATCAAACGACAGCTGACGCAAAATGCCGCCCACGAACTGAAGACACCTGCCGCCAACATACGCTGGTATCTGGAGAGCATCCTCGACAACCCAGACATGGAAGAGGATAAGAAGAGGCATTTTCTGGAACGCTGCCATGTACAGAGTGAGCGTATGAGCAAGTTATTGCTCGACATGAGTGCTCTTGCCAAGCTGGACGAGTTGGACGACGACAGGGCGACCATCCGACAAGCATATCATCAGGTGGATGTGTTGCAGGTCATTCAGAATGTACTTGATGACACTTCTCTCCTACTCCAAGACAGGGGCATCGAGCCATCATTACAAGTACCGCAGCATGTGGAAGTGCTGGGCGACCAAAGTCTGATCTATAGCATCTTCCGCAACCTTATCGACAATGCCATTGCCTATGCTATCGGGGCTTCGCGTTTGGAGATTATATGTAATGAGATTGAAACAAAAGGCCGCCATTTCTACGAGTTTATGGTGAGAGATGACGGGCCGGGCGTAGAGCCGAAGCATCTGGAGCACCTTTTCGAGCGTTTTTATCGCATCGACAAAGGTCGTTCGCGCAAACTCGGAGGTACTGGTCTTGGCCTCGCCATCGTAAAAAATGCAGTTGCTGTCCATGGTGGCTCAACAACTGCAATGACTACTCCTGGCGGAGGACTTACGATCAAGTTTACGCTTGCACGGTTCTAACCCTGTGTATCATACGGTTCGTCTTCATAATCATTAGTCCGTTTCTTTCCAGCCTGCACCACGTTCATCACATAGTCGCCAAGTTTCTCACACTCTGAGATGAAGTCAACGTAGAACACTCCGAGCTGATAGTCATAGCGGCCAGAATTAACATCGTGCAAGTTCTGGTTCTTCAGTTGCGTACGATAGTTGTTAATCTCGTTCTCGATGTTGACAGATGTCTTGATGCCCGACTTGGTTGTGGGTTGGTCTATCTGATTCATCATCTCGGCTAATGCACCTTCCACAAGTTGCATCATCGTCAGCATGTGCTGGGTCTGTTCAGTGGTGAACGCCTCCTGACAATGCATACGGTGGCGATTTAAGGTGCGACCGAGGTTATACACTGAGTCACCGATGGATTCAAGTTCCGTAATCTGTCGCAACATCTTTTGAATCTGACTTTTCGACGCATCAGACAATCGACCCTTACTCACCTTGTTCAGATAGCTGGCAATTTCCATCTCCATCGCATCGGTGATGTTCTCATATTTCTCGATGCGCGAGAAAAGCTTGTTGAATTCCACCTCATCTTGCAACTGCAATAGTTCTGGCACAAATCCAAACATTCGCAAGCAGCGCTCTCCAAAGCTATGAATCTCTTTCTGAGCCTCAATAATGCTAAGCTCGGCGGTGGATAGCAGACCGCCACTGATGAATTTCAGACGGTAGTCTTCTTCCTGAGCTTTCATCGGAAGCACCTTGCAGACCAGCATCTCTATCTGACGGACAAAACCGATGAGCAACAGCGTATTGATGATGTTAAATGCGGTGTGGAAGGCGGAAAGTTTGAAGAGGTCGTTGCCACCACCCATCACGTTATCGACAAACCAACTGACAGCGTTACAAGCGGGATAGAAGATGATGAGGAAGAATACCACGCCAAACACATTGAAGAACATGTGAGCAAGGGCGGCACGACGAGCCTGCGTGTTAGCGGTGAGCGAAGCCATGAATGCCGTGATGGTGGTACCGATGTTCTGTCCCATTGCCAATGCTGCAGCCTGTTCGAATCCAAAGCCGGGGATATTCATGCCGAAAAGCATCAATGTGATGGCCATGGTAGCAGCTGATGCCTGTACTATCATGGTCACAATCGCACCCACGATGACAAAAAGGAGAATGGTGAAGAATGAATCCTGCGGCACATGAGCCAGCATGCCTGCCACCATGTCACCAATATTCATGGCCGTGGCGGCTTCCTGAAGGTACGACAGACCCATAAAGAGGAACGAGAAACCGAAGACAAACTCACCAATGCTCTTACGGTTGCCTTTGTTACTGAACAGCAGCGGCATACCGATAGCCAGCATTGGAATGGCAAAGGCTGCAATGTTCACCTTAAAACCTACCGCAGAGATAATCCATGCCGTGACGGTAGTACCGATGTTTGCACCCATGATGACACCAATGGATTGTGCCAGCGTCATCAAACCTGCGTTGACGAAACTTACTACCATCACCGTGGTGGCACTCGACGACTGGATGAGCGCCGTGATGAGAATACCAGTCATCACGCCCATCACCCGGTTTTTCGTCATAGCCGCCAAAATACTGCGCAGACGATCGCCCGCAAACTTTTCAAGACCCTCCGACATCGTTTTCATTCCGAAGAGGAACAATGCCAGTGATCCAACAAGCGAGAAAATGTTGATAATCAATTCCATTAAATTGTTTTTCTGTAATTATGCCACAAAGGTTTTACAATCTTGTTGCATGGCTGTTACGCTGATATTACAATCTTGTTACAAATGCTGTAGTAACCACACTTTCATATCACTGAAATATTTTTGTAATATCCAAAGCGTACTATTGCAGTGGTAAAATCAACAAGTTGATAATATGGAAAATCTGAAAGCTAATAGAATTGTCAATATCTATAATTGGTTAAGAATCATCATCATCGTATTGTTCTCTTTGCTGCTGATGATAGGACTGTCAATGACATGAAAATTTCTTAATACTGTGGGATAAAAAAGCGACCCAATACTGCTCCGCTGAACAAGTATTGGGCCGTCTAAATAAAACTACTAACTTAGCGAACGAATTGTTTTATTTATTGCTGAGTAACTTTCACGTCGCTGACAGTGATGGAACCGCCATAGTTGTTGATGCTCCAGCAGTTTTTCTGAATGCCGTAGATGCGTTGCGTGTAAGCGCAGACATCGTTGATGTAGAGCGTCAGAACTGAGTTGTCGGTATAGATATCGATGTTATAGACATTGTCTGCCGGGCGCTGGAAGTTATAGCCGTCGGCTGCTTCAATGAAGCCCTTGCCTTCCTCACCCTCCTGTTCGAAGTTTACCTTACGGCCATCTTCCCATTCGGGATTAACGACCATCGTATAATACTTCTTGGAATCGGTGCCACGTGCAAATGAAACGCCGAACTTATCCCAGTTGTTGGAAGTCTTCACGGTGAATGAGATGTGATTGCAATTATCCAGGCGGTTGTAAAGCACGTAGGCTCCGTCGCCACTCAATGCACCATTGCTGTAGCCGTTGGATGCTACGACGTTGGCATTGGCAGATTTGTTGTACTTAGCCGCCATAGCAGGAACGGCACCAAGTGTAAGAGTTCCGTCGGCATGCTGGATAATCTTGTGACACACGAGTGCTCCACTCCATGCAGGCTCATTACCGTCTCCGGCACCTACGTTGGTGTTCTTCTCGTGAATATCGGCACCTGTGCGGAACGGACACCAGCCCCAGATGTAGCGGTCTTGACCGTTAGAGGCTGTCTTGCCAGCATAGAAGGCACGGCTGTCAAGCACTCCCTCATGACCGTCGGCAGGCCACTTAGGTCCGTCGTTGAAGCAGTTCTTCAGTTCCTCGTAGGTCTTCGCCATCATGTACTTCACCTTGCGGCTCCATGAAGCGCGGAAGCTCTCGCTGTATACCAAGTACCAGTAGTCGCCCATTTTGAAGACATCGGGGCACTCAAGCATACGGTCCCAAATCATACGGATACGACCAACATGCTCCCAACTCTTCAAGTCCCCAGACTTGAACTCAGCGAAGACAGGGTCACCACCATTTACAGGATAAGTAGCGATGAGCATGTGGTAGAGGCCGTCGTCAGCAACAAAGATTTGCGGGTCACGGAAGTCGTTGCCAGAGTAGCCGAAGTCAGGACCTTTAAGCGTCCAGAGTTCGTCCTTCGTCCACGTCTTAAAGTCGGTAGATGTAGCACGCATCACCACCTCACGGTTCTTGCAGTTACCGTTGTGACCAGTATAATAGATGTAGTAGACACCGTCTTTCTCGTATGCACAACCCGTACCCAGGGCGGCATCCTGCTGGTAGTCGTTAGCTCCGAAAGGAAGCAGCTCGCCCAGCGACTCATAGTTGGCACCGTCAGTGGTGGAAACAGCCCAGATGGGATGGAAGCGGTAAGTCATATTGTTGATGAACTCCTGCAGGTAGAGAACCTTGAAGTCGCCAGCCTTCTGATCGTAGAATGGCATGGGGTCGCCCACACGACCGATGGCAGGGGTATAGTAAGTTCCGAAGCCCTGATTGTCGGTAGGAGCAAAGAACGTTGTTGTGCCGTTCCAGTCCTTGGCAGGATCGCCGCTGAACTCGTCGTCGCTGCATGCCGTCAGCGAAGCAGCTGACAGCATGAGTGCGAATACTGAATATATCATTGTCTTCATAATTTTCTGTTTTTATTTGGTTAGATAATCAAATGCGTTGAGCATGATGCCACCCATATTGTCGTGATAGACAGATGTGTAAGGCGTAGGTGAGTTCCAGTCGAAGAGTCCTGAGCCGAAGCAGATGATACCGCCCTTGCCGAACTTGCCGTCGGCAGCTTTCAGCTCCCATGCTACGATAGCACCGTCACCTCCATGGCTAAGGGCACGAGCACCTGTGATAGACTCGAATGCTTCCTGTCCTGTATAAGGATTCCAGAGGGCAAACTGCGACGTGGTGTTACAGATGGTGTAGCCGTTGTCGAGTGTGTAGATAGCATCTGGTGCTGCACCTGGATATGCCTTCAGATTCTTCCACAGCGGGTGGCTGGTGTCATAGGCAAAGAAGTGCCAGGGATCATCACCCATCAGGTCGGAGCCTTCGCCTCCGCCGCCACCCCAACAGTTGTTGGGATAAGCATCCTCTGGCATAGCACCGAGGGCAATGGCATAGTTCACAGCCGAACGACTCAGCACGAAAGCACCGCCGCGCTTCCAGAATTCCTTCATCTTAGGCAGTGCCGTCATGGCACCCGTTGCAGCCTCGGCAAATCCATTGTAGTTGCCGTATGCAGGACTGTGACGATGGAAGAAGATGAGCTTGCACTCATCGAGTGAGATGGTGCCACTTGCCACCATATCCCATGATGCGTAGGCAGAGCCCTCAATATTGCCGGTGAGCCATTTAGCAGCAGCCTTTTCCTCGTCGTTAAGCATCTCAACATTCTCTGCGTCGCCAACAAAGATGGCTACAGGATTCTCGATGAGCGTCACATAGACGGTATAGGTATTGGTGGCAGTATTGTCGGTCAGCGTTATCTTGACAGGCTCCTTGAAATTAGCCTTCGTACCACTGGCTGGACTGCATGTAGCATCCTCGCTGCACACCACCTCAAAGGTAGCGTTTTCGAGGTCGATACCGCTGTTTGCCATCACCGATACGGTGACGGTCTTGTCATCCTGATTGATGGCTCCCTTCACACCCTCAAGGATGAAGAGTGACATCAGTGCCTCATCGTTGCGCACACTGATCTGATAGTCCATCTCAAGATCACCATTGGTGATGTGCAGAGTACGGTCGGCATCGAAGTTCACGCGGTCGCCCACCTTCAAATTAGTCTTTGCACCAGATGATACATCCAGACTCGTGATTTCCATGTTGCCCTTCTGATTGAAGTCTACAGGAACTTTTATCTTTATCAGCCGTTTCTCGGTGTTGATAATGCCTTCGTATTGTCCGTTCAGCACGAATTTCTCAACGAGACATGAACCGCTCACGTCGATACTGCCCGTATGGTCGTCGTCGCAGGAAATGAAGAATGAGGAATGAAGAATGAAGAATGCTGCGCAGAGCAACTTCATCATCATTTTCATGCTTCTTTCCATATTATTAATATTGTGTTTCATATTGCTTTATTTCGTTTTAATGATACTTCACTCTTCATTTACAATTACCATTGTCCGCAGTTTTGCGTATAATGTCCGTTCGCTGCCTTGATCTGGTCGTCAGGAACAGGCAGGTACTCGTTCTTGTTGGCAGTGAACATCGAACCGCTCAGGAAGTTCATCTTCTCACTCTCAGTGGTGTAGAAACGGTTGATGACAGTAGCAGCTTCACCCCAGCGCACGAGGTCGAAGAAACGCTCACTCTCCATGGCGAGCTCCAGACGACGTTCCATCTTGACAATCTTCATGGTTTCGTCCTTGGAGTAAGTACCGTTGTACTTGCCGATAGCATAGTGAACACCATATTTAGTAGGATAGTTAGCCACTACGCTACTGGAAGTCATGCCCATAGCACGGGTGCGCACCTGATTGACCAGTGAAATGGCCTCGGCAGTCTTTCCAAGCTGAGCCAGAGCCTCAGCACGCATCAGCAGCACGTCGGCATAGCGGAAGACCACGCGGTTCATAGAACTTGCCCACTGGTTGTCGCAGACGAAGAGATAGGTGTCGGTGAGTGATGGGTCGACGTTCTGCTTCAGTGATACGAAGTAGCCATACATGCCACCCGAGCGGCTCCATGTGTTAGACTTGTTGATCATGAAGTTGGGGTTGAACATATAAGGAGTGCCCGGCACACCAACGGTTTCGAAAAGACGCGGGTCAACGGTCTGTGCAGAACCAACCTCATAGTCGGTAGCATTAGCGGGGACATTGTCGAAGAGGGGCAGTCCGTCGCTGTTGGTTCGATAGGCATTGACCAGATTGATAGACGGCTTGTAGAAGTCACAACCGGCGTCGTGAACCTTAGGAATACATGGAACTATCAATCGGTATGAGAAGTTCAGGTTACCATATACGGTACCATCGTTCTTCGAGTACTGTATGGCCCAGATGCTCTCCTTGCCGTTCTCGTATTGCTCCTCTGGACGGAAGTTGTTGTGCAGGTCGCTCTCCAGTCCGTAGCCTGCATAGAGGCTGGGAGCGGTGTAGTCCACAACCTTTTGCAAGTCGGCTTCATTGACTGAGGTCACCTGATTCGTATTAGCATCGTCCTGACGATATGCCTTATAGAGATATACCTTTGCCAGGAAGGCAGCACAGGCGGCCTTGGTGGGGCGACCTTTTTCTGTCTGTGTGGCGGGCAATACTGCATAGGCATCCTCCAGATCGTTGATAATCTGCTGCCAGCCCTCGTCGTTGGTGAATTCTGTATTCGTTAGATTGTTGTAGTCGTCCTCCTGCATATTGAGCTTGTTGACGAAAGGAATCTTCTTGAACAGGCGCTTCAACTGGAAGTGACCGTAGGCACGCAGGAACTTCATCTCAGCTGTACGCTGCTTGATGGTGGCGTTCTCCTGATCAGCAACAGCCAGAATGTCGAGTGACAGACTGATGCGTGACAGGTATTTATAGAAACGATTCCAAATGTCATTGTAGGGCCAGTCAGTGGTCATCACAGTGGTATGCTTCTCCAAGATATGGAAGGCCTCACCGTCTGAGGGGTTA
Organism: uncultured Prevotellaceae bacterium; assembly: GCA_902762325.1. Taxonomy (GTDB): domain Bacteria; phylum Bacteroidota; class Bacteroidia; order Bacteroidales; family Bacteroidaceae; genus Prevotella. The sequence continues at coordinate 12,294 of CACWNV010000018.1, read as the reverse complement.
GAACCGCCGACGTATGCATCGTCTGAGCGAGTGTCGTAGTTCCAGAGTGAGAACGAGGAGTTCATGTCCTCGATGCTGAGCAGTCCGGCATAGGCTGAAATCAGCACGTTGTCGATGTACTCAGGCTTCTTTACCTCGTCCTGAGTCAGCGTAGCCTGCGGCACCTGCTCATCCAAGAAGTCAGAGCAGCTCATGAAACTGAAAATGATGCAGATTACGCAGATAATTCTATATGTCGTTTTCATAATCGTTGCTATATTTTAGAATGAAACATTGAGTCCGAAAGTGAGATTGAGAGGGATAGGATAGTTGAATCCGGGGTTCTCCGGGTCTGCACCGGTAAACTTACTGCTCTTGATGGTCAGCAGGTTCTGAGCCGAAGCGTAGAGGCGGATGCGATCCAAACGCAGTTTCTCAACAAAGCTCTTGGGCAGGTTGTAGCCCAGTTGAATGGTACGCAATTTGGCATACGAGCCGTTTTCAATGTAATAACTTGAGATACGACCTTCGCGGTTGGTGTCCGACGTGGTCAGAGCGGGAATCTCACTGTCGCGGTTTAACGGGCTCCAGGCATCGAGCACACGCACACCTTTATTAAGATAAGGCACGTTAATCAGAGAGTTTGCCCAGAAGTCGGTCTGCGACTTAAAGCCACGGCAGTCAACATCAACGCCCTGCACGCCCTGCCAGAACATGGTCAGGTCGAAGTCTTTGTACTGGAGGTAGATGTTCAGACCCCATGTAAAGTCGGGTGTCGGATCATAGATCCAGTCCTGGTCGTCCTCAGTGATGAAACCGTCACCATTCAAATCCTTGAAGCGGATGCGGCCAAGACCGGCACCTTCCTGAATGGCATGGTTGTCAATCTCTTCCTGACTCTTGAAGATGCCGTCGTAGATGAAGCCTACCTGTGAGTACATGGGATGACCGATGACGGTCTTTTTGCTGTTACCGCCGTAGCGTCCGCTGGCTGCTACTGTCTCAGGCAGTCTGGAAACCTCGTTGTGATAGCGGCTGATGTTACCGTTGATGTCCCATGAGAAGCCGTTGGCGAGATGATGGCGATAGCCCAGCGAAAGCTCCCAACCATTGTTCTTCACTTCACCGGCATTGATCCACTGACCATTGCCCTCACCCATGGCAGCGATACCGTCCATGAAGAGCAGGATGTCGGTGGTCTTCTTGTTAAACCAGTCGAAGCTACCGTAGATGTCACCATGCAGAAGTCCGAAGTCCAGACCGATGTTGTGCTGGGTGCTGGTCTCCCACTTGATATCGTCATTACCGCGCTGATTGCGCACATAACCGTTGTCCAGGTCGTAGCCGCCGTTTCTACCTGCAATGTCGTAGGAAGAACCAGCCTGACTGCTGTTCCAGAGACCTGTTGATACCATAGACTTGTAAAGTGTATAGCGTGCGGTGTTCGAAATCTCCTGGTTACCGGTCTGTCCCCAAGAATAACGCAGTTTCAGATTGTCGAGCCAGCTCTTTGTTGACTCCATGAACTTCTCTTCGCTGATGCGCCAACCGGCACTGAACGATGGGAAGGTACCATATTGGTTATGAGAACCGAAGCGGCTCGAACCGTCACGACGGATGGTGAACGAAGCCAGATACTTGTCGTCGTATGTATAGTTAGCCTTACCGAAGAAAGATACCAGCGAGAAGCCCTCGCCGAAACCTTCAGCCAACTGGCGGCCTGCACCGGCACTGGGCCACATGTAGTCGGTATTCAGAATAGCCAACTCGTAACGCTTGGCACTGCTCATCTTGTAGTCCATGCGGTTGACCTCAGTACCAACCATAAAGTCGGCACGGTGCTTGTCTAATTCTAAATTATAGGTGGCGATGGCATTCCACATCCAACGCATGGTATGCTCCTGCTTACCCTCTACAGCTGATTCTGTACGCATCACCTTACCATTAGCGATTGGATAAGTGAAGAAACGCTGCTCTTTCTGGGTGTAGTCCATACCTAAGGTAGTGCGGACCATGAAATTCTTGAAAGGAGTGACACTCAGGTGTACATCACCGAACATACGCCACTGTGTGTATTCATTGTCTTTTGAATTGTCAATCATGCTTAGCGGATTCTCACGCTCTGAGTAGGCACCCAGAGCCTGGGCATACTTACCGTTCTCAGCATAGATGGGGAAGTTGGGGTTGAACTCCAGAGCATGCTCAAGCACACCACCGGGAGCATCTACACCCTTCGTACGGTTGATGGTGAAGTTCTCACCTAAAACGACATTGCCGTCGAACAGCTTGTAGTCGGCATTGGCACGAGCTGACAGACGATTGAAGTAGCTGTCCTTGATGGTACCCTGATTGTCATAGTAACCCATTGAAAAGAATGCGTTACCCTTCTCCGTACCGTTGCTCACCGAGAGGTTGTACTGCTGCACTACTCCCGTACGGGTAATCTCCTTAAACCAGTCGGTATCGCCCGTGCGCACCGTACCGTTCTCATCAAGGTACATGTTCATGGTCATGCGGTTCAACACCGGATTTCCCTGCTTGTCGTAGCTCCAGTCGTAGTTATAGCCAAGGTTATTGTTGTTGGGGTTCAGACCATCGTTCACCGATGCCTGCCAGAAGGCACGCCCCCACTCGCTGGCATTCATCGTCTCAATCTTGTTGGTATAGAAAGAAGTGGCCACGCTACCGTCGAAGTTCACTTTTATCTTACCGTCCTTACCTCTCTTAGTAGTAATGATGATGACACCATTGGCAGCACGCGAACCATAGATAGATGCCGAGGCAGCATCCTTCAACACCTGAATGCTCTCGATGTCGTTACCGTTCAATTCGTGCATACCTGCCTTTGTGGGTACGCCATCAATGATGTAGAGAGGGTCGTTGTCGTTCAGTGTACCGATACCACGAATGCGAACCGTAGCGGCACCCGAGGGATTACCGTCGGCACTGATGTTCATACCAGGCACACGACCCTGTAGGGCTTTCATCGGGTTGTTTTCGTTCTGCTTGGCAATTTCATCAACGCTGACCGTCGATATGGCTCCTGTCAAGTCGGCCTTACGCTGGGTGGTGTAACCAGTTACGACAACCTCGTTCAGCGACAGGGCATCGTCCTGCATCACAACCTTCATACCGTCTTGGGCAGGCAGTTCCTGATTCTGAAAACCAATGTATGTGAAGACGAGCGTCGCGTTTGCCTCCACCTTGATTTTGAAATTTCCGTCGATGTCGGTAATAGTACCGTTCGACGTTCCCTTTTCCATTACCGTTGCACCGATGATAGGTTCACCCGTACCATCGACCACGTTGCCGGAAATTTCACCGCTTTGCGCGTACATAAAAGTAACACTCAGCAGCGAAAGGAAACTCAGAATGAATCTTCTCAATTGTTCCATTTCTTGCAATTTTTGGGTTAGTAATCAATTAAACTGCTACAAAATTAAGTCTGCGAACGAAAAAAGACTTTCAATTTTCGTTCGCAGACTCACAAAAATGTTTCATGGAACAATAGTTGACTATTAAGTCACATTTGTTGAATTCCTCAATTCCATCGGGTATTTACCATATTGCTCCCGAAAACATTTCGAAAAGTAGCCCGGTGTGGCGAATCCAACCTCGTGAGCAATCTCCTGAACGGTCTTGTTAGTGGTGCTCAGCAGCACATAGCCTTGTTGCAAACGCATCTGTCGAAGCAACTCGACGGGCGAAAGCCCTGTGATGGTCTTTACCTTTCGGTACAACTGCACGCGACTCAGCCCCACCGTCTCGCCTAAATCTTCCATTTTAAGCGATGGATTCGACATGTTTTTACGGATAGCATCATTCAGCGTCTCGGCAAAAATGGTGTTTTGCGACTTGGGAGCAGGCAGTTCCTCTGTGGGTGTCTTAAACAATTTGCGCACCTTGCGGCTGTCCGGGTTTGTATAGAACAATGTCTCTTCTTCGTTCAGAGCCTGTCGTTTCTTGATGGCACGCTGTGACAGTACGTAGGCACGCCAGATGGCGATTACGGCCACCGTCAGCAATATAATAAGTACTATGCTTGCCATAAACGCTTTGTGCTGCGTGTTATACAGACCTAAATAGTCCTCCAACTTGTCTTGGATTGTCACCAGATTCTCGTTCTGCCTCATCAGTTCCTTGGTGGTGGTAGAAATCGACCATACGTTCTCCCGTACCACCAGGATGCCATCCAACTTGTTCTCTCGCTCGTATGGTTTCCCAGTCAGGATGTTTAACGCCAGCCTGATAATCTCCCCACCTCCAGTGGGATAGACATAGCTGGCAAGCTGATGACCGAACTGTACATAGTCAAGACCTTCGTCAGGCATGCCGTCTATACCATAGATGTAAATCTTGCCTTCCGTGCCCGTTTCCACCAAAGCCTTATAGGCACCTGTTGCCATACCGTCGTTATGGCAGAACACAATGTCGGGCAACCGTCCCGACTCTATCTGCTCTTTCACGATACGGCAGGTGGTCTCAGAACTCCAGTCACCCTCGCGACACACGTAGTCAAGTTCATTATGACCTTCAAGAGCCTTCGCAAAACCTTCATGCCGCTCTTGTGCCGGTGAACTGCTCATCAGTGCCGTCACCTCCAGCACCAACGGTTTGTGTTTGGCAGCAACGATACCATTGGCAACATCGACCACATTCACACCGATGGCATGGCCTGCCTCTACGTTACTACCGCCAATGAAAGCCGTATAGTTGTCGCCTTTTACTTTACGGTCGAAGCATATCACGGGGATGCCTTTCTTCCTGACGCGCTCAATGGCTACCGCGATTGGTGCAGCCTCATTGGGAGCCACCACCAACAGGTCAATACCAGTGTTCACCAGGCTGTCTATCTGTCTGACTTGCAGTTGCGTGTCGTCGTGAGCACTGGCTATCGTCACCTTAACATCCTGTTCGTACAGGTGCTGAGCCGCCAGCATCTCGTTGTTCACCTTCTCGCGCCACCGCCCTTCAGCACATTGCGACACACCAATCCTATACGTTTCCTTTCCAGCACATGAAGCAAATAGCATCACCACGGCTGATATATAAAATAAGGTATGAACAATAATCTTTCGCATATTCTGTTCTTTATTCTGCTTGCAAAAATATAAAAAAAACGGATTGGTGCCAAACGATATCCCCAAATTCTATTTTAACTGTGCGTCCTACTTATATTCAAACCAATCAACATCCACATAGCTGTCGCTTATCTCATCTTTACATTGTGCAAAGATGCCGAGCATCACTCCCGTAAAACCGCCTATCGTCTCAGTGCTAAGGAAACGGTATTCCATCTTGGCTAATTGGGTGAAGTTGACTCCATCGGATGATGCCATCATATAGTAAAAGACCTTGTCGGACGTGATGCGCAGATAAGCAAGGTTTCCGGTCAACTCGATTTCCTTTTCAGTATGGCTGGTCTGCCCTAACCGGACATTCGACTTAATGAAAACTTTCCCGTTTCTTTTCTCAACTACCACATCATAGTGGTTCAGTGGTGCAGCGTATGCCGTAAGTCCGGCCTGCATGCCTTCTGTCAGATGTGAAAGGTCAAGCAATGCAGTAGCCGAGAAGTTCAGTTCTGTCTGTCTTCGTGCAACAAACGTAGGCGATGCCGTCTCGCTGAGGTCTGTCGTAGAGGGGTAAAGTCTGAGCCATCCTTTTCGCTCAGTCAGCGAGTATTTAGTATAATCAGGATTACACAGGCTCATCCATCCCATGGGTAAGCCCAGAGAGTGATAACTGTCTTGGGGCGCATTGCGCTTCACATAGTTGAATTCTTCTCTAACCGGGTCCTTTGCCATTGGAACTAAGGGCAGCGTTTTGCATTTCATATCCGTCTGCAGCGTACCATCACCATTCACCACAGGCCAACCACCTTTTTCCCAAGTTACGGGCGCAAGCATCGTCTCGCGTCCCATCACATGTTGCAGATAGCCGCTGGTACGGTAGCCCAGACAAATCATCCACCACGAAGAATCAGGAGCCTGCACCAGGTCGGCATGTCCCAGACCCTGTATCTGACAGTTCTGCATCTTCATGTTGAAGTGAGAAAGGATGGGGTTGGCAGGGTTCGGCTGGTAGGGACCGAAAAGATCCTTGCTTCGGAGGATGTTCACATGATGTCCATGTTCTGTTCCGCCCTCGGCAAGCAACAGATAATAGTACCCGTCTTTCTTATATATATGCGGCCCTTCGGGGTATCGTCCGCCAAGACCTGTCCCCAAGTGATGTATCTCGCCCAACTGCTTGCCCGTCTCCACATCAATCTCACAAATCTTGATATCACCCTCTTTCCATAGGAAATAGCATTTCCCCTCGTCGAAGAAGAGTGTAGGATCACAACTGCCTATGGCAAAGTCAATCACGATAGGTTCCGACCACTCACCAGTAGGATTGTCGGTCCAGACATAGAAATGACGGCGCGAGGGAAACACCGTCGTCACCATATAGAAACGACCATTGTTATAGCGAATGGTTGGGGCATAGATGCCGCTATTGCCATCGGTGCCTTTTAAGTCCACCTGCGTCGGCCTGGTAAGGCAGTTGCCAACCTGTTCCCAGTTCACCAAATCCTTACTGTGGAAAACTGGTACTCCGGGGAAATACTGGAATGTGCTGTTTACAAGATAGAAGTCTTCACCAGCGCAACACACACTTGGGTCGGCATGAAAGCCCGGAAGCACGGGATTCTTGAATCCCTGCCCACAAACGCCAAGTGTCTGCAACAGCAATACAATAATCAATATTCGTTTTTTAAAATGTCTCATTGTCTCCTTTTCTTTTTAACTGTCGATATTCAAAACCATACTCCCTCTATATTCCGCATTATCTGTTCGTCAATAAAAGATTCATCCGCTTCTATTCCTGCAACCTTTCCTTCATCTTTTTCCATGCATGGGAATCGAAGAGGAAACACTGTCTCATCGTTTCCATCATCTTCGTAAAACGACTCATGGGGATGGTGAATCCAAGTTCGTTGGCTTTGACGTAAGGCCGAACTGAAGGGTCTAACAGACCAAGGAAACATCTGTAACCCTGCCGGGCGTTTTCCACAACCGTCATCGATACGACAGTACTGCATCCCGATCCAAATCGTGCGACGACAGCATCCGGCTCGTTCCTGTCGAAGAACGCCCATCCGCACAAACCAGACAGCACGTCCGGCGTAGCATAGAACAAGACACCTTCATAGTCGTCAAATGATTCTGCCTTGTCTATCCGCACGAAATTGAGGTATTTCTTATCTGTACGTTTCATTCCAAGACCATCAATATAGTCGACCACCATTTGGGGCGTCTCCTTGTATTTCTCCTTCTGAGAGACGAATACCGGCACACGCTCGGGCATATCTGCAAACCCGGTATAGAGTTTTCCACCTCCACATCCGATGTTCTCTGCATTCAGGCTTACCGGTACGCCATCCCGTGCTGCTTGTAAGCCTTTGAAGAAACAACCGCCAATCTTTTCTGTAGCTGCAACGGGATTGTCGCTATAGCCAAACAACAGAGGCAAATCCACTTTCTGGCCGAATGCCTCTCTGAAATCTTGTATAAACTGCTGTGTGTCCATATTTAGTTATTGTCTTTCTATCACCTAAAGTAACTCCGTCGGATATTCATTCAACAATGGAGATTCTCATTTCTATGTCATCAACAGGTCTGTCTCCACGTCCAGTTGCCGTGTTCTGTATCATCTCTACAACGTCAAGGCCATCCTCAACCTCACCGAACACCGTGTACTGACCATCAAGATGTGGTGTACCCCCAACTGTCGAGTATGTCTTTTGCTGCTCTTCTGTCAGTCCTGCATAATCAGCAGCTTGCTTCTGTGCTTCAGCAGCCAGTCTGTCTTGCAGTTCCTGTAGTCCTGCACGATCCCTGTTACGTCGCATCTGCATAATCTCGTCACGATGTTCAGATGCAAGCTGATTGAAGATGGCCTGTGCGTGCTGCATCTTCAATTGCTTTGAGAACTGGCGCAACTGCCCCTCATTATAAACTTGTCCCCAGACAATATAGAACTGAGAACCGCTGCTTCTGCGCTCCGGATTCACCTCATCACCCTGTCGGGCAGCTGCCAAGGCTCCACGCTTATGAAACAGACCTTCTTTTATCTCAGCCTCCAGCGTGTAGTCAGGTCCGCCAACGCCAAGCATTTTTCCTGCAGGTGCTCCTTTTGAATCAGGATCACCGCCCTGAATCATAAAGTCTTTTATCACTCGATGGAACAAGGTTCCGTCATAATAGCCCTCCTCCACTAACTTCACAAAGTTGTCACGATGGATGGGAGTCTCGTCGTATAGGCGGACAACAATGTCGCCCAACATTGTCTGTATCTTTACTTTCTTCATAAACACTATTAATTATGGTTGCAAATATACAGAAAAAAGAGCAGAAACACCCCAGTTCGGGATAAGTTTTTCTTACAAAGACACAGAAATCCCTCCAATTATACTAAAAATAATTATGTGACTCGAATGGTTTTCAGTCTATCCTCTACTGAATTTATCTTAAACCATTGAATATAAGAGCTTTATCTGTTTATGTTCTATCTACAAAAACTCTACTTATTCTCTACTTATATTCTACTTATCCTCTACCAATCTTCACCATATCAATAGATTCTCTCCCCATTGCAAACATACTCTTTACGATTACTAAACGTACTCTTTACAACTCGCAAATGTACTCTTTACAGCCCGCAAACCTATACTTTAACGATGCTAAACGATTTGATTCATCCAACCAGATAAGTAGAGAACAGGTAGATAGTTTGTAGAGGATAAGTAGAGAATAAGTAGAATATAAGTAGAGGATAAATAGACAATAATTCTTTTATAAGTTCTTGCTTTTCAGCCGTTTATGGGCGTTTAGGTAGAGGATGATCTTCATGATAGAGATTTCATTACCAAATCATAATGCATTAGAACAATTATCGGAGAAAAATTATGGTAACGATATACTTGTTGACTACAAATGTGTGTAAATAAGCTAAAAATGAGGCAGTTAATGAAAAAAGTTGCTGAATAATTTGTTTTTCTCGAATATTTTCCGTATATATGCACTATAGATAAGATACGGATAAAATATATTAGAGACATTATGATTAACTTCAGTAAATTCAATTCGCTGTACTCTGTGGCTACATACTTCAACACTGAGGAAAAGTGCCAACAAGCAATCGTTGAGTCTCGTTGGGGCGATGATGTCGTATGCCCTTCCTGCGGTAAGCATCATTGTCACAAGAGAGCAGATGGACGCTTCTGCTGTTCAGAGTGCCACAAGAACTTTAGCGAGAAGGTTGGTACAATATTTGAGAACACCAAGATTGACCTTCGCAAGTGGTTTATGGCGATGTATCTGATTTCTTCTCACAAGAAGGGTATCAGCAGCCACCAGCTTGCAAGAGTCATTGACATGACTCAGAAGACTGCTTGGTTCATTCTGCACAAGATTAGAACTCTGTTCGCACAAGATGACACTATTGCCCTTGAGGGCGATGTTGAGTGTGACGAGGCTTACATCGGTGGCAAGGAGAAGAACAAGCACGAAAGCAGACGTACACCAGGAACACAAGGTCGTTCAACCAAGACCAAGACTCCTGTGTTTGGTATGGTTCAGCGTGGTGGCAAGGTGATTGCTGTCAAGTGCGAAAAGACGGATGGTGCTACGCTGCTTCCTCTAATTGGTCAGTTCATTGCCGAGGGTTCTAACGTCTATACTGACGAACTTAATTCATACAATGGCATTGATGAGACCAAGTACACTCACAAGGTCGTTAATCACGGCAGAAATGAGTATGTGAAGGGTGGTGACTTTACCGACACCATCGAGGGCTTTTGGGGTACGCTCAAGCATATGATTGAGGGTATCTATCACTATATTACAAGCAAGTATCTACAGAGATATGTAGACGAAGCTGTATATCGTTACAACTGTCGTAAGATGAAGGGTTGTGACTGTTTCAGAGATATGTTCACAGCATCCATAGGTGTGGTGAACTACAGTATGGTTCAAATGTTAGAAATGGCTGCTTGACACTATTTATTACATATAAAGTCACTATGAATATGAAAACATTAAAGAATAAAATAACAGAAAGACGATTAAGAGAAATCATCAACGAATCAGTTGAAGATGTATTGAACAGGATAGGCATAATTAATGAAATGGCTGTGCCATTGAAAGCATACAAAGCAAGAGTAGATGGATTGCGGTTTCAACTCGTGGAAAATTGGTGTCTTTGCAAATGGTGTCAATTGTTCAACCCTGAAAGTGAAAACTTTGCTCATTGGATTACGGAGTTAAAGGCTTGTATTGACAACTTGAAATTCCTTGATATTAAAAACGGCATTGACAAGAGAAGAACACTTACACGAATGTTAGTTAATGATTATGATTACAATAATGCCAATATGATTGAAAGAATAGTCAGAGGCAAATTTGTAAGAGAGAATATAAATGACAATAATCAAAAGGTTCGTGTTTGTACAGAATTTGCTGATAATATAAATGGCTTAATTGATGCTATTTCAATGGACGCAATTGACTCTGATGAATATATTCAGAACACTTTTAATAATGAATAATTGAGTAAATGAAGATTGAGATATGAAATCACTGATAATAATCATAACTGCTCTTATACTATTTGGCTCACGGATGTATATCAGTTATAAGCATAAAAAGACGTGTAAAGACACATCAAATAAAGACGTGTAACACAACAGTAGGTGGCAGAGCATACTCTAATATATTTTATTCAACTTAGCTTGGTGGAGTATGTGAATATTTTACCAAGCGATGCTCTCGCCACTGACTTTCTAAAGATAATAATTAAAGATATAGCCAACAAGTATATCGTTACCAAAATTATTTTACCGAAGATTATTTTTTTCGGTATTTTTTTCTCGGAAATTAATATAAAAGGGAGTTCTTTGCATAGATAATCAATGAGTTATTGCTGGCTTTTTTATTTATTCATGACCTTACGTCCTTGCCTGATATAGATGCCACGACTGGGATGGGGTGTCTCGATGCCAAGAAGGGAATAGGTCTTGCTATCAGTAAGGCCGAGCCCAACATTGGCTGATGGAGAGTGGATGGATTCTATCTTTGTATCGATTACATCGTCGTAAACCTTCTTCCAGTTAAAGACACGATAGAAATAAGGGCGGTAGTAGTCGGCACTTCCGGGGTCGTTGAAGTTCCACCAAAAGTCGTCAGGATCGCTATTCGTTGAGAAGACCAGTTCTCCCGTGCGGGAAAGGGCTGGGTGGAGGTTCACCATGTAGAGCCAATGATACTTCTGATTACCAATCTTGTCGAGATGATCGGGCAGACGGAAGAGCAGTTGCTTGTCGGTAAAGGGACCGTAAGGCGTATGCGAGCGGTAGATATAGACCTCAGTAGAGAAGATGGGAGCTTGTGACGTGAGGTAGTACCAGTCACCATCGCGGAACACCCAAGGCAGATGACAGGCGTAATCAGACGATGCCATGATATTCGAACGCTTCATATCCTCTTCCATGGGATACTCATCCTGCCACACCCATTGTCCATCGGCTTTCCTTACGTAGTACTGCCAAGGACTATAGAGACTCTTAGTCGTCGTGCGTGCCACAAGGACATTGAATCCATCGACCCCATATAAATAAAGGTGGCCGTCATCTGCCTCGTCGCAAATGGTCGAGCCGTAGGATACCACATTCTGGTTTACGTCGTGTGTCACACTCTCACGGTGCAGGTAGTCGCCAGACTTGGGCAGATAGTCAGGGATGGTGTCGAGATAGCGCCCCGTAGGTACAATGCCGTCAAGTGAATAAGTGGCCAAAGCAGTGCCCAAGTTGCGTAACTCCTTCGACTCCACGGCTATCCACACCATCTGCAACTTTCCATCACAGACGACACCATCGCCCGACCAATATACTTTGTCCTCATCGATGTCACCTGCGTGAATCTCTGCCAGAGACTTGTTACCCTGCGGATGGCGCAGATGAGTACGGGCATGGAAATAACGGTCAAAGTCGGGGCGACGCCAGTTTACGTAATCGGCTAACCACACTAAGTCTTTCTCTGTCTCACCCAAAACACCATCATGGGCTCGTTGTACCATCAAGCTATTGCGAGGGAAGTTGCAACTTCCGCGGGAACGGTCTTCCGCATTGACAACACCATAAAAGCTATCGTTGAACGTCCATAACACATCACCATTCGGCAAGCCTACGGTAAGAACACCGTCACCACCATTCCAGCCACGTGTACGAGTAAACAGACGGTTATACTTCAGGTCACGATAGGCACTCACTTC
>CACWNV010000017.1 GCA_902762325.1 uncultured Prevotellaceae bacterium | reverse complement strand
CAATAGTACCTTTCAATACTCAACGAGGATAGCATATATATAAGGTTATATTAATATATAATATATTATATATTAATATAAAATATAGTATATTATAAATTATAATTATTTATACTAAATTAATTACGATTTATAATACATTTTTCAATAAAGAAAATGTGAACCTACTAATGTAACATGTTACATGTTACAATGTTACATTTTCCTGTCTTTATGTCTTTTTGTCTTTTCCTGATTTCGGTTGACTCTTTTTTACGTTTTTCCTGATGTGGTTGACAGTCGTTTTACTGGACAAGTTGACATTTTCCTGGAATCGTTTACAACCATGAGAAACACTGGGCAGGCCTTAATGGGACGATGGGACGTTGTGGCGCTATTAATTTTTAGTGATGTTTGCTTTCTGCAATCCATATTTCTTTCTCTTGTCAACCCACAGGAGAAGGATGGCAATGAGGATGGAAGTGCACGCCAGTCCGAAGAAGATGAGCATGGAGGTGGTGTAGGTGGAATCCGTCTCATTGGCTTTTCCTACGCAGACAGGGATGACAGACCGTCCGAAGTTCTGGATGAAGAAGATCATGGAATAAGCCGTTCCAAGACATTTCAAGGGTATCATCTTGGGTACTCCCGGCCATAGTGCCGATGGTACGAGCGAATAGGCAATGCCGAGTATCACCATGAGGAATATGGCAAAGATACTGGAGTGGATGGGCAATGAGAATCCGAAATAGACAAAGGCAAGCATCGTTGTGCCGATGATGATTAGCGTGACACCATGACCGTATTTGTCGTAGATGCGCCCGAAGAGGGGAGTGAGGATGATTGTGCCGTAAGGGGCTATGGAGGTGATGAATCCTGCCACATCGGGAGCAACGGAATACTTCTCAATCATCAGCTTTGTCGCAAACTTCAGAAAGGGACTTATCGCAGAATAGAAGACCATGCACATGAAAGTGACAATCCAGAATCCGGGGTTGCGCAGAATGGCTCCAATGTCGCTGAGGCGGAATGAAGCGTCGGACGACGATGATTTGTCTGTCTCCTGAGCCTTCGTCTGTGAGATGCCCGCTTCCAGTTTTCTGTCCATGACGCAGTAGATAAGATAGCAGACCAGTCCTATACAGAGCAATACGAGTCCGGCGAGGAGTGGAGTAGACAGGGTATAACGGGTTGCTATGGGTGCGCTGAAGCTGAGGGCAGATGCCGTTCCCAGACGTGCCATTGCCAGCTGAATGCCCATGGCTGATGCCAGTTCGTAGCCGGTAAACCATCTTACCATGACCTTTGAGACGGTGATACCGCACATCTCATATCCCACTCCGAAGACGGCAAACCCCAGAGAGGCAAGTGCTGCTGACAACGGGAGTCGTATGTCAATGAACGAAAGGATATGCAGGTGAAAGGTCTGATGAGCTAACGGGGCAGTGATGGCATACAACTTGATAAGCACTCCGATGATCATCAGCGAACATGACAGCACTCCAGTAAAGCGAACTCCCATCTTGTCGAGTATCAGTCCACTGAAGAAAAGCATCAGGAGGAATACGTTGATAAAGCCGCTGGAGCCGGAGAAGAAGCCGTAGTCGGCTGATGACCAGCCGAGTCCGCCCTTATCAATCGGTTGTTCAAGAAGTTGTTCCAACGGTGACATTACATCTGTAATGAAATATCCCATCATCATCGTGAATGCAACAATGATGAGAACAGACCATCTGGCAATAGGGGAGTCGTTAATCATATCTTATTCAAACAATTTGTTCCTGTCAGAAAGAAATAAAAAAAGATAGAGAGAACGAATGGTTGTTTCCTCTATCTTCTTATATATCATACACTACATGCCAATAGATAGCATCATACTATTTGATGTTAGGCTCTTCAAGTCCAAGTCCCTTCTTCTTGTCGACAACTTTCAGAACCAGGCCGAGAATGAGGGCGGCGATACCCAGACAAGCCAGCATGACAAGCGGGGCGGTATAGTCAAACTTCGTCGGGTCGGTAACACCTTCGTTGGTGCTGTCGAGAACCTTACCGATAAGTAGTGGGAACAACCACAATCCGATGTTCTGAATCCAGAAGATAAGGGCATAGGCAGAGCCGATCACCTTTGCATCCACCAGCTTTGGAACGCTTGGCCATAATGATGCGGGAACAAGTGAGAATGACGAGCCGAGCACCAGAATGGTGATGTAGGCAATGATGATTCCTCCAACGGCGTTGCCCTTGAATGCAGGAAGAATGAATGCAAATGTCAGGTGACAGGCAATGAGCAGCAGGGAACCCAGCACTAACATTGAAGCAGCCTTACCCTTGTGGTCGACATAACTGCCGAGAATCGGGGTGATAAGCACGGCTAACAATGGGAACACGGCAAAGATGGATTCAGCGGACTGGCGCATATATCCCATGTAACAGTAGGTGATAAGCGAGATAATCGATATGGCAAGAAGTCCGTACTTAGTTCCAGCCTTTTTCTGGAAGTTACTGGCAAAGCCAGCAGCCGCGACGACGAGCATGATAATATACTGGACAATCGTGACGGAAGGACTTGCCCAGAAGGAGTCGGCTGAAGGCTCAGTCAATGTCAGGTTACATTGCAACATGTTGACCGCATACTTCTGGAAGGGGAAGATGGCGGAATAGTAGAGAACGCAAAGCAAAGCCACGAGCCAGAAGCCGGAGTCGGTAAGAATCTTACCCAAGTCGCTGATCTTGAACGGGTCGTCTTTCTCTTCTGCCTCGCCGGTCTGTGAATCGAGTTTCTTGTCCATGAAGAAATAGACAATGAACATGATCAATGCAATGCACATGAGTACGACACCAAAAGCAACGGAACGGGTGACGCTTACGCTACCTCCTAACTTTGCGAAGAAGGGCGAGAAAATCATACATGTGGCAACACCCAGTCGGGCAAGTGCCATCTCAGAACCCATTGCCAAAGCCATCTCACGGCCCTTGAACCACTTGACGATACCACGACTGACCGTAATACCAGCCATCTCGCATCCACAACCGAAAATCATAAAGCCACAGGCGGCAAACTTGGCAGAGGCAGGCATTCCCTCATAGAAAGGAGAAACGCCGAGCTCATGGAAGATGGGAATGTAGTTTAGATTATTCGTAAACCATGTTTCCAGACCGCTACCCATGAAAGACTCGCTTACGGCGTACCACTTGATGATAGCTCCGATGAGCATGACCGCACCAGAGAGAACGGCGGTGAAGCGGACGCCCATCTTGTCGAGGATGATACCGGCAAAAATGAGGAAGAAAACAAAAACATTAAGGAACACCTCAGAACCTTGCATCGTTCCGAATGCGGTGGAATCCCATCCTCGTGTCTCTTGCATGAGATCCTTGATGGGTGAGAGGATGTCCATGAAAATATAGCTGCAGAACATGGCTAATGCCAGAAGCAACAAGGCAGTCCATCTCATGCCTGCAGAATCTCTTAATGTTTTTTGAATAGTCTGTGTCATATTGTAAAATTAAATGTTAAACATGAAAAATTAAATATTAAACATGAAAAATTATACATTAAACATTATACATTAGAAATGATATGTAAATTGAAAACATTTATTTTATGTTTTTGGAAGTTTTAATGATATTCACTAAAGTTCCAATTATGTTTTTTATATCGTCCATCAACGATTCAAATTGTTTGTCATTAATATAATCAGACTCATGCAACAGCTCAAGCCAGTACTTTGTTTCGTTAGCTTCCTTCAAAGCTATGTGCATTTAATTTATAAAATCTTTCTTGCTTTGTGCGAAAACGCTTTCATTAACATTGGCCCCTATGCTTGTTCCACTTCTAAGAATCTGATTGGGAATCGCAACATTTACTTTTTTGTCAACAAGATATTGGAATAATTTAATAATACGAACACCAAACTTGAAACTGATGTCAATAATCTTGTTATAGCGTTCTTCCATATCTAATTATTCAATTATTTAAATCTTAAATCTTAAATCTTAAATTTTTAATCTTTAATCTTTAATCTTTAATCTTTAATCTTTAATCTTTTTAATCTTGCTTCAGCCATTTGGCAAGCCAGTCGAAATAGGTACGCTGCCATAAGATACCATTCTGCGGTTTAAGAACCCAGTGGTTCTCGTCGGGGAAAATAAGAAGCTCGGAAGGAATGCCGCGCAACTGGGCTGCATTGAACGCACCCATTCCCTGATTCGCATTGATGCGGTAGTCCATTTCCCCATGTATGCATAAAATAGGTGTATCCCATTTGTCTACAAACTTATGAGGTGAATTGTCGTACGTCTTCTTTGCATTGTCAGAGAGGTCTTTGTTCCAGTAAGCATCTTCGTACTCCCAGTTAGAGAACCAAACTTCTTCAGTATCAGTATACATCGATTCAAGATTGAATGCTCCGTCATGGGCAATGAAGCACTTGAATCGCTTGTCGTGATGACCGGCTAAGTAATATACGGAGAACCCGCCAAAAGATGCACCGACAGCTCCCAGCCGGTCTTTATCAACGAACGGGAGGTTCTCGGCAGCATCGTCAATAGCTGTCAGATAATCGTCCATGCACTGACCTGTCCAGTCACCGCTAATCTCCTCACACCATTCGGAACCGAAGCCTGGTAATCCGTGACGGTTCGGTGCGATGATGACATAGCCTTGAGAAGCCATGATCATGAAGTTCCAACGATAGCTCCAGAACTGAGATACAGGACTTTGAGGTCCTCCCTCGCAGAAGAGAAGGGTGGGGTATTTCTTTGTCTCATCGAAGTGGGGAGGCAGGATTACCCAATACATCATCTGCTTATCGTCGGTGGTCTTCACCCAGCGCTGTTGCACCTTACCCTTTGCCAGCTGGTCGAAGATATGCTTGTTCTCTTGCGTGATTTGCTTCACGTCAGTCTTTTCAGGCTTCTTGAAATTCGGTGTAATCACGTAGAGGTCGGCAGCGTTGAAATAGTCATGTCGCTCGGCAAGGATTTGCTTTTTGTTGTTGAGCATCTGCAGACTGCCGAAGTCAGCCCAGTCGTTGGTGAGTTGTTTCAGTTCACCCTTCCAGTTGATGGCATAGAGATTTTCCGTACCGTGCCAAACGCCGATGAAATAAATCATCGCATCCTTGTTGTCGCTCCAGCAGAAATCATCAACATTGGAGTCAAACGATTCCGTAATGTATTTCTTATCTCCTGTCTGAAGGTCATACACACAGAGACGATTGCGGTCGCTCTCATAACCGTCGCGTTCCATTGACAGCCATGCTACATATCTGCCATCAGGTGAGAACTTAGGATTCTGGTCATAGCCAACATTCAAGTCTTTAAACTCCTGGTTGATGCGTTGGTTCTTCAACGTCTTCGTCGGGTCAAGTTGCTTACCGTCACCGTGATAAGGCATGGAGGCACAAGAGTTGACTCCGAACTCTCCCCCACGTTTGCAAAGATTGCGAGTGTGCTCATGAGAGTTGAGGTCACGTGCTTCTACATCATAGAGGAAAATGTCGGAGTCTGTAGATATGCTATATGCAAGTCCGGTCTTTGTCCGACAGGTAAAGGCAATGTACTTTGAATCGGGCGACCAGGCAAGTTGTTCCACGCCACCAAAAGGTTGCATGGGACACTCGTATGGTTCTCCTTCAAGAATGTCGAACATTTCGCCGGAGGCAATGTCGAGTACGAAGGGGTGCTGAATAGATTCCACATAGTGGTCCCAGTGACGATACATGAGGTCTGTCACCAGTCGCCCCGTAGCCTTTGGCAAGTCTTCAGGATTCTTCTGGATGCTGCCATGATAGGGAATGGATTTAATAAGAATCACCTTCTTCCCGTCCGGTGAGAAGAGGAAGCCTTCCACTTCACCGTTCGTATTGGAAATCTGCTTTCGGTCGGAGCCGTCAATGTTCATGCTCCACACCTCACCACCTGTACAAAATGCAATGCGTTCGTTGGAGAGCCAGGCGGCATCTGTCTCATTCTTGGTAGAAGTTGTAAGCCGGTTCTGGTTCTTCCCGTCAGCGTCCATTATATATAATATATGGTGGCTCTTGTTTTCCTTGACGCTATAATATGCCACATTATACGCGATGTGCTTGCCGTCGGGTGAGGCAGCATAGCCTCCAATACGTCCCATAGCCCACAGAGCCTCTGGAGTCATCACGTCGCTCGAAAGCTTTATGTTGTTTTTTTGTATCATTGTCTGTGCAGAGGCGAAGTTGCAAAAGCACACAAGAATTACAGCCCCTAAAATTCTTCTATAAATACTCATGGTCGTTTCTGCTAATATTTACCAAGATTCTTTCTCTTACGTTCCAACTCTTCACGTTTCCTCTGCATCTCCATCTGCTGCTCCTGCATCGCCTGAAGACGACCAGCCAATCCGCCCATCTTTCTCTTTGGGTTGTTCTTGTTCTCCTGGTACTTTGCTTCAAGGATTGCCAGCAGCTTCTTATCATTCGTTGTCTTACGGAGTGTCCACATGATGGCAGCTGAGAAGAACAGGGAAATGAAGTAGTAGAAGTTCAGACCGCTTGAATAGTCGTTGAACATGAAGAAGAACATGAGCGGCATCAGATACATCATCCATTGCATCATCTTCATCTGTTCAGCCTGCTGACCAACCATCTGGTCTTTCTGCTGGCGCATGGTCATATAAGAATAGAGAATATTTGCCACGCAGAAAAGAATACAGGTGAGAGATAAGTGGTCGCCGATTCCCCATATATTAGTGCTCCATTCAACGATAGGGTCGTATGTTGACAAGTCGTTGATCCAAAGGAAACTCTCTCCACGTAGCTGGATGGCATTCGGCACGTAGTTGAACATGGCTATCCAGATAGGCATCTGAATGAGCATGGGCAGACATCCCGATAGAGGACTGACTCCATATTTAGAGTATTCAGCCATCATCGCCTGTTGTTTCTGCATCTGGTCCTCAGGCTTGTCGAACTGCTTAGTAGCCTCTTCGAGTTTGGGTTTCAACACACGCATCTTGGCGGAACTCATATAGCTCTTCTTCACCAATGGGAAGGTAATGGCTTTCAACAATAATGTGATAAGGATAAGCACAATTCCCATGGGGAATAACTTAGATAGCCAGTCGAATACATAGAGGATGAACCATCTGTTGATGATACGTACAATAGGCCAGCCAAGGTAAACCAGCTTTTTCAATTTTAATTCTTTCCCAAAGGTACTTTCCTCTTCTACACTTTGAAGTTTGCGGAAATCATTCGGACCGAAGTAAAACTCAAATTCCGACGGCGTGTTTCCCGTCGGGTCAAAGAAGGTCTTCATCTTTGCCTCATATTGCTTCAGATAGCCGGAACCCTTTTCCTGAGGAATGCTGGTCATCAAGGCATCTTTGGCAAAATCAGTCTTGGCAATCATGATGCTTGAAAAGAACTGATCCTTGAACGCCACCCAGTCTAACGACTCTTCAACGCGCTCATCGCGCTTTTCACTCATCTCATTCAGGTGGTCGGTAGAGCCATTCTTCTCTTTGTAGGTGAGGGTAGCGTAGCGGTTCTCAAATGTAAAGCCTTTCTCCTGCTGGGGGCAAAGCTCCTTCCAGTTCACATCCATTGTAGATGTGGTGGGAGGGAACAGGCCAGCCATACCATTTACTTGCATCTTCATGTGAAGCATGTAGTCTTTGCCAAGTAAATAGTTGATGATGATTTCCTTTCCATTGCCGGCTTCCGCGGTAAACACAGCAGTTGTATCGGTTACCTCGGATACATTGAAATACAAATCTTGTGTCGAAATGTTTGTCTCTTTTGCAGAGAAGGTGAAATTGAGCGACTGGGTGCTTGCATCGAAAAGAGTAACATCAGGATTTCCTTTTCTATCAGGGAACCCTTTCACTACAGCTTGCTCGACGGTAGCTCCTTTAGTATTAAAGGTTAGTTCAACCTTCTCATTCTTTAAAACAACTTTCTCTCCAGTTCCATTCAATGCATTATGAAACAAGGCGGTGGTATCTTCTAACGCTTTCTTTTTCGCTTCAACGGCCTTTGCCTTGACAATCTGTTTTTGTTTCTCAGCCTTCAATTGTTCGACCTGAGCGATGGAGTCCTGTACAAATGCAGCTCGTTGTTCTTCTGCTGATGGAGCACTCCACCAACTGAAAACAATAATGACTACTGCAATTAATACAAATCCGATTAAATTATTTCTATCCATTTTTCTTTGAGTAATATTTGTATTTCAACTTGGCAATTCTGTCATTTGGATAGGAAACAAAAATTATGCCAACTTGTTTTTTCATTGTTCTCCTACATGGAATGTCATTTTAACAACACTAAGCGTCTTTCTTCTTTGACTCAATCGCTGTCTTGATGAAATCCACGAAAAGCGGATGTGGCTTCAATACCGTTGACTGGTATTCAGGGTGGAACTGGGTTCCAATATACCATTTCAATCCGGGAATCTCAACAATTTCCACGAGGTCGCTTTCAGGATTCTTTCCGACACATTGCATCCCTTCACGCTCAAACTCTTGCTGATAGGAACTGTTAAACTCATAACGATGTCTGTGTCGTTCCTGAATTATAGTCTGCTTGTATATGTTCAACGCACGTGAACCCTGTCTTAAAACACACTCGTATTGTCCGAGGCGCATCGTACCGCCCATGTTGGTGATGTTCTTCTGTTCTTCCATGATGTCAATCACGTTGTTGGGGGTCTTCTCGTCCATCTCGCGTGAGTTGGCATCAGTATATCCCAACACATTGCGGGCGAACTCTATCACCATCATCTGCATTCCAAGGCAGATACCAAACGTGGGAATGTCGTGCGTGCGAGAATAATGGGCAGCTACAATCTTACCCTCAATGCCTCGTTGACCGAATCCGGGGCAAATCACGATACCATCTTGACCTGCCAGCTTCTCTTCCACGTTTTCTTCCGTGATCTTCTCGGAGTTGATGAAAGTCAATACAGTCTTATAGTCATTGTAGGTACCTGCTTGAGAAAGGCTCTCACGAATACTCTTGTAAGCATCTTGCAGGTCGTACTTGCCTACCAGACCGATGTGAACTTCCTTCGTGGCTTTCTTACGACGATCCAGGAAACTTCTCCATGGTCCCAATGCAGGTTTCTCTCCGATGGGTTCACCGAGTTTCTTCAATATTGCGACATCCAATCCCTGGTTCTGCATGTTCACGGGAACCTCATAGATGCTGGGTAAGTCTTCGCTCTGAATCACGCAATCAGCGTCAACATTACAGAAACTTGCTACCTTTCTCAGAATTCCGTCGTTCAGATGCTTCTCGGTACGTAATACCAAGATATCGGGTTGGATTCCCACACTCTGCAATTCCTTTACACTATGTTGTGTAGGTTTCGTCTTCAACTCACCCGCAGCTTTCAGATAAGGAACATACGTCAAGTGGACATTGATGGCGTTCTTACCCATCTCCCAACGTAACTGACGTATGGCTTCCATGAAAGGCGCACTCTCAATGTCACCGATGGTACCGCCAATCTCAGTGATGACGAAGTCGTAATGATATTTCTTACCGAGCAATTTCACGTTGCGCTTGATTTCATCGGTGATATGAGGAACCACTTGAATGGTCTTACCCAGGTAATCGCCACGACGTTCCTTGTCGATGACGGCTTTGTAGATTCTACCCGTCGTAAGGGAGTTCGCCTTTGTTGTCTGAATACCCGTAAACCGTTCATAATGACCTAAGTCGAGGTCGGTCTCCATACCGTCAACAGTTACATAGCACTCGCCATGCTCGTAAGGATTCAATGTACCCGGGTCGATGTTGATGTAAGGGTCGAACTTTTGGATGGTGATGTTGTAACCTCTTGCTTGTAAAAGCTTACCTATTGATGAAGAAATGATTCCTTTACCAAGTGAGGAAACAACTCCACCAGTGACAAATATATACTTTGTTTCAGCCACGATTAAAACTTAAATTTAATTATCGAAAATACCTTTCTTAAAAATAAATAATGTGCAAAGGTAGTATTAAAAACTGAATTGAGCAAAGAATTGTAATCCTTTTTGTTTGAATTGGAAACTTTTGATAATACTTTTTCTTCTTTTTAATTTTTATTTGCTATCTTTGTCTGCAAAATCAATAAATACTTTTAAAACATGACTAATTACAAGTTTTTCAGATTGTTTTTAATAATGTCGGTGTTTCTTGTGTCTTCCACTATGGTTCAGGCTATTGTTCCAGTTACGAAGCATAAGAGGGTTTTGATTAATGACAAGTCTTTCTTGGAGAAGTATCAGGACTCATTGATGTTATATAAGATGAAGTATGAAAGTGGTTCTCAGAATCAAGGTGAAAATGATGTCCAGAAAGCAGAACCCAAGTATTATCAGTTGTTTGCTCCCATGACGTTCTATTATGGAATTGCCCATGATGCATTTGACCTTAATGTTACAAAAAGCTTGGCGAATGGTAGTCTTAGTGCTGCTTTGCTGAATGTATATCTCAAACGCCCTGATCTGGTTGTCTATAGTCAGTCTCAATTAGAGGCTGCCAGTGCAGGAGCATCTGCTGTGAATGAGGAAACGAAGGCTGACGTTAATGATCCGATTATCGAATTGACTCACGAGGCTCCTACGGAGGCAGATCCCGACCCCGTTGATGTTGTTGTCAATAAGCCTAATTTCTGGACATTTAAATGTGATAGTTATTTGCAGTTCCTTCAGAACTATGTGTCAGGAAACTGGTATAAAGGAGGCGAGAGTAATTATTCCATGTTGTCAAGTGTGACTCTTGAGGCTAATTATGACAACAAGAGAAAATGGAAATGGGATAACAAGTTGGAGCTAAAACTTGGTTTCCAGACTTCACGTTCAGATACTGTTAATAAGTTTAAGGCAAATGAAGACCTCATTCGTCTGACAAGTAAGGTGGGATTAGAGGCAACAAAGAAATGGTATTATACTTTGCAATTCATTGGTACAACGCAATTTAGTCGTGGATTGAAAGCTAATGATCGCCGTACCTATTCAGATTTCTTGTCTCCGTTGAATTTGAGCTTGTCACTTGGTATGGATTATAAAGTAGAGTGGCTAAACAAAGCTTTGACGGGTACAATAAACCTTTCTCCGTTGGCAGTCAATTATCGTTATGTGGATCGTACGATATTCATCAATAATACAAATGTTTCATGGTTCCCCACTCGGCATGGCTTAAAGGATGGTAAGCATTCTAAGTTAGATCTTGGTTCTCAGTTTACTGTTGATGTTACATGGAAAATAGCAGATAACATCAAATGGAAGAGCCGTATGTATGGATTTACCAGTTTCAAACGTGTTGAGTACGAATGGGAGAATACGTTTAGTTTCAGTTTCAACAAATATATCTCAAGCAATATATTTATCTATCCTCGTTTTGATGATGACCGCATAAGAGATGATCATCATGGCTATTGGATGTTTAAAGAGTACTGTTCGATTGGCTTTAACTATTCATTCTAAGAATGAAAGTTAACGGTCATATACAATTATATCCTTTGCTCAGAATTAGCGTTATGCTGATTCTGGGCATTTTTGTTGGTAGTTATTTGTGTCATTATGTCTCAGGGTGGATTTGGATAGCCTTGACATTCTCTTGTTTGTTAGCGGCATTGCTGATAAACAATCGTCCTATGTGGGTTAGTGTGCTGATTCTATCTGCCTCCTTTTTCTATGGGGAGGGAATTATCACTTTTTCAATAGCTGATAATGAATCGAATTCCATCATTGAACGGAAGAAAGAGCATGAAGCTGTAGTGTTGGGACAACCTGAAAAAAAGGACAAGACAGCAGCTTGTGAATTGCTTTTACTGACACAAGATAAATCATTGACAATTAAATGTTTATTTATAGTTGATGAAAGTAATAAATCAGCACTAAATCTGCATGCTGGTGATGGTGTTATCGTACGTTCAAAAATAAGGAAAGAAGGTTATACATTTGTCAACAATGATGAATGGAAACCAGCTGTTGTTAATGTTAGTCATTTGTCTTTGTTGACACGGACAAAAATATTAGCTTTAGAGTTTAGAGACAACCTGCTTAGAAAGTTTTTTGATAATGAGAAACAGGCAGAGGAGTTAATCGTAGCCGCACTTGCTTTAGGCAATAAAGCTGCCATATCGGGTGAAACAAGACATTCGTATTCTATAGCAGGAATCTCTCATGTACTTGCTCTGTCCGGTCTTCATCTTGGTATTATCTATACCCTGATCATGCTGTTATTTCCAAAGAAAAGATTAAGAGTTATCAGCCAATGCCTTGTCTTGTTGTTTATATGGGGGTATGTGCTGCTTACTGGTTTTTCTTATTCTGTTGTCCGTTCGGCGATTATGTTGACAATTTTTGGCGTTCTTTCGGTTGCCAACAGGAAAGGAATGTCATTAAACACCCTTTCTTTTGCTGTAATTATCATGTTGGTGTTCCATCCGAAATCACTATGGGATGTTGGATTCCAATTGTCATTTATGGCTGTATTAGCCATCTTGTTGTTTTATCAGCCTATTCGAGCTATATTTGGAGAAGTCTCCAACCGCTTTCTTCGTTATGTTGCAGATGTCATTTCGGTTTCCTTAGCTGCACAATTAGGAACATTTCCATTGGTGTTACATTATTTTGGGCAGTTTTCTAATTATTTCATGTTGTCGAATGTAATAATTATTCCTGTTGTTTATGTAATCTTGTTCTTGTCCTTACTAATGTTCTGCTCATATCCGGTTGATTGGCTTTTTATGTTTATCAAACAAATACTTATTGACATTGTAGAATGGCTGAATAGCTTAGTGGTGTGGATATCCCATCTGCCAGGTGCTTCAATTGAGAATGTCTATGTGAATGTTTCCCAGACTTTTGCTATTTATATACTTATTGGTTCTGTATCGATATTGATGTACTTTTTCAGAAAACCATTAATTCGGTAATTATTTAAGGTAGAAATTTATAGATATTATTTTGAAATGTCTTGGTTTTTCCTTACCTTTGCAAGGATTTTTTAGTCGGAAAGAAGATGCTGCGAAAAGGCGGAGTGTAAAACTGGTATTTTCATCTGTGGTTTCTGGGATTACGACAAGTAGATATAGGATGTTTATTGCTGTTTTTTGCTTTTGTCTGACAGAAGCAAAGAGAGCAATCTTTTTATCTTTTTCAGCTTGTAAGTGATACGTTTAGACAACGTAAACGATACGTTTAGGAGGCGTAAACGATACGTTTAGACAACGTAAACGATACGTTTAGGAGGCGTAAACGATACGTTTAGAATTCGTCGGTATCACGTTACGTCATCAGAAACCAGTTCTTTCTAACTGCTACTTGTTTATATGAAGCAATACGATTATATCATTGTAGGTTCAGGATTGTTTGGTTCTGTCTTTGCATACAAGGCACATCAGGCAGGCAAGAAGTGTCTTGTCCTTGAAAAGCGTCCTCATCTTGGCGGCAATGTCTATTGTGAGTGTGTAGAGGGAATTAATGTCCACAAATATGGAGCTCATATTTTCCATACGTCCAATAGAAAAGTATGGGATTTTGTCAATTTATTTGTAGATTTCAACCGATACACCAATTCTCCAATTGCCAATTACAAAGGTCAGCTCTACAATCTTCCCTTCAATATGAACACCTTTCATCAGATGTGGGGAGTGACTACACCGGAAGAAGCACAAGAGATTATCAATGAACAGAAGACAATAGCATTAGAGGCGATGAGGCGAAATGGTGTAATGGAGCCTCGTAACCTTGAAGAACAAGCACAGCTGCTTATTGGGAAGGACATCTATGACAAGTTGATAAAAGGCTATACGGAAAAACAATGGGGGAGGAAATGCGAGGATTTACCAGCATTTATCATTAAACGATTACCTGTCCGTTTTGTCTTTGACAATAATTACTTCAATGATATCTATCAAGGCATTCCTATCGGAGGTTATAACAGATTAATTGAAGGCTTGCTTGCAGGAATAGAGACAAAAGTGAATACTGATTTCTTCAGCGAACGAAATTATTGGTCAGATATTGCTGATAAGATAGTCTTTACGGGTAAACTTGACGAGTATTATGATTACTGCTTTGGTAAACTGAATTACCGTACCGTTCGTTTCGAACATGAAATCATGAGCGTTCCCAATTATCAAGGGAATGCGGTCGTTAATTATACGGACATTGATGTTCCCTATACACGTGTGATTGAACATAAGCATTTTGAGATGTTTGGAGCCGATGTCTATAATTGTCCCAAAACCGTTATCTCCCGGGAATATAGTATGGAGTGGTCGGATGGACTTGAACCATATTATCCAGTGAATGATACGGTAAATAATAGTATAGCAGAGAAATACAAAGATTTAGCAAGACATGAAACCCATGTGATTTTTGGAGGTCGGCTTGCTGAATATAAGTATTATGATATGGCCCCGATTATTGAGCGAGCCTTAAATATGTTTGAATAGATATGAATAAACTATTGACGGTTGTTGTTCCGGTATATAAAGTAGAACGATATATAAATAAATGCCTTGATACTTTAATATTGCCAGACGAACAGATGGATTTGGTGGAAGTAATCGTCGTGAACGATGGAACGCCCGACCAATCAGCAGTTATGGCTAAGGAATATGAGAGAAGATTTCCGAATTCTTTTCGTGTTATAGACAAAGAAAATGGAGGTCATGGTTCTGCCTGGAATAGAGGTGTTGCAGAGGCTTCGGGTAAGTATCTGCGATTTCTTGATAGTGATGATTGGCTGACTAACTTGTCGGAATTCATAGAATTACTAAAAGGCTGTGATAGTGATTTGGTGTTCACAGACTTACGTTGTTGCTATGAAAACACCAACAAGGAAATAGTATATGAAAACCATGTGATGGAACCTAACCATCAATACTATACAGATACGTTTGACTGGGAAAAACATTCGTCAGTCTATACTGATTATAATGTCACAAATTTCCATAAGTGTACATATAAGACCCGACTTCTGAAGGAGCTGCATCCTTTATTTGTAGAGAAAATCTTCTATGATGATGAGATTCTGTTTGTTGCTCCGTTGTGTGTAGCTAAAACATTTATATCCTACAATTTGATTCTATATAACTATTTGCTTGGTCGTGAAGGGCAAACCATGGACCATAAAGTAATGCTGAGGAATATCAATTTCAAATTGCAGATTCGCAAGTATGTTCTGGATTATTATAGCAGACAATCTCTGACTTCACCGTTTGTAAAAGCCAAAATAGAATCCGTTCTACAGTCAAGAAGCGATGATACTACCAAGTTGATTAGTGGTCTTTCATATACTCAAAGTAAAGAACTGATGAGAGATGTATCATCATATATGGAGAAGAATCATCCACATCTACGTAAAGGTGCATCATATAGAATATATGATTTGTCATTCAGTATTTGGTGGTTGTTATATCATTATGCAAGACCTATATGGCAACAAATTAGAGCTAAAGTGGTGAGAGTGTAATTAATTCCGATACGGAATGTTCGACTGGTCTTGTATTAGGATTTATTGTTAATGAATAAGCAATTCTTAAAACTACTATATTATTTCACTCCAATGTTTTTTATCCTATGTGAGAGAACTGGAGGACTAATGTTTCAAATAAACCATTCTGGCATAAAACACGTAATAGTAGTGTTTGCTTGCGCATGTGGACTTATTTCACTACCCAAACCGAAATACACAAGATTTAACTGGGAACTGAAATATATTCTTTTTGCTTCCGTTTTCCTATATGTAGTTTCTATATTCTTCCAATTATATAATCAGTCATTCAAGTCCTATTCATTAAAAGAGTTCTACTTTCTGATAACACCGATTATCTTTATCTATTGCTTGTTTAATTTATTCTCAAGAAAAGAATTAGAGCGATGGATGGATGCAATGTTTTATTTTACCTCTTTCATTTTTGTGGGTAAATATGTCTTAATGCAGTATTCAGATTTTACGATGTCGGGTTTCATTCAGATGTTCAACTGGAGAAATTTGATACTTGAATCAGTCTCTCCTTTGGGTAGTGAAAGTGATACGGGTGTCCTGATGATGATCTTTGATTTCTATTATATATTCAAGAATGATAAACGGAAGATCATCATCGCCTCATTATTAACCTTCTTTGGTTATAAAAGATTTGTTTGCCTGTTTATGATTCTATTCCTGATAATTAGTCCATATATTAGTCGAGGGAAAAAGCCGAAGTACTATTTGGTAGTCTCTACGATTGTCCTTTTCTTGTTCTTACCAAGTACTGTATACATAATGTGTACGGATGAGTTTGCATTCTGGTTTGAAAGCAAATATGATGTGGATTTCAATGAGTTTACAATGACTCGCTTCTATATTGTTAATATGGTAATTGATGCTAATCTTACCAATTACGGATTAGGAACCGTTACCCATTATCTTGAAGTGTTAGGTAATGAAGGACAGACGAATATGCATAATGATATTTTGAGAATATATATGGAAACGACTATTATTGGCTCAATAGTCTTTACGTATTGTTTCTTCAAGATAGCATCAAAGAATATTTTCTCATATTTTTTGATGCTGTTTATGTTCGTAGAATTGTATCTCGCGCATTTTTTAGGACCGGCAACGATTATATTCTGGATCTTTGTTTATTATAACATCTTCTATTTTAATTCAGAATTGATTCTGAAAACTCCCAGTAGAAAAAAGTTCCTTTGGTGGCACTAAAGCCAGTTTTACGATGAATGTTTTTTTTGATAAAGTAAGAAGACTATGGATACAGCTCCATTATGTCTTTATAATTGATGGACATAAGAAAGCGGAATGGTTGAGGAAGCATCATGTCTTTCATTATATAGGGGATAATGTCTTTATAAAAACGACCAGATTACCGGCAGAACCTTTTTTAGTAGCCATTCATAACAATGTCAGACTTGCTGCTGATGTAAGGCTTGTCACTCATAGTCTTACCAATGTTGTCTTCAACAATTATACTGGTACCGATCAGTTTTATTGCCAGCATGGGAAAATAGAAATTCACGACAATGTGTTTGTTGGAGCTGGAGCGACGATTATGTATGGGGTTACAATCGGTAAGAATTGTATAATAGCTGCAGAGTCAGTCGTAACGAAAGATGTTCCTTCTGGTTCTGTTGTTGCAGGTGTACCGGCTCGGATAATTTCCACCTTTGAGGAAAGTATGGAAAAAGCCAGGGCTTTTAGTGATCAATATAAAGGTAAGAACTTGAAAGGGCGTACCGTTGCTGACTTAGTGGAAGCGTGTCCTATAATCTTCGATGTTGATAGAGAATGAAGAGTATCTGCTATATAATTCCCTACTTTGGACATTTGCCTGATAATTTTAATTTGTGGCTTATCAGTTGCAAGGTTAATTCAACGGTAAACTGGTTGATTTATACTGATGATAAGACCAGTTATGATTATCCGGAAAATGTCAAGGTGAAGTATTGTGAGTATGCAGATATCCTTGACCGGTTCAAAAAGCATTTTGACTTTGACGTTTTAATTGACAGACCTTGGAGATTATCCTTATTCAAGCCTGCTTATGGGGAGATATTTCAGGAAGATATAGAGAAATATGACTTCTGGGGGTATTGTGATGTCGATTTGATGTGGGGCAATATCAGGAAGTTTTATACTGATGACGTATTAAACAAATACGAACGAGTCGGTTATTTAGGTCATTCTACTCTATACAAGAACACATCAGAGAATAATAGTCGTTATCGTACTATTGTTCCAGAATGTATTAATTATATTGAAGTGTTTAGTGGGAAGAGCAATTATAGTTTTGATGAAAACGGAATGGATCAGATATTCCAGTACTTGAATGTTCCATACTATAAAGAGGTTGTTTTTGCTCACCTTACTAAATATGAATCAAGTTTCTTTTTAACTCGGTTACCCGAAGAAGACCGGCCAAATAATAAATACCAGATTTTTACTTGGCAGAACGGTACTCTGAAGAGACATTTCATTAATAAGGACGGTGGAATTGGCGAAATGGAATTTGTATATCTGCATTTCTGGTGCCGGCCAATGAAATATGTTGTGAAGAATGTTTCCGAGAATACCCTTATGTATATATATCCAGATGTGATGACGGACAAGCCTATTGGAATTAGCAAACATTCATTGAAGAAGTATGGGAGAAGATCTTTCATATCTTTTTTCCTGAATAGTTTGTGGGTGAATCGCCATAAAATCACTTTCAGACGAATTTATAATAACTTGAATAATGCATTCAAATATAAATTTAGCTGAAAAAGGGAAAGACAATAGGGTAAGATGGATAGATTGTCTAAAAGCATTGGGTATCTATCTCGTTATTCTTGGCCATACACTGAAAGACAGTTATTTGAGCGTTTGGATATATTCATTCCACATGCCATTGTTCTTTATTCTTTCCGGGTATCTGATAGGAGCAAAATCAAACATTTCAGACAAGAAAGAATACTTGAAAAGAAAAAGCAAATCCTTGCTTCTTCCATTTATTGTATTTAGAGTTCTACTTGTTACATACTGGCTACTTGTTGAATCGCACTTCAGGGAATTGGATTTGGGTCCGATTTGGTTCTTGATCATCCTTTTCTTTGTTGAGATTTCAATCGTCTTTGTGTTTACTACAAATAAGAATCTGTTGAAGAACAGTATCATTACCGTTGGTGTGATTCTTTTTTATCTATTACTCAGACCCGTCTTGCCAGATGAACACTACTTTTATCCATGGGTGAAAGTGTATTTAAACGGTACAATTTGGTTTTGTCTGGGATTTCTCTCCCGATCAGTAACTGATGGCATTGACTTGAAAAAGAATATGGGAATTGCATTAATGATACTATCTTTCTTGGTTAGTATATGCTTTTGCAATTACAATGGATCGGTTTCTATCTATTCTGATATCGTCAATAATTACTTGTTGTTTTTATTTTTCGGTGCAATCGGGACCCTTTCTTTTTTCCTTTTTTCTAAGATTGTCGTGAAAAAGAATCGTTTGTTGGAGTACATTGGAAAGTATACAATCGTCATTCTTGCCGTTCACGAACCGATCAAAAGAATACTTTTAAAGTCGATGGAGGTCATTAGTGGAATATCAGTTTATGAATTCCAGCATAATGATATATATGCAATAGTTATTTCTTTATTTGTCTTATCTTTAACCTTCCCTGTTATTCAGATGTTTAAGATAATAAAAAACAGAACGGGGAAATTTGGTGAAGTAGTGTTAGGGTTTATAAAATAATATGTCTTCGTACACAACAAGATTGTCAAATATAGAAATACTAAGGCTGGTATGTATTTTGTTGATAGTGGGCGCCCATGTCTCAGGAGCCTATTGGAAAGATTTGCTTTTCCTGGAACGTGAGATTATATTGCTATATAATTCATTTAGCGGTATGGCGGTGACACTCTTCGTGCTAATCTCCGGGTATTTCGGGATTAAATTCAAAAAGAGTAAGTTCTTTACACTTGTCAATATCGTTTGGTTTTACTCAGTAGTCTTATGCTTGTTTAAAATCTCTATAACCGGGTTTAATAGTCAGGAAACCCTTCGTTCATTTTTTCCAGTCTTAAGTTGTAAGTATTGGTTTGCGACATGTTATCTCATCATATTTGTCTTGTCACCATTTATCAATAAACTATTAGGAAATCTGACTAAGAATCAGTTCAGATGGCTGATCATTATTCTTGCTTTCTTTTTTGTTATAGCACCGACATTTATATATTTTGAGATATTGGGTGATAAGGGGAAAGGACTTCCGAATATGATTTTGGCATATTGTATTGGAAGGTATCTTGCTATTTATGGTTTTCCAAAATATTTTAAATTATATCCCAAAAGGATATTTTTCGCCTGCATTTTAGGGACATTCCTTTTGAATTCGCTAATTACAGAATGGCGTGGGACAATGTCTTTACCTTTTTGTAGAGATAATAGCTTATTCATTTTAGTTCAATCCGTTGCCTGCCTGTGTCTTTTCCTGCGTTATAACTTCGTGTCTGCGAAGATTAATTACTTGAGTCAGTTCGTTTTTCCTTTATATATTTCCAGTCAGTCATTACAATTTCTTGTAGACCAGAAACGGTATCTGGTGTTTGACAATACTCTTTTATCTGTTTTGTGTAACTTTGTGGCTATCGTTATAGTTTGTGTGTTACTTGAATTGATAAGAAGAGCTGTTCTGGGAAAGAGTTTTAAAGCGGTTGAGAGAAAAGAGCTATCAGTTGTTGATGGAATCATCAGACACATCTCGGTATGGAAATTAAAGGAATAAAGGTATGAGATATGGAATTCATAAACATATTGTTTTTGATGTGTAAATGTATCGTTTAGGCTGTCTAAATGTATCGTTTACGCAGACTAAATGTATTTTTATCACAACAGAAAGAAACTATCAACTAATATCTGGCATGAAAGTTTTATCTGATGCAGAACAAAAAGAAGTGCTGATACAAATATTGTCAGTTTTTGATTCTTATTGTAGGAAGCACAATTTGAGATACTTTATAGGATATGGCGCATTGTTAGGAGCAGTACGGCATAAAGGTTTTATACCATGGGATGATGATGTAGACGTCTCTATGCCTCGTGAAGATTACATGCGTTTTCATCAATTGATATTGAAAGATCCGTTACCTGAAGAATATATAGTCAAAGGGTTAAACGAATCAAATTCCCCGTATCCTTTCACCAAGTTAGAGAATAAGAAAGTTGTTATCACCAATTCAAACACTTCTCTACGAAAGTATTTGTGGATGGATATATTCCCTTTGGATGATATAGGAAGTGATCAGGAATGGAAACAGAAATGGTTGATTAAGAAAATCCATTTTTATAGTTTCTTATTAGAAGTCAGCTGTATCGAAGAAGTAAGAGGCTCTAATCGTTTTATTCGTGGACTAAAGAGAATTGTCACATCTGTCCTTCATCAGATCGGGCCATATTACTTTGGAAATAAAATGTCTAAACTGGCACAAAGTCAGTCTAAGAACACAGGGTATATAGGTAATATAGTCTGGGGATATGGGCTGAAAGAAATCATGAATGAAAAAGATCTTTTTCCATTATCAGTAGTACAATTTGAAGGCAGGGATTACTATGCTCCTAAGGATGTGGATTTATTCCTTAAGAAAATATATGGTAATTATATGGAACTTCCTCCAGTTGAGAAAAGAGTTAATCATAATATTCAGGCGGCCATCTTAGATTAATTTGCGATGAAAGTATTAATCTTGAATTCTATTTTATTTACTGCTGATAATTATCGTATTCCAAAAGTCAAGACCATCAAGGATACGATGATTTATAGCGTGTGCCTGGGATTTAAAGAATTGGGGCATGAGGTTACTCTTGTTGCTGCTGATGATTATCGGCCGACGGATAGTGAAGATTATGATTTCGAAGTTCTTTTCTTCCATTCATGTTACAAACGAGTTTTTTCTCCGTCAGTTATACCGTTTTCAAAAGAACTTCGGAAATTCCTTAAGGATAACCAGAAGAACTATGATATGGTGGTTTCGAGTGAGATATTTTCCTTTCCGTCATTGTTTGCTTCATGTATTTGCAATCAGAAACTTGTAGTATGGCATGAACTGGCAGTATACCCGAGGAAGTTCTGTAGAATCCCGTCAAGAATATGGTATGATTTTGTTGTTCCAAAGTACTTTAAGTCCACGTTTGTCGTTGCACGCTCAGTTGCTGCCAAGTCCTTTATTTCAAAGCATTGTAAAAATGTATCGGACATTGTAGTAGAACATGGGGTGAACATTGATAGATTTGTGGCATCAAAAACGAAAAACAAACAATTTGTCGTTATATCTCAACTTATCCCAAGAAAAAACATTCAGTCTATTATTCGTAAGTTCAAGCAGTTTGTAGAATTATCTGAAGAAAATAGTGCTTATAAACTCTATATAATAGGTAGAGGACCATTGGAAGATACATTAAAAGAACTGGTTGCTGAGCTGCATTTAAGTAAGAATGTCGTTTTTGTGGGGTTCCTCGGTCATGATGAATTGAAAGTCTATCTTAGTGAGTCGATGGCTATGCTCATAGATACATTCCAGGATAATAATATGGTGTCAATCCCAGAAAGTATTGTTAGCGGTACGCCTGTGTTAACTAATTCAGTACCAACAAATAAATATACCATTATAGCTAACGACCTGGGCATAGTAAAGGATGAGTGGGGCAGTGCTGAGATTGAAAGAATTGTGACTAATAACGATTACTATGTAAACAGATGTGTTGATTATAGGGACAAATTATCATATCAGTATTGTGCAAGTCAGTTAATTAAGGCATTTAATAATAGGAATAATAAATCTTAAATATAGAATGGGAAAAGGAAAATTACAAAAGTTTGCAGAAATGGAGACATTTAAGAATGTTTTCCAGTATCCATTTTCCGTTATAGAAGATAAGCCTTTTGAGATGAAAGGCAAATGGAATGAACAGTATTTTGGTAATTCAAATCCAATTGTCCTTGAATTAGGATGTGGAAAAGGGGAATATACCGTTGGGCTTGCCCGGATGATGCCCGATGTCAATTTTATTGGAGTAGACATTAAAGGAGCAAGAATGTGGACGGGAGCAAAGGAAGCTACTGAAAAAGAAATGAAGAATGTTGCTTTTCTGCGCACAAACATCGAATTGATAGACCGTTTCTTTGGCGTAGATGAGGTAAGTGAAATCTGGTTGACATTTTGCGATCCCCAAATGAAGAATGTTCATAAGCGCTTGACTTCAACTTTCTTCTTAGAACGCTACCGGCGTTTTTTAGTTGATAATGGTATTGTACATCTAAAAACAGACTCCAATTTCTTGTATACATATACAAATTTCCTTGTTGATAAGAATAATCTGGAAGTTCTTTATCGGACAGAGGATTTATATCATTCAGATGATATTGATGATTCTACTAAAAAGGTTCTGTCTATTCAGACTTATTATGAATCAATGTGGATAGAAAGAAATCTTAGTATAAAGTATTTGAAATTTCGTTTGCCAAAAGCATCACAGCTGACAGAACCTGAGGTTGAAATCCCATTGGATGAATACCGTAGTTACCATCGTCCTAAAAGAAGTGGTAAAATAGTTGGCAAATAACTATCGAAAATGGATGGAATTTAAGAAAAGGAACGAATAAGTTTATAATATTTCTTAAATATTTTGCCACTTCAGTTTTTTAGTGTATTTTTGCACAAGCGTAAACAAAAAGGTTACATTGATGAGTCAGGCTTAGCCTCTCAAGATATCTCATCATCCGATGAGTTTTTTTATTAGTCATGTGTGCTAATGCTCGTGAGAGTATGGTATACAAAAAACAAAAAGTTGAGTTAACTAATTAGCATCTTGTCGTGAGATAAGATGCTATTCTTTTTTGTAGTGTTGTCAAGTAAGGCAAGTTGGGCAGCATGGGTGTGCTTGCTTCAAGATGCAATGATTAATTATGCCTTTGTTCCAAATTTAACATTTTTCGGAACAAACTTCTTGTTGAAAAAGCATTTTCTTTCAAATAAACTTTGTACATTTGCAACATAAATATTAAAGATCTTAAATCTAACACGAATGTAAAACAACTCTAAACATCCGAGAGGATGTTTGAGTCCCCCCCCAAAAAAAGCAGTGGCTTAGGGGGTTGAGAAAGGGCATGTGTCTCCATACGCATGCCCTTTCTATATGTTCCTTTTAATAAAAAAATGAGTCTGACATCATGCCAGACTCATAATATAAATAATAAAACTGTTAATATTAATCAAGCCATTTAACATAAGCAAAGTCTTGACGATGGGGCAGGAAATCATGTTTAGGATACATACGAACACAAGTCTTGTAAGAACCAGCCTTATCAGGTTCAAGCTCTACTTCAAATGTGTACAAATTACCTTCTTGTTTTACCATCTTGAATGGGTGAATGCTATTAACAACATGATCACTCTTGCTCTGATCGTTTTTCAAAATGACCAATTCAAGTCCGATTGCATCATTTAATCCCTGTTCATCAATGACATATTGAAGAACATATTTCTTACCAGTTTCACCGCCATTGGTAATAAAGTCATCATTCTTTGAGACAACCTGGATTGCATCCCAACGCTCAGCAACGATTTCTTTCCATTGAGCGATTTCAATAGCAAGACGATTATTGTCAGCAGCAAGCTTCTTGAAACGAGCTGCTTCCTTGCAATAGAACTTACTATAGTAATCATCAAGCTGGCGTTTCATTGTGTAATGCGGAGCAATTGTTGCAATTGAATTCTTTACAACCTTAATCCACTCTGGGCTGAAACCAGTCTTTTTGTCTTTGTTATAATAAAGAGGTATAATCTCGTTCTCTAACAAAGAGTAGATTGTAGCTGCATCGAGTTCATCCTGATAGCCTTGGTTCTCATAAGTGCGCTTTTGTGGAAGAGCCCATCCAGCACCTTTACGATATCCTTCAACCCACCATCCGTCAAGAACAGAGAGGTTGACAACACCATTCATCTCAGCTTTTTCACCTGAAGTGCCAGAAGCCTCTAAAGGACGAGTTGGTGTGTTCATCCAGATGTCAACACCGGAAACAAGACGACGAGCGAGTTGGAAGTCATAGTCCTCAAGGAAAATAATCTTTCCAAGGAATTCAGGACGCTGGGAAATCTCAAAAATTTTCTTGATAAGTCCCTGACCAGCACCATCTGCAGGATGTGCCTTTCCAGAGAAGAAGAACAATACCGGACGTTCTGGGTCATTGACAATCTTACTGAGGCGCTCCAAATCTGTAAACAGCAAGTGTGCACGCTTGTAAGTAGCAAAACGACGGCAGAAACCTATCATCAGAGCATTGGGGTTGATACGTTCGAGCAGTGAAACCACACGTGACGGGTCACCCTGATTTTTCAGCCATGTCTCTGTAAACTTCTCACGGATGTATGTAATCAGCTTCTGTTTAAGGGCCATACGAGTCTTCCAGATCTCAGCATCGGGCACATTATAAATAGCATGCCAAATCTCTTCATTACTCTGGTCGCTCATAAAGCTCTTGTCAAAATACTTGTCATAAAGCTTACGCCACTCTGTAGCAGCCCATGATGGGAAGTGAACACCGTTGGTCACATAGCCAACATGATTCTCCTCAGGATAATAACCTTTCCATATTGGAGCAAACATCTTCTGACTTACCCATCCATGAAGCATACTTACACCGTTTACTTCCTGACAAGTATTGATGGCAAATGTAGACATTGAGAACTTCTCACCCTTATCATCAGGATTTGTACGTCCCATTCCAATAAACTCGTCCCAAGAAATACCAAGCATAGCAGGATAACCACCCATGTATTTTCCGAAGATACCCTCGTCAAAGTAGTCATGTCCGGCAGGTACAGGTGTGTGACATGTGTAGAGGCCAGAGGCACGAACAAGTTCAAGAGCCTGATTGAAGGTTAATCCAGTCTTGATATAATCACAAAGACGCTGTAAGTTGCATAATGCAGCATGTCCCTCATTACAATGATAGATATCCTTTTTAATTCCTAACTTGTTCAAGGTAAGCATACCGCCAATACCCAGAAGGATTTCCTGTTTCAAGCGGTTCTCCCAGTCGCCACCATATAACGCATGAGTAATAGGCTTGTCAAACTCTGAGTTCATTTCGTTGTCAGTATCCAGGAGATAGAGTTTGATACGTCCTACATTTACACGCCATACATAGGCATGAACCATATAGTTCATATAAGGAACTTCTACGACCAATGGGTTGCCATCCTTATCCAACTGACGTTCAATAGGAAGTGAATTGAAGTTCTGTGCTTCATAATTTGCAATCTGCTGACCATCCATACTCAGGCTCTGTCTGAAGTAGCCAAAACGGTATAAAAAGCCAATAGCACACATGTCTACATTACTGTCAGATGCTTCTTTCAAATAGTCTCCGGCTAACATTCCGAGACCACCAGAATATATTTTCAATACCTGATTGAGGCCATATTCCATACTAAAATAGGCCACAGACGGACGAGTCGCATCAGGATTCACATCCATATATGCACGGAATTTAGCATATACATCTTTTACTTTTTTCATGACACTCTTGTCTTTTACAAGAGCTTCTTTGCGATCGTAACTTAAACGCTCCAATAGCATTACAGGATTGTGTCCTACTTCTTCATACAAGCTTTCGTCCAAATCTTTGAACAAATCACGAGCCTCATAATTCCAAGCCCACCACATATTGTGAGCCAATTCATCCAAACACTGGAGCTGCTCTGGAAGTCTTGACTTAATGGTCAGTTCTTTCCATTGAGGAG
The DNA here is from genome assembly GCA_902762325.1 of uncultured Prevotellaceae bacterium. Lineage (GTDB taxonomy): Bacteria > Bacteroidota > Bacteroidia > Bacteroidales > Bacteroidaceae > Prevotella. The sequence continues at coordinate 29,539 of CACWNV010000017.1, read as the reverse complement.
CATTAGCATAATCTGCTTTAATCTTCATAAAATCTAAAATTGTATTGTATTTAATTAGATAGTTTCATTATTAGCTCTTTTCATTGCATTGCGTAATGCAAAATCATAAGCATCATAATAATACTCAATAAACTTATTCCATAAAGCTTTCTTAGAAAGCGTGCCTGCATTCGAACGCGCCTTCGTAATCTCAGTCTTACTCATCTGTGAATAGGCAGAAACAGTCTCCTTAATAATATCTGCTACTTCAGAGTAATTATAATCTGTGCGGTGTATCACTTTTACACCGTCAATGATTTCACTATATCCTCCCTTGACACTATTTGCCCACAAGCCAAAGCCGGCAAGGTCTGTTGTAATGCATGGTACTTTAAATGCTATGGCTTCAAGTGGTGTATACCCCCATGGTTCATAATATGAAGGATAAATACACAGGTCATTCCCTAATACGATGTCATAATAGGACATGTTCAAGATACCATCGTCTCCAGTAAGATAACACGGTAAGAAAATCAGTTTCACCTTGTCATTCTTCGTGTTATGCATATCAAGGAACTTTAGCATACCCAATACATTATCGTGACTCATATTGTTGAGCCAATGGGTAATCTCAGGAACCTCTAAGGGAGTGTCGTATTTCTTACCGCTATTGAGTCGATTCATCAAATCTTGACGCGGCTCACCAACCCATCCGGGAACTTCAATGAATGCCAATACCGTTTTTTTCAGGGATTTGTCACGAAGCAAACGATTCATTGCTTCAATATACACGTCAACCCCCTTATTGCGGAACTCATATCTGCCACTTGTTGACACAATCAATGTTTCATCATCAAGATCTGTTCCCAACAAAGCATTAGCAACTTCCAAGAGACGTTTTCTTGCCTTTTTGCGTTTTTGGGTAAATGTATTTCCTTTGGGAACAAAATTATCCTCGAAACCATTCGGCAAGACAAAGTCGACAGGCTTATCAAGTAATTCTTTACATTCATTTGCCGTTATTTCGCTTACCGTGGTAAAACAGTCAACATGCCAGGCGGTCTGTTTCTCTATTGAATGCTTGCTTTGCATATTGAGTTCACCAGCCATCTGGTCACCATTATATGCAAAAAGATAATCGTAGAGAGGCTTGTTGTTACCGGCAATGCTTCTTCCTATGCTTGTTGCATGTGTTGTAAACATTGTTGCTATCTGGGGCAACTTGTCATTGATATACAATAGTCCCAGACCAGTCATCCATTCATTACCATGATAAATCACCTTCTTGGAATCATCAAGATAGAATTGATAGAAGCTCTCAACCACCAATGCTGAAGCATAGGAAAACATAGAAGCCTCGTCATAGTCGCCATAGGCATGAAGACTATCTACCTGAAACTTCTCCCAGAGTTTTCCATATATTTCGTCCTTTTTCTCGAAATAGGGTTCAAAATCAACTAAAATGGCAATTGGTTCTCCTGGGATATTCCATCTTCCTACCTTAAAAAACAATCCGCTTTCTTGTGCTGCTTCACGCCAGTCACTCAACAAAGTATCATCTTCAGTAAAATACGGGCATGTCTTTTCGTGCCAACAATCGGGACCAATAAATAAAATCCGGTCTTTAATCTTATCTTGTAATGTCTTTGCACGTGTAGAAAGAACAGTATAAATACCTCCAACTTTATTGCATACTTCCCAACTGCTTTCAAATATGTAGTCAGGGAAAATTCTATTAGCTATCATAACGAGTTTATATAAACGGCTACAAAATTACAAAAAAAAACAAAAAATAACGATGGAAGTATGTTTTTTTTGCTTATTGGGATGTTATTATTGATTCAAAACATTTATCTTTGCATATATAAAATATGTGTAATTATGAAAAAAACGATATTTATTATTATTTGTTTGATATTTCCTACTTTGACGTATGCACAAGCTGATAGTACGTTTTTCAAAGGGATTATTGAAAATGAGGAATATCAAGTCTGGATAGATATGGACTTTTATACTAACAATGTACAAGTCGAGGGACAGGAGGATGTCTTTGGGAATGTACCAGGATTCTTTGGAGCCAAGCGCGACAATCGCAAGTGGATTATCACAGATGCAGAGGTGAATGGTACGAAAGCCAAGATATCCATTATCAATGATTATGGGTCTGAGGACCTGACGGCAACTCTTACCTATGAAAAAGACGGCAGTTATGTTCTCAAGCAAGAACAGGGAAGTACGATTAAGATAGCTGTCAACAGGAAATGGGTGAAAATTCCTTCTAAACTAGTCTTTAGGAAAAAAGAAAAAGGAAGTAATTAAATCACATGTTACCATGAAGAGAAGATTAGCTTTCTTGTATATAACCTTATTTATTCATATAGGTGTATGGGCTGGCAATGTCATAGATGATGTTAGAAGCATTAACCCGTCGACGGTTGAGGTGCTTTATGCGAATGGAAAGACATTGACCATAGATTTTTATGACAACAATATCTTCCGTCTGTTTAAGGATGATAATGGAGGAGTGCTGAGAGACCCGATTGCAGATCCACCTGCTCAGATTCTTGTTGATAATCCAAGGAAACCAGTTGGAAGACTACAGGTGAAAAAAGATGGAGCGATGTTTTCTGTCTCTACACCGGATGTGATGGTAGTAGTCAACGAGAGCGATGGCTTACTTAGGGTTATAGATACACGGCGTGATAAGCTAATCTTGCAGCAAAGTAAAGAAATTGAGTTTGGCAAGAATGGATATGTGTTAACGTGGAAAGCCGTTCCCGGTGAATATTTTTATGGAGGTGGTGTTCAGAATGGTCGCTTTTCTCACCGTGGAGAGTCAATTGAGATTGTGAATACGAATAGTTGGACAGACGGTGGAGTATCCTCCCCCGCACCGTTCTATTGGTCTACTTCCGGTTATGCCATTCTGTGCCATACCTTTTCGCCAGGAGTGTATGATTTTTGTAAAAAAGACAAAGAAGCGGTCTGTATCTCTCATAACACGGATTATTTAGACATCTTTGTGATGGTTGACTCAGCACCCGAGGAATTGTTAAGAGACTATTATCAGTTGACAGGAAATCCCGTGTTGTTACCTAAGTTTGGTTTTTATGAAGGACATCTTAATGCCTATAATCGTGATTTCTGGAAAGAGGCATCTGATGAAAAACGTGGTGTTCTATTTGAGGATGGTAAGTATTATGAAGAAAGCCAGAAAGACAATGGAGGGATTAAGGAAAGTCTGAATGGCGAATTAGAAGGAAGCTATCAGTTCTCTGCGAGGGCTGTCATTGACCGTTATAAAAAACATGATATGCCTTTGGGATGGGTTCTGCCTAATGATGGTTATGCTACAGGGTATGGCCAGACAGAAACAATAGACGGCAACATTGCCAATTTGAAGCGTTTTGGAGACTATGCTCATGAACAAGGAGTGGAAATAGGTTTATGGACTCAGTCAAATCTTCATCCTGTCCCAGATGTCTCGGCATTATTACAACGTGATATAGTCAAAGAGGTTAGGGATGCTGGTGTCCGAGTGTTAAAGACAGATGTGGCATGGGTAGGAGCAGGTTATTCATTTGGCTTGAATGGGATAGCAGATGTTGCGCAAGTCATGCCTTATTATGGAAATGCAGCCCGTCCGTTTATTATTTCCGTGGATGGTTGGGCTGGAACACAACGCTATGCTGGTATCTGGACGGGTGATCAGACCGGAGGAGAATGGGAATACATCCGATTTCATATCCCTACGTATATTGGTGCCGGACTATCTGGAATTGGTAACATCACCAGTGATATGGATGGTATATTTGGAGGTAGAAATGTAGCCGTTAATGTCCGTGATTTCCAATGGAAGACTTTTTCTCCTATGCAGTTGAATATGGACGGGTGGGGTAGCAATGCCAAATATCCCCATGCTTTGGGTGAACCAGCTGCGTCAATCAATCGTTCTTATTTGAAACTAAAATCAATGCTGCTTCCTTACACCTATTCTGTTTCATATCAGGCAATCGGAGGTCTGCCGCTTATCAGGGCTATGTTTCTGGATTATCCCAACCGATATACATACGGTAAAGCCACTCGTTATCAGTACATGTATGGCCCATATTTCCTTGTTGCCCCGATCTATCAGGAAACAAATGCCGATGCTAATGGCAATGACTTGAGAAATGGTATCTATTTACCTGAAGGGAAATGGATTGATTATTTTGATGGTAAGACGTATGAAGGCAACCGGGTAATAAACAGTTTTGATGCTCCGATATGGAAACTCCCGGTCTTTGTTAAACTTGGAGCAATCATTCCGATGAGTAATCCTTCTAATAATCCTTCAGAAATAGACCCGACTCAGCGTATTTATGAAGTCTATCCGTCAGAAGAACTGACCTCATTTATAGAATATGATGATGATGGTAAAACAGATGCCTACCTGAAAGGAGAATATACATTAACTCGTATTGAGTCTAAAGTGGAGAAGAATAGGGCTGTGATTACTATTAATCCAACAGAGGGTGAGTTCGAGGGCATGCAGAAGTCGAAGGCTACAAAAGTCATTGTGAACCTGGCAAAAAAGCCGAAGAAAGTCATAGTAAGAATCGACGGCAAAAAGACATTTGCAGACTGGGACTTTGTAGAGGCTCCTGAACTGAATCGTTTCGCTACTCCTGGTAGTGATTTTGCCCATATACATATACAGAAGAATCCTCAGCTGATTGTGAATGTTGGGTCAACGAGTGTTTATAATCGATTGTCTGTTGAGGTGTTAGGTTATGAATTCCTTCCCATGTTCAATAAGTCGGAAGATAATCTGACTACAGCCAGGGCTGGTATCCTTTCTGCACCAAAGGTAAAAGCATCTGAGATTAGTGCATATTCGTTGACTCCATCATGGGATGATGTCGAGGGAGCTGATTATTATGAGATATTATTTGATTCCATGCTGTATTCTACTATTCGCGCAACTTCATTGACATTTAATGACCTGCAGCCAGAGTCCGATTATCATTTTAGTGTAAGGGCTGTCGGTGGAGACCGAGTTTCTGAATGGACAGAATTGAATGCAACAACATCTGCAGATCCTTATCAGTTTGCCTTGCGCGGAGTAACTGCTATATGTACGGCTGAAGATATGCCCGGATTGGAGATCGGACATCTCTTTGACTTTGCAGAAAAGGGAGAACTCTGGCATACACATTATAATAAAAAAGCCGTTCCGTTTGATATGACGATAGATTTGCATGCCACTGCTAATGTGGATAGGATAGATTATGTCCCACGAGAGAATGCAGGTAACGGAACAATTTTGAAAGGATCATTAAGTGTTAGTCTTGATGGGAAGACGTGGGGTGAACCTACTGCTTTCTCATGGACACGTAATAATATGGTGAAAACTCAGTTTTTATCATCTCAGCCCGTGCGTTATTTAAAACTCCACGTAGATGAAGCCGTAGGTGATTTTGGTTCTGGAGCCGAGTTGTATGTTTATTATCAGGCCGGTTCAAAGATTCAGATACCAGGTGATATTAATCAGGATGGAAAGATTGATGATAACGACCTTACTTCTTATCTTAATTATACAGGACTGCGTCGTGGTGACAGTGATTTTGACGGATATGTAAGTAAAGGCGATGTTAATTATAATGGTATAATTGATGCTCAGGATATTTCAGAGGTTGCTACTCGTCTTGATGGCGGTGTATATGGAGGCAATCATGGAGAACTATGTGGTCAGATTAGTATGATTTCTGATAAGCAGGTATATCGTCCAGGAGAAGAAATAATACTTACCGTCACTGGAAAACAGATGCAGGAAATTAATGCACTTAGTATGATAATTCCATACAATGAAAGTGAGATGCAATTTGTGTCGATTGAACCTAAAGCTGTGTCAGAGATGAAGAATATGACGAACGATCGCCTTCATAGCAATGGTGATAAAGTGTTGTATCCAACCTTTGTTAATATTGGTAATCAGCATACACTTGCCGATGATGCAGAACTGTTTGTGATTCATTTTAAGGCTCTTCGTCCCGTGAATACGAAGACGCTGAAGATGAATGGAATGTTAGTTGATAAATCATTAAATACTAAGAATTTTTAATTTTTATAGTTATGTCTGTAAGTTTAATTGTTATTTTGGCCATTGTTGCAGCTATTGTGTTATACATAATCAGCACGCAACGCACATTAGTAAGTCTTGATGAGTTTTGTAAGAATGCTTTGTCCCAGATTGGCGTACAGCTCACTTCTCGTTGGGACTTGGTTTCTGCTCTCGTAAAATTGATAGAGAAGTATTCTAAATACGAGCATGACACCTTGGTTGAGGTGATTGCTCAGCGTAGAGGTGCACAGCCCCCGACGACAGCAGAGCAAATCAACAAGCAGGAGAGTGCCATTGCCGATGTGTTGGGAAGAATCAACATCGTGAGCGAGAGGTATCCGGAACTAAAAGCATCGGAAATCTATCAGTCAACCATGGCATCTATGAATGAATATGAAGAGAAAGTCCGCAAAAGCCGTATGGTTTATAACGATTCAGTGACAAAGATGAACCGGATGGTTCGCCAGTTCCCCTCTTCACTTGTTGCAGCATTGTTGCATTTTGGTCTCCGTGAGTATCTTGAAGTAGAAGATAAGAAAAAAGACTATCCGCAGATATGAAGCGGTTTTCCTTCCTGATTCTATTCCTGTCAGCTGTGCTTCGTTCTTTTGCGAGTACGGTTGATAGTGTTAATGTTGATGTCCTGTTGTTACCTGACGGCACAGCCCAGATTCAAGAGCGATGGAATATCGATGTGAGCGGAAGTATCACAGAGTGGTATCTCGCGATGAAAAATTTGGGAATCATGGAGATCAAGGATTTTCAAGTGTCAGAGAATGGGGCGTCATTTGAGAATGAAGGTCATTCGTGGGACATCGAGCGTTCGCGAGAAGCCAAGCGCAATCATTGTGGTATTGTAGATAAAGACGGTGGCTATGAACTCTGTTGGGGTATAGGCACTGAGGGGTATCATCAATTCCTTTTGGAATATAAGCTGACTAATCTTGTCAAGTCGTACACCGATGCAGATGGCTTCAACCACATGTTTATTTCAAGAGACATGAAAGAAGCGCCTCGGCACGTGAGGCTTTCAATAGCATCGCCAGACACCCTCTTTAATGAGAACAATACCAAGATATGGGCGTTTGGGTATTATGGAACAATCTATTTTGAAGACGGAAAGATTGTTGCGACTAATTCCGAGCCTTTTAATTCCAGTACAGGCCTGATAGCCTTAGTACGATTTGAAAAGGGCATTTTTACCCCGGCCGTATCGGTTGATGAATCATTCGAAGGTGTTGTTAATCGTGCCATGGAAGGGAGCGACTATGACGATTATGTTAGTGAATATAATGATGACGGCTGGAAATGGCTTTTAGGCATGGTTCTCTTCTTCCTGATGATTCCAGTACTTACCATCTTATTTAGCATCTACAGAGTATGGAAACTTCGGAAGAAGCTGGGCGTGTCAAAAGATGTACTATATGAGCGTGACGTGGATAAGAACTGGCTTCTTGTTTCTTCGTTTAACACCGTTGAACGTCTTTCTTATTATTCAAAGGTCAGTCATGAGAGCATTATAGGAGCCGTCTTGCTTCGTCTGATGAATCAGGGCAATCTGACAATCGGCTATACGTCGAAAGGCAACGGTAAGGTTGGCAAGCCATGCCTGGAGATTCAAAAGCAGCCTGAAAAGAAAGAGGATGAATTGGAATACAAGGTATTCGACATCATTCGACAGGCTGCCGGTGAGGATGGCCTACTTCAGGAAAAAGAACTGAAGAAATGGACAAGTAGGCATTCTGACGTAATGACTTCATTATATAAGAGCCTGACGAAGAGAGCTTCAGAGAAGTTTGTCATGGATAATGGAGCAAAGCTGATGGGATTAAAACGCTATCTGAAAGATTTTTCCTTGCTTGAAGAACGACATGCCGTTGAGGTGTCATTATGGGACGAATACATGGTTTATGCCCAGTTGTTCGGCATAGCCAAGCAAGTCCGCAAGGATTTCCAGAAGATTTGCCCCGAGTATTTTGAACTATCGAGAGTAGCCCAGCAGATAGAGAAAGTCGGTGATGGCTTCATCGGCGGGTTTGCCGGTTCTATTTATTCCCAATCCACCAATTCTTATGCCCGTTCTCAAGCAGCCGTCCGGCGTGCCGGTGGCGGCGGTTTCAGTTCCTATGGAGGAGGCGGTGGCTTTAGCGGAGGCGGAGGAGGCGGAGGCCGTTAGCCTTCACCTCCTTATCCTCCTGTCTTTATCCTTCAGAAGTGATGATATGTACATCCCGTTGTGGGAAAGGAATTACAATGTTGTTTTCATTCAATGTCTTGTAAACACATTCTAATACTTTCCCATCATCGGCATATTGTGTGAACACCGGTACCCATACGAGAATCTTCAGCGTGATGCATGAGTCATCAAAGCTCTTCAAGACGATTTTCACTTGTTTTCCTCTTTCCAGGAAAGGAAGTTTGGAGATGGCATCGACAAGGAGTTTTCTGCATTTCTCAATGTCCGTCCCATAAGCAACGCCCACTTCGAGAATATCCAGTTCGTAACCATGATTCTTCGTCATGTTCTTATAGTTCTTCGTGAAGAGCTGGCTGTTCTGAAAAGCAATAACCGACCCGTCGATGGCTTCAATCATCGTACTGGTGTAGTTGATGGATGACACACGTCCGCGAGTACCGTCGCAGATGATATAGTCGCCCACTCTTACTCGTCCAGCCATCAGCGAAATACCATAATATATATTCTCGATAATATCCTTCATGGCAAATCCAATACCTGTAGAGAGTCCTCCCGATACGACGACTAGCCATGTGTTATCAACGTGCATCATGTTTAAGCAGATCAGTATCCACGAACCCCATACAAGTAAGTTGATGACGTTTCTGATCATGACCTGACGTGAAGCGGCAGATGCCTTGTCGGTCTTTTCAAAATGCAATCGGAATAAAGCCTGAATGGTACGGTTGATGTATGAGAACAGGAACCATAACGTAGCCACTTGAGAAATGGAAAAGATACTTAGGACAAAATTCTTCGAGTCGATGAACTTTGTGCGGAATAGCTTCCATGTCGTATCGCTTAGGTTGAAGACATCAGCTGCCCAATAGATTGAAATGATGATGGAGAAGATGGCTAACACGGGAAGGATTACGGAGTAGATAAAATCGTATATCCATGTTTCAGTGACAGGCTTTTCAGCATAGTTCCGATGTTCAGCCCAGCGCTTCAGATAGCCTCCTATACATGTGATGGTCAGGATACAGGTAAGTTGCATTACCCACCAGATTAATAATTGCACACTCAATAACGTGTATCCTGTCCAGGAACAGATAGTTGATGTAACGAAAATGGCGAGCGAAACATAACTATAGAACACGTCGCTTTTGGGGATGTTGTCATTGTGGAGCCTGATGACTCTCCATTGCCAAAGTGCACAAACCAAAAGAATAACCGGGAAAACCAGATTTACCAAGTCGTTGGGAATGAGTATGATACGGAACGATATCACAATGAACCCGATGAATAGCAATGGGGAGTATATTCGGAGTGCGCTCCATATCTGTTTGTCGTTAATGCGGATGAGGAGAGAAATCAGGATGACTCCGAGCAGCCAAGTGTATTCAACCAATAATCCGCTTGCCATGATAATGAAGTTCTGCTCCTTAAAGATAAAGCTGATTATTCCAAGTATTAATGCAAGGGTGATTACGGTTGTTGTCAGAATAACACACTTGTGCTTGTTCTGCAACCATTCAGGTTGTTTAAACCGGGCAATGATGAACTTGAAAACGAGCCAGTTTAAGACAAAGGCAATGATGGCACAGACAATAATCATTTCAAACAAAAAGGAAATCACCCGGATGTCCCATTGAGAGTGGGTGGGGCGCATAGGCCTGTATTTGTCGAATATGATATTTGACGTGGCCTGTAGTTCTGTGCTGAGGTTAGACAATATTTTCATATAGTTGTCACCGCCATTCTTGAAGATGTTCGTCTGGATTTCCTTGTAGCGTTTGTTCGCATAGTCGTTCAGATACTTTAGTCTCAACTCCGTTTGCTCATAGTAGCGGACATATTCATAGAGTTGATCGCTATTCGCATTCAGGGTACGGCGTATATTTACAGCTAAGGTCAGACACACGTTCCGGTCAATCTTCGCCTGTTCACTGAGCATCATCTTAGGCATCTGGCTCAGGTTGGTGATTAAGCTGTCGTATCTTGCTATCTCCCCGTTGATTCTATCGATAATGCTCCTGAAAGGCATCACATTCTTTTGGAACAGACGATATTGCTCCGTCGCTTCATGACACGCATAAGTCAGGTCGAAAATATAGTCGGGCTTTTGGGAATAGAGCATCAGTGAATTCTGATTACTCTTATTGAGAATAGAACGTGTCTGCTCGAATACCTGTTCGTTTTGGAACTTGAAGAAACCACTTTGTCTTTCCAGATCATCATGATATTCTTTGAGCTCCAGTCGTAAGATGGAGAGCGTATTGTCGAGATCCTTCTCTTTCAGTACTGATCTTGACGGCAAGCAGTACAGAAGGGAAAACACGATGAAAAGCAGTGCTTTTTGTTTCATATATGATAGTTTTTTGCAAAGGTACGGATATTTTTTGATTTCCTTTGCAAATAAATTTGTATTTTTGCAATCAAATAAATAACAGATGTTGATATGATACTGATTGCCGATAGTGGAAGCACGAAAACCGATTGGATTCTTTTACAGACAAAGAGTGATACTATTTTATCAAATATTAAGACACAAGGTATCAATCCTGTATTCTTATCAAGGGACAGGATACGGGCTGTCATTTGTGAAGAACTTATTCCGCATCTGTCTGCTGATTCGTTGCAAAGTGTTTCAGAGATATACTTTTATGGGGCAGGTTGTAGGGAAGAGTTTGTTCCATCCATGGAATCACTCCTTCGGGAGATATTCCCTCATGCCGGAGAGGTATCTGTAAATAGTGATATGCTTGGAGCCGCCCGTTCGGTATGCGGCCATAAGGAAGGTCTGGCATGTATATTAGGAACTGGTATGAATTCCTGTTTGTTCGATGGAAATCACATGACAAAGAACGTCCCATCATTAGGCTTCATTCTTGGTGATGAGGGGAGTGGAGCAGTGATGGGTAAGTTGTTGCTAAACAATGTCTATAAGGGTTTTTTCAAAGAGCAGGTTAAAGAAGAACTTGAACGCACCTATCAGCTTTCAATTTCAACAATTATCCAGCGAGTCTATCGGGAACCGATGCCAAGTCGTTTCTTGGCGTCACTTGCTTTGTTTGTTCACGACCATTTGAATGATGATCAGGTGAAGCAGATGGTAATAGATAACTTCCGGAGCTTCTTCCAGAAAAACATCATTCTTTATCATCGTCCTGATTTAGAAGTGGGGGCTGTCGGGAGTGTTGCGTTTTATTTCAAGGAACAATTAATCGAAGCGGCACAACTGGAGGGAATCAGGATGGGACGCATGATGAAAAGTCCCATAAATGGACTGATTGAGTATCATTCTCATAAAACATAGTGCTAATTATTCCGTTTTTTTGACTTTCTTAACTTAAAACCACAAAAAAGTATTATAATAAATCAAAATAGTATAGTCGTTTTCAATTATTCTGTTTTATCTTTGCAAAAAATATAATAACCATTATTTATTAATCAAAACAATTATGTCTATGAAGAAAATCTTTACTTTTATTGCCGTTGCTTTTATGGCGATTGGTGCAAATGCTCAGACATGGAACTTTTCTGATTGGGAAGCTGGTGACATCGAAGAGACAAAGACGGTGGACGGACTGACCGTATATGCTACCGCAGACAAGAAGGTCACTATTGACGGAAGTAAGAAGACTTTCAACGATGTGTCTTACACACAGCGCTTGAAGTTTGGCGGAACCGGTTCAGGTCCTGATTCTAGTGCTCCTTCACGTTTCTTGCAATTCGACTTACCTGCAGGTGCAAGTGTTTCCATCATTGCTACCCATGCAAGTTCAAGTGGTGATGATCGTACCTTGAACCTCGCAACGGGTACCTTTGAGAATGTTTCTGCTACTGCAAATTGCACTCCCGGTGAACTTGTAGAACTGACCTACACCAATGAGGGTGAGGCTACAACAGCTTTTGTGTATAGCGCTAAGTCTGGTATCAACCTCTATGCTATCTACGTAACAGGTGGAAGTACACCTGAACCACAACCAGGTGAACTGGTAATCGACCCCGCCCTGCCCGTTACATTTGACACATGGGATGCAAGCTTCTTAATCCAGAAGACTGACGTGAAGGCTGGTGACAAGTTCATCTTTGACATCGAGACCATCGACGTTGAAGGTTGGGAATGGGGACCACAGGTTCTTCCTAAGAGCAATGCCGACTGGAGCAACTTAGGTGATGCCATCGCTCCCAATGCCAATGGAAAGGGTACATTCGTAGTGACAAAAGAGTATGCTGATGTCATCAATGCCAATGGCGGTCTCCGCGTTCAAGGTATGGGCTGCCGTGTAACAGCTGTTGAATATGTTGAGGGTGTTGATCCATCGACTCTCACAAAGGAAGAGTTTGACATTACTCAAGGCTGGAATACATGGAACAGTGCTGAGACAATCGAATATAACGCCGATGGTACAATGACATTCAACTGCGTTGCATGGGGTGGTATCAGCAAGTGGCTTGGCGGTGCTGACTGGAGTCAATACAATTCTTTGGTATTCGAGTTTGCTCAGCCTACTACTGTGGCTACTCAGGCATTCGTTCAGTATGCAGCCGAAGATGCTGCTGGTAGTACAAATGCTACTCAGTGGGCAGATGCAGGTGCAACTTCTGTTTCCATCGACTTGGACGAGCGCAAGAATGCCGTTAACCAGTTTGCTCTTCAGGGCTCAGATGTTTCTACTATCATCATCAAAGCCGTGTACCTGACAAAGAACGACGCTACAGGCGTAACTAAAGTTCAGGTGAATGCTGTTGACAACAATGCCATCTACAACCTTGCAGGTCAGAAGGTAAATGATACCTATAAAGGCCTTGTCATTAAGAATGGCAAAAAAATCGTTATTCGATAACTTTTCATGAAAAAACGAGGGTAGCTCTGAAAGGAATTACCCTCTTTTTTCGTTTTCAAAACCTATCATACGTATAACTCTCAATTCTTAATACCTAATGCTCAACGCTCGGAATTCATTGTTCATGATTAATGGATTTATGAACAAGATATTATGTTTCTTTTTCCTTATGTGTATTGCTTTGCCGATTTCAGCTAAGTCGGGCAGGTTTGTTCAGGTGAAGAATGGTCACTTTGAACGACAAGGCAAACCTTATTATTATGTAGGTACAAACTTTTGGTATGGTGCTATCTTAGGCTCTGAGGGCCAGGGTGGCGACCGTAAACGCCTTTGTAAAGAGTTGGATAAGATGAAGTCTATGGGCATCGATAATCTCAGAATCCTTGTCGGTGCCGATGGAGAACGTGGCGTGAAAACCAAAGTGGAACCCACATTGCAGATAGCTCCAGGTGTCTATAACGATACGATACTGGCTGGACTTGACTATTTGCTCAAGGAGATGGGGAAGCGCAAGATGGTAGCCGTGCTTTACCTGAACAATTCATGGGAATGGAGTGGCGGCTATGGCTTTTATTTAGAGCATGTGGGTGCAGGAAAGGCTCCTCGGCCTAATGAAGACGGCTATCCTGCATATATGAACTTTGTGTCGCAATATGCAAACAATGAGAAGGCACATCAGTTGTTCGACGACTATGTGCGCTTTATCGTAAGCCGGACAAACCGGTATACGGGCAAGAAATATGCTGACGATCCAGCCATCATGTCATGGCAGATCGGTAATGAGCCACGCGCATTCAATAAAGAATATCTGCCCGCTTTTGAAAGATGGTTGAGCAGGTCGTCCGCATTAATCAGGAGCATTGACAAAAATCACTTGATTTCAGTAGGTTCGGAAGGCAAATGGGGATGTGAAGGTGACATTGGGTGCTACGAGCGTATTTGTGCAGATAAGAACATCGACTATTGTAATATTCACCTCTGGCCTTATAATTGGAGCTGGGCGCGTAAGGAGCATTTGATTGAAGACCTTGACATCTCTTGCAAGAACACGAAGGAATACATTGACGAGCACTTGGCAGTCTGTGCAAGACTGAACAAGCCGCTTGTGATGGAGGAATTTGGCTATCCGCGCGACGGATTTGTTTTCGACTTGAATACTCCGACGAAAGGAAGAGACGGGTATTATAAATATGTGTTCTCACTTGTTGCCGACAATGCGGAGACAGGAGGATACTTTGCCGGTTGCAACTTCTGGGGATGGGGCGGATTTGCCCAGCCTAAACACGTACAATGGCAAGTTGGCGATGATTATACCGGCGACCCTGCACAAGAGGAACAAGGACTTAACTCTGTGTTTGCCGGTGATGTGTCAACCCTGAACATCGTGAAGGAGCAGGTAGATAGAATGACAAAGATAGGAAAGAAATAATATAACTAAATACAGATTTTTATGAATCACAACAGATTGGATTTCAAGCATTTACTTGCCCCATGCAAGTATTTTGCTTTGTTATTTTTGATGTTGCTTCCATTGACTGGCTTTGCCCAAAACGTGTCGGGTGTGATTACCGATGCCAATACAGGCGAAGAGATCATTGGTGCAACGGTGAAAGTAAAAGGAACTACAACGGCTACGGTGACCGACGCAATGGGAAACTATTCTATTGCGGCAAATACCGGGCAGACGTTGGAGATTTCTTACATCGGCTACATTTCTCAATCCGTGAAGGTCGGTAATCAAAGACAAATCGACATTAAGCTCTCGGAGGAAGATCATTCATTGAATGAGGTGGTCGTCGTGGGTTATGGTGTGATGAAGCGTTCAGACTTGACCGGTGCGGTAGCTTCCATTGACGAGAAGGCTATCAAGCAAGGTGTGAACACTTCTATTGAGCAGGCAATGCAAGGACGTATCTCCGGTGTGCAGGTGACGCAAAACTCAGGTGCTCCCGGTGGAGGTATCTCCGTGCAGATTCGTGGTATCAACTCATTAAGTGCCAATGAACCTCTTTATATTATTGACGGTATTGCCGTGAGCGGACAGACCAATGGAAACTCAAGTGCCCTCAGTGCTTTGAACCCGTCGGACATCATCAGTCTTGAAGTGCTGAAAGATGCGTCGGCAACGGCCATCTATGGTTCCCGTGCTTCGAATGGTGTCGTCCTGATTACTACCCGACGCGGACAAGAAGGAAAGACGCAGGTTCAATATGAAGGCTATGTGGGTTGGCAGCAGATTCCCGGTAAGCTCGACGTGATGAATCTGAAAGAATATGCTTCTTTCTATAACGACCGCGGTATGCTTTATGGTGGCGAGTGGGCTATTCGTCAGGACTTTATGGATCCCTCGTTGCTGACAAATGGAACCGACTGGCAAGATGTCCTTTTCCAGACAGCTTTCATGCACAATCATCAGGTGAATGTCAGTGGTGGTTCCAATAACACTAAGTTCTCTATTTCTGGCGGCTTCCTCGATCAAGACGGTATTGGTATCGGTTCGAGCTTCCAGCGTGCTTCTTTCCGTGCAAACTTAGACGTCAATGTCAACAAATGGATGTCTGTTGGTGTGAACACCTCGTTCTCTAACACGAAGCGCACGGTGACGTTCGATGAGTCGAATGTCATTCAGATTGCATTACAGCAGTTCCCCGATGTTGCTCCCCGGAATCCTGATGGTAGTTTCGGCTTCAATAGTGATGCAGCTGACAAGTTCAATGTTTCCTATTCGAACCCATTGTTTGAGGCAGAGATGCGTGAGAACGACCGCAAGAACTTCTCGCTCGACTACAACTTCTTCGCTAACATCTTCCCCGTCAAGGGTTTGAACATCCGAGTAGAATACGGTGGTAGCCGTGGATGGAACCATACCTATCAGTTCCAGCCCGATTATCAATACGGTTCTACGATTATGACCTCTCAGTCTACCCGTCGGGTTGACAAGAACGAATACAGTTCTTTCAAGCAATACGCCACTTACGATTTCGACCCGTTGAAAGGTCATCATCTTCAGATAATGGCTGGACATGAGGCTCAGTGGGGAACATGGGCATTCTTGTCGGGTTCACGTAAGAATTATGTGTCAGACACCGTGCATAGTCTTAATGCCGGTGACTCCAACACCGCTACCAATGACAATAATGGAAACAAGTGGGGTATAGAGTCGTACTTCGGTCGTCTGAACTACAACCTCTTCGATAAGTATCTGCTTACGGCTACCTTACGTGCCGATGGTTCGTCAAGCTTCAGCAAGGAGAAGCGTTGGGGATGGTTCCCGTCGGTGGCTGCCGCATGGCGTATCAATCAGGAGAACTTCCTGAAAGATGTGAAATGGCTTGATAACCTCAAGCTACGTCTTGGATGGGGACTCGTCGGTAACCAGCAATCGGGTAGCTTTGCCTATGGTTCTACGCTGAAGGCCATCTCTACGGCGTGGGGAACCGGCTTCCTTCCTTCAAACATCGGCAATCCCGATTTGACATGGGAGAGCACGAAAGCCTGGAACATCGGTCTTGACATCAATCTTCTCGGACGCATTGAGTTCATCGTTGATGCTTATCTGAAGAAGACAGATAACCTGCTGATGACCGCTGCATTGCCTACCTACGCTAACATGAACAGCTGGCTGGGTATGACGGCTCCTTGGGTGAATGCCGGTTCTATCGAGAACAAGGGTATAGAGTTCACATTGAACACCGTGAACATCTCTAAGAAAGACCTGCAATGGCGCACGGGAATCACTTTGTCTATCAACCGGAATAAGCTGACCAAGCTCAACAGTACTGCTTCTGCCATTCAGGGAGTAGATAGTCGTAACCTGACTTATACTCTTTCTGAGATTGGCGGACCTGTTGGCCGTTTCTATGGTTATAACGTGATCGGCATGTTCACCCGCGAAGATGATTTCTATCAGAAGAACTCATTGGGAGAGTATATGCTTGATGCCAATGGCGACCGGCTTCCCGTAGCTCGTCCCGTTGCTACTGATGGAACGATGCACCCCATTCAGGTAGATGGTATCTGGGTAGGTGATTATATCTTTGAAGATGTAAACAAGGATGGTATCATCAACGAGTCCGACCGAAAGTACATTGGTGACCCGAATCCTGATTTCACCTTTGGTATCAACAACGTGATTACATGGAAAGACTTTGAGTTGTCATTCTTCTTCAATGGTTCTGTCGGTAATGACATCTATAATTATATTAAGGAGCGTCACACAAACTATCTTAACTGGGGTAACTATCTGAGTAGTGTCGCCAATTATGCCCGTGTTGAATTGATTGATCCCAATGGCGTGGGTACTGACATCTCTAATGTGTATGTGCCGAATGCCTCTACAGCTGAAGGACAACGTATCAATCCTGCCCGTACAAACTTGAATGAGAACAACCGTGTAAGCAATCGTTTCATTGAGGACGGCTCTTATATCCGTCTGAAATCTTTGTCGCTTGCTTGGAACCTGCCAAAAAAGTGGCTCAAGCCTGTGCAGCTCGATTGGGTACAAGTGTATGTGAATGCGCAGAACCTCTTTACAATCTCTGGATATGACGGATACGATCCTGAAATCGGAGCCGTGAACCAGAGTGTGATAATGCAGGGACTGGATATCTATCGTTATCCGTCACAGCGTATTTATAATGTCGGTCTTAAAGTTCGTTTTTAACTATATAAAATAAGCAGACTATGAAGAAGATTAATATATTGCTGATATTATCCTTGAGCTTGTTCACATCATTGCTTGTGAGTAGTTGTGGAAAAGACTTTCTCGATAAGACACCAGAGGGAGATTATGTAGCTGATAAGTACTATAGCAGTGATGCGGCGGTTATTAAGGCCATCGAACCTCTTTACAATCGTGCTTGGCATGAGTTCAACCGTCGTTCGTTGCTGGCTATTGGCTCTATTCGTGCCAATGATGCCTGGAACCCGTACGTGAACTCTGAGTTTGCCCGTTTCCAGTTGACTGGTCTTGACGAGAATCTGGCTGCCGCATGGGCGGCACTCTATAATGTAGTGAGCATGACCACAGAGACGTTGGATAATGTGCGTAACTATGCAACAAGTGGTGTTTCTGCATCTGTGAAGAATCAGGCCTATGGCGAGTGCTATTTGCTTCGTGGCTTGGCATACTTCTATCTGTTGCGCGGATGGGGTTCCGTCATCCTTTACGACAATAATCAGGAGATCATTGATGAACCCATTCGTCCGTTGTCTACAGAGGAGAGCGTGTTGAAATTCATCGTACGTGATTTGCGTAGAGCAATCGAATATCTGCCGGAAAAGGGAGCAGACCACCATCCTTCACGCTATGCGGCAAAGGCTATTCTTGCAAAGGTGTTGCTGGCTCAAAGCGGATGGAATAAGAATGGTTCACGTGATGAGAGCATCTTAAACGAGGTTGTCAGCCTCTGCAATGAAGTAATCAATTGCGGGCAATACTCGCTGATGAATGATTACGAGCAGCTCTTCCGTATGCAGAACAACGACAATGCCGAAACGATTCTCGCTCTTCGTTGGGCAAAGCCCAGCTCTAATGAGTATGGTTCGATGAACGCTACTTATTCAGACCTTGCTCCGAATGACATCTCTGACGACGTGAATGTATGGGGTGGAAGCCTCTGTCCTTCACCCGACATGATTGACTATTACAATCAGGAGCCTGCCGACTCTTTCCGTTTGCGCGGTACTTTCTTTACTTATGGCCGTCATTATGATTATCTTTGGACAACCGCTGGTGGCTTCACCTATAAGAAGCACTGGATGCAGGTGAAGAAGGGTGTGCTCGGCCGTAAGGCTGATGCTGGTGGTGAGCTCGACCAGATGGCTTCTCCTCTTAATACGTACCTGATGCGTCTGGCTGATGTTTACCTGATTAAGGCTGAGGCATTACTGGGAAACAAGACTTCAACATCGGATGCTGAGGCTCTCAAGGCGTTCAATGCCGTTCGCCTTCGTGCTAAGGTTCCTGCAAAAACCTCGTTCACGTTTGAGGATCTGATAAGAGAGCGTCGCATCGAGTTCTGCATGGAATATAGCAACTGGTTCGACATGGTGACATGGTATCGCTGGAAACCTCAGTACATGCTGGATTTCTTCAACAACAAACAGCATCGTGCTTTCGAGATTCGTGAAAACGACATCATCCGCAACGAAGATAACACCTTCAGTTATCGCACCTACCTGAACAACGGTTCAAGTCCCTGGTATTTTGCCGATTGGGAGAACAACAACGGTGCCGTCTATTGGAACGACTTCCTTGCAAAGAATGCGGATGTCACGGCTTTGAACGCAAAGGATAAGGGGAACATTCTCAAGACTAAGGCCGACGGCTATGTTTACGACCTGGATTCTTTAGTCCGTGCCAATACGAACATGATTCCCATTGTGCTTAACGAGGCAAACATCTTCATGCCTTATCCTGAGACAGACGTCATCCAGAATCCTTATTTTAAGCAACCTGCTAAGGAGTATGATTTTTCTGAATAGTCAACAATAATGAAAACAGATATGAAAAAGATATTATTAAACAAGTTCAGCGTGATGGCATTGTTACTGATGGCCGTTTTCCAGACAGTCATGACATCATGTAGCGACGACAAGGAAGGCATGGGAACGCCGGTGATCACTGCCGTGCGTGTAACCGACCCGGCAAAGGCTGATAGCACTTTCACCAAAGCCACGGCTGGCCAGATGCTGGCAATCATCGGTGAGAATCTAAGTGATGTCCGGAAGGTGTTCATCAACGACCAGGAAGTCCAGTTCAACTCCACGATGAATACTTCCCGTAGCCTGATAGTCACTGTTCCCACGGAAGAGAAAGGCTTCATCCTGACAGCCTTTGACAGTAGTTTGAAAGATGAAATCCGTGTGGAGACCTCTCATGGTACTGCCGTCTATGCCTTTAAGATTCTTGCCCCGTCTCCTTCGCTGACACGCTTATATGCAGTGTATCCGCGAAAAGCCGGTGACTCTCTCTACATCTACGGAATCAACCTTGTGGATATTGAGAAGATCTATTTCACTGACATCAAGGCTGAGGCTCTTGATACGACTGTATGGGAAACGGTGGGTGGAAAACATGTTGAGGTGGCTAAGTTTAAGAACATCCAGCAAGATCATCACATCAATGAGATGACACAGGCTTACGAGACATCTTCTGTCGTCGGCATCGAATTGCCGAGTATCAGCTATGATGAAGGCTCACTGGTTGTCGAGACCAAGGCTGGTGTTTCCTATCTTCCTTTCACGAAATTGCCGGGCAAGCCGATTATCAAGAACATCAACACCGACATGCCTGTCTTCGGTGAGGTCGTCGTGATTTCCGGTAATGAATTCGTTCAGGTGGAAGCAGTCAAATATGGTAACGTGACATTGTCTTCTTCCGACTTTACCGTTTCCGAAGGAATGGATGAGATACAGCTCGTCTTCAAGAAGAAACCGTCAGTGGGTGGAGATGGCATGCTTACCGTCGTTACACCTGGTGGTTCGGCTGCTGTTCCGTTCTATAACTACAGTTGCCTGTTAACCGACTTCGAGGAAGAGACCGCCACCGATAACGGCTGGGATCCGAAGGCTGTGATTGACGAGACCGACGGAGATGACGTGCCCTATGTCTCTGATGGCTATTTCGCAAGATTCAATATCCCGTCGGAAGGCCAGCAGTGGTGGGGAACGATGATCTATTTCCGCAAGGATTGGGACGGCAATAAGTTCCCGTTGCCCGGATATGACGTGATTCCTGCTGATGCTTCTACGGATGATGTCTATCTGGCTATGGAGGTCTACAACAACAATAGTGACTATAACAACGGGAAATTTACGGGCTATCTGCGCTACTTCCTGCAATACGACAATGAAGACCCTGTAACACCCAATGATGATAGCGGCAACCCGAATCCTGCGGATAAAGTGAATGTGTATGACAACGGATTCACCTGGACTGACTACAATGCTCAGGCTTGTTCATTTGACCGTCCTATCCTGGCAGACATCAACAACAAGACTCCGCAACGTGAGTGGTACAGACACGTTATTCCTCTCTCTTCGTTCATGAAGTATAAAGGCAAGGATTATAAGTTTGTCTATGAAAACGGTATCAATCAGTTCCGCATCCAGTCGATGAACCAGGGCACCCGCAAGGGAAAGATTGATGTCTGCTTCGACAACATTCGTATTTTCTACAACAAAAAGTAACCTAACTCCTTAATATAAATAGAATATGAGATTAAAGAATATATTCAGTATCACGCTCTTTCTGCTCCTTGGATTCATCATCCAAGGATGCAGCGATAGCGACAAGGCTGATGCTACTCGCCTGACGGTTGTCAGAAACAATGCCGAAATCAACCAGCTGACCTTTAGCGTGGGGAGCGGATCGGCGATAATCGGCATTCAGAGCGATGGCGACTGGACGGCTGAATCCAGCGATACCACATGGTGTAAGCTTGCCGTTCATGCGGGATATGGCTATGCCGACTCTCTCAGGAACTCCTATACGAAGGTATCGGTGACGAAGAACGAGGGAGAGGCTCGTCAGACAACGATAACGGTGAAGGCTGGCGGTCTTACAAAGTTGATTACCGTTTCACAAAAGGGAACGGGAACAGACCCGGGAGATACATTCATGAGTGCCTTTACTTTTGTCGATAACATGGTGATAGGATATAATCTCGGTAATACGCTCGATTCCAACCCTTACGGTGACTGGTGGAACCCGGAGGGCAAGACACCCGTAGAATGGGAGACGCAATGGGGACAACCCGAGACGACGCAGGAAATCATCGATGCCATTGCCGCCAAGGGATTCAACGTCATTCGTGTTCCTGTGACATGGGGACCGCACATGGATGCTAACGACAATGTCGATCCCGCCTGGATGAATCGCGTGGAGCAAGTGGTGAAAATGGTCTTGCAGGCCAAGTGCTATTGCATCCTCAACGTACAGCACGACTCGGGTGATGCTGCCAATAGCTGGCTGCGTGCCGACCTGTCGAAGTATCCGGAGATCAGCACTCGCTTCAAGAAGTTATGGCAGCAGATAGCCAGCCATTTCAAGAACTACGACGACCATCTGGCATTCGAGGCCTTCAACGAGATATTGAGTGCTTCAGGCGAGTGGGGCGACCCTGCTGATGCTTCCTGCTATGAGGCAGTGAACAAGCTCGAACAAGACTTCGTGGATGTCGTGCGTGCTACGGGAGGAAACAACGAATTCCGTAACCTGCTCGTCAATCCCTATAGCTCTGGTAGTACTGATGCGAGACTTGCCGGGATGCAACTGCCGCAAGACAAGCACTCCAACCACCTGATGTGTTCTATCCACAGCTACGACCCATACTGGTTCTGCAACGACTCGAATGACGAGACCGCCCAGCAGTATTACATCACCGTGTTCAACGATGACTGCAAGAAGGAGATTGACGCCATCTTCGCCCGCGTGCACAAGCGTTTCTCTGAGGACTTCGGAGTACCTTACTTCTATGGCGAGTTCGGTGCCATCGGCACACATCCGGCAATGAACGAGCGTATCGCATACGCCAAGTATATGGTGTCAAAGTTTAAGGCTTACAACACGACTGGATTGTGGTGGATGGGTCTCATTGACCGTCGGTCACTCAACTGGTACGAGTCAGAGATTGTTGATGCTTTGATGAACGGCATCAAATAATGAGTACACTCTGATACAGATAAAGGGATGTGTCAACCGGCACATCCCTTTATCATTTATTGTCTTCTCCTTATCTTATTTCACGATAAACTTCTTTCCGTTCACGACATAGATGCCGTTTGCGGTCGGACGTCCGTTCAGTTTCTGACCGTTCAGGTTATACCAGTCGCCCTTGACAGCTGTCTTCTCAATGCCCTTCACGGCTGTCAGCTCCTGATTACCGAAGTCCTCACCGATAGGCTCTTCACCTCCGTCTGGAGCGATGCTGAATGAGAAGCTGAGCTTAGCACCGGCAGACCTGTTGTCGCTGATGTAGAACCAGCAGCGGTTTCTCGGAATTGTTGCAGAAACCCTATAGAAGTTATAGGCGTCTTTGGCTTCATCATATCCGAAGTAGAAGTGCAGACCGTCTGATGCATCCATGAATGATCCGTCAGGCTCCAAGGTTCCTACCATGCAGGCAGAGATGCCCGCGTTGACTGGGTCGTCAACTTCAGTAACCTTACAAGGCTCTGTTCCTTCAGCTGCATACATCTCGTTGATGATTCTCTCGTTAACTCTGTTCACTTTGAAGAGATAAGGCTTGTAAGCCTCAATTGTACGAACAGGATTGAAGATAAGCTTACAGTGGTAGAAGCTTTGATCGCCCACTTCCGTAAGCGTACCCTGAACATCCTGCAACTCACTTACGTTGACGCTTGGAACGCCCTGATAATCGTTTCCGAAGTATGCAACCAGATCTTCAATGGCAAATGGCAATACCAAGGTCTTGATGTATAGGGTAGTGTTGCCGGTAGCAGGCATGTCACCTTCGAACTTCTCTGAGAATGTTGCATCTGCATAGAAGTAGTCATATTCGCAACCCTCAACAGGTTCGAAGCCCTCTACTGGCCATGTAGGAGTCAGGTTGCTGGCTCTCTTCTGAACAACGATGTCGTCGTACCAAGAGCCGTCAGCCTTCTGAATCTTATAGGTGACGTGCCAGATGTCGTTAGAGTTAGCAGGGTCAGTCACAGGAGTTGCAAAGAATGCATACCACCAAAGCGCATTTTTGTAAGAGCTGTCTATATTATGACCAGTTTTAGCACTAACCAACTGGTTGTGCTCGTCAAAGTACTGCTCAGATGTAGTGAGCTTATCAGTCCAAACGTAAGAATTGACGTCTTCCAGACATGCCAGGTAATTGGTGGAGTTATATGGACCCATTGCCATTGTACCAGTCAAATACTTGTTCTCTGCAGTGTTGACATAAAGCTGCCAGCCTGACTTGGAAATCGTAGCCGTCGCCGTAGAAAGCCCACTGGTCGTGTCCTTTCTTTGCGATAGGATAGTTACTGCCTGCTTTAGGAGTGGCACCGTTGACACTTTTCCAAGTCATGATGGTCTTTTTGTAGGTACCCCACTCATTTTCAGCAGACTGGTCGTAGATGACAAGATAGTTGTTTGGAGTGGCAGTTGGACTGGTAGAGTTGTAAGTACGCGTCCACATACACCGTACCACCACTGGCAGGAGCTTCGGTAATCTCCTGAGTCAGGTCAGCATCGCTGTAGTACTTGTACGTGGTGTAGGCACGCCACAAAGTCTGTGGCATCTTGTCGTTCAGGTTGTCACCGGCGTTCAGGTTTGCTGTAGCCGTGATAGTTCTACCGTCAACATGCGTAGTCAGTTGGTATGTAATCGCTGCTGCATGAGCAGAAATTACCGTGCAGAAGAGAACAGCTAACACTGTCCACATCCTCTTTAATAAAAGGTCAAGTTTTATCATACTCATTAGTTTAAAGATTCATTAATAATAAGTTAATACTCAATATCTTATGTTAGTGTAATTGTTCTTTCTTTTCTGAGAAGTATGCCTTCAAGTTGCTACTATCTTCTAAAGTGCAAATATACAAAATTTTTTGTAAAAATACAAGAATTTGATAATAAATTTAGAAACTATATTAGATTTGACCTATAGTGCGTTGAAAGTGCACCAGAATACAGGCAGGGGTGAATTAATTTCAAAGATTCGCTTTCAACCGGTCGATTCGTTGCCTCCAGCCTGCGCACTGCCCTCAGCTCCGTCTCTCCTGATTTCAACGACAAAGTTACAACATAAATCCCCGGAATCCAAAAATCAGCCCTTCATAACCCGTAAAAATCTGTTAATAAACCGCCCCTTTCGTCTTAAAAAAACTAAACGATATGTTTGCACCCTCCAAAGAATATTTATACGTTTCATATACATATTGTTTGCAGAATGGAAACAGCTGACCTGTATGCAGTCAACTTTTTAGGAAAAGAGTCAACCATTTCAGGAAAGAAGTCAACTGTACCCGGTAGTGCGAGTCAACCTTTTCAGTACAAAAAAGACTTGGTGTAGCCTCTAAGCGAACGAACGAACAGTTGAACAGTTTTGTGTGAGAAAATGTGCATAGAAGATTTATTATTATATATATATTTATATATATAATAATAAAAGTTTAAGCGAACGCAAAACGGAAACTGTTCAACTGTTCGTTCGTTCGGTAAAGCAGACAAGGGGAGTGTAATAATGTTAGTTGTTACTAATAAAATAATCGTGTGATTCGCTTATAAATGAATATTTTTATCTATCTTTGCGCAGAATAAACAACTAATACTATGAACATAATATGGCAAAAGCGAAACCTTTAATCATTATTCTCATTCATCTCATCTTTTCTCATCATGCTCACCGATAAATTCCTATCCCCAAAGGGCGACTACAAGAACCTCATCGCCTTCCGCAAATCAGAGTGCATCTACGATATCACGCTTTATTTCATCGAGCACTACCTGCCCCAAATCGGTGACCGCACGGTGGACCAGATGAAACAGGCTGCCCGCTCGGGAAAACAGAATATTGCAGAAGGCAACGAGACGGGAACCACCTCCATGGAAGCATGCATCAAGCTGGTGAACGTAGCAAAGGCGAGCCTGAAAGAGTTGCAGGAGGACTATGAAGACTATCTGCGCAATCATGGCAATCAGATGTGGGATGTCAACAGCCGGCAATGTCGCAATGCCCGTGCCTGGTGCAAAGAGCACTCAGCGCCTGCCGACTATATGCGCGTCTGCCAGTTGCGCAACGACATCACACTGGCCAACATTGCACTCGTGCTTATCCATCAGACAGATTTCCTTCTCCGTCGGCTGTTGGATAGGTATAAGCAGGAATTCCTTGAGAATGGCGGCATCAAGGAGCAAATGTCGCAAGCCCGTCGCAACTGGCGAGAAGAGCACGGAATGGGATATATGAATGGGAATTACATGAAGAACGGGAGTAATGAAGATAATTACGGGAAATAATGATGGACTTACCCATCATAGTTCATTTGATCTATTTTGATCTTTTTTGTTAAGTTTTGATCTAACACTCTTTTTCTCATGTTTTTTGTGTTTCTTTGTATTTTGTATGAAGAAGTACAGCATAGAAGTATTGGAGGTACTGAGCCGTATCGTGGAAGTGGATGCAGCAGATGAAAATGATGCCATTGAAAAGGTAAGGCAGATGTATCGAAAATGCAAGATAGTGCTGGATGATTCTGATTACATAATTACAGAATTCAGCGTGAAGGATGAAAAATCGAAGTGAGTGCTTGTAGTTGTCAGAAGAAATAACTACCTTTGTACGGC
Source organism: uncultured Prevotellaceae bacterium (assembly GCA_902762325.1). Lineage (GTDB taxonomy): Bacteria > Bacteroidota > Bacteroidia > Bacteroidales > Bacteroidaceae > Prevotella. The sequence continues at coordinate 3,124 of CACWNV010000017.1, read as the reverse complement.
TTCTGCGACTCATCGTGAGCGCTAAGTGACATCGTGGGAATTAGATAGCAGTATCTAAATTCGAAGAGACCTCAGACATAAAAGTCCACCAAACATTTATACAGAGAGTCTCGGGGAATGCGGATACGCCTATCATGTATAGGCGTACCCCTTCCTTTCCTTCTCTCTGTATGGGCTTCTGTGGTGGACTGCCTTTGTCTGGAGTTGGAAAACGAAGGTGGTACGCTTTCTTTTTGTCCACTCCAATGAGACAAAAAGACGATGAGTACAGAAGCAAAGCCTTTCTTGAAATGGGCTGGTGGAAAAGGGCAACTATTATCACAACTTGAAGAACACCTTCCTGCTGATTTGCAGAGGCAGGCATTCACTTATATTGAACCGTTTGTTGGTGGTGGAGCAATGTTGTTCTACATGCTTCGCAAGTTTGCAAATATCACACACGCAGTAATCAACGACATCAATTCTCATCTGGTGACGGCCTATCGCGTCATCAAGGAACATCCTGATGAGTTGACACGACGGCTTTCCGGTTTGGAACATGAATATTTCATGCTTCCTGACGAAGAAGCCAAGAAGGAGTATTTTCTCAATGTAAGAACCATCTTCAATGATTCACCGCTTGATGATGTTGACCGTACAAAATACCTTATATTTCTGAATCGCACATGTTTCAACGGTCTTTATCGCGTGAATGCAAAAGGCAAATTCAATGTGCCATTTGGGCGTTACTTGCATCCAACGATTTGCAATTCTGAGACCATTAAGGCTGATAGCGAAGCATTGAATCGATCTAATGTAACGATACTCAACGGTGACTTTGAACGAACGATAGATGAAATGGGCGATGGATTGAATTTCGTCTATTTCGATCCTCCCTATCGTCCACTGAATGCCACATCGAGTTTCAATTCATACGCCAAAGAAGATTTCAATGACGATGAACAAATACGCCTACGAAATTTTTGTGTTCGCATCAACGAACGCACAAACGTAAGATGGATGCTCAGTAATGCAGATTGCTCTGCAAAGAATCCAGAAGACACATTCTTTGAAGACATCTACGCCGACTTCCACATTCATCGTGTCTATGCCTCGCGTGCTATCAACGCCAATCCCACCAAACGTGGAAAACTAACCGAACTTTTGATTAAAAACTATGAATAAGGACTTTGATTTGTTTATGAGCCAGCTGGCAGAAACGAATGCCACGCTTGATTTCTATACTGACTTCTCGAAGATAAGAGAGAATGTCAGAAGCATTGAGATTAAATTAAACACGCTTAATTATTTGATAGGAAAAGAAGATTTAGACAAAGCTGTTAAAGAGTTGTGGGAAAATGACAAACGTGTTTTCAGTATACTCGATATATTGATTGCCACACGCCAAGACCAACATAAAAAGTATCTGGATGAGAAGGGAAAGCCACATCTTGTTCATGAATTATTGGATAGTTACGAAGGAGTAATGACTTTCCTCAACGAAACGGGATTGGCTGATGTATTGAAGAATAAGGACATCAAGAATCTTGTTGACTACGTATTCGGTGTGGAAGCTGGACTTGATACACATGCAAGAAAGAACAGAAGCGGAGATATAACAGAATTATTGCTACATCGCATCTTAACGGCTAATGGTATCGAACATCGAAGGGAAGTATATTCACGTGAATTTCCTGCCATAAAGGAGGCTTTGGGTACTGATGAAAAGCGGTTCGATTTTGTGATTAAAACAAAGCGTTGCACCTATCTTATCGAGGTCAATTTCTATAGCGGTGGAGGGACTAAACTGAATGAGGTAGCACGTTCGTTTTCAGGAATTGCTCCAAAAGTAAACTCTGTAGAAGGATTCGAATTTGTCTGGGTGACAGACGGTCAAGGGTGGAACTCGGCAAGGAACAAACTGGAGGAGGCCTACAACGAAATAGACAGAATGTATAACTTCGAGTCTTTGGGCAATTTCTTGGAAGAAGTCAAAAGTGAATTAGAATAGAGGGTTGCAGATGATTTCTCCTTATTATAAATCTCCCAACCACGACTTTAACTTGATATGTGGCGATACGTTTGAACTGCTGCCGAAATTCAAGTTCCAGTTCGACATGATATTTGCCGACCCGCCTTACTTCCTGTCGAGCGGAGGCATCAGTGTTCAGAGCGGAAAGGTGGTATGCGTGGATAAGGGCGACTGGGACAAGAGTATGTCACAGGATAAAATCAACTTCTTCAACCTGACGTGGCTTTCGTATTGCCGTGATAAGCTGAAGGATAATGGTACGATTTGGATAAGCGGGACATATCACAACATCTTTTCGGTTGCTAATTGTCTGACACAGTTAGGGTATAAGATTCTTAATGTCATTACGTGGGCGAAAACCAATCCTCCACCAAATATCTCGTGCCGTTACTTCACATATTCAACCGAGTTCATCATCTGGGCGAGGAAGAAGGAAAAAGTGGCTCATTATTACAACTACGAGCTGATGAAGCACATCAACGACGACAAGCAGATGACCGATGTATGGCGACTGCCGGCTATTGCTCCGTGGGAGAAAACTTGCAGGAAACATCCGACACAAAAACCGCTAAGCGTACTCTCGCGCATCATCATGGCATCGACGAAGCCGGGCGCTTGGATATTGGACCCTTTTGCCGGAAGCAGTACGACGGGTATAGCTGCCAACCTCTTGGGACGCCGTTATCTTGGGATAGAGCGCGAAGAGGAGTTTGTACGTATCAGCAAGGCACGTCGCGAAGAGATCGAGGACGGCAGGACATTCTCAAAGTACAAGAAAAAGATTCCAGACATCGTGAAGGCCGAGGACATGCAGCTGGATTGCTTCACATGCGGCGAAGATTTCATTGAAAGGTTGCCGTTCTTAGGAGATTAGAGTAGGATGGAGAGGATAGCGTCTTTCATGCGGTCGAGAGACTTACTGTCTCATGAGTCCACGATAACAACCGTGAGGGCGGTGTCTGGCGAAATTAATTATAATATTCTATAGCATTGAAAAAAGAGGATGTGTCACTCTGATGTGCCCCCGAAAAGTTGGACATTTAATAAAACATTAATTATTCAACTCTCTATAGTAGTGAGCTCGGTACTGTACCGGGCTCATTCCTTTTAACC
>CACWNV010000016.1 GCA_902762325.1 uncultured Prevotellaceae bacterium | reverse complement strand
TGGAAAGAATGTTGTTAATCATCAGGCAAAAGGAGCCAGCCATGCGGCCGGCATCATTAAAATGATTAGTTTTGGCTGCAAAATTTAGTTTTTCAAACAAAAACATGTAATTTTGTAGGCAAAATGATTTGATATGCCAAAGAACGATAAAGGACTTACCCCGATGATGCAGCAGTTCTTCTCGCTGAAAGCCAAGCACCCTGATGCTGTGCTGCTGTTTCGTTGTGGTGACTTTTATGAAACGTATTGCGAGGACGCTGTTACGGCTGCCAAAATCTTAGGGATAACACTCACGAAGCGAAACAACGGTGCCGGGGTGAAGGGAGACGAGATGGCGGGGTTCCCCTACCATGCTCTTGACACCTATCTTCCCAAGTTGATACGTGCCGGGAAACGAGTGGCTATCTGCGACCAGCTGGAAGATCCGAAGCTTACAAAGAAGCTGGTGAAGAGAGGCATCACAGAGCTGGTGACTCCAGGAGTGGCTCTTGGCGACAATATGCTTAACTACAAGGAGAACAACTTCCTTGCAGCCGTTCATTTCGGGAAGGGTGCCTGCGGCGTTTCTTTTCTTGATATATCGACGGGAGAGTTTCTCACGGGTCAGGGAACCTATGATTATGTAGAGAAACTGATGGGTAACTTCCAGCCAAAGGAGGTGCTTTACGACCGTACACATAAGAATGACTTCATCCGTTACTTCGGTACGCACTACTGTGTCTATGAGATGGACGACTGGGTGTTCACGGAACAGACCGCCCGCCAGAAGCTGCTGAAGCATTTTGGTACGAAAAGTCTGAAGGGATTCGGAGTGGATCACTTGCGCAATGGTGTGATAGCAAGTGGTGCCATCATGCAGTATCTGGAGCTTACCCAGCACACGCACATCGGACATATCACGTCGCTCTCTCGGATAGAGGAGGAACGGTATGTCAGACTCGATAATTTCACCATCCGTTCTCTGGAATTATTAGCCCCGATGCAGCACGAAGGACAGTCGCTGCTGGGTGTGATAGATAAGACAACCACCCCTATGGGCGGTCGTCTGCTGAGACGATGGCTGGTGTTTCCGCTGAAAGATGAAAAGCCCATCAACCAGCGTCTGGACGTGGTGGAGTATTTTTTCAAAGACCCCGCATTCAGACAATGCACAGATGAACAGCTGCACCGCATCGGTGACCTGGAACGTATCATCTCGCGTGTTGCAGCTGGGAGAGTGTCGCCACGAGAGGTTGTACAGTTGAAGAACGCACTTGAGGCCATCGTGCCTATCAAGGAGGCGTGTCTGGCAGCTGACGAGGAAAACCTTCAGCATATCGGTAATCAGCTGAGTCTCTGTGAGACCTTGCGTGACCGCATCAGGAAGGAAATCGTCCCCGACCCCCCTCAGCTGGTCAATAAGGGCGGTGTGATAGCGTCCGGCTGTTCGGCAGAACTTGATGAGTTAAGGCAAATCAGCCATAGCGGGCGCAGTTATCTGCTCAAGCTGCAGGAGCGTGAGATAGCCGAGACGGGCATATCTTCATTAAAAGTCGGGTACAATAATGTGTTCGGCTATTACCTTGAAGTACGCAATACATATAAGGATAAGGTTCCGCAGGACTGGATTCGTAAGCAGACACTCGCACAGGCAGAGCGCTACATCACTCAGGAACTGAAGGAATACGAGGAGAAGATACTGGGAGCCGACGAGAAAATCCTTTCTTTAGAGGAACAGCTCTTCATGCAACTGGTACAGTCGATGCAGGAGTATATCCCGCAGATACAGGTCAATGCCAATGTGCTTGCCCATCTCGACTGTCTGCTCTCGTTTGCCAAGGTTGCTGAAGAAAACCGCTATGTCCGTCCTGTCATCGCCACAGACGATGCCCTGGACATCTGTCAGGGAAGGCATCCCGTGATTGAGACACAGCTGCCGCTCGGCGAGCAATACGTGCCCAATGATGTCAGACTGGATACAGAACGGCAGCAGATTATCATTATTACAGGTCCGAACATGGCTGGTAAATCGGCTCTGCTGCGCCAGACGGCACTTATCGTATTACTTGCCCAAGTGGGATGTTTCGTCCCCGCAGAGAGCGCGAGAATAGGTCTGGTGGATAAGATATTCACTCGTGTGGGTGCCTCGGATAACATTTCACTCGGCGAATCGACGTTTATGGTGGAGATGATAGAGGCTGCCGACATCCTGAACAATGTGACTCCCCATTCGCTTGTCTTGTTTGACGAGCTTGGCCGGGGCACCTCTACCTATGACGGTATTTCTATCGCCTGGGCCATCGTCGAGTATCTGCATGAACATCCCAAGGCACAGGCACGCACGCTCTTTGCCACTCATTATCACGAATTGAATGAGATGGAAAAGAACTTCAAACGCATCAAGAACTACAATGTGTCGGTGAAGGAAGTGGACGGGAAGGTTATCTTTCTCCGGAAACTGGAACGGGGAGGCAGTGAACACTCATTCGGTATTCATGTGGCAGAGATTGCCGGCATGCCAAAATCGATTGTGAAGCGTGCCAACGTCATTCTCGGAGAATTGGAGGGAAAGGATGGCAGCCGGAAGAAGTCTGCCATGAAGAACATGCCGAATCCCACCGAGAGGGAAGGGATGCAGCTGTCGTTCTTCCAGCTTGACGACCCTGTTCTCTGTCAGATTCGGGATGAGATTCTCACGCTTGACATTGATAATCTTACCCCTGTCGAAGCCTTGAATAAACTGAATGAGATAAAAAAGATTGTGAGAGGGAAGTAAGGGATGAGAGAGAGCATTGAATAAACAGCACAATGCCATCTCATCCCTTACTCCTTATTTATTGCTTCTTTCGTCTGAACATACAGATGACGCCGATGATGACGAAAGGAATGCTCAACAGCTGACCGATGTTCAGCAAGTAGTCAGCTTCTTTCTCTACCTGGATTTCCTTGGTGTATTCTATAAAGAAGCGGAACGTAAAGATGAGTGTGAGGACAAGTCCGAAATAGAAACCTGTTCCTACTTCAAACCGTCTGTTTTCCGGTTTCTTCTCCCCTACCCTGTCCTTCCTGCTTTTCTGGTAAAACCACAGCATGACGAAGATGAAGCAGAAGTAGGCCAAAGCCTCATAAAGCTGTCCCGGATGCCGTGGTTCTCCGGCAATGGCAGGATCGCCGTTGACAAAGAGAAAAGCCCAGGGTACATCCGTCACCTTTCCCACGATTTCGGAATTCATCAGGTTGCCCAGTCGGATGAAGCATGCGGTGATAGGTGTGGCAATGGCAATGTTGTCGAGCACTTGCCAGATGTTAAGCTTGGTGGAGCGACAGTACAGCCAGAGGGCAATCATCAGGCCAAGCGTACCGCCATGAGATGCCAGTCCTGCGTAACCGGTGAAGTTCCAAGAGCCGTCTGCCGTTATTCTTACAGGGATGAAGATTTCAAGGATATGCTGCCAACTGCTCAGCCAGTACTCAGGCTCATAGAAGAGACAATGGCCTAACCGCGCACCGATGAGGATGCCTAGGAAGCAATAGATGAACAGGGGGTCGAAGAGCTCATCCTTGATCTTCTGGTCTTTGTACAACCATCTCACCATGAAATAGGCTAAGACAAGTCCGAGCAGCCAGCACAGCGAATACCAGCGGATGGCAAGAGGTCCCAGATGGAAGGCTATCTCGTCAGGTTGCCAGACAATGTATAGCGGCTGAAGGATTATAAGAATAAGACTGGATAATACCATAACAGTTTTCTTTTTGAGGTTTCAGGTTATACATTGAACCGGAAGTGCATGATGTCGCCGTCCTGAACGACATAGTCCTTGCCTTCGATGCCCATTTTGCCAGCTTCGCGCACGGCAGCCTCAGAGCCATAGTGGATGTAGTCTTCGTATTTGATGACCTCGGCACGGATGAATCCCTTCTCGAAGTCGGTATGGATGACTCCGGCGCACTGAGGAGCCTTCCAGCCTTTCTTATAGGTCCATGCCTTCACTTCCATCTCTCCGGCAGTGATGAATGTCTGGAGATTCAGCAGCGAGTAGGCTTTCTTGATGAGGCGGTTCACTCCGCTCTCCTCCAGTCCCAGTTCCTCAAGAAACATCTGTTTGTCTTCATACGACTCCAGTTCGGCGATGTCCTCTTCGGTCTTTGCCGCAATGATCATGGCTTCAGCGCCCTCTTCAGTGGCGAGCGCTTCGATTTTGCTGGTGAACGCATTACCGGTCTTTGCCTCGGCTTCACTGACATTGCAGACATAAAGCACAGGCTTGGCTGTCAGCAGGAACAAGTTGCGGGCAGCATCCTTCTCGTCTTTTGAGTCGAACTCAACAACACGGGCATTCTTTCCCTGCTCCAGCACTTCCTTGTAAGCTTCCAGGACAGAGACGAGAATCTTGGCTTCCTTGTTGCCGGCGGCAGCCGCTTTCTGCTGCTTGTTCAATTGGCTTTCAATCGTTTCCAGGTCTTTCAGCTGCAGTTCAGTATCGATAATCTCTTTATCGCGGATGGGGTCGATGGTGCCGTCAACGTGTGTGATGTTGTCGTCTTCGAAACAGCGAAGCACATGGATAATAGCGTCGGTCTCACGGATGTTTCCTAAGAATTTGTTACCTAAGCCTTCACCCTTTGATGCCCCTTTGACGAGTCCGGCAATGTCAACTATTTCGCATGTTGCGGGGACGATGCGACCAGGATGTACCAGTTCTGCAAGCTTTGTCAGCCTTTCATCAGGAACGGTAATCACCCCCACATTCGGTTCAATTGTACAGAAAGGGAAATTAGCTGCCTGCGCCTTTGCACTTGACAGACAGTTAAAAAGCGTAGACTTACCTACGTTAGGCAGTCCTACGATACCACATTTTAATGCCATAAGGAATTGAATTATAATTTCAGTGCAAAAGTAAAGCATTTCAATGATTTCTCCAAATAAATCCCTAAAAATCAGTTGTTCACTCATTTTTGTTAGTTTGTATTTGGGTCAGATGGTTATTTTCACTATTTTTGCATTAAAGAAAAGACTCATCATGAAGCAACTGCTGCCTATACTTCTGTTCATTTTCCTGACGGGATGTTCTGCCACGCGCCAGAAAAGTGAGAATACTCGTTCGATGTACTATTGGCGTACGCAGTTCATGTTGAATGATACGGAACGCCGGTTCCTTTCCGAACATGGAGTGAGCAGGCTTTATGTCAGATTCTTCGATGTGGTCTCGGATGAACAAGGGCAGGTGGTGCCGAATGCGACCATTGCCATTTCCGACTCATTCCCCCGTGGGATTGAAATCATCCCTACAGTGTTTATCACCAATAGCTGTATGAATTGCAGCATCGACCATCTGCCGCAGATGTTACTCTCGCGAGTGCTGCAGATGTGTGAAACGCATGATCTGGGGAGTATAAAGGAGTTGCAGATTGACTGTGACTGGACGATGCGCACGCAGCAGCACTATTTCAGCTTCCTTGAATCGCTCCGACAGCTGGCAAAGACGAAAGGGATCAGTCTGTCGACAACTGTCCGCCTGCATCAATTGTCACAGAGTGTCCCTCCTGTCGACCGTGGTGTGCTAATGATGTACAATACCGGAGATTTCACCCGGATAGACTGTGAGCACCCGATACTTGACCTTGAAGATGTAAAACAGTACATGCCGAAGCTGTCACGCTATGATTTGCCGATGTCTGTAGCCTATCCGCTGTTTACCTGGCGCATCTTATTCCGCCGTGGCCGTTATGTCGGGATTATCCATCGGGATGATGAACTGCCAGTCTTACCTGGTGATACGGTGGTTGTCAGGCAGCCAGACTTGCAGCATATCCTTATGGCAAAGAAGCGGGTCGGACAGCTAAGGCCAGAACTCAACCAAGAAGTGATACTCTACGATTTACAAGATAAGAACCTAACTCGTTTTAATTCTGATGACTATGAAGAGATTTTCAATTATTAGCCTTTTGTTACTGTGCGCCAGTGCAGCCTTCTCCTGTGCCATTGAAGGTAATAGCTTTAATCATTATCTGTTCAGTGTCTTTCCTCGTGAACAGATGGGGAATATATTCAGGGCACGTGTCGATTCTTTCTGGGTTGCCTATACGAACGGGGAGATTGAGACTTATTCAGTATATAATGGTGATGAAGTATTGGAGTTCGCTAAAAGAAAAGGCGACAGCGAGATGGCTGCCTACGTGGAATGGCTTAACAAATATCTTGAGCTCAGCAATGATATGAAAGAAAGCTGGGACTACCCCACTAAAGAAGAACTCAGCAAACGAAAGGTCATTCTGAAGGAAATAGGAGATGCGGCAAAGGCTTATACTGGAAATCGGCTACGTCCTCAGTATGCGTTGCTGCAGATGAGAAGCAACCTCTTGCTGGGACTCAACATGGAAAATAAACGATTTTGGGAACAGACAGCAAGTAAGATGCCTAACAGTGTCTATCGAGACATGATGCTGAACATCTATGCAGGTTCTTTGTTGCGTCTGGGTCAGCGACAGAAGGCGTGCGAGATCTATGCCATGCAGGAGGACATGCAGAGTATTAAATGGTGTACGATGAAGTACAGGAACCTTGCAGGTATCAAGGCTGTTTATAAGGAGAATCCCCAGTCCCCTACTCTTCGGTGGCTGATACAGGATTTCATTAATAACTTACAAGAGACCTACGACCAGTCGGAAGACCGTGAGATGATTGAGTATGTAGGTGCCAAGCCCGTCTATGAGAAAGACGCGAAGGAGTTTATCCGTTTTGCCAAGGAGGTGTTATCTTCGGAAGAATCTAATGAACCCTGTCTGTGGGAATCGGCTATCGGCTGTATTCACCTTTTACTCGGAGACAATGAGAGTGCCTTAATTGAATTGTCAGCGGCTATGTCACTTGCCGGTACGGCTCGCATGCACGACAATGCCCGTGCAATCCATGCCATTGCTATGGCTAACGCCATGCCAATAGGCGAGAAACTCAGTCGTTTTATTACGAATGAGTTACTATGGCTTGACCAAAAAAGTAAAGAAGAGAGGAATTATCGGGATATTTATGAAAACCATTATACAGATATCAAGGAACGACTTATTTATCATTCATTGATCGTGAAATATATGCAGAATAACCGTTTTGAAGTTGCAACGGCTTTCATGGGAATGATTGAAGACGATTCTCTTCCCTATGAGTATTGGAATCCTCGTTCCCAGAACTTCAGCGGTTATGAATATGCAGGTAATTCTGACTATTCGACATTATATTTTGACCGTTTAGACAGTCTCTCTGCTGATCAGTTAATACAGTATTATGCTTTTCTTCAGTCTAATCCTGAAGATGTGCTTGAGAGCTTTCTGGTCAAGCGGGTTTATAATGATTCAATCTACTATTTCGACCTCATTGGAACGAAGTTGATAGCCGAGGGACGTTTCGATGAAGCTGTTCCTTATTTAGAAAAGGTACCGCTTACATTCCTGAACAGACAGAATATTTGCCGATATATGGCTTTGCGTGATTTCCGTGTCCCACGCTGGGAAAAGCACCAGATAGTCGGCTCTGATTATGATAGCATGGAACGGGTTCAGCTCACAGACAATCCAAAACTTAAATTCTGCAGGGAAATGTTGGCGCTTCAAAGTCAGTATCTTTTAGCTGGCAGTGATGACATACGGCAAAAACTGGCTTATCAGTTGGCTGTCCGTTATTACCAGGCAAGTTATCTGGGGGATTGCTGGTATCTCACTCATTATGGTTCCCTCAATGATATTTCAGACAGAATGAACGAAAAAGACTACGTTGTTGCAGCTGTCGATTACTTGCAACAAAGTAGTCAGAGTGAGGATTTTACTACTAAGATGTGGAGTTTCTATGCGCTGGCTTTCATTGAAACAGACCCATGGTGTGACAGTAATTGGTGCTATGATGAAGAAACGGAGAGCTATGAAACCGTATATCTCCCCCATTTCTTTTCCAGACAATACTCAGCCTATCGACAACTCAGCGAGTTTGTTGATAGTCATGCAGGAATAATACCTCCCTTCATCAGCCATTGTGATGTCTTACAGGATTTCCAGGAAGTGGATAAATACAATTACTTTAATGTGCTTCTAACCAGTTATTCCCCCATCCACAATCAGCAACAAGAGGGACTCTGAGTTCGTAGGCATGCTCCATTTCCTCTAAGACAATCCTTTCCACCTTCTCTCGTTCTTCCGGATAGACCGAGAAGTTCAGTTCGTCGTGTACCTGTAAAATCATTTTAGAGCGTATGTTTTCTTTGCAGAACCGCTCGAAAATGCGTATCATGGCTACTTTTATGATGTCTGCCGCTGACCCTTGTATCGGGGCATTAATTGCGTTACGCTCAGCGAAGTTGCGGACAGTGGCATTTCGTGAATTGATGTCTGGCAGGTAACGACGGCGATGGAAAATTGTTTCGGCATATCCGGTTTCCCGTGCTTTCTGCTTGGCTTCCTCCATGTAGTCGCGTACTTTTGGGAATGTCTCAAAATAACCGTCAATTAGCTGCTTGGCTTCATCACGGCTGATGTCCAGTCGCTCAGATAAGCCGAAGACGGTAATGCCATAGATGATGCCGAAATTTGCCCTCTTGGCCTTTGTCCGTTCATCCCTATTCACGTCATTGATGCTTTTTTTGTACACCTTAGCAGCTGTTGCAGCGTGTATGTCGTACCCTTCTTTAAATGCTTCTATCATGTTTTCGTCTTCAGAAAGGTGCGCCATCACACGCAGTTCTATCTGTGAATAGTCGGCAGAGAAGAACAGACATCCGGGCTCAGGGACAAAACACTTCCGTATTTCCTTGCCATCCTCACCCCTAACGGGAATGTTCTGAAGGTTCGGGTCACTACTTGAGAGGCGCCCTGTTGCCGTGATAGCCTGATTAAAGGAGGTGTGGATATGGCCAGTCCTGCTATTAATCAGCTTTGGAAGGGCATCGACGTAAGTTCCTAAGAGTTTTTTCAGGCCACGATAATCAAGGATAAGTGCTATGATCGGGCTTTTTGTGCGCAATTGTTGCAGCACTTCCTCACTTGTCACATACTGTCCTGTCTTTGTCTTTTTCGGCTTTTCTATGATTTTCATCTTGCCGAAAAGGATGTCTCCCACCTGCTTCGGCGACGAAATGTTGAATTCTTCTCCCGCAAGTTCATAAATCTTCCGTTCGTATTCTAACATCCTTTGCGTAAAGATATTGGATACATCTTTCAGCGTTTCAGTATCAATCAGCACACCGTTCATCTCCATTTCGGCTAGCACGGGAATCAAAGGCATTTCAATTTGGTGGAATAACGCCTCTACCCCACTTTCCTTTAATTTAGGCTCCAATACATTTTTGAGCCGCAATGTGATGTCGGCGTCTTCAGCTGCATATTCATATACTTCTTCAGGAGGAAGGTCTCTCATGGATTTCTGCTTCTTTCCCTTTGGACCGATAAGCTCGTCGATATGAATGGTCTGATAGTTAAGGAAGATTTCAGCCATGTAGTCCATGTTGTGACGGAGCTCAGGTTGCAAGAGGTAATGAGCAATCATGGTGTCAAAAAGTGGACCGGCAAGTTTTACATCATATCTTCTTAGAACCTCAAGATCATACTTGATGTTCTGCCCAATCTTTGTTATTGTGGAATCTTCATACAGAGGTTTAAAGATATTAACAATTGTTTGGGCTTCTTCACGATTGGCAGGGACAGGGATATAAAATGCCTTTTTTTCCTCCACTGAGAAGCTTAAACCTACTAATTCGGCATCAATCGGGTTGGTAGAAGTCGTTTCTGTGTCTAGACTGACAAAACTTTTTGTCCTAAAAAAGTCACAAATTCTTAACATTTCCTCTTGATTATCAATGAGTTTGTACTCGTGAGGCGTGTTTTTTAGGCTCAAATAATCGGCTTTTTCTTCAACTTCTTGCCCTTCGGTCGTAAATTCTTCAAATAAATTTAGCTGTCCGTTAACGGGTTTTGGCTTATTTTGAGGTTTGTTAAGGATTTTGTCTGCTAAAGTCTTGAATTCTAATTCGGCAAATATTTCCCTAAGTTTTGCTTCGTCGGGTTCCTTAAGTCTCAGTTCGTCCATGTCCAGTTCGATGGGTACATCCGTACGGATGGTTGCCAGGAACTTAGACATTCTGATTTCATCGACGGCATTCTCAACTTTTTCACGGAGTTTTCCATTGATTTCATCGGTTCTTTCTAATAATTGATCGATGTCACCGAATTGATTGATTAGTTTGACCGCGGTTTTCTCCCCTACCCCCGGGCAGCCGGGAAAATTATCCGCTGAATCGCCCATGAGCGCCAATAAATCTATAATTTGCTTTGTTGACGTAATGCCATATTTGGCACAAACCTCTTCTGGACCGAGCTTTTCGTAGCCGCCACCATGCCTGGGGCGGTACTGAAACACATTTTCCCGTACAATCTGACCATAGTCTTTGTCGGGAGTCAGCATATAAGTCTCTATTCCTTTTTGGCCCGATTTCACCGCTAAAGTACCGATAACATCGTCTGCTTCAAAACCATCGACCTGTAAAATCGGGATGTGCCATGCTTCAAGGAGTTGTTTGATGATGGGTACACTCAGTTTGATGTCTTCAGGAGTCTCTTCGCGTTGTGCCTTATATTCAGGATAAGCATCGTTGCGGAATGTCTTACCATGGTCGAAAGCCACTCCGATATGCGTTGGCTTTTCTTTTGTTAGAATCTCGTTAAGTGTATTAACGAATCCCATGATGGCAGATGTGTTTAACCCTTTAGAGTTGATTCTCGGACTCTTTATAAAGGCATAGTAAGAGCGGTAAATGAGCGCATATGCATCAAAAAGAAACAGTTTGTCCATAAATAATTATTTTTATCGTGTAAAATTACTAAAAAATTATTATTAATCCCGATAATTTCTGTAATTTTGTATCAAAATTTTGGTTCATGGATTTTTTATCACTTATCAAGCAACCCATAGGAGCTGAACTTGAAGAATTCGTCCAGCTTTTTGACAAGTCTCTTTCTGGGAAAGACGGCATGCTCGGACAGGCATTGGATCATATTAGGAATCGTTCTGGAAAAAGGATGCGTCCGATGCTTATTCTTCTCATTGCGAAGAATTTTGGGTTGGTGAACGAAGCGACACAACATGCAGCTGTGGGCTTAGAGTTGCTACATACTGCTTCTTTGGTTCATGATGATGTTGTTGATGAAAGCGAAGAGAGACGTGGGCAGGCGTCTGTTAATGCCTCTTATAATAATAAGGTAGCTGTTCTTGTCGGTGATTATATCCTTTCTACCGCGCTTTTATCGGTCTCCTTTACACATAGCGATGAAATCGTTAAAGAGCTTGCTGAACTGGGCAGAACGCTTTCTAATGGAGAGATTCTACAGTTGACTAATATACGTAATCAGGAGATTTCTGAGGATGTTTATTATCAGGTCATCAAGCAGAAAACGGCTGCTTTATTTGAGACTTGTGCCGGTATAGGTGCCCTTTCTGTCGATGCTTCTAAAGAAAAAGTTGAGGCTGCGCGTAAGTTTGGGCAGAACGTCGGCATTATTTTCCAGATCAGAGATGATATTTTCGATTATTTTGAGTCTAAAGAGATTGGAAAACCTACAGGCAATGACATGGCTGAAGGGAAAATCACGCTCCCTTTGATCTATGCCTTGAATAAGACGGACGATGTCAAGATGAAGAATTTGGCTGCCAAAGTGAAGGCTGGAACAGTAAATCAGGATGAAATTGCCCGTTTAGTCGCTTTTGCTAAGGAAAGCGGAGGTATTGATTATGCTGAGCAGAGGATGAATGATTTTCATCGTGATGCTTCCCTCTTTATCGAAAGATTTGTAGATGAACCGTCGCTAAAAGAGGCGCTGAATGCCTATCTTGATTTCGTTATAAAGCGGAGTAGTTGATTTCATCTTCATTCATAATAAAACGGTACGATTCTATGAAAATAAGATCGTACCGTTTTCTTTTTGTTTATAACATTATTTCTTTAGAAGAATTTGACTTCCTCCCCTATTACTTCGCTCAACAGAAGGTTAGCCAGGCGACTTGTTCCAATCCTGAACCACTTGTTAGTAAGCCACTTTTCACCAAGAATTTCTTTTACAATTGTGTAGTAAATCAGTGCATCTGTCACGGTGTTCAGACCGCCTGCAGGTTTGAATCCGATTTGTATGCCAGTTTTATCGTAATACTCCTTGATGGCCTGACACATGATGTAAGCTGCCTCAGGAGTAGCTGATATCTTTTCCTTACCAGTCGATGTCTTGATATAATCGGCTCCGGCGTACATCGAAAGAATAGATGCCTTCTTGATATTACTACCTGTTTTGAGGTCGCCTGTCTCAAGAATCACTTTCATAGGAGCCTCTCCGCAGGCTTCTTTCAGTTCACTGATGTCGTCGCAGACACCTTCGTAGTCACCGCTCAAGAACTTTCCTACAGGCATTACGATATCTATCTCTGTTGCTCCGTCCTTGACGGCAAGTGCAGTCTCAGCAACCTTTACTTCAATGAGGGCTTGAGAAGAGGGAAAACTACCGCTCACACAGGCTATCTCAACACCGTCTATCTCCAGGCTCTCGCTGACCACCTTTGCAAAGCAAGGATATACGCAGATGGTAGCCACGTGTGGAAGGTCAGGATATTGAGCATCGAAATCGTTCACTCTTTCTGTGAATGCAAGGACACTCTCTTCACTGTCGGTCGTTTTCAATGTTGTCAGTTCAATACTTCCCATCAGGAACTTTTTCACTTCTAACGTGTCGTTTTGCGGAACTTTTTCTGCTATCAGTTTCGTAACGGCTTCACGAACGGCATTATCGTCTACTTCTGTGTTGTACAGACTTAATGCTTCTTCATACTTACTGCTTTTATTCATCATAATTTTATGCTTTTAATTTTGGATTTTCAATGTGTCTAAGTCTATCTCTTTTTGTTTTCTTTTCCATTGATTTAGCAAATTCCGTGGTTAAGTCGACTCCTGTCTGGTTCGCAAGACAGATCAACACCCACAAAACATCTGCCATCTCCTCGCCCAGGTTTTGCTTTTCCCCAGGTTTAAAGCTCTGATCGCCGTATTTTCTACTCATGACGCGAGCCAGTTCTCCCACTTCTTCTGTCAGTATAGCCATGTTTGTCAGTTCGCTGAAATAGCGCACGCCATATTCTTTAATCCATTTGTCTACTGTTTCTTGGGCTTCTTTAATCGTCATGTCAATGCTTTTTTGACTCCTTATCTATTCTTTATTATGAGTATCCATGAAGATTGTGACGGGACCGTCATTCAGTAATTCAACTTTCATATAGGCCCCAAACTCTCCAGTTTTCACGGTTAAGTTGGATTCCTGAGCCAGTTGATTGCAGAATTGCTCATATAAAGGAACTGAAATCTCGTGTTTTGCAGCCCTGAACCAGCTTGGACGGTTGCCCTTTTTGTATGAAGCAAACAAGGTGAACTGGCTTATCACGAGAAATTCTCCGCCCGCATCCATGATAGAACGGTTCATCACACCATTCTCATCATCAAACACACGAAGATTGATGACCTTCTTTACCAACCAGTCGATATCTTCCTGTCCGTCTCTTTCTTCTATCCCAAGCAAAATGAGATAACCCTTGCCAATGCTCGCCTTGACCTTTTCGTCAATGGTCACAGAAGCTTGTGTAACTCGCTGAATAACTATTCTCATGTTGCAAATATATTAAAATTATTCCAAATTCTCCCCTTGTTCATGAAAATAATTATAAAGAATGGCTGCTTTTGCTGCACCGATAACTTCAGTCAGTGCATTCATATCCTGTTCTTTTATCTTCTTTACGGTCTTGAATTGCCTGATTAGAGCGTCTTTTGTCTTCGGTCCTATCCCTTTTATCTCATCCAGTTCGCTATGTAAAGCATGCTTTGAACGCTTGTCACGGTGGAATGAAATGGCGAAACGATGCACTTCATCTTGTATCTGAGTCAGTTTGTGAAACAGTTCCGAGTCGGTTTTCAACCCGACAACCTGTGGCGGCCAGCCGTACAATAGTTCGTTTGTGCGGTGGCGGTCGTCTTTTGCCAGCCCTGCGATAGGGATTTCTAATCCTAATTCAAATTCCACAACCTGTCTTACAACGTCCATCTGTCCCTTTCCGCCGTCTGTGATGATGAGGTCGGGTAGGGAAGTGCCTTCTTCCATCATCCTTGAGTATCTTCTGCGGACTACTTCCTGCATGGAAGCATAGTCGTCTGGTCCTGTGACCGTTTTGATGTTGTATTTCCGATAGTCTTTCTTGGATGGCTTCATCCCCTTGAACACGACGCAGGCAGCCACGGCATCAGTACCCGAAATGTTTGAATTGTCGAAGCATTCTATTTGATAGGGAAGCTTTTTCAGCTTTAGTTTGTCCATCAGCTCTTTCATCAGTCTTGTCTGCTTCTGTTCCGGATTCAGCTTTTCTGATTGCTTTAATCTGTCGAACTTGTATTGTTTTCCGTTCATCTCAGACAGTTCTAACAGATGTTTCTTGTCCCCTCGTTGCGGAACAAAGAACGTGGCATCTTTTATTTTCCATTCTATTTCAAAAGGCACGATAATCTCTTTTGCCGTAGAATGGAAGCGGTCGCGAATCTCAGGAATAGCGATAAGCAGCAGTTCCTGGTCGGTTTCCTCCAGCTTTCTTTTGTATTCGTAGGTGAAACTTTGGTTAATGGTGCCGTTTTTGACATGAATATAGTTGATGTAGGCATTGTTTCTGTTGTCGTCATCGACGATGGTAAATACATCGACATCCGTTATCGTCTGACTAACCACCTCGCTTTTTGAGCAGAAATTGTCCACCATGATGTATTTCCTTTTCAACAGTTCGGCCTCTTCAAACTTCAATTCTGCCGCTTTAGCAGCCATCTGTTCATAGAGCATTTTCCTGATTTCCCTCGTGTTGCCTTTCAGTATCTCTCGTGCCTGGCGGATCTTCTCCTGATAGTCTTCATAGCTTTGTTTCCCGATGCAAGGACCGTCGCAATTATGGATGTAGAATTCCAGACACGGCTTGTATTTCTTTTCCTCTATCCCTTCCTTTGTGATGGGGAAGCGGCATGTGCGCGGTTTATAGAGCTTGTTGATGAGATCGAGAATAGTTTCCATGCTTGTCACATGTGAATAGGGACCATAGTAAGTGCCGAATTTCTTATTGATGTTCCTTGTCTTGAAAACTCTTGGGAAATACTCTTTTGTTATGCAGATGCTCGGATAGGTCTTCCCGTCTTTCAACAAGACGTTGTAACGAGGATTGTATTTCTTGATCAGACTATTCTCCAGCAGCAAAGCATCCTCTTCTGTGTTCACTACGGTGTAGCTGATGTCCCATATCTTACTGACAAGCACTTTGGTCTTGAAGCGGTCCACTTCCTTATGGAAATACGATGAGACACGGTTCTTCAGGTTCTTGGCTTTGCCTATATAAATGATGGTGTGCGAGTCGTCATAGAACTGGTAGCTTCCTGGCTTTTCAGGAAGGTTGAGAACGATGTTCTTCAGTCTCTTTAGTCTTTCCTCGTTTTCCTCTTTTGTCATGTCAAAGGCTTTGAATGTGCGGTTCTTGATTGTTTTTGTTTCACGTGGAACGTGACATGAATGTTTGTGGGAACGCATAACTGAGCGTTCCCACAAATTAGGTTTCTTAGATCTGGATGAGTGTCGAGATGTCTATGTCGTCGTCGAACGCCTTGCGGCCGTTGAGTCCCTCGTTGACCAGTTCGATGATGAAGTTGGCATAGACCTTCTTCGGCTTGAATTTCTTCACAAGGTCACAGGCGGCCTTCATGGTTCCTCCCGTTGCCAGCAGGTCGTCGTGGAGCAGCACGACGTCGCCTTCTTCAATGGCGTCCTTGTGGATCTCAATCGTGTCTATTCCGTACTCCTTCGCATAGCTTTGCTGGACGGTCTCACAGGGCAGCTTTCCGGGCTTGCGGCACAGGACGATTCCTGCCCCGAGTCGGACGGCGAGGGCGGACGACATGACAAAGCCGCGGGACTCAATGCCCACAATCTTTGTGATGCCCTTGTCCTTGTACATCTCGTAGAGCTCGTTGGTAATCTCCTTAACACAGTCGGGGTTCTTGAAGAGGGTGGTCACATCTCTGAAGTTGACACCCTTGATGGGCCAATCTGGTATGCAGCGCAGATTGTCAATAAGCAGTTGGTTGTTCATCTCTTTATCTTGTTTTTATAGTTAATTGTAATAATTATGTTTCACGTGAAACTTGATGTTCTTTTGTTAAAGAATCTTAACTTTCTAAAGCCGGGTCATCTTCCCAACAACACAAGGAGTACGTTGATGTCGCTTGGGCTGACCCCTGGAATACGACTTGCCTGAGCGAGTGTCTCCGGGTCAATGCGTTCCAGTTTCTGCCGTCCCTCGGTGGATATTTCGTGCAACTCGGAATAGTTGAAGCGACCTTTGATTTTGATGTTCTCCAGCCGGTGCATCTTGTCGGCAATGAGTCGTTCGCGCTCAATATATCCTTTGTATTTGATATTCACTTCAGCAGCCTCGGCAATCTCTTCTTTGCGGTTGGCAGGTTCGTCAAGCACGGCTTTCAGTTGGGGAAGGATGTCAGCCATATCCTTAATGGTCAGTTGCGGACGGGCAATGAGTTCGCTGATCTTACAGCCGAAGCGGAGTGGGGTAGTGCCGAGTGCTTCCAGTTGTGAGTTGATGTCCTTTGGCTTCACGGAAGTGTTGTCACAGAAGTCAATGATACGTGTCACGGCTTCTTTCTTCTGCATCCACCATTCATAGCGGTCTCTTTTGGCAATGCCCAGCTCGTAGGCCTTTTCCGTCAGTCGGGCATCGGCATCGTCCTGGCGCAATAGGATGCGGTACTCGGCGCGTGAGGTGAACATCCGGTACGGCTCGTCAACACCCTTCGTCACAAGGTCGTCAATCAGCACGCCAATATACGCCTCGTCACGTTGCAGGACGAACTGGCAGTCAGCTGAAGGATGATGGCTGTCGGCACCGGCATGAAGAGCGGCATTGATGCCAGCCAGCGTTCCCTGACCTCCAGCCTCCTCATATCCTGTCGTACCGTTCACCTGTCCGGCAAAGAACAGACCTTTCACCACTTTCGACTCCAGAGAATGTTTCAGTTGGGTGGGGTCGAAGAAGTCGTATTCAATGGCATAGCCCGGGCGGTAGACCTTGACATCTCTCAGTCCGGGAATCTTCCGCAGGGCGTTCAGCTGAACATCCATCGGGAGAGACGAGGAGAAGCCGTTCAGGTACATCTCGTTTGTGTCTTCGCCCTCAGGCTCCAGGAAGAGCAAGTGATGGTCACGTTCCGGGAAGGTGACAAGCTTTGTCTCGATGGAGGGACAATAGCGGGGTCCGATAGACTGAATCTGCCCGTTGTAAAGTGGCGAGTCAGCCAGTCCGCCGCGCAAGGCCTCATGTACCTCATCGTTGGTATAGCAGATCCAGCAGGGGCGTTGCTCCAGTGCGCGGTGACCGCCCATGAAGCTGAACTGGTGGAAGTCGTCTTCACCCAGCTGGATTTCCATGTCTTCGAAATGAACCGTGCGCTTGTCGATGCGGACAGGTGTTCCTGTCTTCATCCGGTCGTATCGGATGCCATGACGGGCAATGCTTTCTGTGAAGTGCTCCACGGCAGGTTCGGCAATGCGTCCGCCCTTAACCATCTTACGGCCGATGTGCATCAGGCCGTTCAGGAAGGTTCCGGCTGTGACGACCACACTCTTGGCATACAGCGTCACACCCCAGATGGTTCTGACCCCGACAGCTTGTCCGTCTTCCACGATCAGTTCCTCTGCCTGGTCCTGCCACACATCGAGGTTGTCTGTATGATCGAGCGTCCGCCGCCATTCCCAGATGAACTTGCCCCTGTCGCATTGTGCGCGCGGACTCCACATGGCTGGTCCCTTGGAGCGGTTGAGCATGCGGAACTGGATGGCGGTGGCATCTGTCACCTTTCCCATCTGACCGCCCAACGCGTCAATCTCGCGGACTATCTGTCCTTTGGCAATGCCACCGACGGCAGGGTTGCACGACATCTGGGCAATCTTGTTCATGTCCATTGTCACCAGACACGTCTTTGCTCCCATGTTTGCAGAAGCTGTTGCAGCTTCACATCCAGCGTGCCCGCCGCCGATGATTATTACATCGTATTTTAGTACCATATTCTACTATAAAGGCATATTTCTCTGCAAAAATACAAAAAGCTTTATCAAAAATGTACTTTATCGTCATATTTTAATTATTTTTGCGCTATGACAAAGGATAATACCATAGCAAAGGCTGTTTGCCGGACACCCTGTGGCCTTCTTCTGCTTGGTGCCGTGGAGGGTCGTCTGTGCCTATGTACGTGGCTTGATGAAAGCGAAAATGATGTGAATGAATATGAGGCGGAAGACATTCAGCAGGCATCTGCCGACACAAGAGTCCTGCAAGAAGCCGTCCGGCAGCTCCATGAATATTTCTCCGGTCAGCGTCGGGAGTTCAGCCTTCCCCTGAGAATGGAGGGAACTCCTTTCCAGCAGAAGGCATGGAAGGCGATGCAGACCATCCCATACGGACAGACCATCAGCTATGCCGAGGAGGCACGCCGTGCGGGTCATCCCACGGCATTACGCGCCATAGGAAATGCCAATCACCGTAACCCCATTGCCGTCATTGTCCCTTGTCACCGCGTGGTGGCAAGTCACGGCAAGATAGGCGGCTACGGAGGAGGGCTTGACCGCAAACGCTTCCTGCTTAATCTTGAATGTTCAGATATTCTTTTCCGCACACCCTGAATGAACAAGTCTTCAGAGGGCGAAAAGAAGATGCGCGTCAGACACGCAGGGCAAGATTATAATTATAATATTGTGTGTTGCCTGTTATGTCCTTGATGACTTTCAGGAACGGTGGGAACCGCACATCCTCATGACTTGCGATACCCTTCGTCTCAAGGATGTAGAGGTTATCGACAGGTTTCAGGTATTTATCCAGTTCAAAGAATTGTCCCTTCCAGATAAAACTCTTGCGTAGCTTGTGGATGGTCTGCCGGTAAGGGTCGGCCTGTTGCAGGAGCGACTGATAGAGGTTGTTGGACACCTGACGCTCTGTGACCAGTTCTTCGGTCTGTGAAATCTTCTTCTTTGTGGTATGTACGTTGACAAACTTCCCGTCCCATCCTCTCCGACGGAGACGGATCTCGCAACCCGGTTCGGCAACAAGATAGGTCTGGGTGATCTGGCTCTCTATGCAGTCGGGCAATTCGCCGACCACTTCAACGATATATTTCCGTTCCTCAACGATAGGCTGGGGGAGGCCCAGAACATTCGAAATCTCCTTCAGCACGCGGTTGAGCTTTTTCTCAAAGTCCTCCTGGTTGTTGATGACCCGCAAATGGGAGTGTCCTGTCCATGCCTCTATCACCCGTTTGTCGAGCATGCGTGCAATCTCAAGCCCTTTCTCGTCGGCAGCCTCATTGCGGGAAGCGTTGTTACTCGTGGTGTAGAACTGCTCGGCACCGTCGGCAGCACTGACCAGATGGAGCACGGCATCATAACGGGTGTCGCGCAGCTGCTGGGTTGAAGTGCCCACCGCCTTTGTAATCTCTTCCCACATCTCAGGTTTCATATAGGCAGAGATATCCATTGTTCCCCTGTCGCAGACGATGATGCAAGGCTCGGTGCATGCTTTCGCCATCTTCATGAACTTGTCTTCCAGGGCAAGCTGTATCTCCAGGGTTGCCTTCTCTCCTTCATAGAAGAATGCCTGATTGTCGGTCAGGTAATTCATGCCTGCCTGCGTGAACATGGTAGGTACTTCAGGGATGGTAAACACTTTGAATCCGAGACTTGAGAAGTGCTCAATGACTCTTACGAGCGCAGTCGTCTTTCCCGCACAGGGTCCTCCCGTGAGGACAATCCTTTTAATATCTTTCATAATGAGTTTTGTACAGAGTGTAGACACCAGGTTTTTATGAACGCAAAAATACATCATTTTTTGCAGAGTGCCAAAATATGTCACCTTGTTTTTTCTTTTCGGCATCAAAAATGGTGATAAATGGCGACAGAATAATGATGAAAGAACTTGACAAAATGTTGTCGGGGAAAAGTGATGAAAGAGAAGTTAAATTGTGTAAAAACCAAGAATTACTTCCTCCTTCCTAATTCCTCTTTCCGCCATCGCTTAGGTTTCGCAGCGCGAAACCTAAGCTTTGACCGCGCCAAAGGTTATGTTTCACCGCCTCAAACATCACTCAACAACTTACGAAAAACCTCAAAAAATGCGTTATTTTCGACCGGAAAACTTTTCGTTCGTTCTGATGGCCTTAATTTGGGGTCAAAATTCGAATTATCTTTGACAAAAGACAATAAGCGGTTCCTTCACGTCTGATTACCGCATCCAGTGCCAGACAGACACAAATAATTATAAGTAAAAATCCCAACTCCTTTGCAGATATAAATAATTATTGTATATTTGCAGCAAAAAGAGGAAAAGATGCGAGTGATAGCAACACTATGTCTGTCGGCTCTTTCGCTGACACTTTGGGCACAGGGCCCCAACGGTTCCGGTAACTACTATCGGGCTGCCAACGGCAAAAAGGGAGCAACGCTGAAGACAGCGCTCTGTGGTATCATCTATAACCGGACGGAACGGACTTACAACGACCTCTGGACGGACTTCCGGACGACTGATGCCAGACCCGATGGCAAAGTGTGGGATATGTATTCGAATATCACCAACTACACGTTCGGTACAGATCAGGACAAGGGAAGCGGTAATAAGGAAGGGCAGTACTACAATCGTGAGCACTCATTTCCTAACAGCTGGTTCGGCGGTAAGATAATGCCGATGTACTCCGACCTGCACCATCTGTACCCGACAGACAAGCTGGTGAACAACAAACGGGGCAACCATCCCTTTGGCGAGACCAGGGGCGAGACTTACAAGTCGGCGAATGGATTCAGCAAGCTGGGCAGTTGTACCTATCCAGGCTATAGCGGTATAGTGTTTGAACCCAACGACGAATACAAAGGAGACTTTGCCCGCACTTATTTCTACATGGTGACCTGCTACGAGGAAAAGCTGGCGGACTGGTACAGGAACTATGAAGATGTGAAGCCGACGCTCGACGGAAAGACCTATCCCGGTCTGAGCAGCTGGGTGCTGAAGATGCTGATGGAGTGGGCAGAGAAAGACCCCGTCAGCCAAAAGGAGATCGACCGCAACAATGCCGTTTACAGCATTCAGGCCAACCGCAATCCTTTCATCGACTATCCCGGGCTCGAACGATTCATCTGGGGAGACATGACGGACGTGGTCTTTCAGTACGACCATGCCGACATGGCATACTATACAGGGATAAAGGCTCTCAACAATGCCGTCAGTCAGAAGACGGAGATCTATGGAGTCGGTGGTCAGAGACGTCACAGGCTGTCGCCTGGAATCAACATCATCAGGAAGCCCAACGGCAGATCGCGCAAGGTGGTGGTCAAGAGGAAACAGGCTAAATGACGGTTTGGAAGCCGTTGAGACGCCATTCTGAGCTGCAAAAGTGGATGAAAACCATCTGACGAGAAGAATTTAGTCTTAAAACTTTTGAAATATCACCAAAAAATATTATTTTTGCAGATTGAAGAGAGGGTTTGATACCTAAAAGTAGGGAGCTGATACCTCAAAAACACAAGCATGTATAGACTTGCTATATTATCAGATAATTATCATTTAACGTTAAATAATTTAAACTCAATCATTTATGTGGTTAATCAATTCATCTATTGGTAGGAAGGTAGTGATGTCGGTAACAGGCATTGCCCTTATCCTCTTCCTGACGTTCCACGCATGTATGAATGTCGCGGCTCTGTTCTCAGGGAAGGCTTACAACACGATTTGCGAATTGTTGGGTGCCAACTGGTATGCTGTAGCAGCAACGCTCGGTCTGGCAGCACTGGCTGCTATTCACATCGTGTATGCTTTTATCCTGACAGCTCAGAACCGCCGTGCACGTGGTGAGGAGCGTTATGCCGTGACTGACAAGCCTGAAAAGGTGGAATGGGCTTCCCAGAACATGCTTGTACTGGGTATCATCATCCTCTTAGGTTTGCTCCTTCACCTCTTTAACTTCTGGTATAACATGATGTTTGCCGAGCTGTTCCCCTCAATCCATTTCGACGCAGCTCCTGCTGACGGCTTTGGAAAGATTGTGAACACGTTCTCCAATCCCATCTACGTTGTGTTGTACATTATCTGGATTGTAGCATTATGGTTCCATCTTTCTCACGGCTTCTGGAGTGCCATGCACACACTCGGCTGGAACGGTAAGACCTGGTTCTGCCGCTGGAAGATGATCGGCCTTGTATACACAACACTGCTCATGCTTGCTTTCCTGGTAGTGATTCTCGCTTTTGCTTTCGGTTGTGCACCGAGCCTCTGCTGTGATGGCGGCTCTTGTGGTGCTGCTGCCGCTGACTGTTGTAAGGCTGTGGCTGATACCTGCTGTGTACAGTAATTCTTTTTGAACGATTAAACTGAAGAAAATTTATGGCTAAGACATTAAATTCAAAAATACCCGAAGGACCAGTAGCAGAGAAATGGAAAGAGTATAAGGCTCATCAGCGTCTGGTTAACCCGAAGAACAAGCTGAAGCTTGATGTTATCGTTGTAGGAACCGGTCTGGCAGGTGCCAGCGCCGCCGCTTCTCTCGGTGAGATGGGCTTCAATGTAATTAACCTGTGCATACAGGATTCCCCACGTCGTGCTCACTCTATCGCCGCACAGGGTGGTATCAATGCTGCCAAGTGTTATCAGAACGATGGTGACTCTGTCTATCGCCTGTTCTATGATACAGTGAAGGGTGGTGACTATCGTGCACGTGAGGCCAATGTATATCGTCTGGCTGAGGTCAGCAACAATATTATCGACCAGTGCGTGGCTCAGGGTGTTCCCTTTGCCCGAGAGTATGGCGGCATGTTGGCTAACCGTTCATTCGGTGGCGCTCAGGTAAGCCGTACGTTCTATGCAAAAGGTCAGACAGGTCAGCAGCTGCTGCTCGGTGCCTACTCGTCGCTCAGCCGTCAGGTAGAGCTCGGCAAGGTGAAGCTGTTCACCCGCTATGAGATGGAAGATGTTGTCATCGTCGACGGTCGTGCCCGCGGTATCATCGCCAAGGACCTCACCACCGGTAAGCTTCATCGTTTCTCTGCCAACGCAGTGGTTATCGCTACTGGCGGATATGGAAACGCCTACTTCCTCTCTACCAACGCCATGGGCTGTAACTGCACCGCTGCCATCCAGTGCTTCCGTAAAGGTGCCTACATGGCTAACCCCAGCTACGTGCAGATTCACCCGACATGTATCCCCGTACACGGTGACAAGCAGTCGAAGCTGACACTTATGTCTGAGTCTCTTCGTAACGACGGCCGTATCTGGGTACCGAAGAAGCTGGAAGATGCCAAGAAGCTGCAGAGCGGAGAAATCCAGGGATGGGACATCCCCGAAGAAGACCGCGACTACTATCTGGAGCGTCGTTATCCTGCATTCGGTAACCTCGTGCCCCGTGACGTTGCTTCACGTGCTGCCAAGGAGCGTTGCGACCACGGCTTCGGTGTCAACAACACCGGTCTGGCTGTGTTCCTCGACTTCTCAGAGTCCATCAACCGCCTCGGTCTTGATGAGATCATGCAGCGCTATGGCAACCTCTTCGAGATGTATGAAGAGATTACCGACGTCTTCCCCGGTGAACTCGCCAAGGAGATCAATGGCGTGAAGTACTACAAGCCCATGATGATCTTCCCCGCTATCCACTATACAATGGGTGGTATCTGGGTTGACTACGAGCTGCAGACCACTATCCCCGGCCTGTTCGCTATCGGTGAGTGTAACTTCTCTGACCACGGTGCAAACCGCCTCGGTGCCTCTGCTCTGATGCAGGGTCTGGCCGACGGTTATTTCGTACTGCCCTACACCATCCAGAACTATCTGGCTGACCAGTCTGTATGGCCGCGTATCTCTACCGACCTGCCTGAGTTCGAAGAGGCAGAGAAGGGCGTTGAGAAGGAAATCGACCGCCTGATGGGTATCCAGGGTAAGCGTTCTGTTGATTCTATCCATAAGGAACTCGGCCATATCATGTGGGAACATGTTGGTATGGGTCGTACAAAGGCCGGACTGGAAGAGGGTCTGAAACTCATGAAAGAGCTTCGCAAGGAGTTCGAGAACAACCTCTTTATTCCTGGAACGAAGGAAGGTGTCAACATCGAGCTTGACAAGGCTATCCACCTCCGCGACTTTATCCTGATGGGTCAGCTTGTGGCTTATGATGCCCTGCACCGTGAGGAGAGCTGCGGCGGACACTTCCGCGAAGAGCATCAGACCGAAGAGGGTGAGGCTAAGCGTGATGACGAGCACTTCTTCTATGTAGGTTGCTGGGAGTATCAAGGCTCAGACGACAAGGCTCCAGAATTGATTAAAGAGCCGTTGGAATATGAAGCTATTAAGGTTCAAACCCGAAATTACAAGAACTAATTTTAAGAAAGGATTACAACTATGGCTAAAAATATTTCGTTTACGCTCAAATACTGGAAACAGAACGGACCGCGTGAGAAGGGCTACTTCGAGACTCGCGAGATGAAGAATATCCCTGACGACACCTCTTTCCTCGAAATGCTCGACATCCTGAATGAAGAGCTGATCAGCGAGGGCAAGGAGCCTTTCGTCTTCGACCACGACTGCCGTGAAGGTATCTGCGGCATGTGCTCGCTCTACATCAACGGAACACCGCACGGAAAGACCGAGCGCGGTGCTACTACCTGTCAGCTGTACATGCGTCGCTTCAACGATGGTGACGTGATTACCGTTGAGCCTTGGCGTTCGGCTGCCTTCCCTGTAATCAAGGACTGCATGGTCGACCGTGGTGCCTTCGATAAGATTATCCAGGCTGGTGGCTATACTTCTATCCGTACAGGTCAGGCCCAGGATGCCAACGCTATCCTGATTCCGAAGGAGAATGCCGACGAGGCTATGGACTGCGCTACATGTATCGGCTGCGGTGCTTGCGTGGCTGCATGTAAGAACGGTTCTGCCATGCTCTTCGTTTCTTCAAAGGTTTCACAGCTTGCTCTTCTTCCACAGGGTCGCCCAGAGGCTGCCCGTCGTGCCAAGAAGATGGTGATGCGCATGGAGGAGCTTGGCTTCGGTAACTGCACCAACACCCGTGCCTGCGAGGCTGTCTGCCCGAAGAGCGAGTCAATCGCCAACATTGCCCGCCTGAACCGCGAGTTCATCAAGGCAAAACTGGCTGACTAATATTATAAAAGGTTGTGAGGTTTCTGCCTCACAACCTTTTTTTCTTTTATCCATCACTTAGATGGCAGGATACACATTACCACCCGTAAAGTGATACTTTACGAGTAAGGGATAAGCAAAGAACGATTCTTTTTACTTCACTTTCCAGACATTCAGCGTGATTCCGCCCTGTTGTCCTGGGGCAGGAGCACAGACGTAGATGGCGTTATTAAGCCATGCGTACTTGCTATTGATAGGAGCTTCGAACTGAGGAGCTGCCCTGAAATAGAACGAAGGGTTGCCGTTTTCGTCTTTTCCCATACAGATGATGCCCCGGTTACGTACGTGGATATAGACGCCGTCGTCGGTCTTGATGGAATAGATGGCCTCTATTTGCGTGCGATTCCCTTCTTTGCTTGCCAACTGATAGTCGGCACCGCCATTGATAATCGTTCCTTTCAAGAGCGGACCTTCGAATGTTCCCCCTGTAATGGGTATGACTGTTCGCCTTCCGTTGGGAATCTCGCCCACGCTGTAAGGCTGGTCAAGAGTCACGTGCAGTTGCATGACGAACTCCAATTGCGGTGTTTCTTGTGGCACGTTGGACTGAGCTTGCATGGACAATGCCATGATCATACATGTTGTAATGAATAGTATTCTTTTCATGATGCTTTAATTTTGGTAATCCTTCTGTTTTATTTTATATAGATAATCTTCCCGCATTTCCTTTCCACACATTCACAAATCTCTTGCCAGTTGATGTTCCACGGGTCGGTTTTCCTGCCGGGAGAGATGTCGCTATGGCGCATCAGGTATCGGATAGGGTGACGCTTGCGGATGTCGCAGATGAGGCGGACGAGGAGGTCACACTGGCTACGGGTGGGCGGTGCATCAGGATGGGCGATGATTTCTATACCGATGGAAAAGGCGTTGAGGCTGTCCCTGTCAGTCCCAGGCAGCCGGCTCTTTCCTGCATGCCAGGCGATGAGGTCTTCATTTACCATGTAGAGGATCTTGTTGTCCCTCGTTATCATGTAATGTGGTGCCACATCATATCGGAGGAGCTGTAAGATACACCCTGTTGTATTGAATGTGTCGATGTCGGCGTAATAGTTCGTATGGACGACGATAATGTCTATGTCCTGGCGGGAAATGGTGTCTTGTCCGAAGCCAACCATCCCTGTTATGTTGACGATTGGCAGGCTGTCGTCGGGCTCATCAAGCGTCTTTCCCCATGAGATCAATGGAAAAAGAAAAAGGAGGGATACAAGTATGCCCATGTAATGTATGAAATGATTTACCGCCAAGCCTATTCCCCCTTTATCATTTTGTTTTTACAAGATTATCAATGCAAAGATACAAAAAATATTATCACTCACAGAGGCTCTTCAAGAATTTTATTATCTTTGCACCATTAACTAACACTAAACAATATGAAGAGAAGACAACTTATTATGACGGCACTGGGCTGCCTCATTGCCCTTGTTGCCTATGCGCAGGAAACCGTGATGATGAACACCGGGAACATTGTATCACCGGAGATCAACGCCAATGGAACCGTCACGTTCCGTCTGCTTTCCCCACAGGCGAAAGATGTCAGACTGTTGGCAAGTTTCTTGCAGGGCAATGGCGTCCAGATGCAGAACGACGGCAAAGGACTATGGTCGTATACATCGGAGAAGTTAATGCCGGAGCTTCACACCTATACGTTTGTCGTTGACGGCTTGCGTATCGTTGACCCAAGCAATGTCTATATGCTTCGTGACATTGCTACCTATCAGAATTATTTCCTCATCGACGGTGAATTGTCAGCTAACTATTTTGTGCGGGATGTTCCACATGGAACAGTCTCAAAGGTCTGGTATCCGAGTCCGACTTTAGGGTTTGAGCAGCGTCGGATGACGGTTTATACACCAGCCGGATACAATGAACCGCCTGCCGGAAGGGGTGCTGCCAGTCGCCAGCTGAAGCGTTACCCCGTGCTCTATCTGCTGCATGGAGCGGGTGGCGACGAGAATGCGTGGAGCGAGTTAGGACGTGCCGCACAGATTCTTGATAACCTTATCGCACAAGGCAAGGCAGAACCGATGATTGTGGTGATGCCCAATGGAAACGGAGGTCAGCAGGCTGTGCCGGGAGAATACCCCAACTCGATGGTTAAACCCTCGTTCAGGAATTCCCGCACGATGGACGGTGCCGTTGAAGCAGCATTTGTTCCCGATGTCGTAAATTATGTGGACAGTCATTATCGCACGCTTGCCGACAAGCAGCATCGTGCGATAGCAGGTCTTTCCATGGGAGGTTTCCACTCTCTCTACATCTCCGCTAACAACCCCGACACATTCGGATTCGTCGGCCTTTTCTCAGCTGCCATCACCCGCGGCAATCCTCAGGGAGATTATGCATACATCTATCAGCAGTTGGATGATAAGCTTGCCCGTCAGTTTGCCAATCCTCCTTATTATTATATTGCCATCGGCGACAAGGATTTCCTCTTCAAGGACAATGTCGACTATCGCCATCGGCTCGATAAGGCAGGCTATCGCTATGAGTATGTGGAAACAGGCGGCGGACATGAATGGCGCAACTGGAGGTGTTATCTCAATCAGTTCCTGCCGAAATTGTTTAAGAAGAAATAACTGAATGAGGGATGAAAACCCGGCCAGCCAGTCGGGTGATTACCTGAAAGCAGTGAAAACAATCAACGTATCCTTGTCTTTGTATCAAGATAAGGGTACGTTTTTTATTTTGACTTGATTTAAATCAAGAATACAAGCTTTCCTATGCTGATTTTCAAGCACTTTCGTCGTTGTCTCAAAAAGATTTCCTATATTTGAAATCGATAAACATTAACTTTAAATTTAGAGTACTATGAAGATGACAAAACAGTTTATTTTGTCGCTGTTATGCCTATTTGTGTGCAGCGTTTGTGATGTGTCCGCAGAGACTGTGGACTTCGATTTTACCACAACTGAGTATGATGTGTCTAAGCCGTTAGTGTCTGATATCGTCGTATTGCAGTTTGCCAAAGGCGAGGGAAGTAACAGTCCGAAGGACGATGGAAGACTTTTGAAATTCTATTACAACAACACTCTGGCGATAACGGCCGGCGGTTATCGGATTACGCAAGTAGTGGTGGAGTCGGTTGCCGAGAAGAATCTTACCCAATTATGTTTCAATGGAGTGGGTGGAAGCTCTTATAATAGCGACAAGTCCATCATGACTTGGACGTGCGGAGCTGACGCTGTCTATACGCTGAACATAACACAGAAGGTTTCAACGTATAGGCAGATCAAGTCGATATCGGTCACCTATGATACCAGCGAGGCAGCCATCCGCCCTGAAAGTCCTGTGTTCAGCATTGAAGGCGGTGAGGTCGAGAAGGGCACAGAGGTCATAATGACCAGTGCGACGGAAGGGGCTGAAGTGTTTTACACGCTGGATCAGTCTGAGCCGACTCAGAAGAGCCAGAAGGGAGACAGGGTTGTAATCACCCAGCCGCTCACGATCAAGGCGATAGCAGTACTGGGTGGGATAGTCAGTGAGGTGTCGTCGGCTTCCTTTACGGTCAGGAAATCCAGTGCAGATGGCGTGGAAGGCTTTGTGAAAGTCACCGACCAGTCGATGCTCGAAGACGGGGATGTGCTGATCATCCTTAACGAAGAGTATCAGGTGGCTTTGGGTAAGACGGGAAAGAACAACCGCGATGCCGTGCCGGTGGTCATCAACAATGGAGTTGTACAGGACATCGACGATGCCGTTGAGCTGATTACCCTCGAAGAAACGGGGAAATACTGGCGGCTGAAGAGTACCTCCGGTTATTTCTTTGCCAAGGGAAAGACGTCGAATTACTTACAGACGAATGAGCAGCCGCAGGATAATTTCTCCAAGGCAGAGATCTCTTTCACCGACGGTGACGCCGTTGTTAAGTTTTGCGGAGGAGCTTCCTATCGGAGTCTCTTATCCTATAACGCAACGGCTGAGTTGTTCTCATGCTACTTTGGTGGCCAGTCTGCCGTTCAGATTTATAAGAAGACAGAAGTAGAAGCCCCCGACCGGATTGACTTGACGATGGATAAGAGCGGCTATACCACGCTTTATTATGGTGATAAGTCGCTGGTCGTTCCTTCGGGAATTACTGCCCAGACCTATAAGATGGACGGTGACGAACTGGTTGTGAGCAAGACTTACCATGCGGGAGAAGTGATACCAGTTGCAACCGGCGTCGTGCTGCAAGGCGAACCGAAGAGCTACTGTTTTGAGATTGCCTCTGCCGACGGTGAGAGGGATGCAGAGAACATGCTGAAGGGTACGGATGAAGATGCCATGACCGAGGGTGAAGGCCTCTTCTACAAGCTATCGACTTATAATGACAGTCAGGTTGGCTTCTATTGGGGGGCAGCCGAAGGAGCCGCCTTCATGAATATGGCGCATAAGGCTTATCTGGTCGTTCCATCCATGATGGCTGCAAAGAGCTTCATGATTGACGGAACAGGCGACACCGACGGTATAACCGACTACACAATCCCGACAGACGGACGGTCCTTGGGGAACTCCGACAGGGTGTACGACCTTCATGGCCGTCGGATGATTACCTCTGGCTCAGGTTCATCGGCAGTCAGTCTGCAGAGAGGAATCTACATCGTGAATGGCAAAAAGATGATTATCCAATAACCACCAACTCTTTTTACTATGAAAAAATATATCCGACCCGGCATCTGTAGCCAGTCTTTCGTCATGGACGAGATGATATGTCTGTCGTACTACAATATCATGTCAGAAGACAGACAACTGTCTAAAGAAGGATTCTTTGAGGACGATAACGATGCGAGCCAGCTCCCTTCGGTGAGCGTATGGGACGAGTAGTCCAAAGAAAATGATGGAATAATTTGCTTGCGGCGGCAGAAATACGTAACTTTGCCGCCATGATGAACGAACAGACCCGTAGGTTTATCAGTGAGCATGCTGATGACAACATACGTCTTTTGGCGTTGCAGGGCGATAAATATGCAGGGGTTGACTTGCCGCTGGCTCTTGATCAGATTGCCGGTAGGCAGGTCGCCCGACGCAAACTGCCGGCATGGGCAGCCATTGAGGGCATTGTCTATCCGCCTCATCTGTCGATGGAGCAATGCTCGTCTGAGCAGACGGCTCGCTACAAGGCTGTTCTTGCTGCGTCACTGTTGGCAAGAGACGGTGTCGTGTCAGGCTCTTGTGCCGGCAATCCTGTGTTTGTCGACCTCACAGGAGGGTTCGGTGTTGACTTTTCCTTTATCGCCGCTGCGCTGAAGACAGAGGAAGAAGAAGGTTGTGTCTATGTGGAACAACAGCAGCACCTGTGTGAACTGGTGCGGCATAATCTTTCTTTGTTGGGTCTTTCGGGCTCAACGGTTGTCTGTGGAGACGGGGTTGACTATCTGCATCGGCTTCATAGAGCCGGTATCATCTTTCTTGACCCTGCCCGTCGCGATGCCCATGGTGGCAGAACCTACAGCATCCAGGACTGCACCCCTGACGTGTCGGGTCTGTGTGATGAGCTATTGGAAAAAGGACTGTTTGTAATGCTCAAGCTCTCGCCGATGCTCGACTGGCGGAAGGCTATAGGCGATTTGCGTGGCACGTGTGAGGTTCATATCCTTTCCGTGGGCAATGAGTGCAAAGAGCTGCTTCTCGTCCTCTCAGCGCAAAAGAAAGGGGCTTTACGCATCTTCTGTGTCAATGATGCAGATACCTTTACCTTTAGTTATGAAGATAAGGACGCTTCAGCCGCTCCTTCTGGTCTGTTATCGGCAGATGCCGCTTCTTTTTCCGTT
This sequence comes from uncultured Prevotellaceae bacterium, assembly GCA_902762325.1. Classification (GTDB taxonomy): domain Bacteria; phylum Bacteroidota; class Bacteroidia; order Bacteroidales; family Bacteroidaceae; genus Prevotella. The sequence continues at coordinate 62,351 of CACWNV010000016.1, read as the reverse complement.
CTTCGGGACTCCTTCTTGTACGAACCCAATGCTTCCATCATGAAAGCCGGTTGTTTTGCCCAGTTGTGCAGACAGTTTGAGGTTCGTTCACTTCATCCCAATTCTCATCTTTTTGTCGCCTCTTCGCTCATCAGCGACTTTCCTGGCCGTCGTTTTAAGATTCGTAATGTATCAACGATGAATAAGAAAGAACTGAAGAAAGTGATGAGTGGACTGAGCAAAGCCAACGTAAGCGTCCGCAATTTCCCGATTGGTGCGGAAGAGCTTCGGCGTCGTCTCAAGTTGAAGGACGGAGGAGACACCTATCTCTTCGGTACCACTCTGGCTGACAAAACCCATGTGTTGTTGTTTTGTCAGCGTGCAGACAATCCCTGAGTCTTTGTCAAGATTTATTCGAATTTTAGCCCTAAATTAAGGCCATCTGAACGAACAAAAAGTTTCTCGGTCGAAAAAACGCCATTTTTTGGGTTTTTCGTAAAGTGTTGTCTGACAGGTGGTTACGTGATTATTTATCTGTAAACAGGCAGTTTACAAAATCCGAATTTGCCAAAGGTAAGGTTTCGCAGTGCGAAACCTAAGCGATGGGAAAATGAAGAATGAAGAATGAAGAGTGAAGAATCGACTTTTACATAATTTAACTTCTCTTTCATCACTTTTCCCCGACAAGTTTTTGTCAAGTTCTTTGATAGTTAAACAGGGCGGAAGATGTGGCGGATACCAATAAAAAAAAGAAAGCTTTGACCTTTTAATAAGAAGGCCAAAGCTCTCATTTATGAATGTTTATTCTCTGTCAGGTCTGGATGTTTATTTCATCACTTTCTCCTGATGGCTTCCCTTACCTTCGATGATGACGCAGCGGTTCTTGTCATTCTCAGAGAACGGCTGTACGGTGTCACCCTTATAGTCGGTAGTGATGCGGCTTGCATCGCAGCCATACTTCTCAACAAGTTCTGCCTTACACTTCTCAGCACGCTGCTTAGAGTAGCCTACGTTGCCAAGTGGTGTACCTGTGCCCTTATCGGCATAGCCCACGATAGATACCTTTGCATTCGGGTTACGCTTCATGAAGTCAACCACTCTCTTGATCTGTTCCTCACCGACAGATGGGTCAGACTTACAGATGACGTAGAAGATTTCCTCGCGCAATGACTCGTTCTTCTCAACAAAGACGGGTTCCGGCTTCTTTTCTTCGACAACAGGAGCGGGTTCCGGCTTCTTCTCTTCCACGACGGGAGCGGGCTCTGGAACAGGTACAGGCTCTGGTTCAACCACCTGTTTCTTGCAGGTCTTATACTTATGACCGAAGCGGAAGCTGAGGCCCAGCATAGCCGTGAACATCCAGTCGTCGCTGTTGTTCAGCTTAGAATTGAAGCGGTCGTTGAGGCTGTTAGCAGTTACCTCAAGAGAAAGTCCCAGAGGCTTGGTCACGTTTGTTTCCAGACGAAGTCCTGCACGCAGGTTATGGCTGAGACGGTTTTTCTTCCAAACGAGTGGCATGTCCAGCCCCTGATTGTTAATCAGTGTCTTCAGCTCATCGTTATTCCAGGCATCTGTCAGACCGAATCCACCGATAAGAATCAGGTTCAGAGCATGAGAATAGTTGTGATTCCTGCTGAAGAGGTTTGTGAGGTTAACCAACAGGTCTGCATCAGTTGTGATGTAGTTCCACTTATAGTACTGGTCAATGCTCTTGAAGCCGCTTTTCGACTGCCATCCATTCACATGGAGACGGAGTCCGACAGAAGGGAAGAAGTAATGACCAATAGAGAATGCCGCCGTGGGCATGATTAGTTTGTCCATTGGAGCGTTGGTAGATGTAAGCTGTACACCACCTTGTGCTTCTACAAATGAATACGATTTCAGAACTTCCTGTGCTGAAGCTGCACAAACCATCGTCATGGCGACGATAGCTGTTAGTAGTTTTTTGGCTTTCATAAACTTAATTATATATTATTCAAATGATTTCCAACTGCAAAGAAAAGCAAAATAAATCATAAATGCAATTAAATTTCTTATTTTTTAATTAAATAAGTGCGAGAAAGTCGTTTTTTGTTAATAAAAAGGGCTGTCAGTAGGGGTATTTTCCCAAAAATGCGTATATTTGCACAAAGTTTATATTAAAATATTTTATTTCTATTATGTCTTTAGTCGAGATAAGGAAGGTTGAGTCGAAACAGGATCTGAAATCATTCATAGAATTTCATTACGATTTGTACAAGGGCAATCCCTATGATGTGCCAAGTCTGTTCAGTGATGATGTGAATACTCTGAGCAAAGACAAGAATGCAGCTTTTGAGTTTTGCGAAGCAGAGTTGTTTATGGCTTACAAAGACGGTAAGCTTTGTGGCCGCGTGGCTGCTATTATCAATCATCGTGCCAATGAGAAGTGGGAGCGGAAGAGCGTCCGCTTCGGCTGGCTTGATTTCATCGACGACGCTGATGTGAGCAAAGCGCTCTTCAAGGCGGTAGAGGACTACGGGCGCAGCAAGGGCATGACGGAGATGGTCGGTCCGTTAGGATTCACCGATTTCGACCCCGAGGGAATGCTCACATGGGGCTTTGACCAGCTGGGAACCCAGGCTACAATCTATAATTACCCCTATTATCCCAAGCATGTGGAGCAATATGGAGGGTTTGAAAAGGACAACGACTATGTCGAATTCAAGATTACCGTCCCTGAGAAGGTGCCCGAGAAGATGGTCAAGATTTCTGAGATGATCATGAAGCGCTACCATCTGCATGTACGCAAGCCGACCAAGAAGGAAGTGATGGAAGAGGGACTCGGACATCAGATATTCCATCTTATCAATGATACGTTCAAGGACCTTTATGGCTATTCCCGACTGTCGGAGAATCAGATTGACCAGTATGTGAAGATGTATTTCCCGATGGTCGACCTCAATCTCATCCCTATCATTGAAGACTGGTCGACAGAGGAGCACAAGATGGTGGGCGTGGGCATTACCATTCCTTCTGTCTCCCGTGCGTTCCAGAAATGTCGTCGCGGTCGTCTCCTGCCTTTCGGATGGTGGCATGTCCTTCGTGCACTGAAGTTCCATAAGACCGACATCGTCGATCTCATGATGATTGGCGTGCTGCCCGAGTACCGTAGCAAAGGCGTCAATGCCCTGATGTTCTACGACCTCATACCCTGGTACAACAAATATGGCATCAAATGGGGCGAGAGTCAGGTGGAAATGGAGACCAATGAGAACGTACAGGGACAGTGGAGCTACTTTGATACCACCCTCCACAAGCGTCGCAGATGTTTCAAGAAGATAATTAAAGGGTAGGAAAACAATCTAACAAGCTGAATGAAACAGGAAGAAAACATAATCGAAGGACAGCAGCAACAGGTTCAATATACCGATGACAATATCCAGACCCTGACAGGTATCGAGCATATCCGGCTTCGCCCGGGTATGTATATTGGTCGTCTCGGTGACGGTTCGTTGCCGGAAGACGGCATTTATGTACTGTTGAAGGAAGTGATAGACAACTCCATTGACGAGTTCAAGATGAATGCGGGAAAGCGTATCGAGGTGGACATCGACGAGAAACTCCGTGTCTCCGTGCGTGACTACGGTCGCGGCATTCCGCAGGGAAAGCTTGTTGAGGCTGTGTCGGTGCTGAATACCGGTGGCAAGTACGATTCCAAGGCTTTCAAGAAGAGCGTCGGACTGAACGGCGTGGGCGTGAAGGCGGTCAATGCCCTCAGTGCCCGCTTCGAAGTGAAGTCCTATCGCGAAGGAAAGGTTCGTGCCCTTACGTTTGCCAAGGGAGTCTTGCAGACCGATGTTACGGAGCCGACAAACGATGAGACAGGCACCTATATCTTCTTCGAGCCGGATAATAGCGAGAAGCTGTTTAAGAACTATCAGTTCCAAAGCGATATCGTCGAGAACATGCTCCGTAACTATACGTACCTCAATCAGGGACTGATTATCATGTACAACGGCAGACGTATCGTGAGCCGCAACGGTCTGCGCGACCTTCTGTCGGATAGCATGACCACTGACGGCTTGTATCCCATCGTACACATGAAGGGTGAAGACATCGAGATTGCTTTCACCCACACGAACCAGTATGGAGAGGAATACCATTCGTTTGTCAACGGTCAGCATACCACGCAGGGCGGTACTCACCAGAGTGCGTTCAAGGAACATATAGCACGAACCATGAAGGAGTATTTCGGGAAATACGAATACAGCGACATCCGCAATGGTATCGTGGCGGCTATCGCCATCAATGTGGAAGAGCCCGTGTTTGAAAGTCAGACCAAGATCAAGCTCGGAAGCACGCTGATGGCACCCGAGGGGGAAAGCATCAGCAAGTATGTGGGCGACTTCGTCAAGCAGCAGGTGGACAATTACCTGCATATCCATACCGATGTGGCTGAGGCTATCGAGAACAAGGTGAAGGAGAGCGAAAGGGAGCGCAAGGCAATGGCTGGCGTGACAAAGCTTGCTCGCGAAAGGGCAAAGAAGGCTAACCTGCACAACAGGAAGCTTCGTGACTGCCGTATTCATTACAGCGACACCAAAGACAACCGTAAAGAGGAGAGCAGCATCTTCATTACCGAGGGTGACTCTGCCAGCGGAAGTATCACGAAGAGCCGTGATGTGAATACCCAGGCGGTGTTCTCACTTCGCGGAAAGCCTCTTAACTCGTATGGGCTGACAAAGAAAGTGGTTTACGAGAATGAAGAGTTCAACCTCCTGCAGGCAGCGTTGGACATCGAAGACGGACTTGACACGCTGCGCTATAACAAGGTTATCGTTGCCACCGATGCCGATGTCGACGGCATGCATATCCGACTGCTGATCATTACATTCTTCCTTCAGTTCTTCCCCGACCTTATCAAGAAGGGGCACGTCTATGTCCTTCAGACGCCGTTGTTCCGCGTGCGCAACCGCCGGACGAAGATTAAGAACAAGAAAGTGATTGAGGAAGCAGATGCCAAGCGTGACCCGAAAGAGCGTAAGAGCGATTTTATTACCCATTACTGTTATAGTGAAGAGGAGCGGCTGCGTGCCATCAGCGAGCTGGGTCCTGACCCCGAGATTACCCGTTTTAAGGGCTTAGGGGAGATTTCACCCGAGGAATTTGTCCATTTTATCGGTCCTGATATGCGACTTGAACAGGTCACCCTTCACAAGAACGACCAGGTGGCAAAGTTGCTGGAGTACTATATGGGCAAGAATACGATGGAGCGTCAGAACTTCATCATTGACAACCTCGTCGTCGAAGAAGACCTTCCGGATGAAGCTGAGGCTTCTAACGAGGAATAAAAGAAGAGCAAAAAACAATAAACAGACAAATAATGAGAAAAGTATTGACAGCTGTCATGCTGTTGCTTGCTATGCAGGTGACAGCCCAGATTCGATTGAACTTTGGTGAAGACAGCCCTTTGCGAAAGCTTCAGATGGCCGAACTGGCTATCCTGAATATGTATGTCGACTCCGTTGATGAACAGAAGCTGGTGGAAGACGGTATCCGTGGAATGATTGAGAAGCTGGATCCGCATTCTGCTTACTCCACTGCCAAGGAGACAAAGGCCATGAATGAGCCGCTGCAAGGTTCGTTTGAGGGCATCGGTGTACAGTTCAATATGATTGAAGACACGCTGATGGTGATACAGCCGGTTACCAACGGTCCTTCAGAGAAAGTGGGCATCATTGCCGGCGACCGCATCGTGCTGGTCAATGATACGGCTATTGCCGGCGTGAAGATGTCGAAGGAAGAGATCATGCGCCGTCTGCGTGGCAAGAAAGGCACAAAGGTTCGGCTCGGCATTGTACGTCGTGGAATCAGCGGCATACAGAACTTCACGGTCGTCAGAGACAAGATTCCAGTGAAGACCCTGGATGCCGTCTATATGATTCGTCCGGAAGTGGGCTACATCAGAATCGGAAGCTTTGGCGCAACGACCTACGATGAGTTCATGGAAGGAGTGAGCACGCTGAAGGCACAGGGAATGCGCGATCTGATACTCGACCTTCAGGAGAACGGCGGCGGCTACATGCAGGCTGCCGTGATGATAGCCAATGAATTCTTACAGCAGAACGACCTTATCGTCTATACAGAAGGACGACGCATTTCCCGTCAGGAGTTCCGCGCCAGAGGCAATGGCAAGCTGCTCGACGGCAAGGTGATAGTGCTTGTCAATGAGTATTCTGCTTCTGCCTCAGAGATTGTGACGGGAGCCATTCAGGACCAGGACCGCGGTCAGGTAGTGGGACGTCGTACATTCGGAAAAGGACTTGTCCAGCGTCCTATCGACTTCCCCGACGGAAGCATGATCCGCCTTACCGTTGCCCATTATTACACACCGGCGGGCCGTTGTATCCAGAAACCATACGTGAAAGGGGAGAGCAAGGAGTACGCCGAGGACATTGAGAAGCGCTTCAAGCATGGTGAACTGTACTCTGCCGACAGCATCCATTTTGCCGACTCTTTGAAGTGCTATACGCTGCGTAAGCATCGCCCTGTCTATGGCGGCGGTGGTATCATGCCCGACTTCTTCGTTCCGCTTGACACCACTCAATATACACGGTTCCATCGGCAGCTGGCAGCAAAGAGCATCATCATCAATGCCAACTTGCGCTACATCGATCGTAACCGGAAAGAACTGAAGAAGCAGTATCAGACCTTTGAGGATTTCAAAAAAGGCTTTGAGGTTCCAAAGTCACTCATCGATGAGATGCTTGCCGAGGCTGAGAAGCAGAAAATCAAGCCCGTTGATGATGCAGAGCTGCAGCGTACGCTTCCCCGATTGAAGTCTCAGCTGAAGGCGCTTGTGGCACGCGACTTATGGGACATGAGCGAATACTTCGCCATTATAAACGAAGACAGCGATATTGTCAACAAGGCGATTAGCCTGTTAGGAAATAAAGAATAGCTGAATGAAAAAGGGCACTCCAGTTATGCGTTGAGCATCTGGAGTGCCTTGTTTTCTGCTGCTTCCATGATTTCACGCTCCCCCGGCCCTTTGTCGTTGATGCCGCAAAGGTGCAGGATTCCGTGGATGATGACACGGTGCAGCTCCTCTTCATAAGGTTTGTTGTACTTCTCTGCGTTGGTGCGTACCGTGTCAAGGCTGATGAAAAGATCGCCGTTGATGGTGTCGCCCTCATCGTAGTCGAAGGTGATAATATCGGTATAATAGTCGTGTCCGAGGTAAGTGCGGTTTGTCTCAAGGATTCTCTCATCGTCGACGAACAAGTATCCCACCTCCCCGACTTTTCTTCCATAAGTGGCAGCGACAGCCCTGATCCAGGCTGTTGTTGCCCTTTTCTTTATGTTAGGCATTTTCACGCCCTCTGCTTGATAACTGATCATTCTTCCTATATTGTAGTGTGAGAAAACTATTTCTTTGCCGTGGGCAGGAATTCACGCACGTCTTTTCCGAAGTGAATCAGCTCGCGCACCATGCTTGAACTGAGAAATGACAGGCTGGGGTCGGCAAAAAGCAACAGTGTGTCTATGCCCGACAACCGATAGTTGGCCTCAGCCATCTCGCGTTCGTACTCAAAGTCTTTCACCGACCTTACACCTTTAATAATATACTGTGCCATTTCGCGCTTGGCGAAGTCGATGGTGAGGTCGTTGTAAGTCTTCACGGTGATGCGCGGCTCGTTGCGATAGAGCTCCTGAATCTTTTTCTTCCGCATGTCGGCAGAAAGCATGTACTTTTTCTGTTCGTTCACTCCGATGCCGATGATGATACGGTCGAAGAGGGGCAGAGCCCGTCTCAGAATGTTATCGTGTCCGATGGTGTAGGGGTCGAAGCTCCCTGTGAATATTCCTGTTCTCATGCTTTTATTCGAATAATCCTGGTTCTACATTTCTTCCTGAATACGGGTTGCGTCCTAAATGGTCGTAAGCCAGCTGTGTCGCCACACGTCCGCGCGGCGTACGCTTGATGAATCCTTCCATGATGAGGAACGGTTCGTAGACTTCTTCCACGGTTCCTGTGTCCTCGCCGATGGCAGTGGCAATCGTCGACAACCCGACGGGACCGCCGCGGAATTTGTCGATGATGGTCAGCAGGATCTTGTTGTCTATCTCATCCAGTCCATACTGGTCGATGTTCAGTGCTTTCAGGGCAATCTGAGTGATTGACGGTTCGATGCGTCCGCTTCCCCTTACTTGTGCGAAGTCGCGCACTCGGCGCAGCAGGGCATTGGCTATACGGGGCGTACCGCGTGAACGACGCGCAATCTCACAGGCTGCTTCGTGGTCGATGGGCACACGCAGGATACCTGAACTACGCTCGATAATCCGGGTGAGCGTGGCAGGATCATAGTATTCCAGGTGCATGTTGATACCGAAACGGGCACGCAGTGGAGCGGTAAGCAGGCCGCTTCTGGTGGTTGCTCCCACAAGTGTGAAAGGATTCAGGTCGATCTGTATCGACCGTGCCGAGGGTCCTTTGTCGATCATGATGTCGATGCGGTAGTCTTCCATGGCAGAGTACAGGTATTCTTCTACCACGGGTGAGAGCCGGTGAATTTCATCGATGAAAAGGACGTCGTTGGGCTCCAGGGATGTGAGGATACCCGCCAGGTCGCCGGGCTTGTCAAGCACGGGGCCGCTGGTGATTTTGAATCCCACGCCCAATTCGTTGGCAATGATATTGCTCAGGGTGGTCTTGCCCAGTCCGGGCGGACCATGTAGCAGTGTGTGGTCAAGAGGTTCACCACGGTATTTGGCTGCTTCTACAAAGACTTCCAGGTTCTCCACGACGCTCTGTTGGCCGCTGAAATCCTGGAATTTGAGCGGGCGCAGTGCATTCTCGAAGTCTTTTTCAGCTGCAGAGAGCCGTTCCTCTCTTATGTCGAAGTTTTCTGTCATTCGTCAGAGATGCTTTTTTCTTTTGAGCGCAAATGTACTTAAATCGTTTTAATGCTGCAAATTTTTCATCGGGAAATAATCTTGAAAAGCCTGTCTGCATAGAAATTAGCATCTCAAAGACGGACATAAAAAAGTGGAGAACACCACAAAGGATGTCCCCCACTAAATAATTAAGGTATGAAAGTTATTTATTTCACCATGAATTTCTGAGCCTTTCCATTTCTTACGATAATGTAAAGACCCTGACGGTTGATGGCATTCACCTTGACACCATTGATGGTATAGATGCCGTCAGCAGCCTTCGGAGCAGCGATGATAACATCCTCGATACCAGTAGCCAATGGGCCGTTCCATCCAGTGTTGTCACCCTTCTTTGTCAACTCAAGCTGCCAGTTGGTAGCAGAGAACCACATGCCAGTGAATGGCTTGCCTGTGCGGAGGCTGTCGGTTGTCATACCGATAACCATCTCATGGTTGTTCACCACTACACCGTCAATTTGCATACGCTCCCAACCGCGGCCTTTACCTGCGTTGGCATTGAAGATGCTCTGTACATAGTAGTAGTCGGGATCGTCACTTGTCATTGTAGCGAAGCGGATAACAGCTTCCTCGTAGATTTGTCCGTAGGTGTCGGTCACGGTCTCAGTTACCATCTCACCAGTGTTGTCGTCCTGATAGGTACGAGTCTGCAGAGGCATTTCCTTCCAGATGGTATCGCTCTTGGCTGTACCGCAATTGCCGGCGAAGATAAAGGCACCGTCGCCAGAGGTACGGACTTCCACCTTCACGGTATAGGTTCCGTTGGGCAGACCGATGATCTTCTGCTCTCCATAGAAGTTCAGAGCGCCACGTGTGCTGTTGTAAGAGTCGAAGTAGCGTGTGCCGTCCTCAGTGTAGTACTGTCCGCTTGTGGTGTTCTTGTCGCCAGTACCCTTGATGAGAGTCCAGCCAGTCTCAGACTCGGCCTTCGGATTCTGGATGAATGCAGTGTAGTCAGTTGCATCCGGGTTCTGGTCATACAGCTCCTGCTTGTTGGCATTGTACATCATTGTCTTCAGCTCATCAACGAGTTGGTTCACCTTCTCGGCAGTGCACATCTCGCTTAACAATGTAGCTTTCTGAGCAGCCATTATGTTGTTGAGTGCATCCTTCACAGCACCCGACTGAGAGTTGGCAGCCATTTCAGCAGCCTCATTGAAGACAGGAGCGTATGTGTTCACATAGTTCTTCATGAGGTTCAGGATGTTATCCACCTCAGTGTAGGTAGCCTGAGGAGAAGCAATCCAATTGTTCACGTAGTTCAGAGCATATTCAACGATTTCACGGGCAGCACCGTAAGCATCTGTATAGTTGGCAAGAGAATCTCTTACAGTCGGGATGGTCTTACCATCAGCCATGATCTCTTCATACTTGCTTTCAGAAGCCTCGGCCAGAGCAATGGTGTTGTTCAGCAGCTCGAGGTCATAATTGCTGTTGAAGAGGTTCAGAGAGTCGCTCGCAACAGCTTTGTCGGCAGCGAAGTGCATCTTAGCAACCAGATCCTGGGCAGTTGCCAGACGGTTGGCAAGGGCTTCAGCAATCTGCTCAGCAGAAGCAGGACCGCAATAGAGCAGCTGGAAGTTGGTAGCGCAGAACCATCCTGCAGCACCTACTTCAGAATTGCCGTGGCTACCAGTAGCACCGATGGTGAGCTTACCGTCGACGACGATGACAGCATCTTTCGTTCTCAGCGGAGTCCATGCACCGTTGTCACCGTCGTTCCAGTTACCAACTTCGAGTGCATCAGAGTTTGCGGATCCCAGTGAGCTCTTTGCAAACACGTGCTGGTCAGTAGCCATGTCGGGCTGAGTGATCAGGTCGGCCTGTACCTTATAGAATCCGTTGGGCAGACCAGTGAGGTCCTGACTGATGGTAACAGTGTTGAAGTTGCTGTTCCATGCGTTCCAGCAGGTACGTCCCTGTACATAGTTCAGACGCTGGTCACCACCGCCTTCACCGATGTACCATCCTTCAGAAGTGAGGTCGGTGTTAGCAGAACCGTCAACGAAGTTGGTGCTTCCGCTGGTGTAGTTCTCTGCGTTAGGATAGATAGCAGTACCGTCTTCCTCGAGAGTAGGCTCAGCAGACTCGATAACGAACCACGGGTTCTGTACCAGATGTGTGTAGTTGGCAGGCTCGTCCATGCTTGCCGGCTGGCTCTGATAGTAATTGTTGATGGCCTGTTCCAGTCCGTCAACAGCAGCATCGATAGATTCGATAGAACCGGAGTTCAGCACTTCACCATAGGTCTCGATTGCCTGAAGCAGAGCGTCGTGGCCAGGATAGTTTGTTGTCTCTGCCAGTTTGTTAGCCTTGTCAAGCAATGCGTTGATCTTGTCGATGTTTGCTTTTGTCTGCTCCAGCTGTCTTGCCAGACCCTTTACCCGCTCGTAGATGGCGCGAAGTTCTTCAACCTCTGCAACATCAGCCTCTACGCCAATGTCGGTCACAAGGTCATAGTACTCATAGATGACATCACCTGTCAGCATGTTGGCACCTTCTTCAATGTCTTTCAGCAGGTCGCGGATGTCAGACAGCAGGATTTCAGCCTCGTCGGCCTCGTCAATCTTAATCAGCTTGATACCGTCGATGCAGAGGAACGGGTTAGAATTGGAACCGCCCTGAGACTCGAATCCGAATTCCAGAGTAAACTCGTCGGTCGGTGTGAACTCGATGGAGTGTCTTGTCCATTCGGTGTCTGTAAATCCAGTCTCATCCTCCCAAACATCCTTACGGCAGGTAACTTTGGAAAGGTTCTTACCATTGGTGGCAGACGGGTTGATGTTGATAGCCCAGTAGCTCAGCTCGTACTTGGCACATGGAAGCTTAACCACCTGCTTATAGACAGCACGTCCGCCCCATCCGGCACGCAGATAGGCGAAACCTGTGTTCTCTCCCTCAACAGCAGCAGGGCGCTGAGGAACTGTCAGGTAAGAAGTGCCGTCATCGGCGATAGGCACAGCCTGGCCGCCCAGGTCGTAAGGTACTGAGCCGAAGTACACCCACTCACAACTTGGGAAGTTCTGATTAGTCTCAACAGTCCATCCTTTTATACGACCGATGAATCCATTGACAGCCTCCATCTTACGTCCGTCAGGACGATTCTGTGAGCTTGTCTCTTTCGGATGTGCATAGACAGTACTGTCTTCAGCAATCCACGCCCAGCTACGTTCACTGAGCGACTTTGTCTTGTCAATGATGTTCTTCCACGAACCGTCATTCTGGAACGTGAGGTCATCATCGAAGCCTGCATTGGCAACGTACTTTGTTACGTCGTCGCCAATTTCATCCTGAGCTTGTGCCATCGGTGTCAGCATGGCAAAACCCAATGCAAAAAGTAGCAGTTTCTTCATAAAGATTTAATAATTTTAGTTAGATAGTTGTTTAAAATTAAAATAGTTCTGTTCGCAAATATAAGCATATTTTATTATTATTCAGTAACCCATAGTACATTTTTAGTTAAAAATTATATTTTTTTTAGACGTTTGATGGTCATACAAAGTTTTTTTTGTATGTTTGCACGTGATTATTTGAATAATAACAGGAAAAATCAGAAAAATAAATTTATTATTACTCTATTGTCTAACAAACTAAATTAAATTATGAAACAAAGTTACCGTTTCTTGACAATGTTGTTCTTTGCAACATTGTTTGGTACTTCGGCGTTTGCTTTGGATTGGGTCGTTCCCGCTCCAAAGGCATCTCCGTTAGTACTGGAAGACACATTCGCTATCCGCAATGTGGGACAGAATGCTTACCTCTTCATGGGTGAGGCATGGGGTACACAGGGTATTGTCGACGTGAAAAACGGCAAGTTCCTGCTGATCCGTCCCGAAATGCTGCAAGATGGTGAATATGATGTCTATGCCCTGCAGGACAACAGTAAGGGCTGGGGTACTCACTACATCTGGCGTCAGCCGAATGATGGCAATCTTGGTCCCCACAAAGGCTGCTTCGTAGATAACGGAAGTGGCACAAGAGACCGTCTGTGGTCAATCGTTTCTGTTGGTGAGAATGTTTACACCCTTCAGGTGCCTGCACACATGAATACAGAAGACGGTGTTGCAGAGAACCTGGCGTATGTTGAAGGTGAATACCTCGGCATCAAGACCGACCACGGTTCAAACTGGGCTGGTAGCAATGCCAACGGCGAGACCTATGGTATCTACTATGATGTTGTCTATGCAGAGAATCCTGCTAACTGTCAGTGGGAGTTCGTGAAGAAGAGTGACATCGACCTTTTCGAAGCTCTCAGCAACTTGAAGAAGAAGGCTGAAGAGGCTGACGACAAGGGCGTTGACGTATCAGCTGCCAAGGCTGTCTTCGACAAAGCCGGTGTTACCATCGCTGAAATCAATGAGGCTATTGCTGCTCTCAGCGAGGCTATTGCACAGGCTGCTACACCTGACAAACCATCAGATCTTTCTTCACTGATTGTGAACCCGACCTTCGATTCTAATATCGACGGATGGTCACGCACCATGACAGCTCAGAACAACCAGCTGAAGACCAGCACCAATGATTCTGAGTCTCAGCTCGTAGGTACAACAGCTGAGAACAACCCCTGCCGTGTGGGCTACGACACATTCCCGTTCTACGAGAACTGGAACCCAAGTGCCAATAACACAGTCGTCGGTAAGTTGTATCAGAATGTCAAGAATCTGCCTGACGGTGTCTATAAAGCTTCTCTCTCTGTCTTCGTGAACAACCTTGATGCTGAGAACGCAACATCTAGAACACAGTTCATGTATGCCGGTACAGAGCAGGCTCTCCTCACACAGGGTCAGATGAAGGAGTACAGCGTGATGGTTGCCGTTGAAGGTGGCGAACTGGAAATCGGTTTCGAGCAGACAGCTCCTATTGCCAACTGGATCGGTCTTGACAATGCTAAGCTGATGTACTATGGAAACTCTCTCGATTCTTACAAGTACCTTTCAAAGGCTATCAGCGAAGGTTGGGAAGAGGACTTCGTAGATGCTGAATACAACCAGGCATACTATGATGCAGTTGTTAATGCACTTGCTAGTGCCCAGGATGTATCTACCAAGGAAGAGGCTATTGCCGCTTACGCAAGCACTCAGGAGGCTTTGAAGGCTCTGCGTGAGAATGTTGCAGCATACAAAGCCCTCCGTGACGAATTTACAAACCTCTATGACAATAACGCCATGTGGGATGAGTTCGGTGGTGACGAAGACCTTGTCGTCTATGTTGAGGATGAAATGATGGCATACCTTGAGAATCACAACCTGACTACAGAAGAAGTAAATGCTGAGCTGGCTAAGCTTGAAGAGCTGAAGAAAGCTGCTGCTGATGCTACTGAGTATGCTGATGGTGAGGACCTTTCTTACAAGATTGTCAATCCCGACTTCATTTCAATGGGTGACAAGGCCGGCTGGACAATAGATAAGAGCGATGGAATGGGTACTCCTACCTTCTTCAGTGGCTTTACCGGTGTGCTTGAGATGTGGGCATCAAGCTTCGACATCTATCAGACAATCCGTCTGCCGAAGGGTGCTTACCGTCTTTCTACCCGTGCATTCTACCGTGTCGGTGGTGATGCTGACGCTTGGAGCCGCTGGAAAGCAGCCAATGGTGAAGACAAAGGCGACAATGAGGTTCGTGCATGGCTCTATGCTGACAACATGACCAATAAGGTGCCTAACGTATTCGTGAAGCTGTACACCGACGATGAGGTGAACACTTACTTCCCAGATAATGCCGGCAACTTCTCATCTCTGACAGATGACAACGGTAATATCGTACGTGTTCCGAACGGTGTTTACTCTGCAAATGACGTATTCAACTCACCAGAGTTCGGTGTGAACTATGATTCTCATATCGACTTCATCGTCAAGGGTGGACAGGATGTAAGAATCGGTATCAAGGCTAACATCAATAGCGCCCTCGGTGGCTGGACATTGTGGGATGACTTCAAGCTGGAGTTCCTTACCAAGACAAACATCAACATTCTGAAGCCGCTGATTGCCGAGGCTGTTGCTAACGCTAAGGCTCTGGCCGAGAAGCCAATGGCTAAGGATGCTGCCCAGAACCTGCAGAATGCTATTGCTGCTGCTGAGGCTGCAAACGATGGCGATGCTATCTTCGAGGCTTATGGACTGCTGAACGAAGCAATGCCTGTTGCTCAGGCAAGTGCTGACAAGTATCAGAAGCTTGTTGATGCCAATGCAAAACTTGCTGACGCTCTCGTAACTTATGGAGAGACTGCTGGTGACGAAGCTCTTGCTACAGCTAACAGCCTCTACAATGAAATCGTTAACGGTCTTGAGGCTGGTTCATTCACCGACGAAGATCTTACTACTAAGATTGAGGAGATTGATGCTGCTATCGCAGCTCTGAAGAGACCTCGCGTTGAGCCTGGCTTCGACAATGATCCTAAGGACTGGACAGGTGTTATCGTGAACCCGACTTACACTGATGGTAAGAATGGCTGGACTGAGTCTGAGGAGTTTGCTAATAACGTAACTGTTGAGCAGGAGACAACTGCTATCGGTACAAAGATTGGCTTCGCTGAGGGATGGAACAAAGCATTTGAGATCTATCAGGATATCGAAGGACTGCCCGAAGGAACTTACCGTGTAACTGTACAGGGTCTCTATCGTCAGTCTGGTACTGGTGTTGATGCTAAGACTTGGAAGTATGGCTATGCTGAGAGCCTTGGCAAGCTTGACCTGCTGACCGATGAGGAGAAGACAGACGTTGCTCCATTCGATCCTCGTGCAAAAGTATATGCTAACAACGATACTATCGACTTCGCTCGCTGGATCTTCATTCCTGATAACGTAGACGATCAGCAGGCTTTGACCGCTGCTGAGGCAAGTCAGGGAAGCTGGACAGCATTTGAGGACAACATCACAGATCCTCTTACTCCTATCACTTACTTCTATCCGAACAACCGTCTGGCTCTTGCTAACCGTTGCGACTACACATTCGCTGACGGCGTAAACAACAAGTACTATGATGAGTACCAGACTCTGCCTTATCGTTACTATCTGAACGTGGTATACTGCTATGTAACTGATAATGGTAAGCTGCGTATCGGTGCTTGCAACAAGACAGGTCAGAAAGACGACTGGGTACCATTCTCTAACTGGACACTGGAGTACCTCGGTACACAGAGCTCACACGAGGGAACAACTGGTCTGAACACAGTAAACGCTGCACAGATCATTTCTCAGGAAGTCTACACAATCGACGGTCGTCGTGCTAACAAGCTGGCTAAGGGCCTGAACATTGTTAAAGCTACAACAGCTGACGGCAAGACCATCGTGAAGAAGGTTATGGTGAAGTAATCAGACACTAACAGTCGATTATACATTAAAAAAGCCTGGCTCCCCCTTGACGGGAGCCAGGCTTTTTTAATTCCTTCTGTATGGGAAAACCGGCAGGGCATAAACCCCATTCACATTTTTTCTTTAAAAATATTTGGTCGTTTGCCTATTTCTCAGTATCTTTGCAGCCGAAAACTGATCATCCCTGTGATGGTGAGTCGGGCTTTTAGCTCAGTTGGTTAGAGCAACAGACTCATAATCTGGAGGTCGTAGGTTCAAGCCCTACATGGCCCACAACGAGTGCCTTCGTAGATTATCTATGTGGGCACTTGTTGTTTATATACAGATGATATTATGGTATTGAATTACATTTGGGTAGCATTTTTCCTTATTGCTTTTATCATTGCACTGGTAAAACTGATATTCTTGGGTGACACAGAGGTTTTCCCTGCGATGATGAACTCAACATTCGAGACATCAAAGACGGCGTTTGAAATTTCATTGGGGCTGACGGGAGTGCTCTCACTCTGGCTCGGTGTGATGAAGATAGGAGAGCGTGGAGGCGTGGTTAATGCGCTGGCACGAGTGCTGTCCCCTCTGTTCACACGGCTCTTTCCCGATATTCCCAAGGGCCATCCTGTGACGGGAAGCATCTTCATGAACATTGCCGCCAACATGCTGGGACTCGACAATGCAGCAACACCGCTCGGTCTGAAGGCGATGGAACAGTTGCAGGAACTGAATCCGAAGAAGGATACGGCGACTAATCCTATGATAATGTTCCTTGTACTCAATACCAGCGGACTGACATTGATTCCCGTGAGCATCATGGTCTATCGAGTGCAGCTGGGTGCCGCCAACCCTACTGACATATTCATACCCATTCTGCTGGCCACATTCTGTTCGACGCTGGCGGGCATTATCATCACTTCTTTGTTCCAGCGCATCAACCTGCTGAACAAGGAGATGCTGCTGATGCTGGGTGGTATGTGTGCCATTGTCGCTGCAATCATCTGGGGCTTCGGACAACTTGATAAAGACCAGATGAACGTCGTGAGTATGTCGGTGGCAAACATCCTGCTGATGACTATCATTATCACCTTTATTATATCAGGTATTCGCAGGCATGTAAATGTCTATGACGCTTTCATCGATGGTGCGAAGGACGGATTTACCACTGCAGTCCGCATTATTCCCTACCTCGTTGCCATCCTCGTTGCCATTGGCGTGTTCCGTGCTTCCGGGGCTATGGATTTTCTCATCGACGGCATCAAATGGGTAGTGGCAGCCTGTGGAGGCAACACCGATTTTGTCGCGGCTCTTCCTACGGCACTGATGAAACCGCTTTCAGGTAGTGGGGCACGTGGAATGATGGTCGATACGATGACAACATACGGAGCCGATAGCTTCCCTGGTATCCTGAGCTGTATCTTCCAGGGCTCTACAGATACAACATTCTATATCCTTGCTGTTTATTTTGGTTCTGTGGCAATCAAATATACACGTCATGCAGTGGCCTGTGGCTTGTTGGCTGACCTTGCGGGAATAGTGTCGGCCATTGCCATCGCCTATTTCTTTTTTGGCTGATTGAACAGAATAATAGGTATTCCCTCAATTTTCATCAGTGTGATAGTATAAGATAATTTATATTAGTTTTCTACAATCATGGCAAACCTCAAAGGACTATTAAAAGATACCGCCATCTATGGAGTGTCGAGCATTGTCGCCCGTTTCATCAATTTTATTCTGGTGCCTATCCAGACGAAGCGTTTCAATGCAGCAGGCGGACAGTATGGTATCATCACCAATGTCTATGCCTATGTGGCACTGTTTATCATCCTGCTTACCTATGGCATGGAGACCACCTTCTTCCGTTTCATGAGCAAGGAGGGTGAACGTCCGGAACGAATCTACTCTACCACGCTACGCATGGTGGGTACCACATCACTGATCTTTGCCGTTATCATCAGCATATTTATCCATCCATTGGCCAGTCTGATGGGGTATCAGGATCATCCTGAATATATCTGGGTGATGTTTGTCACGGTGGCAATCGATGCCTTCGTGGCTATCCCGATGGCTTATCTCCGCTATCTGCACAAGCCCATTAAGTTTGCCTCAATCCAGGTGTTTAACATCTTAATGAATATCATTCTGAATGTGGCCTACCTCATTGTACTGCCAGCATTAAAGCTGAATCCTTTCGGCATCTACGACGATCAGTTCACGCTGGAGGTGGTTTGGGTGTTCTACATCAACATCTTCTGTTCGACGCTGAAGATGCTGTTGCTCTGGAAAGAACTTGAGGGCATTCGTTTCGGATTCGACAAAGCTGCCTGTAAACGCATGCTTGGCTATGCGTGGCCGCTGCTTATCATGGGACTGGCAGGCCAGTTCAATCAGTCAGCCTCACAGATCCTCTTCCCTTATTTTTATGATGGTTCTATAGAAGAAGCCCATGCCCAGCTGGGAATCTATGGAGGATGTATTAAGGTGGCTATGATTATGGTGATGATTACCCAGGCATTCCGCTATGCTTATGAGCCGTTTGTGTTCGGTAAGTCGAAAGACAAGGACTCGAAGGATACGTATGCCCAGGCAATGAAGTATTTCATCATCTTCACTTTGCTGGCTTTCCTTTTCGTCATCGCCTATATGAATATTCTGCGTTTATTAATCGGTAAGAGCTATTGGGAAGGACTGCGTGTGGTGCCCATTACGATGGCAGCAGAGATTATGTTTGGAATCTTCTTCAACCTGTCGTTCTGGTATAAGCTCATCGACAAAACAATCTGGGGAGCCTATTTCTCGGGAATAGGCGCATTGGTACTGGTAATCATTGATGTGCTGTTTATCCCGCGTTTCAGCTATATGGCCTGTGCATGGGCAGGCTTTGCCGGGTATGGTACGTCCATGCTCCTATCATACTTTATCGGTCAGAAGAATTTCCCCGTCAATTATCCGTTGCGCGACATCTTCTTTTATGTCGGCTTGACGATGGTCTTTTTCGTGGGAATGAATCTTGCCAATAATACTTTGCCTGTTTGGGCATCCATCGGTTTTAATACCATTATCCTCGTCTTCTTTGTGGCAGTGATCGTGAAGAGAGACCTCCCACTGGCGAGTCTGCCCTTTATCGGGAGATACTTTAAGAAGTAAATTAACAATAAGAATAATAAGAAATGAGAACAATGAATAAGGTGGCAAAAAGGCTGTGTCTGGCTCTTTTACCGTTTCTACCTTTTGCCAGTCATGCCGATGAAGGCATGTGGACAATCTACAATCTTCCTCCTCAAGTGTTTGAACAGATGCAGGCAGAGGGATTTCAATTGTCGTATAATGATCTGTACTTCGGAGAAAACGCATTGCGGAATGCCTGTGTGAACTTCTCAGGTTACTGCTCTGGTGTTGTGGTATCGCCCAACGGATTGGTGTTTACCAACCATCACTGCGGCTTTGAGGCTATTCGCTCACATTCTACCGTGGAGCACGACTACATGCTTAATGGCTTCTTTGCAAAGACGTATGAAGAAGAACTGCCGAACGAGAATATGTTCGTGTCGTTCATGGTGGATCAGGAGGACGTTACCCCTCAGTTGGAAAAGCTGGGATTCTACAGTTTGACAGATGAACGTCAGTCCATTCTTATCGACTCATTGCAAAACGCAATGAACGATAAAATCAAACGTACCGACTCCACTCTTCATGTGAATATTGACGCTTTCTATGAAGGAAACAAGTTTTATGCCACTACTTATCGCGACTTTACAGACTTGCGACTCGTGTTTACTGTCCCCAAGTCGATGGGTAAGTATGGCGGTGAGACCGACAACTGGATGTGGCCACGTCAGACTTGTGACTTCTCTGTATTCCGTATTTATGCCGACCCGAAGACCAATGGTCCGGCAGCCTATTCCAAGGAAAATGTCCCCTATCATCCCAAACGATGGGCACAAGTGAGCATGGAAGGCTATAAGGACGGCGATTTCTCTATGACCATAGGCTACCCCGGCTCTACAGAGCGTTATCTCTCAAGCTATGGAATCCGTGAGATGCGTGATGCCGACAATACTATTCGGGCACAGGTACGTGGCGTAAAGCAGGAGGTTATGATTCGCCACATGCGTGCGGACGAGGCAGTGCGTATCAAGTATGACTCCAAATATGCACAGAGTTCCAACTACTGGAAGAACTCCATTGGTATGAATAAATGTATCGATTCCATCAGGATTATCAATCAGAAGCAGGAGTTTGAGAAACGTATTGTGGCTTGGCAGGACAAGACAGGCTATCTGAAAGACTCCCTCGACTTTAATAAGTTGTCGAATTGGTATGCACAGCGTTTCGAATATCGTTATGCGCTGATGAACTGGATTGAAACATTCCGTCGTACCAATGAATTTACAACCCGTGCTTTGCGTCTGAGTAATGGGATGGAGGTGAAAGGTCCAAAAGATAAACCCAAGAAACAATATGTCGAGTTTGCCGACAACAGTAATGAATGGGATGAGGCTTTAGACAAAGAGGTCTTTGCCGTATTGCTCAAGAACTATAAAGAACATGTGGCAGAAAAATATCTGCCCGCTTTCTATACAACTATTCATAACAAGTTCAATGATGATTATACCAAGTATGTTGATTACTTGTATAAGAAGTCGAAGATCATGAAGAAAGGTAAGAAACTCTATTTCAATAAGAAGAGTTACAAGAAAGATCCTGGAGTATTGTTCGGGCTCGACCTTCTTGAAAGTCAGGCAGACCTTCGTAATGGACTGTTAGAGAATTATGACAGTATCAACACACAAGAGCGCTACCTCTGTGCTGCCAAACTGCGGATGGAACAGGATCTGCCTCATTATAGCGATGCAAACTTCACCATGCGCCTAAGCTACGGGCAAGTGGGAGGATTTGAACTGGCGGGCAATCCTTCTGGATATTATACCACTGCTGAGAGCATCGTCGAGAAGATGAAGCAGGCTGATAAGAATGTAGAATACTATGCAGAGCCTATTATGCATGAACTGTTGTCGGCTAAAGACTTTGGTCCTTACACTGATAAGACTACAGGTAAGATGCAGCTCTGTTTCCTCACCAATAATGATATCACTGGAGGAAACAGCGGTTCGCCGATGTTTGATGGTAAAGGCCGGCTGATAGGTCTTGCTTTCGACGGCAACTGGGACAGTCTGTCGAGTGACATCAACTTCGACAGCCGTCTGGCTCGTTGTATTGGTGTCGACATCCGATATGTGCTCTATCTGATGGACCGTTGGGGACACACCGATCGTCTGTTGAAGGAGATGGGCGTAAAGTGAATCAGCTTAATAGATGATAGACACCACCTGGGAACATCTTTACGACTCCTTTCATTTCGAGATTAAACAGGTGGGCTGTCAGACTACTAATAGGAATGCCGCATTTCACAGTGAGCATGTTGATTTGTAAGTCGTTGGTATGTAAAAGCGTATCAACGACTTTTTTTTCTTCTGGTGACAGGTTGGGGAACAATTGTCGTTCGATTCCTTGCTGCTGTGCTTTCTGCAAGGCAGATTCATCTTCCCATCTCATGGCTGATATGAAGTCGTGGGCTGAGGAAATCAGGCTTGCACCATTATCCCGAATCAGATTGTTGCAGCCTTCACTATATGGGGCACCGACAGCTCCAGGGAAGGCAAACACCTCTCTATTATAGCTTCTGGAAATATCAGCGGTAATCAGTCCTCCTCCGTGAGCGGCACTCTCGACAAGGATACAGGCATCGCTGACACCGGCAACGATTCGGTTCCGTCGTACGAAGTTCACCTTGTCAGCATTTGTGTTTATCGGAAATTCAGTCAAGAGTCCGCCTTGTCGGAGCATCTCGTCAGCTGTCTGTTTGTGGCGAGTAGGGTAGAGATAATCCAGTCCGTGAGCTAAAACGCCTACTGTCTCATAACCATGTGCCAATGCTTCCCGATGGGCACAGATGTCAATACCGTATGCCAGTCCGCTGACGATAAGAGCGTGGGAACAGTACTGCCGTAGGTCACTGATGAAATGGCGGATAAGATCCTGTCCGTAGGGTGTGCAATGGCGGGTACCTACGATGTTGATAACTCTCCGCTGGTTCAGGTCGGCTGTGCCGCGATAATATAATACTAAAGGAGCATCATCACACTCCTTGAGTCGCTGAGGGTACCGTGGACTGTTTATGCAAAGCGGTTCAATGCCGTTTTGCATGTCGTATTCGAATTCCGCTTCAGCCCTTTTCATCGGTTCGCTGAGATTCTTAAAGGCATTAGCCAGCTTCTCCGAAGCATTCGGTATGATGTCGCGTATGTTGTTTCGGTGTTCAATGATAGCCGATGCAGAACCGACTCGTCGGTATAGTTCCAGTATACCAGCGAGATTGAAGTAGCTGATGCGCGTGAGGGCTATGGCATTAATGATTTCCTGTTGCATGAGAAGATTTGTTTTTCATGGTCACAAAGATACACTTTTTTGCCGACATCTATCGTTTTTTATTTATCTTTTGGTCTTAATGAACATAAAAATGTTTATCTTTGCCAAATATAAGTTGTTTGAATCTTAATAACAATATCAATATGAGGCACCATCATTTCTTTATTCTGCTCCTGTTGGGGCTTTTCTTTCTTCCTGTAAGCAATACGCTCGCAGAAGAAATAGATGTGTTATACATGATTACTCAGATGAACGACGGGAAATCAGAGAGCATCATGCTTTCGGGTGAACAAGACTTTGTCGGCCCTCGTCTGAAACACTCAGAAAGGAAATTCATCATTAATGGAAAGACTTATCAGAGCGACGACATTCTGGAAATCCGTTTTGAGGTTCGTACTATAGACGCAATCCAGACTATTGACAATGAGAATGGCACCAAGAAGGATGATACTGTCTATAACATGAATGGTCAGGTGGTGCGTCGCAATGCCCGTTCTTTGGACGGCCTTCCCAAAGGTTTGTATATTATGAACGGCAAAAAGTATATTGTAAGATGAGGGGGAGGTTGACGATGAAAAAGATAATACTGACGCTATGCGCAGTGCTGATGGTGCAAAACATCATGGCACAAGACACGATATGGGTGAAATACGACAATCGTTTCAAAGAGCACAAAAGCTTTGTCGTTGCCAATAATGACTCCATTGAGTTTCGCTTGGGCGACGGTTCAGACGGTCAGCCCGTTATGAGGCTATACCGTAGCAGACTTAGTAAAGGTTATACCGACTATCGTCTTTCCACGCTTTTCGGTTCAAGCGACATCTACTCTGGTAGTATCATGCTGCGTAATCCCGGCCGCCTTCTATATAAGCCCAGTACCTATTCCACCGTTGACTACATGAATGACAATAGTCGCTGGAGTTTCAGGCGTTCGATGGAAAGCGAACACTTTGTGGTGTTCTGGGAAAAAGGGTTCGGCGATGATCCCACAAAGGCTTCTAACTATCGGTTTAACCCCAAGACGCTGCTCAGTCAGGCAGAGACCATTTGGGATAAGTATGTCAATGAACTGGGATTTCTGGTTCCTGGACACTCCACAACAGATAAATATAAGATAGAAATGTATGTGTTCTATCAGAGCGAATGGAAAGCAGAGGGTTCAGGAGTTGACCAGAAAGTGGGGCTACTCAATGTAAATCCCAGTGCCATTTCAGCGCGCGGCGGGCATACTGTGGCACATGAGGTGGGGCATACTTTCCAATATCTCGTCAGTTGCGACCTCGGACAGCAGCATGGATATAACTATGGCTATGGAACAAATGCGTCGGGAGGTAATGGCTGGTGGGAGAGTTGTGCCAATTGGCAAGCCTATAAATGCTATCCAGGCCGTCAGTTCACCGACGGTGAGTACTTTGAGGGACATCTTAACCGTCATCATTTGAATATGCTTCATGAGGACTGGCGTTATGAGAATTGTTTCATACAAGACTACTGGTGTATGAAGCAGGGGCCAGATTTTATTGGCAAGCTATGGAGGCAGGCCAATAAGCCCGAAGACCCGATAGAAACTTACAGACGGCTGAGCGGGTTTACTCAGGAACAACTGAACGATGATATGTATGAGGGATTTGCCCGTATGGCCACATGGGACATTGACGGCGTACGTGAGGCGGCTCGTCATCGTATCGGCCAGCATGTTTCCCATCTCCATCAGACTGCCGATAACGATGGAACATGGCAGATAGACTCTGCCTACTGCATCCAGAATTATGGGTACACCATTATTAATATGAACACGGCAAAACCGGGAACAGAGGTTAAAGCTCATTTCAAAGGCATAGCTGGAGCCAAGGGCTATCGGGCGATTAATGTCGATAAAGCAGGATGGCGATATGGATTCGTGGCTTATTCCAATGATGGTAAGCGCACTTATGGAGAAGTGGGACGTGACAAAGAAGGAGTTGCAGTCCTGACCGTTCCTTCTGATTGCAGTCGGTTGTTCTTCGTCGTGATGGGAGCACCGACAGCCTATTGGCGTCATCCGTGGAATGACAATGTCAGTGACGATGAGCAGTGGCCTTTCCAGGTGAGATTTGAGAATACAGATGTTTACGGCAACTTTAAAGAGTATCCTGCAGACTATGAGCGGCGAGACACCACTGTCTATATAGATATTGATCTGGCTTATGATGCGACCTATTATTCAAGTACCCGTGTGCAGTACGACATGGCGGCAGTCAGTCAGGCTCTTGGCCTCAGTACACAGCAGTTGCAGAGTGTAGGACGTTCTGCTTCATCCAATCCCCGCTTTGTCGGTGTGAATGCAAATGGAAGCATCCATACGGGCACAACAACGAGTACCAGTTCGAACACCTGTTATGGTCATTGGTTTAATGCCAGTGGAAATGTATGCAACTACGACAGTTCAGCTAATATCTTTGCCGAATTCTATCCCGATAAATATGGATGTTATGTCGGTCAGTATCCTGGTCGGCTTGTGCCTGGTCGTACTTATACTATCCGTCAGGCGATTCAATATACAAAGGATGGAAGGCAATACACGGCCACAATGGTGGTGAATGTGCATGTCTACAGGTAAAAGATTGCTTCTGGTCCGGTATTGAAAAGCAGGTCGAGAATGGAGAGATTGGGCAGGAATCCGTGTCTCTGTTGGAAGACCTGCCAATATGGGCGAGGTTGAAAATCCGGATCCTCGGCGGGATGTTTAGGATTAATCCCCGAGCGATAATCGATGATATGGGGATTTACAGGGTCATCTATATACGAATCTGTAAGCTGCAGGTTTGGGTGAATGTCCAGCAGTTCACAGAGCGTATGGATAATGTCAAGGTTGAACTCGAAAAGTGTTTCCCATCTCCTTTCGAAGAAAAAGGGTTGTATGTCGTCTGCATAGAACTCAAAGAACGGACTGTCTCCGTAGGCAGAGCAAAGTGCATTCCAATGCAGATGGCGCCAGTTGCCGTGGTCACTGATAAGAAGTGAGGTGATGGGAGGTGCCGATGACTTGGCAGAAGAGTCCGGGGTTGATGTTGGCTGGTGGATGACGGGGACAGTTAGAGCCTGCGTTCCGTTTGCTGTTGCGATGATACAGCGGTTACGGTAGGTCTGCTTTTGGAAATTCTCATGTTGTTCGATGAGACAGAGCCCGTGCCGATGGATTTTCTGATACCACTGCACGGGCCCGAAATAGGTTGTTGAAAGTAATGCTTTCGTCACTTACCTTATTTAATATTATCCACGAAATTGAACAGGCGGTTCCAGCGGATGCCAGAGAATCCCTTTCGGTCGGGGTCGCTGCTCCACCAGATGAAGATGGGCTTGCCCACGATATGGTCTTCAGGTACGAATCCCCAGAAACGTGAGTCGGCAGAATTGTGACGGTTGTCACCCTGCATCCAGTAGTAGTCCATCTTAAACGTGTATTCTGTGGCATGTTTGCCATTGATATATATTTGCCCGTTCTTCACGATTAAGTCATTATTCTCGTACACCTTGATGGGTCGCTCGTAGATGGCAATGTTGTCAATGGAGAGCTTCACGGTAGCTCCTTTCTTCGGAATCCATATAGGACCATAGTTGTCTACTGTCCATCCAGTAACTGCATTGAGCGGATACAGATGCCCCGTCTGGAGGTCACGTTTCAGATGGATGCTTTCCACGATGTCCTTGCGGGCAGCCAGCGCCTTTGCAGCCTGATGTGTCAATGGCAGGTGGCCGTTCTGGTTGAGGCTCATCAGTGCTTCCATGGAGATGCCCAGCTCATGCATCAGTTCTTCAGGAATGCTCTGTCGGAGCTTCACATCATAATCGTATTGGACGTTGTCTGGTTCCTTGTTCGGTTTTCCGTCAAGATAGACGATATGGTCTTTTATCTGTAGAGTCTGCCCGGGAAGGCCCACACAACGCTTCACATAGTTTTCGCGGCGGTCGGTAGGACGGGAACTGATGTCACCAAACTGGTTCGGATTGTTCTTGATGAAGTTGCGCCCCAACGCATAGACCTCCTTGTACAAATCGTAAATCTGATATTTGTTAAGTACAGAGAAGTCGGGATTCCCGAAGTTCTGCTGGTATATGCTCTCTCCGTAAGAATAGACCATGTTATAATATTCGGTCTGGAATTTCTGGTCTGTACAGATGGTATCACCGGCAGGATAATTGAACACAACGATGTCGTTCAGTTGTACATTGCCGAGACCTTTCACTCGGCGATAGTCCCAGTGCGGCCACGAAATATAAGATTTTGTACCGATAAGCGGTAGCGTGTGTTGTGTCAGTGGCATCGTCAGTGGAGTCTGAGGAATGCGCGGTCCGTAGCTCAGCTTAGAGACGAAAAGATAGTCGCCGGTAAGCAGCGATTTCTCCAGAGAAGATGAAGGAATAACGTAGTTCTGGAAGAAGAACTGATTAATAAAGTAGACAGCCACCAGTGCAAACACCAGTGCATCCACCCACGACATGACAAATTTTACAGGTTTCTCGGCTTCTTTCCACCATTGCCATCGTATCTTTTTAGAGATATAGGCATCATAGATAAATGGAATGACAAGCAGCCCCCACCAGCTCTTCACCCAATAGAGGAAAGCCAGATAGAGCAGTAACACGACAATGAATTTTGCCCATTGCACCACGGGGTTCAACTTCTCTTTTTCTTTGTCAATCATATCCTTAGAATTTAAACATGTCCGAAATGGTCAGCAGTCCGCTGTGGTCAGCAGCATATTCAGCAGCCAGCACGGCTCCCAGGGCGAAACCGCGGCGTGAATGGGCATCATGGGTGATGATGATGCGGTCGGCTTCAGAATTGTATTCCACAGAGTGGATGCCTGGCACCTCGTCACGGCGGATGCTCTCGATGGCAACCTGATTGGAAGCAACCTCGTTGGTGCCGCTTACGGTGCCGTCGGCGAGCAGCTGTTGTCCTTTTATCCATGAATCCTTGCGGTCGAGCTCGGCAATGATTTCCTCAGCCAGTGTGATGGCGGTGCCGCTCGGAGCATCAAGCTTATGCACATGATGAGTCTCTTCCATGAGCACCTCATATTGTGGGAAATTGTTCATGATCTTTGCCAGATAACGGTTGACGGCAGAGAAAATGGCAACGCCGACGGAGAAATTAGAAGCCCAGAACAGCGTCTTTCCTTCCTCCTCGCACAGGCGCTTCACTTCCTCGCCATGTTCCTTCATCCAACCTGTAGAACCTGACACTACTTTTACGTTCTTGGCAAACGCTTTCAGGTAATTGCCATAGGCTGCTGTCGGACTGGTGAACTCAATGGCAACATCGGCTGAGGCGAAAGCCTCGCTGTCGAAGTCTTGCTGATTGTCGATATCAATAATGCTTACGATTTCATGGCCACGGGCAATGGCTATCTGCTCAATCATCTTGCCCATCTTGCCGTAGCCGATAAGTGCTATTTTCATAAATTCTATAATTTAACGATGCAAAAATACGCCTAATCCATCATTCAGGCAAATAAATTAACATATATTCTTTATTATAAGGTTATAATTATCAATTTATAATTCTTCGTTTTTCTTTCTTTTCGTACCTTTGCACTGTCAAACCTGTAAATCTGAAAACTATGGAATTATTGCTGCATTTTTGCTGGAAGCATAAGCTCTTTCCGTTGGGACAGCTCTACACTGCCGACGGGCAGGAACTGGAAATCATTGATGTGGGACTGCATAACCATAATGCTGGTCCCGACTTCTTCAATGCTAAGATGAAGATAGGAGGGACGCTGTGGGTGGGTAATGTCGAGATTCACCAGCGGTCTTCCGACTGGTATCTTCATGGTCATCAAAATGATAGTAGTTATAACAATGTCGTGCTGCATGTCTGTTCGAAAGTGAACAGGGAAGTAAGAACAGCCGACGGCAGGCTGATTCCCCAGTTTCAACTTGAGGTGCCTTCCCGTGTGGAGGAACATTACCGGGAACTGTTGAGCACGGATAATTATCCTCCTTGTTATAAGATTGTTCCTGAATTGAGCCGACTGACAATCTGTTCTTGGATGAGTGCCTTGCAGACGGAACGTCTGGAGCAGAAAACCAGTGCCATTGCCAAGAGAGCCGAGGCATGTAACGGCTCTTGGGAAACGGCCTATTTCGTTACTCTGGCTCGAAACTATGGTTTTGGCATCAATAGTGATGCTTTTGAGACATGGGCAAAGACGGTTCCGTTGCACCAGGTGGCTCATCATCGTGACAACCTGTTTCAGGTGGAAGCCATCTTCATGGGGCAGGCCGGACTTCTTGACAGCCGTGCCATTCCCGAACGTCATCGTGAGAATGCGGTGGCTGAAGGATATTTTGACAAGTTAAGAAATGAATACCTCTATCTGGCACACAAATTCTCGATGGAACCGATGGATTACAGACTCTGGCGATTTCTCAGGCTACGCCCTCAGAACTTTCCCCATATCAGGATTTCCCAACTGGCACATCTGTATTATCAGCATCGTACAAGTCTCAGCCAACTGGTTGAGTGTACGAATGTCCGGCAACTGGAATCCTTATTCAGATCTTCTGTCACTCCTTATTGGGAGACTCATTATGCGTTCGGGGTTGTAAGTAATCGTAACGGCAAGCATCTTTCTGCATCATCTGTCCAGTTGCTGTTGATTAACACAGCCATTCCCATGCTGTTTGCGTGGGGACAACACAGGATGAATGATTTGCTTTGTGACCGTGCCTTCGATTTTCTGGAACAACTGAAGGCCGAAGATAATCATATCATCAGGATGTGGCGGCAATGCGGACTGGAAGTTAATTGTGCGGGTGACAGTCAGGCGCTGATACAGTTGAAAAGCAAATATTGTGATAATAGGGACTGTCTGCGGTGCAGAATCGGTTTTGAATGGATGAAAAGAGGAACGGAATGGGCAAAAAACAGAAATAATTAAAGAAAAATTTGCTATATTCACACTTTACAACTATATTTGCAGATAAATCCTTTGTTGACAGAGACATTTGATTATACGATTAATAGATAATTATACTAACTAATTTACAACAATCAGCTTATGAAACAGTTTAAACTCATGTTGGCCATGTTATTGGCCGTATTGGTTGGACAGGCTTCAGCACAATCTTGGGTGCCGGCTGAGATTGAGGATGGTAACTATTACCTTCTCAATGTCGGAAGCAACAAGTATTGGGGAGTCGGTAACAGTTGGGGAACTCAGGCTTCACTGGTTTCCTCTCCCGATTATGTGACATTCGCAAAATTGGAAGATGGAACCTATACGATGGAGTCGCGTGCCAGCAATGGTGGAACTGCCTATTATTTTGAAGGCGACTACATGGATAACGGAAATCCAAAGCACCTCACCATTGAGACCAATGGGACGGTATTCACCATCGGTGACGGACCAAATCTTTATGGCTATGCCGGATCGACTGTGCTTGGAAAGAATCTTTCTGACAAAGAGAATGTAAATGCTCAATGGAAGATTATTTCTGAGGCAGAAATGGTTGCTTCCCTGAATAATGCTACTGTCGAGAACCCGGTGGATGCTACATTCTTTATCAGGGATGCTAACTTCAACCGTAATAGCCGTGATGTAGGCTTCTGGACTATTGAAGCTGGTAATAAGAATCTTTCTGGTGGTAACAACATCAACAACTGTGCAGAGTCTTTCCACTCTACATTCCTGTTGAGCCAGACCATCAGCGGTGCACCTAATGGTGTGTATGCCTTGACAGCTCAGGGTTTCTATCGTCAGGACGGTTCTAATGAAGAGGACCTGCCGGTATTCTATATCAACGATGAAACGAAGGTGTTCCCAGTGAAGACTGGCAGTGAGAACTCGATGTCCGATGCTTCAGTTGCTTTCACCAACGGCTTGTACACCATCAGCCCGTTATTCGTGAAGGTAGAAGACGGAACAATTGTCGTGGGTGCCAAGAATGAAGCGAACACTGAACTGTGGTGTATTTGGGATAATTTCCAGTTGAAGTACTATGGTGATGTAGAGGTTGGCGACGTGATGTTCTCCAGTCTTGTCAATACAGTTAATGAGCTTCGTGCAAAGGCTGAAGGCCTGCAGAATGCTGAGGGTATCAGTGCTGCCGCTAACAGTATGCTTGCAGATGCATTGGCCAATACCGCCGATGTTGAGAAGACAGAGGAAGGTCTGAACAGTGCCATCTTGTTGCTGAACAATGCCATCAATGCTGCCAATGCTTCTATCAAGGCTAAGGGTGCCCTTGACGCCATGAAGGCTCAGATGGATGCTACTAATGTTTACACCGAAGCTGCCTATAATACATATAAGGAGATTTATGAGACGACATTGGCTAAGTACAATGACGGAACTCTGACCATTGAAGAGGCCAACGCTCTTGAGGATCCTTCTGCTGTTATGGGATGGCATCAGACAAACATTGTTGACGACCTGCTGCTCAGTGCCTGGGGAACAACGGATTACAACAGTGATCTTTATATTAATGTGTGGTCTGTTGAAGGAAATAGCGATGGCTCCAACTTTGTTGTTCCGTTCTTTGAGTATTGGACAGGTGATGACCTGTCTCTTGGTTCCAAGACCTTCACAGCTACCTTGGAGAATGTTGCTCCTGGCAAGTATCGCATTGGTGCATGGGTACGTGCCCGCGTAAAGAATGGTGTGAGCAGTCCTGCTACAGGTATCACATTACAGCTGAACGACGGCGAACCCGTTGACGTAGCTGCCGGTGAGAGCGTTCCTAACACTCAGTTCTATCTGGGTAACTTCTATGCCGTAGGCGAGGTTGGCGAAGACGGAATACTGCAGGTTAAGTTCAATGTGCTTGAAGGTAACAACGTCAGCTGGCTCTCTTACAAGAACCTTGTATATGCTCCTGTTGCCTCTGATGATGAGCGTGCAGCATTAGAAGAGGAAATCGCTATTGCGAAGTCTTTGGGTGTTGACACCAAGACTTACGAGACAACTCCATACACAGCCGATGAGATTGCATCTGCCATCGAGTCGCTGAAGGAAGCTGAGTATGCTCAGGTAGTAGCTGACTATACCCTCAATGGTTCTTCTCTTATCCCTGACCTTTCTTCATGGGAAGGCGGTCTCGTTAGCAATAAGGGACAGCACTGGAACGGCACTGGCACCTCTCTTTATTATGAGCAGACGGGTGCACAGTGGGGACAGGACAGTTGGACTAACTCCAGCACAGTCTCTGTAACGCTGCCTGCAGGTAAGTATGTATTGATGGTTGCCGGACGTTCTTCTTCCGGTAGTGATGTGAAAGCATATCTGAAGGTCAACGATGTTGAGCGCATCTATCCGTCAAAGGGTGATGTTGGCTTTGGTGTTGCTACCGATGGAACAGGTACATTTGATAAGGATGCCACTTATGCAAACAATGGCAACGGACGTGGATGGGAATACCGCTATGTTGCTTTCGAGAGCGACGGTGAGACACCTGTTGCTATTACATTAGGCGGTGAAGCTGCTGCTTCCCATCAGTGGATGAGCTTCACACAGCCCACTCTGCTGACCACAGCTGACAATGCCGGAGTTGCCAAGGAAGAGCTGAAGGCTGCTATTGATGCTGCCAATGCTACGATAGAGGCTCGTACAGGTGTAGGCGAAGGCCTCTTCCTGATTCCTCAGACTGCCGTTGATGCTTATAGTGAGGTTGTTGCTGCTCAGCAGGCAGTTTACGACAATGCCGATGCTACGGTAGAAGATATTCAGCAGGCCATTGAGGCTCTGAAGGAAGCTGCTGCAACCTATGCTGCCTCTGCATCTCAGCCGAAGGCTGATGCTAAGTACACCTTCCAGCAGAAGCAGAGCGGTCTGTATCTCTCACTCTATGCCGACAAGGATGAGGAGGGCAATGTGACTGCATCTGGCGTTCGTCTTGCTGAAGAGGCTCAGCCGTTGACATTCGAGCCTACCGACGGTGGCTATTACCTCACCGATGGTGAACTGTATGTCGGTCTGGCTGGAAACAACAACTGGACGATGTCTGCTCTTGCTGACAAGAAGACCGTTATCACTGTTGCCGTTCTTGCCGATGGCTATTACACACTGAATCAGGTGAAGGGTAGCATTGGTACTGATGGTACTGACGTAGGTGCTGCCTGCTATGCTGATAAGAGCGTGGCTAAGGTTGGCGACCGTGCAGAATGGATGATCGCTGAAGTGGTTGAGGAGACTACGAAGGAGTTCGCCATCAATGTGGAGCGTATGGTAGGTCAGCAATATACCGCACAGCAAGGGAAGGTTGATTTCACAGAAGCTATCGAATTCCTCGGTGTCGAGAATATCACAGATGCTAAGCTATCTATCATGAATGTCACTGACGGTACGCTGATTGATGACTATGCTCCGTATGACGGATGGTTCAACCGTGATGGTGATGCTCAGATGTGGGGATCAAATGCTTCTGTCTGCGTGAAGTTCTTCCAGGCACTGCCTGATGGCTCATTCGATATCTGCGACATGGGTAACGAGAATGTTCCTGCCGTCGGTGAGACCTTCACCGCTAAGTGGGTACTCCAGGCCAACGAGAAGACCGTTGTCTACACCATCAACGTGACCTTTATCGAGTATGTCGAGCCAGTGTATAAGCCAGAGATCGTGAAGACCATAAAGATCGCTCACATGGAGCAGGCTGAATTGGCTTACGACCAGGTTGGTGAGGCTCCGACATTCGATGTGGCTGAGGTATGCGAGGCACTCGGTATCGAGAGTATCACTGAGGCACAGACATACATTGTCAATGTCACTACGGGTAACTTCGTTCCTAACACCACTGACGGATGGCGCAACATCGATGGAGATGCCGAGGGTTGGGGAACCGCTGTGACCGGATTCTGCCTGAAGCTCAATGATCCTGCTTCTGGAATGTTCGATTATTCAGGTGCCCACGACACCAACTTCAAGGTCGGTGACACGTATGTCGCTAAGTGGGGTGTGGTCTACAATGATAAGGCTGTCGTCTTAGAGGTAGATATCACCTTCGTTGACGCAGAGACACTTGGCATCCGTGACATCAACGCTGATGACCTCAGCAATGCTAAGATCTATACTGTAAATGGTGTGAAGGTGAACACCGCAAACCGTCTGCAGAAGGGTATCTACATTGTGAATGGCAAGAAGATCGTAGTGAAGTAAGGTCATTTCTTTCCTGAAATAACAACCTAAAAAAGAGGGGTGTTTCCCGCTGTCAGTCCGATGGCAGGGAAACACCCCTCCTTTTTTGCGGTCTCTATTCTGAAGAATAACGGACAGAACGCTTTGAGGTTCAGAGTAAAATTGTTATTTTTGCAGAAACAAAAACCAGATTGACATGTGACAAAGCTGCCTTCATGACGTAGCTTCTAATCCATGTCTGAGGTGATTTAAAGAATTAACTGGAGGAAAAAAGAAGTGAACTATATTTTTGAGACAAGGATGGAGGTGCGCGACTACGAGTGCGACATTCAGGGGATTGTGAACAATGCCAATTATCTGCATTATACTGAGCACACTCGTCACCTCTTTCTGAAGGATTGCGGGCTGAGCTTTTCCGAACTGCATGACAAGGGCATAGATGCCGTTGTGGCGCGGATGAGCTTACAGTATAAGGTGCCGCTGCGTTGCGATGATGAGTTTATTTCCCGGCTTAGCCTGAGCAAGGAAGGCATCCGTTACATCTTTTATCAGGATCTCTTTCGTGCTTCCGATGAGAAGTTGTGCTTCCGTGCAAAAGTGGAATTGGTCTGCCTGATCAATGGCAGGTTAGGCGACAGTTCAGAATACGATGAGGCTTTTGCGCCTTATCTTCATTGAATGATCAGTGTCTTGAGATGATGCTCCTCGAACAGTTCGTTTGCAACTTTGTGTATCTGTTCGGGCGTGATGGCGTCTATCTGCCGGTAAAGCTCCTCGATATTCCTTTCCTTTCCATTGAACAGGTAGCTCTTGCTGAAGTCAAGGGCAAACTGTTCCCTATTGTCACAGGCGATGCTAATCTGTCCCTTGATCTGCCGCTTGGCTGCATTCAACTGCCGAACTGTAAGCGGATTGTGCATCAGACGATTCAGTTCCCGTCGGATCAGTCGAAGGCACCGTGACACGTCGTGCGGGTCGCAGCCGAAATAGATGTTCCAGATACCGGTGTCCCCATAGCTGACCATCGAACTCTCTACCGTATAGACCAGCCCGTGCCGTTCACGCAGGATGACATTCAGCCGTGCACTCATGCCCGGTCCTCCCAGCATGTTGTTGAGCAGATACAGGGCAATCCTGTCGGGATGACCGATGGGGTAGGCGACACATCCCGTCATCACGTGTGCCTGGTGAGTATGCTTTTCTATGATGGTGGAAGGAGGAATTATGATGGAGGACGTAGGAGTTTTGA
Organism: uncultured Prevotellaceae bacterium; assembly: GCA_902762325.1. Taxonomy (GTDB): domain Bacteria; phylum Bacteroidota; class Bacteroidia; order Bacteroidales; family Bacteroidaceae; genus Prevotella. The sequence goes on along the minus strand of CACWNV010000016.1, from coordinate 27,357 downwards.
CGGAGGACGTGGGAGGTGTGACGGTTGAAGGAGGAATGTCTTTTGACAATCTCTCTAACTTTTTCTTCAGTTGTTCAAAGTTCAGGTTGCCGTAGGCAAAGAACACGGCATTGTCGGGACGATAGTAGCGACGGGTAAACCGCAGGGCATCCTCCGTGGTAAACCGCCTGACGTTTTCTGCCGAACCGAGAATGCTATGCCCTAACGGGTGTCCCTGAAACAGCAGGTTTTCGAATTCATCGTAGATGAGTTCGATGGGCGAGTCGTTGTAGCTTTCTATCTCATCGCACACCACTTCAGCCTCCTTTTCTATTTCGTGCTGTGGGAAGATGCTGTCGAAGACAATGTCCGTCAGCAGATCGACGGCTCGCATTGTATGCTCGCGCGGGATGGCTGCATAGAATGTCGTAGACTCTTTCGTGGTGAATGCGTTCAGGTCGCCTCCCACGCTCTCCAGATGACTCAGTATCTGCAAAGCCGTGCGCCGACGCGTTCCTTTGAAGGTAAGATGCTCGCAGAAGTGCGCCAGACCTTCCGCACCTTTTTCTTCATTTCGTGTCCCTGCTGCTATCTGGTAGCCGCAATACACCACGGGAGAGTCGCTCATTCGGTGAATGACGCGCAGCCCGTTGCTCAGTGTTGCTGTGTTGTATCTCATTTTCTTGGTGCAAAGATACGTATTTTTTTTAGTATATACTTTTTTTTTCTTACCTTTGCACAAAAACCGAGACAGATATGCGTAAAGTGATTGGAATAGGAGAGACGGTATTGGATATCATCTTCAAGCACGACCAGCCCATAGGGGCCTACCCTGGCGGCTCGTCTTTCAACAGCATGATTTCCCTTGGACGTTGTGGCGTACCGACAACATTCATCGGTGAAACGGGCAACGACAGGGTGGGAGAGCAGATTGTCCGCTTCTTGAAAGACAATGGCGTGAACGCTGATAATGTGAACCGTTTCCCCGACTCGAAGTCACCCATCTCACTGGCTTTCCTGAACGACCGGAACGATGCTGAGTACCTTTTCTATAAAGACCATCCGCACGACCAGCTTGACTTCGTCTTCCCCGATATACAGCCCGACGACATCGTCTTGTTCGGCTCCTTTTATGCCGTCAATCCAGTCATCCGTCCGCAAGTGATGGGACTGCTCGACAATGCCCGCAATCATGGGGCGATTATCTATTACGATGTGAATTTCCGTTCGTCTCATCGGAATGAAGTCATGCGCATCACGCCCAACCTGCTTGAGAACCTGGAGTATGCCGACATTGTCAGGGGTAGCAGTGAGGATTTCGAGGTGCTTTATGGAATGACCGATCCGACAAAGATTTACAATGCGGAGATCTCGTTCTACTGCAAGAAGTTTATTTATACCAATGGGGAGCATCCCGTGACCTTGAGAGCTGAGAATGGCTTCCAGAAGACTTATCCGGTGACAAAGACCGAGACGGTGAGCACAATCGGCGCAGGAGACAACTTCAATGCCGGCTTCATCTTCGGCTTGCTGAAGTATGGCATCACGCGCAGGCACATTGAAGAGGGACTGACTGAAGAGCAGTGGGACAATGTGATGGGATGTGCGCAGATGTTCTCCAACGAGGTGTGCAAGAGCCTTTACAATTATGTTAGTGTAGAATTTGGTAATAAAATCAGATAAAGATGAAAGCAATAACAAATAAGATCTTTTATGTAGGCGTGAACGACCGCAACAAGAGTCTCTTTGAAGGTCTCTGGCCGTTGCCTAATGGTGTGTCATATAACTCTTACCTCATTGATGATGAGAAGGTGTGTCTGATAGATACTGTGGAGGTTGACTTCTTCACGCAGTATCTTGAGAATATCCGCGAGGTGCTGGGCGACCGTCCCATCGACTATCTCGTGGTGAATCACATGGAACCCGACCACAGTGGAAGTATTGCACTGATTAAGAAGTATTATCCCGAGATTCGTGTCATCGGAAATAAGAAGACATTCGGAATGATGCAGGGCTTCTACGGCGTTGCTTCGGAGGATGATGTGGAAGTGAAGAACGGCGAGACACTTGCGCTGGGCAGTTATACCCTGAACTTCGTGCTGACCCCGATGGTCCACTGGCCGGAAACGATGGTGACGCTTTGCGCTCCTACTGAAGGAGTGGAAGGTGCAAAGGATACCGTTCTTTTCTCGGGTGATGCTTTTGGCTGCTTTGGCGCTCTCAATGGGGGTATCATCGATGCCGACATCAATTGTGACACGTTCTGGCTGGAGATGGTGCGCTATTATTCAAACATTGTCGGCAAGTATGGCACTCCTGTACAGAATGCACTGAAGAAGCTGGCTGGCGTGAAACTCGACTACGTCTGTTCCACCCACGGTCCTGTCTGGCATGCTTATATAGATAAGGTGGTGGGAATATACGACCGTCTGAGCCGTTACGAGACCGAGCCGGGACTTGTCATCTGCTATGGAACGATGTATGGCAACACCGAGCGCATGGCGGAGCACATCGCCCGTGCTGCCAGTGAGGCTGGTGTGAAGAACATTGTGATGTACAATGTCTCGAAGACTCATCATTCCTATATCATTCGCGACATCTTCCGCTATCGTGGACTGATTGTCGGCGCACCGACCTATAACACCGGTCTGTATCATGAGATGGATGTGCTGCTCAGTGAGATAGCAGGAAAGGACATCAAGGGAAATCACCTCCTTGGCTGGTTCGGGTCTCATGGATGGGCAAGCAAGGCAGTGGCAGAGATTCAGCGTTGGAACGATGAACGCCTGCACTTCGAGGCAGTAGGCTCTCCGGTCGACATGAAACAGGCGCTTACCGCCGATACCAAAGCCCAGTGCGAGGCTTTGGGACGCGCTATGGCTGAGCGGTTGAAGGAAGCGTAAGCATGAAAAGACCCCCAGAAGTCAGACGAAAACTTCTGGGGGTTCTTTTCATTTATAGACACGCCTTTATTTACAGTCTTTTAGCCATTCTCTTGCCTTTTCAATATCTTGCATTGCTTTTTCAAATCCCGCATCTCGCTTTCCAGAGGGCTTGATTCCTTGTTTTTCAAGTTCTTTCTCGAGTCCATTTGGTGGTATACATCCGCCGTCAACGACCCGGGACAATATGTGGTCGATAAGTCCGAAATACTCAGAATTGTTCACGCGAGTGATTACACTCCTCTTCTTTTTATTTAAATAATCGTCAATGGCTTGGTTTAGTTTCTCCCAGGAGATTTCATAAGGTTGCAATTTATTAATGATTACGTCGATTTCCTCTTGGGTTATTGGCTTGTTGATACGCAGACCGTGTTCCTCAAGTATTTTGTCTATCTCTTCCTGAGTCAGTTTTTTACCTCTATAGATCCGTGCTCTAAAGTCGTCGATAAGTCCGAAATAATCTGAGTAGTTTGCGTCATTGGTAAAACCCTTCTTCTGACTTTCAAGATAAGCGTCAATGGCATCGTTTAAATCCTGCCAGCAGGCCGAGAAAGGTTGCAACTTGTCGATAATATTGTCGATTTCTTCTTGGGTTATTGGTCTGTCTGCACGTAGGCCGTGCTCTGCAAGTATAGCGTCTATCTCTTCCTGAGACAGGATTTCACCTCTATATATCCGTACTCTAAAGTGGTTGATAAGCTCGAAATACTCAAGGTTTTTCGTCCTAGTGAAAGCACCTTTCTTCAGCCCTTTAAGAAAATAGTTAATGTCTCTGTTTAATTTCTCCCAGTTGATTACTAAGGGTTGCAACTTGTCGATAATATAGTCGATTTCTTCTTGGGTTATTGGTCTGTCGGCACGTAGGCCGTGCTTTTCAAGTATTTCGTCTATCTCTTTCTGAGACAAAATACCATTATTATAAACCTGTTCTCTAAAGTCGTCTATAAGAGCGATTTCTTTCTGGCTCAGTGGCTCTTTTTTGGCACTCATTCTTGGCGGTCCTGGATAAAAGGGGCCAGTCTCAACTTCCTTAATTAATGACTCAAAGGTGGAGCTAAGAGGTTTCCCATAGTCTTCCTTTTGTTGTTTTTCCATAATAGTTATAGTTTTTGTTTTGGGTTCTGTAAATACTTTCAGTCAATAACAGCTGGCAGAACCCATTGACCTGCCATACGACTGTTGTATCTTTCCGATATTAAATACTCAGCAAATATAATCATTTTGATTGTATTTACCAAATTTTGAAGCTGAAAATACAAAAAATAAACACCATCAAATATATTGACAAAAACTTGTCGGGGAAAAGTGGTGAAATAGAGGTTAAAAAGTGTAAAAGTTGATTCGCCAAAGGTTATGTTTCATCGCCTCAAACATAAGCTTTCACGCAGTGAAACCTTACCTTTCGCACGACGAAACCTAAGCTCTCGCAAATTCAATTATTGTAAACCGGTCGTTTACAAATTAGAATCCGTGTAACCATTTGTCATTCAACGCTTTACGAAAAACATCAAAAAATGGCGTTTTTTCGACCGAAAGACTCTTTCGTTGTCAGCACCCCCCATTTTTTGGGGTCAAAATTCGAATATTCTTTGACAAATCTGTTAATAATTGATGCCGTTAGGCATCGGACAAAGGTAGCCAGCCATACATACAACCTTGCTGCTATGCAAGGGACAAGAACTGACCATGTCGCCTACCCAAGGGCAGGCTATATTATTGGGGGGCTATACCTTACCAGCCATTTCGCAGTCCCCAGGGGGACAGCTGTATGGCTGGCTACCTTTGTCTAATGCCTACGGCATTACTTCCGTTGCAAACACGCTATGCAATCAATGTTTATGCCATTTCTTCCATTACGACACAAACATAAAATCAGAGAAGTGCGGTGAGCATTTCCAGGGAATCGGCTACTTGGATATAGTCGAGCCATTGTCCACGAATCATTCCGCGCCGCTCCATATCGTCGAGCATGGCAATCATGGAGTTCCAGAAACCGTTGATGTTATAAAGAATCACCTTTTTGTTGTGATAGCCGATGGTAGCCGAGGCAGCCACCGTAAAGATTTCGTCAAGCGTTCCGATGCCTCCGGGCAGAGCAACAAGCACGTCGCTTTGACAGAGGAACAAGTCCTTGCGGTCACTCAGGTTATCACAGGGGATGTGGATATCGACATGGTCGGAAAGACGTCCGTTCTTCTCGATGATGGACGGTACGACACCGATGGTCAGTCCCCCCGCCTGATGGACAGATTCAGCAATACATTCCATCAGTCCCAGGTTGCATCCTCCAAAGACGATGGTGTGCCCGTTTTGTGCAATCCATTGCCCGAGCTCACGGGTCTTTTCAAAGTACAATGGCTCTATATTTTTGTTGGCTGAGCAGAAAATACCGATTTTCATACTGCAAAAGTATCATTTTGTATTGAAAAGCCCAAATGTTTCACAGCTAAATTTCCATATATCAAAAAAATAGCGTACCTTTGCAGCGGATAATCAGATTATAGTTTTATGAGAGTGAATCATTCTTTTCACAAAAAAGCCATTGCTTTTGCGGGAATATTATTTTGTGGGCTGACAGCCTCGGCTCAGGTTACGCCTGTCTCACAGATGGAGCATCTGTCTCGAGGTCTGGTCGTTGTCCCTGGAAGTGCATCAGGTCAGTTTGTTAGTTGGCGTTTCCTCGGAACCGACGACGAAGATGCCACCACCTTTGACATCCTGCGTGACGGAAAGGTGATTCGTTCAAATATAAGCGATGCCACAAGTTATACGGATGCGGCAGGAAAGACGACGAACAAGTATCAGGTCGTGACAAAAGTGAACGGCGTACCCGTTGACACCACAGCAGAGGTCACTCCCTGGACCGATGTCTACATGCAACTGCCTCTCGACCGTCCTGCCAATGGCACCAACAGCGATGGTGGATACAGCTATTCCCCCAATGACTGTTCTGTCGGTGATGTCGATGGAGACGGAGAGTATGAGATTATTGTCAAATGGGATCCTTCCAATTCCAAGGATAATTCTCAGGGAGGACTCACAGGAAACGTCTATCTCGACTGCTACAAACTCGACGGGACGAAGCTATGGCGCATCGACTTAGGCGTGAATATCCGTGCCGGTGCCCATTATACGCAGTTCATGGTCTATGACTTTGACGGCGACGGCAAGGCAGAGCTGATGTGTAAGACGGCTCCCGGAAGTAAGGACGGAGCAGGGGTATATGTCAATCAGGCTGCTACAGAGAGTGAGATAAAGTCTGCCAGCAACACCAAGGACTGGAGGAATAGCGACGGTCGTGTGACCGGTGGACAGGAGTACCTCACGGTCTTCAATGGAGAGACTGGTAAGGCAATCCATACCGTCTTCTATAATCCTAACCGCAACCAGGGCTACGGCGGTGAAGCCGACGGTTCGTTCAACTGGGGAACTCCCGACGGAAAGAACGATAAAGGGTCGTATGGCAACCGCGGTGAGCGTTTTCTGGCAGCCGTTGCCTATCTCGACGGACCCGACCATAATCCCAGTGGTATCTTCAGCCGCGGCTACTATGGCTATGCCTTTATCTGGGCTGTTGACTTCGATGGAAAGGAAATCAAGCAGCGTTGGCTGCATGCTTCCACGGCAAAGAACTCTTATACTCGCTATGGAGCTACCAGTGCTGAGAAGAAATCATACGTAGCCCGTACCAGTACAGCCGGAGAGGGACGCAACACCATGTTTGCCAATGGTAACCACAACCTCAGCATTGCCGATGTAGATGGTGACGGCAAAGACGAAATCATCTGGGGTTCAGCTGCGCTGGATGACGATGGTCTGCTGCTCTATGCTGTAGGATTCGGTCATGGAGACGCAATCCATCTGGGTGACTTTGATCCCGACCGCCCCGGCCTGGAGCTTTTTGACGTTCATGAAGACAAGGGAACCTACTCATGGGATCTGCATGATGCAGGGACGGGAGAGATCATCTTCAAAGGCGGTAACTCAGGCATGGACAACGGACGTGGCATTGCTGCCCAGTTGTCAGACAGTCATCGTGGGGCATTCTTCAGTTCCAGTGACGACCGCAACCAGCGTAGTGCCGTGACAGGTCAGGTGATTTCCGACAAGAGCACCTCCATGAACTTCCGCATCTATTGGGATGGCGACTTACAAGATGAACTGCTGGACGGTAATCAGATAGACAAGTGGAATGGTAATGGTACCACCCGTCTCTACATCCGTGGCAAGAATCCTTATGGCTATGGCAGTTCGAGCACTTGCAACAGCACGAAGAAGACTCCGAACCTGCAGGCAGACATCTTCGGTGACTGGCGTGAAGAACTGATTCTCTGGGATTCCAGCAACAGTGCGACGCTCAACATCTTCTCTTCGGCAGAGCCTACCAACTATCGGGTGCCAACGCTCATGCACGATCATGTCTATCGTATGGGAGTAGCCTGGCAGAATGTGGCATACAATCAGCCGCCCCATCTGGGCTATTATCTGCCCGACCGCTTCAAGACCCGTTTCACAATGGTGGGAGATTCACCGAAGGAGCAGCGCGTGGCTTTGGGAGACAGCATCGTCCCCATCACCATTGCCTATAAGTATTGCACGGTGGCGAGTGTCGATTCCACGTTCACTCCCTCTGGCAGAGTGAAGGGACTGGATCCCTGTTTCAAGTTCTCTTCCAGTTTTGCGTCGAAGACCATCACCATCACAGGTAAGCCCGACCAGGAAGGCACCTACGAGTTCCTGATTCGCGGAACAGGCAATACCGTTGTCAATGCGAATGCCTATGAGATCGTCCGCGTGATTGTCACCGATCCGGCTGGTGTCAGCACCGTCCCCGTACAAACAGAGAATAACGCAAGAATATATACAGTTTCTGGAATGCAGATAAAGGGTGAGACGTTTGAGAGTCTGCCGCAAGGTATTTACATCATCCGTGAAGGCTGCCAGACAAAGAAAGTACTTAAAAAATAAAAACAGTAAAACGATTGAAAACATTTGAAGAATTAGGCGTTAGCGAAGAGATTCGCCGCGCTATTACAGAGTTAGGATTTGAACACCCGATGCCTGTTCAGGAAGAAGTGATTCCTTATTTGTTGGGTGAAGGAAATGATGTGATTGCATTAGCGCAGACCGGTACAGGAAAGACGGCTGCCTTCGGTATTCCATTGCTGCAGAAGATAGACCCTAATAATCGTGCCACACAGGCGCTGATTCTGAGTCCTACACGTGAATTGTGTCTCCAGATCAGTGATGACATTAATGATTTTGCTAAATACATCCAGGGTATCAACATTGTTCCAGTGTATGGCGGAACATCTATCATGAACCAGATTCACGCCTTAAAGCATGGCGCACAGATTATCGTGGCTACCCCCGGTCGTCTGATAGACCTGATGAACCGTGGCGTAGCAAATCTGGACACCGTGTCAAACGTAGTGCTTGATGAGGCTGATGAAATGCTGAACATGGGTTTCTCTGAGAGCATTAATGAGATATTCGAGCATGTCCCGAGTGAACGGAACACACTGCTCTTCTCTGCTACGATGAGCAAGGAGATTGAGAAGATTGCCTTGAACTATCTTCACAATCACAAGGAGATTGTCATCGGAAGCCGTAATGAAGGTGCCGAGAACGTCAATCATATATACTATCTTGTCAATGCCAAGGACAAGTATCTGGCATTGAAACGTGTCGTTGACTTCCATCCGCGTATCTTTGCCATTATCTTCTGCCGTACCAAGATAGAGACGCAGGAGATTGCAGATAAGCTGATACATGACGGATATAACGCTGAGGCGCTGCACGGCGACCTGTCACAGGATCAGCGCGACCTCACGATGCAGAAGTTCCGTCAGCATCTCACACAGCTGCTGGTGGCTACTGACGTGGCAGCTCGCGGCCTTGACGTCGATGACCTGACACATGTCATCAACTATGGTCTGCCCGATGACATTGAAAACTATACGCACCGTTCCGGTCGTACAGGTCGTGCCGGAAAGAAAGGTACGTCAATCAGCATCATCCACTCAAGAGAGAAACATAAGGTACGTGACATCGAGAAAGTGATCGGCAAGGAGTTTGTAGATACACCTCTGCCCACACCGCAGGAGATCTGTACGAAACAGCTTTACCGTGCGATGGATAAGATTACGAAGATTGACGTGGATGAAGAACAGATTGCTCCCTTCATGGAAGAAATCAACCGTCACTTCGAATACATCGACAAGGAAGTCATCATCAAGAAGATCGTATCCATGACCTTCGGACGTTTCCTTGCCTACTATGCCGATGCACCGGAGATTCTCCGTCCCGATGAAAAGCGGAAAAAGGAAAAGGGAGAAAAGCGTGGCGACCGCCAGGAGAGAGGACCGCGCAAGCCTGAGAAGGGATATGCCCGTCTGTTCATCAACCTCGGAAAGAACGATGGTTTCTATCCGGGCGAGGTCATGCAGCTGCTCAACAAGCACATTCATGGCAAGCAGCAAGTGGGACATATCGACCTGCTCAGCAAGTTCTCCTATATCGAGGTGCCCAAGCAGGACGCCCAGCGTGTAATGAACGCGCTCACCGGCATCATGTACAAGGGACGCGAGGTGCGTTGTAATGATGCCGACCAAGGCGGCTCTCAAAAGGCTGACGGCGGCAAGAAACGTAAGGATGAAAGCCGTGGCGGCAAGAAGAAAGACCGCAAGAACCGGAAGCCGTTCGATGATTTCGGCAACTTCAACAATGGTACTACGGGCGACTGGCGCGAGCTGATGAAGCCCAAGAAGTGGGACCTCAAGGGAAAAGAGCCCGACTTCTCAGAAGAAGGATGGGCCATCCGTAAGCCAAGGAAAAAGAAGAACTAATAGGGAGAGATATTGTTCAGCTCCTCTAATCTGCCCTCTTCGGTTTTGCTGTTCAGTAAGTACAGCAGGTCGGGGAGGGCAAATTCCGTTTCTGGACGGAACGCATCCGACTGCATATAGTTCAGCAGCGACTGGTAGAAAGCTCGTCCTTCGGGATAGACGGAAGCCTTCTCGAGGTCGCTCATGCAGAGGAGCAGTTTTCCTTTCCCTACCTTGAATTCCATCAGGATTCCTAATCTGTGGTTGCGTTCAATATTGTCGATGACCTGTATCAGAGGACGATAGTTGCCTGGCAGGTTATCGAGTATGAGTGGCCGGCTGTTCTTTATGACGGGAAACCACTGCCAGTTGGTATGAGCTTCGGTAGGAAAGGAACCGAAGACGGGATGTGACGGGTCTGTGAGTATGCCCATTGTACCGGGAGAGACCGATTTCTTGTTGTTCTCGCAGATGGTCTTGAACATGCGGTAATTCCAATAGTCGGTCTGGAAGAGTGCATCCAGAGTGTTGCTGGTAAGCTGTGTAGTGTCGGGCATCCACAACACCTTCTGCCCTTTCCTGAGTTTCTTGGCAATGTCATTGGTGATAACCTTTGTGACAATCAGTTTCCGGTCGGTCGTTACAGGCTTTCCCTTTGTCGGATAAATCCATACGGGATAGTGATTCACGTAGTCTGTACCATTGATGCGGACGGTGAGCAATTCCTTGCTGGGCTGCAGGTGCTGTCCGGTGCCGATATTGAGGCGCCCCACCTCGATGAGTCCTGTCTCGTCGCTCCCGATGGTCATTGTCACCTCATTCCCGTTGGAAAGACTGACAGAAACGGTCTTCCCCTTGAGAGACTGGCCTTGGTAATTTGCAATCTGAATGCTTCCTCCAAGCTGTTCCCCTTCACTGTAGCAATATTTGTCGGCTACCCATAGCGGCACGACAGGGGAGCAGAACTCGCGCCATTCAGAGGCAGAGATGAAGCCTTTGTTGTCCATGAATGCGTCGAGAATGCCCACGTATGCTGAGCCCTGACCGGGATAATCCTGCAAGTCAAGCAACTGGAAGCCAGCCATATTGCGGGTGCGCAGATCCATTTCGATGTCCGCCTTATAGAGCTGGACAGCCCATAGGCCCGTCGCACGGTTGAAGTCGGATAGCTGGTCAAGGAGTCCTGCCTTCTCCATCCTTTTCCTGAAGATCTCCATGTTATAGGGACGTAACGGCCCGGTATACTTGGGAATCTCCTTGTTGAAGTCGGGGATGTGCTGGAATTGTCCTGTCTCATGACTGATGATGGGTACGGTCGCCTTGTCGCAGGCTTCACTGAAGTCCATCCGGGTGTTGGGATAACTGTGGTTGATCAGTCCTCCGTCGGCAGCATCGGCAAACGAGAACGAGCCGCGAGTGTGCGTGTCATAGTTTCCCCATGCCTCACCGCCATTGCGGCAGGTTGTAAAGTAGTCCATGCCGGGTTTGATACCCTGATAGCCCAGGTAAAAGTTCGACCCGAAAGTATAGAGCTTTGTGCTGTCCGTTTTGCGGAAGTTGTCCACAAATCCTTTCATCATGTCTATCGAGCCCCAAAGTTCGTTGCCCAGTGCAAACATGACGAACGACGGATGATTGCCGTAGGTTGTAATCAGTCTCTCACCTTCCATTTTCAGACAATTCATCAGTAGAGGGTCTTCAGCCTTGAAGTCGCCCCAGAAAGGCAGCTCAGGCTGCAAGTAGATTCCCAGTTCATCGGCAGCCTGAAAAGCCGCTTCAGGAGGACACCACGAGTGAAAGCGCACGTGATTGATGCCATATTCCTTGCATGTACCGAGATAGTGAAGCCATGACTGCACATCCATCGGCACGTGTGCCGTCTTCGGGAAGACGCACGCATCGTGCTTGCCGCGCAGGAACGTCTTCTGTCCGTTGATGTAGAAATGATGCTCATCAGCAGTCATTTCCCGCATACCGAAAGTGGTGGCGTATAAGTCGTGTCCTTCAATCTCCATTTCCAGTGTGTAGAGGTCGGGCTGGAACTCGCTCCAGAGATGCATATCATGAATGTACATGTCAACAGTCTTCTCATAGAACTCCTCTCCAGTATTTTCAAAGTCCTTGCCTGTAAAGTCGAGGAAACTGATTTTCCCGTTCCATCCCTTAGGTATCGCCCGCACCTGAATCTTAGTCTGAGGTGCCAGTTCCCCCGCAATGTAAAGGCCGAGCTTAACTTTCTTCTCTGAGATGCAGGGGGTGACAGTTATTCCTGAGACGTGCAGAGGATCAATGGCTTCGAGTGAGATGTCTCCGATGATACCGTTCCAGTTGGTTTGTGTATCTTCCGTGAAGGCGTGGCTGCTGGTAAACAACTGTTCCGGCAACTGCCTGTATCGTTCATCCGCATTCATCTTGACGCTGTTATCCACCATGATGCAAAGCGTATGCCGTCCGGGAGTGAGATAGCCGTCCAGATGATAGACTTGTGGGGTAGTGATGTTCTTGAGCGAGAAGATGGACATGCCGTCAATATAGACGCTCGACGGCTTTGTGCGCTCAAGGCGCAGGCGGATGAGCTTATCTTTCCAAGACAAGGGGATGTCCACAATGCGCTTGTACCATGCCTTTCCTTCATAGGAGTACTGGCGTGACAGGCGGGTGGTTACCGATTTATCGGTGATGAGAATGCCTTTCTGGTTGGTGTCGGTCGTGCCAGGCAGCGAAATGGTATCATTGAAAAGACTGTCGTTATCCAATGCCAGCATCCATGTTCCGGCAAGTGACATACGAGGGCGATTATCATTCCCGAAGACGGTTCCTGCCGTAGTGAGCAGCAGCAGAAGTAAAGAAACAAATTGTCTTGTCATAATGCGAAGGATGTATAGTTATCGGCAAAGATAGATAATATTTTGTAATCTTCAAACTTTTTTTTTGTTTTGCCCCTGATTTTTCGTAACTTTGCGCCGTTATAATTGAATGATTGCTTATGAAAAGAATTATCAGACCATTATTAATGGGTTGTTTAGTTGGTTTGTTTGTCACAGCCTGCGATAAGGCAGAGCCTTATACACAATATAGTATCAGTTTGCTGAAACCTGCCACCAGTAACTTGCCGATGTCTTTCCTTTATGCAAATCAGACGAGTGACAGTCTGGTGTTTTACAGTAGTGAAGCATGGGAAATCGAGAATATGAACAGTGGGTCGTGGGTGACCATCAATGGCGAGAAGAGTGGTAAGGGAATGGCGATTATCCGCTATGGAGTGACGTTCCAGCCCAACACCACCCGAGAAGCTCGTGCGGCTGTCTTCCGGATCATTGCCAGTGAGCATAAGGACAAAGCATATACTTCATTCAGCTATCAGCAATATGCTACGCGTGTCGACGGGTCGTGGGGCAATGCGGCACTTGTGAAGAAAATCAGCGGGTCGGACGGCAGTGTAATCAGCCTTAGCTATGACAACTTTAGCCGGCCGTTGACGCTTTCGATGAAAACAGCCGACACGGAGCGCAGTCTGACGCTTACATGGGATGACCTGAAGAATACGGTGAACATTGAGAATTCCGACCGCTTTGTCTATAAAGATACGACTTTCACCATGAACAGACAACTGCTGACGGGTCAGTATGGGCAGTACACCATCAGCGGTGTGAAGAACTCATTCTACGATCACTATTTCCTGAATAGCATGGCAACGACGGAAAAGGCAGCGGTCAATCGTACCGTAGGAGGAGACAACGTACGGTCGTCAATGGCTGACCGCAAGATTGAATACCGTCCGTTCTATATGAACGACGTCTATCCTGTCTCTTTTGAGAATGCCCTGAAGGTGCTCGACCAGTTCGGTGAGTTCTATACACAATATGGAATCTTCTATAACGGGAAAGGATCCCTGCAGCCCGACGGCGAACACTTGGCAGACAGTATGGCTGTCTACCGCCATTTCTCCGACGGTGTCAACAGATATGAGACCTATCAGCTGACGTTCGGTAAGGCAGACAACAGAGCTACGTCTGTAGATGTGAACCAGCTCATCGAGGGAGTAAGCCAGTGTAACCCCTACCTCCTGCTTTCCATGATGAAGTTTGCACGGTTCACGAATGTCGTTGAGACGGCAAAGGGACGGTTTAATTCTTATGTGGTGAAAACCACGCAGAATAGTAACGGTGCCGTTCAGACGATGACCGTAAGTGATAAGTCTGGACAGACGATTACTTACACCTTCGAATATTAAAGGAAGGATGAGGGCTGAAGGCTGACGGACAGAACGACAGCCTTCTGTAATGGATAATAATTGATAGTTTAAGAATATATGAAAAAGGATGTTATTCTATTATGGGCAATCATTATGCCTATGATTTCGTGGGCTCAAGCCCGTTCAACGATTCTTTCTGAGCAGCCTGAAGGAACCGTGCTTACTGACAGAGTGTGGTCTTCAGACGGCTATGCCGTGGATGAAGCTCAGGCAAGAATGGTACCATTCAAGGAAAAGGACCGTGTCGCCCAAGTGGTGACCAACGGGAAAAAAGTGTATATTAAGAATGCCATTTCTCACTATCCGACGGGTGCATGGATTGAAGGAGAGATGAACGAAGAAGGTACGGAAGTAACATTCAAGACACCTCAGCCCGTGATGATTAATCCCGCAGACACCAGTATTGTCTATGTGACACGGCAGGTGCGGAAAGGTACTTCGCTGGCAACAGAAACAGGAAATACCGACCTTCGCTTTGCCGTCCGCAACGACTCGCTGATTCAGACCGACGGCGGTTATCTGTCGTTGACAAACCTTGCCGGAGGATTGTATGGCTATGTGGATTATAATATCGTCATCGGCAAGCAGCAGCAGACAATCACCACACTGCCCGCTTCTGCCATTGTCTATGACTATACAATGGACTATGGCGAAGACGAAGGGAGAAAAAGCCAGGCTATAAAGGTGGGATTCGACGGAAATGATGTCTATATAAAGAGTCCTGCCGGTGATCCGAATGCATGGCTGAAGGGTTCTCTCAATGATAACAAGATTGTGTTTGCCAACAGCCAGTATGCAGGAGCAGATGCAAGTATGGGATACTATATGTATTTCAAGGCAGCACGGGGGAAGATAGAGTACATTGACATCCCCGGATTCGGTACCTTCCCAGTGAGTACAATCGAACTGACCAACGATGAGTCGGTGGTCTTCGACTATAATCCTGCCGACAAGTCGTTTATGACAGATGCCACCTTTGTCATGAATTGTGGCAAGGACGAACTGGGCAGCAATTATCTGCCGTATCAGAGTGCTTCGTTCACCACCTTTACAGAGATTGCAGCAACGCCTGCCGATCCTGTCATCACCGCCTACATCCCCCTCATGGCAGAATTCGGAAAGGGAATCTTCTCGATTGACATTCCCAACTCAGATACAGAGGGGAACTTCATCAATCAGGAGAAGATGTACTACAACGTCTATATGGACGATAAGATTCTTCAGTCACCAGCCGGTGAGGTGGATATCCCTTATCTGTATACCGACAACCAGTACATCCGCGTGGGCGGTATCGCACATACATTCTATTATTCACAACCGATTACCGACCGTATCGGAGTGCAGAGCTTCTATACTGGCGGGGGAGAGGTGCATAGCTCAAACATCGTATGGTATGATGTGAAAGAGGCAAATAACGTCAAGGGTGTTGAGGAGGCTGGCAAGGAGATTGCTGAGGTTTCCTACTTCGACCTTTCCGGCCGTCGTACCGACACACTTGTACCTGGCACCATGTATGTGAAGCAGACACGCTACAAAGACGGAACAAAGGACTGCCGGAAGTTTGTAAGCAAGTAGAAGCAAGACTAAGGGGAAGAAGCCCCAAAGCAGATTAGAAATAATTATGATAGAAAACAAGAAGGAACTCAATCTGGCGGTACTCTTCGATGCCGACAACGTGCCCTATGCGCATGTCCAGGAGATGCTTAACGAGATAGCCAAGTATGGTGTGCCCACCATCAAGAGAATCTATGGCGACTGGACGAAGCCGACACTTGCCGGATGGAAGACCGTACTGCTGGAGAATGCCATCACGCCTGTGCAGCAGTACAGCTATACAACAGGAAAGAATGCCACCGACTCTGCGATGATCATCGATGCGATGGACATCCTGCATAACGACAAGATGGACGGGTTCTGCATCATCTCCAGTGACAGCGACTTTACACGGCTTGCCACCAGACTGCGTGAGTCGAACAAATATGTCATCGGAATGGGAGAACGAAAGACGCCACGCCCTTTCATTGTGGCTTGCGACAAGTTTATCTATATCGAGAATCTGGGCAGCGATGATGCAGATGTGGATGCAGAGGGAGACACGAAGAAGACGGAATCAGACACTCCTAAGCCGGCAACAGTTCAGAAAGAGAAGATCAGTAATGCCGTCATCCGACTGCTGCGCCATACCATCGACGACCTTGCCGATGACAACGACTGGGTGTCACTGGCTGAAGTGGGGAGCCTTATCATGAAGAAACGTCCTGACTTCGACCCCCGTAACTACGGTTTTCAGAAACTGATGCCGCTCATAGAGTCGTGTCCCAAGCATTTTGATATAGAGAAACGCAAGGTGGACAACAGCCATGTCGTGCATGTCTTCGTCAGACTGAGAAAGGGAAATCAGAGAGGATAGAAAATGAAAGTGGTGCTGAAACGGAAAGTCAGCACCACTTTATCAAATATAGGATAAACAGATGGACGGGATAGAAGGCGTAGAAGAAATACTTGCCCCATTTCCCTTGGATGAATCCTCGCTTCCCGTTGTACATGTTGATAGGGATGAATGCCAGTCCGCCCAGCCAGTCGCTGGGTAACAGGCAGCAGCCGAGAATGGCCTGGACGACCTTCGTGTGACGAAGAGCATACAGCAGGATGATGAAACCGAATCCCTTGTACCCGAAATCGGCATTGAAGTTGTAGACCACGATGAACAATACTATCAGCGATAAGGCGAGCTTAGGCGTGTCGTTCTTGTAGTGTTCAATGGCGCATAAAGCCAGAAAACCGAAGAACAAGGTGAACATTACGTTCTGGTAATGATAATATAAGGTGTTTGAGAAGACAAGGTTCCACGGGATTTCCGAGATAAAGGCAAAGAGCAAGAGGTTCCTTCCATATTTCACGCGGTTGTGAGTGTGGATGAATCCCTCTACGATGAGGAAGGCGAAGATGGGAAATGCCAGCCGCCCGATGTTGTGTAACAGGTAATAAGGCATCAGATGATGGTTCCCTATGCTGAAGAAAGGCTCATAGTAGACAGGATTATTCTTCATCAGATGGACGGCAATGTGGTCGAGTACCATCGTCAACATTGCTATAATCTTTAGCCAGCTGCCATCCAGGAACTGAAAGGATTGTATACGTACAGGCTTATCCATGTTGGTGTCTTTTGTAAATAAGTGACCAAAGATAAGCATTTTTGTATCTTCTACCAAATTTGACGGTAAAAAAAACGCAATGCCTATGGTAGACAGGCATTGCGAATTAGATAATCTAGTGCTACAGACTATTAGTGTAATAGCATTTTATAACTTTTCCCATTCTTCTTCATAATGGTGAAGCCCTTTGGCATCCTGCCCTCAGACAGCTTCCTGCCTTGCAGGTCATAGAAGACGGTTGAATTCTGACGGTTAAGCTCTGATGAACTTCCAAGTCCCTCTTTCCATGCCATTGCATCGTCATTCCTCCATCCTGATTCTTCTATCTTGATACCAGTGCTGACCGTCTGCTTGCTGATGGACTGCAACTTGCCGTTGTTCTTGACTAACTTCCAGATGTTGTAGTTCTCATTTCCATCCCCTTTGTCGACAAAACGGATGAAACGCGGGTTCGTCTTTCCTATTTCCGACTGATGCCAACTGACAAGATAAACAAGGTATTCGCCATCTGCAAGGTTGTCTGTCGCTTCGTTACTGTAGTTGAATTCCCAGTTGTTCCATCCCTCCAGCGGGTTCACAGGTACATCACTTTGCCAGTGACCGACATAATAGAACGGCCAGATGGTGCCCTTTTCGGTCTTGACATCTTCGATGACAAAACCAAGAATGCCGTAAAATGTCTGATAATGGTAGTTGATGATGTTGGGGATAGATATCTTCAACTGATTGCCACTGATGCTGAAGTTCTCTTCATCCGCCATTCCGAAGAACGATTCATATTCCTTTCCAACTCCTGCTGCTGGCGGTACGATACCGATGATGACCGATTGTCCGATGGCATCATGGCTGAAATCGTACCCCTGCTGGCCATAAGCTGTCTGCATAGCAGTTTTTGGATTCAGGTTGAAAAGGTCGTAGTAGCCGTCTGCATCGCCGCTCCAGCCCCAGTTGACATGCACGTAGCCGTTGTCGGCTCTGACACCGTCGAGCACGAAAGCGTGTGCCATGCCTATTTTATCGTCATTGGCAGACAAGAGAACGGGTCGCCCTGCCTCTATTTCTTGATAGATGGTGCTCATCCAACGGTCGTCATTAAAGAAGGCACGGAAGTAGCATCTCAGTGCCAAAGAGTCGTACTGCATGTTGTATGTCAGTCCTCTGGTGGCATTCATGGATGTTGTACCGCTGCCCTGAGCTGCATACGACATCCCTGATGCCAGCCCACAGTCGAAGAGCAGGTCGGCAACAGCATCTTTTGCTGACTGGCTGATGTTAAATCCCTGATAACGGTCGAGCATATTTGCCCAGTCGTAGACGGTGTTAATTGCCATGGTCTTTGCGCCACTTTTGCCTTGAATGGAATATGAGCCGGTGCCGATGCCCTGTTCTGGATACTCATGATACTTCATAATCTGTGCCATGGCTGTGGCGACGCATCCCGTTGCTCCGTGTGCCTTGCTCCAGCTGTCCACGATGGGGCATTTGTCATTGAAGGGAGGAGACTGGTCCCACTGTGTTGTCAGCAGAGGATCCACGTTGCGCGAAGGCTTGACAGTATTTACCGTGTTGAGGCTGTTGGCAGCCTTCTTCTGCTTCATGGTCTCATTGATGGTTGTCAGCCACCAGGAGAGACCTGGCGGCATGTTACCACTGTCGAACGGTTTGTCGGAGTAGCCCAATACCGGTTCGAAGATGTCATCATTGCTTACGACGACATATCCGCCAGGAGTGTCGCCATAGACAGTGATCATCTCTGCCGAATAGAGCTTCTGAGGGGCAATGAGCTTTGAGGCTATGGATAGCTTTTCCCTTTCAGTTCTCTTTTTAGCATGGCCCATTGTTGAGACACAAAAGACCAGAAGAATCATTACGATGATTGAATTATGACGGGTCATTTGACAACGTATTTTTTGCCGTTAATGATATAGATACCCTTACGAAGACTGGAACTTGACGGTTGAAGACCGGTGTTTCCCGAGATTCGTCCATCCAGTCCGAAGATTGAGTTCTGAGAGTTGAATTGAGAAGAACTTCCAGATTCTTCTTTCATAGCTCCTCTTTCATTATCTGAACTCGGAAACTCAACCCTCTCAATGCCGGTCGTTTCCTCCAGAGTAGTCTCAACTGCATTCTCAACTGCACAGTTTAGCTTGTTTCCGTCATCATAGTTGGCAACACAGGCAATGAACTTCAAGTCTTCCTTCTTCCATGCCCGGTCAAGCTCGAAAGTATAGGTAGCGGTAAACGTGTCATCATTCCAGTTGATGACATCTCCCCAGATGCTGTTATAGGCACGGATAACGTGGTTGTGCTTGAAGGAAGCGAGCGCTTGGGCGTCTGACGACTGCTGGTTGCGTGGCTGGATGTTGTCTTCTGTCACATAAACAGTCAGCAGCGGATTTGCCAGATTGAAGTCTTTGCTTCGTATACCGTTTACTGTCACGGTGACAGTTGAACCGTCAGCAGATGGTACGGCACGGATTCCCAATGCAACGCTGGTCTTTACTCCAAGCTCATAGTTGATGACAGACGAGATGTCATTTGCCGATCGTGCAAACATCACGACGTCTGTATTACCGGCTACAATCTCAGAATCGAAGTATGGCTGTCGGTTGAACATCAGTGCCGGAGCGAAAGTGCTGCCGCCACAATTGAAGAGCCATACATATTCTTCGTCGCAGGGCTGCGTGAGCCAGTCGGTGTTGAAGGCAGAATGATGGCAGACTGCAAAGACGC
This sequence comes from uncultured Prevotellaceae bacterium, assembly GCA_902762325.1. Taxonomy (GTDB): domain Bacteria; phylum Bacteroidota; class Bacteroidia; order Bacteroidales; family Bacteroidaceae; genus Prevotella. The sequence continues at coordinate 7,463 of CACWNV010000016.1, read as the reverse complement.
GTCCTTCATATTCCTTCTTCCCTTGCAGTGCATCGTGCAGATAGCCTGCCACACGCGGACAGTTGGGACAGGATTCTGTGGTGAACTCCTCGATGAGGACGTTCCGCAGGAATGAACTGAACAGCACGCTGATGGCATTGTTGGCAGTGTTCGCGTCTTCACCGTCATCAAGGGCAGAGATGGTCAGCGTCACTTGTTCGCCGTCTCCTATGGCCTTCGATGTTGTGAAATTGAAGGGAACGGATGCCGCCTGTCCACTGGCGATGTGTACCGGCAGATGCGTCGTGACGGGATCGAAGCCGGCTCCGCTTACCGTCAGTTGAAAGCCCGACACGTCTTTGGTGGCCATGTTTGTCACTTCAGCCTGTCCCGAATAGACATTCACACCCTTGCCAAGGTCGGCAATAAGGGTGGCAGACTTCAGTGAAAGGTCATACGAAGGCATGACGTCTCCGCTCACGATGGCCTCGATGCTGGCAACGCCTTGTTCGTAAAGGTCAGTCCAATTACTCTCGTCACTAAGCTTGATGAACGATTGTCCTTCCTCGCCTTTGCCAACGACTGAGACGGCGTAGGAGTCATCCTGATGTTCAAAAGTATATCCCACGAAAAGTCCCTCTGTCTCACTGGTAATCTGATAGGGGACAGAGAGTGCGATGGTGTTCCATCCCAGCACGATGCGCGTATTGTTGACATCGACAATTCCTTCCGAGAGATTTTCACCGTCGAGCGACTTGCGCACCCATACGGTGACCTTACGGATATTCTTCCGAAGGGTCAGACCGATTCTCACCTTTGTGATCTCCGTACCTGCAAAGGTCTGTAAGGTGGAAGACGGAAGGAAGATGGCAGCAGAAGTGTTGCCTGTCACACTGCTCCCCAGGCCGCCGTAGCTTGTCTTTACTTCTCCGTTACAGTAGCCCAGTGAGAACTCATCGGCTATTGCGGGTATGCTGATGACGATAATCAGGAGAAGAAACAATACCCTTTTAAAGGTTGAATATTGACGAATCATTTGACTACGTGTTTTTTACCATTAATGATATAGATTCCTTTTTGGAGGTTGACTTCCGAAGGTTGACTCTTAATGTGTTTCACAAACCTTCCGTCCAAGCTCCAGACATCAAGTTCCTTGTCTGCAACTCTGCCTTCAAGGCTCATCACTCCACACTCATCATCAGTGTCTACCAGTTCCGTCGGGCCGCCTTCGACAATCAGATAGCCGTCAATAAGGGTAACATCCTCGGCGTTAATCGTACCCAGCGACACCTTGATGGGGTATCTGCCAGCAGGAGAAGTCTTGGTTGCCTCACAGGTGAGGACAGGAATTCCGCTTACGTGTTCACCCAATATCTGATAATAGAAGGTGGGATTCTCTTCTCCGTATTTACGGATGGCGTTGCGTGCCTTTACCACTGTTCCGGTTTCATATACATTATCGCTTCTGAACAGGTCTTTCCAGCCGGTCGACTTTTGATAGGCTGTGCGTGATCCGGCAGGGATGAAGAGAGCGATGAATCCAGGATCAGCATCGGCAAAACACTGCGGATCAGCCAAAGGAGGCTCTACGTCTTTCACATGGAGCTCTCGAAGTATGGTGACATCAGAGAATGCCCTGCTTCCTATGCTCTCAATACCAGATGGCAGCGAGACGATACGGACACGCTTCAGACCCTCCAGTGCATGGGCGCGGATATGCTTTACGCCCTTGGCTATATTGACTGAGTCGATGGTTGTGGGTAGCACGGCAATCACATCCGTCATGGCACGATTGTAGACGACACCGTCGGCAATCACGTACTCCTTGTTGTCGTCTTCGGGTATCACAAGCGCGTTGATGTTGGGGATGTTGGCAAGTGCTCCGTCACCCATGTCTTTCATTGAAGAAGGAAGGGCAAGGTTATGCAGTGTTGTAAGCCCGCTGAAAGCCAGTGAGGGCAGCACGTCGTCAACGATATTGGCATTGTGCATGTCGATGGTTTCAACAGACGGCAGTGAACGAAGCGTGGCAAAGTCGGCGGCATCAAGTGTTCCCGTGATGGTCAGTTGTCCCAGATTCCTGCTGTCGGACAGCAGTGTGGCAAGTGTGCCTGGCACGTTCACGTTCACCGAAGCCTTCGTCTTTGTAGCCTTGGCAGGTGGGACGATGCCGGTAATCATTTCCTGTTGAATGGAGAAATGATAGATACGCGGGTTCAGCAGGTCGATGTTGTAATAGCCTCCGAACCTGCCATACCATCCCCAGTTGACGTGTACCAGTCCATCGGCATCGTATCCGTCGATGACAAAGGCATGTCCTCCCTCACCGGCGTTGTCGGCTCCGGCATAATAGATAGGACACATGTTGCTCAGTTCACCGAACACCATGCTCATCCATTCCTCATCACTGACTATCTTCTCGTTACTGAGGAGATTCTGGCGCGTGTGGAGTGTGGCAGTCGAGATGCCGAAGTAAGTCTGCAGACCATTGACAGCGTCATCGGAGATGGCTCCCGAGAACTCCAGAGAATACTGCATCTGAGAAGCCATTCCCAGTGCAAAGCAGAGTTGTGAGACGGCATCTGCTTCTTCAGCCGAATAGTTGCCCACGCTATAGGTGTCGCGCATGTGTGACCAGTCGATGGTGAAATGGTCGAAGTCGAATGTCACGGTCTCGCCTCTTGGGTCATTATACGGCACTTGCAGCGAGGCTGTTCCGCCCTTTGTCTTATTCGGATAATGATGGTAATTCAGAATCTGGCCCAAGGCAGTAGCTACGCAGCCTACGACACTATGGCGGGGATAGCTTTCACCGTCAAGGCGTATCGGACAGGCTTGGTTGTAGGGTGCTTCCTGTCCCCATTCGGTGGAGAGCAACGGAAGCACTGAGGGCTGGTACTTCTTCGGGTCGGGTGCAATGTGACGGGGACGCAGGCCGTTGCTGGAGTAGTACTCCGCCGCTTTCCCAATGGATGACAGCCACCAGTGGAAGGCGGGATTCTCGTCTTCCTGGGAATAGGTGGCTGAAGAGTAGCCGACAACGGCTGGCAGTGCATCGTCGTGGGTGACGACAGCAAATCCGCCATTCTCGTAGCCAAGTATCGTCACCCCTTCCTCTGTGAGATATTCAGTCAGAACACCATGGCGAGGTGCCTGCCGCATACTTTTCAGGTGGCTGTTGATGGCTTGGGCTGCGATGCTGCGCATCTCTTCCCGGCTTCTCTCCTTCGCATTAATGCTGGTGTGACCAGGCATCAGGAAAAGGAGACACAGGAAGAGCAATGTCATGCGCGGTTCCTTTTTAGGAACGATTATTCTTGTTCTTTTCATTTGACAACAATTTTCTTACCGTTAATAATGCGGATGGCTGGTCGTGCTCCTCCTTCAAGGGGACGTCCCTGTAGGTCGTAGGAGGTGGCTGGCTGTGCAGAGGTGTCCGGACGAATGATACCCGAAGCTCCCTGAACATTGACAGCAGCCAGGCAAGTGTTATTGCTTTCATCCATATCGAGAGGAGTGGTCACCTCTGCCTTGATGGATACGACAGGATGTGAGTCGTCGGTCGGCACGTCAAAGGTGAAGTCTTTCTCAGCAAACGATGCCAACGGCTCAGTTGCCTGACGACTTTCCCATAGCAGACCGTTTACAAACAGGTTGACGGTGTAGGATGCCACATCCATCTCGCCCTTGTTGACGACCGTGACAGTAGCGGGAATCGTCTCGCCTGTCTTGACCATAGCAGGGGTTTGCATGGTGATGTCGAGGTCTTTCTCATAGACGTCGTCAATCATGATGTCATCTATGAAGACAGGCATGTCAGCCTCACCTATGGCTTCTAACTTCACCACGATGAATGGCTTGCCGATAAATGCGCTGAGATCCACTTTCTCGCGTGTCCATCCTTCATTGACGGAAGAACCTTGGAGGTTGGCAGTTGCTCCATCTGCGATGGTTGCCAGTGTTGTCACTTCCCCGTTCGGCTCCCACACGTTTACGTTGATGACGGCGTTGCTTCCCACAATGCCCTTGTGCAGGAATGTCATCACGGCAGTGCGTGCTCCTTCCAGCGACAGCCTGCAGAGATTCAGGCTGCTGGCATCGCCGTCACGATAAGGCAAGAAGAGCATCGAACCTGCATCGGTACCGGCAGCATCCTCGATGCTGGCATTGAACGAACGGACACCCGTCTGCTCTGTCCACATCATGGTTTTCACCTTTCCCATGGCAAATGTCTCGCGATAGGGAAGGTAGTAGGGCTCTCCCGTTGCCACCTTTGCAGCTGCGGCATCACTCATGCCAGCCATGTTCTGGGCAACAATCAGCCACTTGTGCATATCTGGTTTTCCATTGTTGGTGTTGAAGGTCGCAGTTCCATGAATGCCTTTGTCTGATACGGCCTCCCATTCGAAGGTTACGCTCTCGCCATTGTCAACGACTTTCTTCACTACGGGAGGAAGCGGGGTGTCAATACCGATGTAATAGTCTTCGGTCTCACGGCTCAATCCCTTTCCTTCAGCATTGAAAGCGGTGATGCGATAGTTGCTGAAGCCGCGGCGCGGGGTGTTGTCGATATATTCAACCAGTTTCCCGGGTGTTGCGTCTTCAATCGTAGCAATCAGTTCCCCGTTGCGTTCAATCTCTATCTTGGTAATCTCATTCAGTGGGCTTCCTCCGATGGTCACTGCAGGAGCATCGAAGTGAAGGGTTGCCTGCAGCTTGCCTGTCGGGTCGGTGATGATGCGCTTCTTGCGATGCTCCAACCGTCACGCTGATGTCATCCAGGTAAAGAACCATACCCAGATTCGGTGTGGCATGGAATCCGATGCAGTAAGTGCCGGCTTCACTGACAGAAAACTCTTTGGTGAATGTCTGTGGGACAACCCCTGTTATCGTCTTTTCGGGGATAAGCATGGTCGTCATCCCCTCGACGGTGGCCTCGCGTCCCATCATAATCTCGAAGCGTTCGGGCGTTTCCGACCCAGCAGCCATGTTGAACGACAGCTGATAGATGGTGCCCGGCTGCATTTGCAGCGGAGGTGTTATCAGCCAGTCGTCGGTGGCCTGGTCGGTAAGACAGCGCATGCGTGGCTCGGTGCCGATGCCTATATAAGAATAGGTGGCATTTGTCCAGGTACATTCCAGCTCAAGAGCTCCCACCTTATAGCTGTCACCATTCACGTTGATGATGGTGAAATAGGGGAGCTTGTTGTCCTCTCCGAAATCCTCATAGAAGGGGATGCCGAATCCTTCACCCAGCACCAGCGAGTTGGTCTTCACCTCTTCGCTCTTTGAACTGCCGTTCTTTGCCACGATGATGTAGTAATAGTCCTTCAGCGTGGTGATGGAAAGCTGTTCCGTGAAACTCGTCTCGGTAATATCCTGAGCAGCCAGTGAACGCTCACCGCTGATGACGCGGTACACATCATAGGTGAGCTGTCGTAAGATGGTGCCGTGGATGCCCTTTGTAGGAGCCGTCCAGGTGACTGAGGCTACTCCTTCGCTGTTGACGGTGAGGTGTGCATTGGTGGGATTAGCCGGTGCATCGGGACCAATCCATTGTACCAGCTCAGCAGTCTGTCCCTCTCCGGCGCTGTTGGCAAGTTTCACGGTAAAGGTGATTTCTCCGCTCGAAGTGAGGACGATGGGCAGTTCGACGGTTGCTCCCGCCTCACTCGTTCCCGTGATGGTCTGCTTGTCTCCGTCCCCTGTGGTATAGGTAACGGTATAGCCCACTTCGCCTTCCAGTTTCTCGCCGTCAAAGGTGACCGTCGGAATGGTGAAGGTGAATGTACCTTCGAGGGAGTCGTCTGCGAACAGAGCCTTTAAGTCGTAAGCCTGGGCAGGAGCGCCCTTTGCTGCGGGTTCTCCCAGTATCACCATGTCACGGAAATAATATCCTGACGGTACTTTCCCCTTCTTAGTAGACGTTGCATCCGTCAGACTGACGGCAAACAGTTCCGGTTCACCGTAATAGCTGTCACGGCAGATGATGTAAAACTGGTTTGACACGGGGTCGATGGTTCCTGTCGTTCCAGAGAATCGGACATTGAGGTGTGTATCTCCGACGACCGTTTCTGCACCGGTCTGTGTGTTGATTCTCACCAATTTGCCATCGTCAGCGATACCATACAGTTCGTTCAGTCCCGACACTCCCAGGGCAATGTAGTTCCGGTTGGTCGTACCGAAGGAATGGCTGGTATAGGTAGTATAGTCGAACGTCAGCAGGTTATTATTGTAGACAGCATACACCGTTCCGTCGAACGATGATGCTGTCTTGTCTGCAAACAGCGCATGACTGGCTCCGAGATTGATAAGCTCCACTTGCCAGGTATGTGTGTTTATGCGGTATAGATAATTCTTCTCAGGATTCCACCAGAATGCATCTTCGTGATAGAGACCGTACAGATATCCGTTCTGATAGGCCATACCTCTGTTGAAGTCATAGGTATAGTCGGTAGCTCGCGGTGTGACGGTTCCATCGGTCAGTGAAAGCGCATAGACCCCGTTTTTGCTGTCGTTAGGGCCACCCTGATGGTTGATCCATATTTCAGGATCGGCGGTTTGGGCCGAGGCATTGAAAATAGAAAGACTGAGAAGGAAAATGAAGAATGATGTCCTTAGTTTCATTTCCTGACAGTTTTCTTGCCGTTACGAATGACGATGCCTTTATAGTTTCCGTCTACTCTCTGACCGTTCAGGTTATAGCTGGCGGTTGAATGCTGACTGTTGGATGCTGAATTACTTCTCCATTCTGTCATTTCGATTCCTGTTGGGTCAGCTGCTGCAATGACGATATTGCTGCCGTCAGCAGGAGTGTCCATGTAAACAGAGTTGGCAGGCAGAGATGTTGCTCCGGGAACAAATGCCAGGGAATTGTCGCTGACAGAAAGGACGCTTGCCTGTTGCAGACTCTTGACGGGCAGAGCCGAGCCTTTCAGCAGATTGTCGGCCAACGGTGGAATGACTTCGTCGACAGGCACGATGATGTTTCCTTCTGCCTTCTCGTTTTTCGTGCGGATCAGCACAGCAGTGTTGGCAGGAACAGTTCCCTCAATCTTTGCGAGTTGTGCCTTTCCGTTTTCAATGCCATTGACATAGAAGACCTCGGTCCCGCTGCTTGTCGTCTTGTAGGGGAAGTCGGTAAAGAGCGGCTTGTAATAATTGCCCTCGCCATCCTTCAGCTGTCCGTCGGGAGCGATGAATACGGGATTCTTTTCATCGACAGGCTCCACAATCCAGGTGATGACACGTTCGTCATATACGACTATTCCATCCATGGAGATAACGGGGATGCCGATGAGTGTGAGTTGTCCCTCTTCGTCTTCAGCAAGATAGAGCGGAATGTTTGCACCAAGATTGTCTACAGCCTTACGGATGAATGAATACCCCTCTGTTCCCTCAGGATAGTCTTTTACGACCTCGTCCATCACGCGCTCCTTGCAGTAGTTCCAGAAGTCAACAGTGTCTTTGCCGTTCTGGATACG
>CACWNV010000015.1 GCA_902762325.1 uncultured Prevotellaceae bacterium | reverse complement strand
GGCTATAACAGCGATCCTGCCACGGGTGTGGTTTCCATCGCCAAGAGTGTCACGTTGGACGATTTGCAACGCTTCTATGAGGCAAACATCAAGAACAACAAAGGGCACCGTGTCATCGGTATCATAGGCAGCAAGAAGAAACTGAACTTAAAGGAGTTGCAGAAATACGGACGCATTGTCTTTTTGAAGGAGAAAGACTTGTTCAGGAAATAAGCACTGCTATAAAAGAGTTTCAACATCAACGTCAGGATTGGCGTTGATGTTTTTTATGTGTTTAGTGAATAAAGCACCTTTGAATAAACAGATCTGATGATTTCACGTTGACAGTCATCGGAATCTACAAGAGACTGTGAGGCGACGAGCCATAGAGGATTATCTTTGTGGAAACCGTTGAGGATGGGAGGATACTGTGAATCCACGTGGAAGCCATTGCGGAAGTAGAAAGCAATGCGGCGCCGCTGGATGTCCGTCTCAGGCGGTTCCACTTCTGCCACGATTGGCTGGCTGGATTGACGGCATAGTTCACCTAGTACTTCCGTTCCGATGCCTTGGCAACGACAGTGGGGTAGCATGGCAAAGTATTCCAGATAGCGGAACTTATTAAGGTCCCATACGATAGCCATCCCGCAGAACTTCCCCTTCACAGTAATGACGTTGAATGCCATCTGAGGCTCTTTGTCGATGAGTTGTAGTAGTTTCTTGGAAGGGATGCGTGCCACAGCTGGGAACGCCGATTCATAAAGGGCGGGTACTCCGCTCAGCAACGGGTCATGACTGCCTGTAATCCTAATCAGTTCCATGCCTTTTCGTGTCTTGGTTAGTAGCCGTAAACCAGCCCATACTTCTCATGTAGGCTGCGCAGTGAGCCGTCGGATTTCATCTGTTTGATGGTATTGTTCACCATCTGCAATAAATCTTCCTGCCCTTTTTGCATCAACACACCTATCTCACCATGTGTGAAAGGCTCGTTTAAAAGCGGGGCGGCGAGACGTGGGTCAGTCTTTACATAATAAGGAGCCTCAGTTATCTCTGTAATCATGACATCAGCCTCTCCGTTTGCAATACGTGTTGGAATCTCCTCGTTCCTTTGCCAAACGATTATTCGGGCATGAGTGAGATTCTCATTAGCAAACTTCTCGTTTAATCCTCCCGGATTAACCATCACACGTACATCAGGTTTGTCTATGTCTTCCAACGAATGAAAGCGGTTAGCGTCAGATGCCCGGCAAAGAATGGTTTTCCCGTTAGTCAGATAGCCGTCACTCATTAGCATGGTCTCTCGTCGGGTGTCAGTAATCGTGATGCCACCGATGGCAAGGTCGAAGGTCTGGGGAACAGCCAGCACGTCAGCAGTCAATGTAGGCCATGATGTCTTGACGAATGCTATATTTACTCCTATCCTGTTAGCAATCTCCTTCGCCATTTCTATACCAAAGCCCCAGTAATCACCTGTAGTAGGTTCGCAGTAGGAGAGAGGGCGATAATCTCCTGTCGTACCAATAAGCAAGGTGCCACGCTCAACAATCTCGGCAACTTTTCCAGAAAGAGGAATTTCAGAGTAGGAAGAGAGGATAAATATAGAATGTTGACCGTTATCCTTACCGAACTGGATTGCAGTCCGGAGTGAGTCCTCAGAATACAAACGTGTGCTGTCGAAGTAGTATAACCCCTCTTCAGTGTTGTACCAGCCACCCACATATCTTTCGTGCTTCAAAGCGTGACGGACTACCTTATCGAGCTGGTTTCGTGAATGGCTATTCTGTGTGGCGGCATAATTGACAGCGATACCCTCTGTGGGTTCCGTCATTGTACGGATGTCAATTGTGAAACCGTCAGGATGGCTTTGACTGAAAGCCCAGACCTTATCAGCAATAGCAGATATTCTGTCACTCTCAGTGTGGTTGTCATTCTTGGAACAAGCCTCTAATAACAATACACAGCACAGGGGCAGGAAGAGGGAATGCAACCAGCGCTTTCTTCTTATCATATCAATCATATTCAGTTTCTTTAATACAGCATACAAAAGTACTCAGAAATCTTTAAAAATGTACGTATTTACCCTTAGAATGTATTAATTTGGTTGTTTTTTTGTATTTTTGTGACGGATAAATCGAGCCTGTCCGTAAACAGTGTACTTTAGAATTGCCGAGAGTGAAGGAATAATATAAACTGAAATATTAACAATATGAAGAAAAGTATGATCACCGCTTTGTTGGTAAGTCTGATGATGTCATTACCAAATAGTATGTCCGCTCAGGAAGAGAACGGATTTAAGAAGATAAACGTAAGGGAGGACTTTACGGAGAATGGTTTTCAATGGTTCCATGATGCAGAGCTACTTGCAGCAGGGAATAAGGAAAAAAGCAATGCTATGACAATCGGGTGGGGTGGCATCGGAACGCTTTGGGGACGAACATCCTTGACCGTCTATGTAGCAGAGAAACGCTATACCAAGGAATTTATGGATAAGGCTGAATACTTTACCGTGATGACTCTTGGTGTGGAGAACAGTAAGGTGCTGAACTATATGGGAAGTAAAAGTGGACGTGACGGAGACAAAGCAGCGGCTCTTGGCCTGCACACAGCTTATACTTCAAATGGCACACCTTATTATACTGAGGCTGAAATGGTGATTGAATGCAAAATCATGTATGCTGCGCCATTCAATCCTCAATACTTCAAGAGCGATGTACCTAAGAGAATGTATCAATTCTTCCCTGCCGGCATCCACTCAATGTATATCGGCGAGGTCGTAAATGCATGGAGGAAATAAGAAAAAAATCAGGACGCAACGTATATGACGCTGCGTCCTGAACAAATATAAGGTCTTTATTATAGAGTTTCATCTTCAGGCGGTTCGGGCTTCCTTGTCAGTTTCGGAAGATGTTTTTTCTTGCGTAACCAATTCTCCTTTTTTTCTTCGTATTCAAGTTGATGACGCTCCAAAAAGTTATCGGCCATAGTCTTCTAATTGAACTTACTATATATAACACTTATCTTTATCGGATTATCCTTATTATCCTCACCGCCAACTAAGCGCGTACTTCGGAGTGTCATGTCGTGGATGATCTTTGTGGTACTGCCCGAAGAGTTCTTCGTTTCCACCACAGGAATCAACACAACCTTATTCCAATTAGAAGAATGACGGTTGGCATTCATATAGGAGATCAGATTTCCAATATTCGTAAATGTATAGGTGTTGTTCGAGGTTGAAAGAGTGGAAGTATATGATGTCCTGTTATTTGTTACATGATTGTTCTCAAAGAATGTATAAAGACTGTCTGCCGGGATCATCAGAATCATCTTTGGAACAGGCAAAGCGTATTTATTACTCTTTTCATCATTCATGCGGGTGATAACAACTTTCGCAGTAGTAATGGAGTCATTGATGTGCCCTTTAAGAATGTCGTCAACAGGAATAGTCATCTCAGTGAAAATACCTGCTGGAGATTTTAAGTAGGTGCAAGAATTGTCGGCTGCTAATTCTTCTAATACATCCTTGCTGTTTGTCAGTTTTGACGTTTGCAACACCTCTTCTGTTCCTGAGAAGACAGCTGAAGTACTGGCAACGCTATCACCTTCTAAAAATCGGAAGTCAATAGCCAATTGAGTTCTTTCAATATATGCAATGGACCCTAGACCACCAATGCTCTCAAAATAAAAGCCAGGAATTACGTTACGGATAAAGGTTATTGAGTTCTTGAAATATTCAGGATGCTCATAATAAGTGTTCATCAGATATGACCCGATATTGTTATACTTATTGCCGTTCCTGTCAATATACTCCTCATTCAAAGGAATTGTAATTCTTTTCTTATTGATGTTACTCTTTGTAACAGAGAGGTCGGATGTCGTATACATCACATCGGCTTTCAATCTGTCGGTACTAACATATCCTTTGGAAATCGGATCAAAATTCGAATAGTACTTCTGATCTTCCAACATCGGCTTGTCCATCTCGTGGGCTCTAACCTTCATTACAGCCAAAGAGTCTCCAAAGAAGGTGTTATAAGACAAACGAATATAGCAAGAGTCGCAAATAATTTTTCCGTCCTTTTTGCTTACTATCTTATCTTTGTCAGGAAATGTATAGCTTTCAAGGACATGAAACTGTGTCATGAAGTTACCAGTAATGAAATTGCCAGTCTCCGGATCCTTGATTCTTCCCAGGAAACCTGTCGTGGTACGTGAAAGCACAGAGTCAGCAACGATAGAACGGGTGGATACAGTAAACGTGTCAGTTGAAATGTTCAAGTTATCCATGTTGTTCACAAGTGAGATACCAATATCATTGGTTGTATCATCACATGCTGAGAGAAATAGAGTAGCGAGAAGTATTCCCGCAAGAGTTCTGAGTTTCATTTCTATCGTGGATTGTAATAATTCTTTTTATTCTTCCGGGCAGATTTGCTGATAGAATGAATTGTAACTTTCAGCAAAATCCTCTCCTTGATATTTTAATACGGGAATCCCCTTCTTTGATGCATAGTCCATCAGTTCTGCATTGACATGATCGCTGGCTTCAATAATACCGTCACTATAGTCGATTGCCATTTTCCCTAATTCGAGGAAATCGAATACTTCATGGTATGGCTTCAACAACTCAGCCTTTGCATCACGGAATTCCACACATTTCTTGAAATTATTTCCAAGATCATTCTTTAATTGATTCTGAAACAACGAAGTTACAATCTTTGTATTGGCGAAAGAAGGCTCGTCGTGGTAGGCTGTCTTGATATAAAGTGGTACCACGGCCCCCATCCAGCCCTGACAATGAATAATGTCCGGAGCCCAACGTAACTTCTTGACAGTTTCCAACACGCCACGAGCAAAGAAGACTGCCCGTTCGCCATTGTCTGCATATTCTTCTCCGCTTTCATCAACTGTCATCTGACGCTTCATGAAATAGTCATCATTATCAATGAAGTAAACCTGTATGCGTGTGGTTGGAATAGATGCTACTTTAATAATCAACGGATGGTCAGTATCATCAATGATAAGATTCATACCAGAAAGACGAATTACTTCGTGTAGCTGACCTCTGCGCTCATTGATCGTTCCCCATTTGGGCATGAATGTGCGAATCTCATATCCCGCTTCTTGAATCTTTTGGGGGACTTGCCGACCCAACAGCGACATCTCTGAGTCTGGAACATAAGGAGCTATTTCTTGGTTGATGAATAGAATTTTCTTTGCCATACGTCTTTGTTAAAAAATAGATTCTTTTACTGTCATCTTATTGTTTACACAATTATCAGACATGCAAAGATACGAAAAAAAACTGAGAGTTTCGAATCTTTTATTCAAAACCCTCAGCTTCAAAACTTAAATTGGCAATTTTTAACCCAATTTTTATTCAATTACCACAAGTGGAGCGTCTTCCAGAACATTTTCTCCCTGCTTAACACAGATAGCAGTAACCTTGCCGTCTTTCTCTGCTTCAATGTTGTTGGCCATCTTCATAGCCTCAAGGATAACCACTGTGTCTCCAGCTTTTACTTCTTGTCCGACAACCACTTCAATAGATGTGATTACTCCAGGCAGAGGAGCCTTGACAGCATTGCTGGTGTTGGCATTAACAGCAGTGTTTGTTTCTTCTGTCTTTTCGGCAGAAGGCTGTCCAAGAACCACTTTCTTCTTTTCTGGCTCCTTTTCAGGTTCCATCTCTACCTTGAACTCTTCACCATTGACAGTCACAGTAGCTGTGTTCTCGACAATCTCGCCAATGGCTACGACGTATTCTTTTCCGTCGATTGTATATTTGTATTCTTTCATGTTGTTCAGAATTCTCCTTAAGATGATTACTTAATTCTTTATAGGCTTTTGCGTCATGCTCAGGAACTTTGCGTTCCAGAGAGTGTGACGCGGCTTAATGGTGATAATACCCGGCTCCTTATCATGAACATTGTTTCCTTTAAACTCATGCAAGGCAAGGGCAATCGCAGCATATATATTCTTGTCCATTTCTTATAATAACGACTTCAGTTGATTATAGCTTCCGATAAATTACATAGGCATGCATCCATGCTTCTTTGCTGGCAGATTCTGCTTCTTACAAGCAAGCTGGGCAAGCCCGCGACAAATACGGAAACGGGTGTTCCGAGGTTCAATAACGTCATCAATGTAACCGTATTGAGCTGCTTGGTAAGGATTGGCAAACAGATCGCTATATTCATCTTCCTTCTCTGCAATAAATGCCTTTACGTCCTCACCCGCTTCTTTCTTAGCCTTTACGTCTCGTGCATAAAGTACGGCAACAGCACCACTTGCACCCATAACGGCAATCTCACTTGACGGCCATGCGAAATTGAGGTCTGCACGCAACTGCTTGCATCCCATTACGATGTGGCTACCACCATAGGACTTGCGCAAGGTAATGGTAATCTTGGGAACGGTGGCCTCTCCATACGCATAAAGTAACTGGGCACCATGCAGGATAACGGCGTTATACTCCTGACCAGTTCCAGGAAGGAACCCTGGCACGTCGACGAGAGAAATAATAGGAATATTAAAAGCGTCACAGAAACGTACAAAACGTGCACCTTTGCGAGATGCGTTTGTGTCAAGCACACCAGCATAAGCGGCAGGTTGATTAGCCACAACACCTACGCTCTGACCATTAAACCGGGCGAATCCAGTAATGATGTTCTTTGCAAATTTAGGCTGAACTTCAAAGAACTCCCCATTATCCGTAAGTGCTGTAATCACTTTGTACATGTCATAAGCCTTATTCGGATCATCTGGTATTATCTCATTAAGCAAATCCTCTTTCCTGTCGATGGGATCGGTGCACTCGATTCTCGGTGCTTCTTCCATGTTGTTTGAAGGAATGTAACTGAGCAGAGTCTTAATCATTTCCATTGCCTCTTCTTCAGTCTTCGCGGTGAAATGAGTCACACCACTCTTTGAAGCATGTACACTGGCACCACCTAAACTCTCAGCATCCACATTTTCACCAGTAACAGTCTTAACAACAGCAGGACCTGTAAGGAACATGTAACTGGTGTTCTCCATCATCAGAATAAAATCAGTCAGAGCCGGACTATATACAGCACCACCGGCACATGGGCCCATAATGGCAGAAACTTGCGGAATTACGCCAGAGGCAAGAATGTTGCGCTCGAAAATCTCACCATAACCAGCGAGTGAGCAAATTCCCTCTTGGATTCGGGCACCGCCGGAATCATTCATGCAAATCATCGGGGCACCGTTCTGCATGGCCATATCCATCACTTTGCAGATTTTCTGACTCATTGTTTCTGACAAAGAACCGCCATTCACGGTAAAGTCCTGTGCAGAAACATATACTAATCTTCCGTCGATTGTGGCACTACCTACAACAACACCATCACCCAAGAATTGTTTCTTTTCCATTCCAAAGTTGTGGCAACGATGTAGTTTAAACATGTCATACTCTTCGAAAGAGTCTTTATCAACTAGCATCTCAATTCTTTCACGGGCAGTATATTTACCACGTTGATGCTGTTTCTCAATAGCCTTTTCTCCACCTCCGAGACGAGCTTTCTCGCGTTTGGCAATCAGCTCTTTGATCTTTTCAGTTTGTTTGCTCATACGATATAATTTGTTAATGCAATATTCTTTTTCCTAAAATTTTTGCAAAGGTACAAAAAAACTACTAAAGGGGAAAACAATCTTCTCTAAATTCCATTTTCACCTTGTAAAGTGGTCGTTGTATAAATAATTAAAAGTCGATGTTTACACGAAAATTCAGTTGTCTGCCCGTGAGATAGTTTGGCACCGCATATTGTTGATTTGTGACATCAGTTACCCAATAGTATGAGTTGACATTGCTAATACCAAAAAGATTCAGGCAGTCGAGTCCAAGCCAAACGCTCTTGATGTATGCAGACTTCCTTGAGGTGTTAGGTCTGTAAGCCAGGAAACTCATACCGATATCTGCTCTTTTATAGGCAGGAGCACGGAAAGAATGTGTTTCCAGTTCCTGATGGGGAGCATAGAAAGGAAGACCGTCAGCATAGGCTAATTTTAAAGACATCTTCCAGCGTTCTGTGCCTGGGAAGTAATCGGTGAAATAGAGATTTAACGAGTATCGCTGATCTGTTGGTAACGGGATGCTATGTCCGTTGAGTTTCATCCGGGTATTCATGATGGAGAAACTAATCCAGGAATCTGTTCCTGGAACGAATTCACCATACAGCTTAAAGTCGATTCCCATTGCATGTCCTTTACATTCATTATTACCATAGTAAACAACCTTCACGTTGCTTACACTATAAGGAATCAGATTTGACAGGGCTTTAAAATATGCTTCAGCAGTAAACTTGAACGGTCGGTTATTCATGTTGAAGCGATAATCCATTCCAGCAATGAATTGAATTGACTGCTGGCTTTTAATCTTTCGATTCAAAGGAGCATACGTAATCCCATTGGTCGTGGTGGTATCGCGCAATTCTTTGAAGAAAGGTGCTTGATAATAAAGACCGGCAGCCAATCGGAAGGTGAGATTCTGATTAAAAGATGGAATGATTCCTAAAGATACACGAGGACTGACAATCGACTCCTTATTAAAATTCCAATGACTGAAACGAATTCCATAAGTTAGAGTGTACAATGAAGGATGGCTAATAATTTCTCCATTATCATTCTCTTCCTCAGCTCCGGAAGTGAAGCGGTAGGTGTCTTGGATGTATGTCTCTAATCTGTTGGCATTCAATTCGTTTCGAGCTCTTAGCGAATAAATCATATTGAGGTCGTGCCCTGTATGTGGAATACTATAGCCACTTGAGTCGCGCATCTCGTATTCAACACTATTCTCTTTGATGTGTTCTATTTTGTATGTTAATGCTGTTTCAAAATTATGCTTAGCAGTTTTGTGCTTAAGCATTAACTTGACACTCTTGACATTTGCTTCGAGGTAGTTACGTGCATGCTCAAAATAGGTGCCGACTCCCAGATTCTTACTTGTCTCCGTTTGTGTGAGCCAATATTGTCCTTGTATATCGTATTTTTCCTGTTCTTTTGTATAGAACGCAGAACCAAGAAGTGTCAGATGAGTGTTGGGAGTGATGTGGTTGGTGATGGAAAGTGTACCAAAAAACGTGCGGAACAAATCTCTTTCCTGACCGTCAAAATATACTTTGAATGACTTCACACTTTCCATCGTTCCAAATGATGTCTCACGATCTTTGGGATGAAAATTATAATGATTCTCAGATATATTCCCAATAAAATCGATCTGCCACCTTTTGTTAGGCATGTAATTGAAACTCGTCTGGTAATCAAGGAAATTAGGTTTGTATTCACCCGTTGTCTGTAGAGAACCCAAGAGGTATCGTGTCGTCTTGTATCGGATTCCATTGAGCCAGGAAAAGTTCTTTGTTGCTACTCCTAAATATGCACTACCACCAAGAAGACTCCCAGAAACAGAACCCTCAGTTTTTATCTTCTTTCTGTCATTGGTTCTTAAAGTCTTATAAGTGATGTCGAGTGCTGATGACATCTTGTCTCCATATTTTGCTTCGAAACCACCTGTTGAAAAGCCAATCTTTTCAACCATGTCAGGATTAATGACTGATAGTCCTTCTTGCTGTCCAGAACGAACGAGAAAAGGACGATATACTTCCACATTATTTATATATACACTGTTCTCGTCAAAAGAACCTCCTCGCACGTTGTATTGAGAGGACAGTTCGTTATGAGTAGAAACGCCTGCCTGCATTTGAATCATTTCCTCTACGGCATTTCCTGTCGTAGAAGGCATATTCTTCATGTTCTCCTTCTTCAACTCTTGAGTCTGTCCCGTCTGTCTTTTCATTTCTGTGACGGTCACATCTTTAAGTGTATAGTCTTCTTCGTTAAGTACAACTTGGAGAGTTTGTTTCCCTCGAGGATTCCGTAGAACCCGTGACTTGCTTTTATAGCCGATCATGGAAAACACAACAACGACACTGTCTTCTGACTGTAGTTGCATGCTGAATTCTCCTTTAAATGATGTCAGCGATGCTTTTCCTTGTTTCACTACCTGTACAGAAGCCAGTTCTATCGGATTCATATTCGCATCGGTCACTCGCCCTTGAAGAGTAAATGTCTGCGAATATGCTTTAGTTACTAAAACTAATAAAGTTATGATGAGATATAGAACTTTCCGATTCATATATATATCAAACGGAAAAATAATGTGATTATTGCCATAAACAGATGTTTTACTCACTATATATCCATGACAGTACTTTATTTATCCAAGGTAATGATATGCGAAACCATCTGTATTTCGCAACAGGTTTCCCTCCAAACTTCAAGATGAAGCTTCTGAACTTATTGTTTTTGTAAGGTAATCCAACATCCATAAAATACAGATGTGCATAATGATTTTTATGAGCATGTTGAATGGTGTTCCATATAGTTACGGCATCAGGATGAACATGTTTGTAACTCTTACGTTTTGATGCTAAGTACCAAAGGTAAGCATTCGCTTCTGAGTAAACGCATGCGGAGCAGCCAATAATCTTTTCTTTGTATATTGTAATGAATAAGTGCCCAGATTCATGCTTGTTTATGAGTTGAAAGAATGTTTCAGATGGAATGTACCGGCGGAATTTCATTCTATAGAAACTCTTAATGATTTTATAGAATTGAGACAACTCCTCTTCAGTTTCTACCTCTTTTGTCATTATATCGACATCCTTAATTCTCTGCAGGCGATTTCTCATTTTAAGAGACAGACGTTTTTCTGGGGTCATGCTGTGTAAAGAATTGTGAACCTCTTGCCATGGAATGGGGAAATAACCGTTACGTTTGAAATGACGATACCCAAACATTTTCTGGCTAATGTTGCTAAACTCAGTATACAGACATAATTTCCGACGGAACATTTTGGTTATTGCTTCCAGCATTAGTGCGAACACTTCGTCTTTATTAATGTCTTCGTCGTATTCACCTTCCCCATAGATGCGTCCTTGCGAAAATAAATAAGGAGGAATTAGAGAACCTCTCTGACGGATGCATGCAAACATGTGGGCAGCGATACTTCCGTCAGCACGCGATGCAATTATCATATAAGGATGATGGTGCGGAGTTTGTTCAATAATCTTAAACATATCCGTACTATGGAAGAAGTTCTGGCATTCCATCTGTGGAAGTTCTTCACTTTTGGAAATAATCCTTATATTGATATTCATAGCACAAAATTACTAAATCTTCGTGTTAAAATATAATTTTTTAAAGAAAACTTGTTATCTTTGTAGCAATCATAACTAAATTATAGATAGTAAGATGGATAGTTTTAAGGATTTAGTGCAAATTCGTCGTAGTCATCGGCAGTTTACTGATAAAGAAATAGACGCAGAGGATTTAAGATTGATTCTTCGTGCAGCATTGATGTCACCGACATCAAAAGGGCAACGCTCATGGCAATTTATTGTTGTTGATGATAAGTCGGATATGGAAAAGCTGGCTGATGCAAAAGATTTCGGTAGTCAGTTTTTAAAGAATGCTCCTTTAGCAATTGTTGTAACAGGGAATCCGCAAGAGAATGACTGCTGGATAGAAGATGCATCAATAGCAGCGATAAGCATGCAGTATCAGGCTGAAGATTTAGGACTTGGCTCTTGCTGGATTCAGATGCG
The DNA here is from genome assembly GCA_902762325.1 of uncultured Prevotellaceae bacterium. Lineage (GTDB taxonomy): Bacteria > Bacteroidota > Bacteroidia > Bacteroidales > Bacteroidaceae > Prevotella. Next base: position 39,700 of record CACWNV010000015.1, on the reverse strand, counting down.
TGGGCGTGGACTCAGCGATGGCGTTAGTGCAGATGAGGTAATCCGAGGAATACTTAATATTCCTGATTCTCAGAGCGTGTTGTGTATTATAGCCATTGGGTACAAAGCAGATGAACGTAAGCCACAGAACGAGGATAAGTTGAAGTGGGAAAATGTTCATGTAGGAAAATTTTAATTGTTTGTCGAATGATTAATTATGATTTGAAGATAATTAAAGCTATCATATTTGATGTCGATGGCGTTCTTTCTGCGGAGACAATCTTGATGGATGATAATGGCGAACCTCTTCGTACAATCAACATTAAAGATGGATATGCTATCCAGTTGGCAGAAAAAATGGGCTTGCGTATTGCTATAATGACGGGAGGGCATACAGAGTCAATTCGCAAACGATATAATTATCTTGGTGTTGAAGATGTATATTTGAGTTGTTCGGTAAAGATTCAGACGTATGTTGAGTTTTTAGAGAAGTACAACTTGAGTGATTCTGAAGTTCTTTATGTGGGTGATGATATTCCAGACTATGAAATAATGAGTAGGGTGGGATGTCCTTGTTGTCCGTTGGATGCATGTGATGAGATAAAGAGGATAAGCACCTATGTAAGTAATAGAATTGGTGGACATGGATGTGGACGTGATGTAATTGAACAGGTGTTACGTTCACAAGGAAAATGGCTTTCGGATTCTAAAGCGTTTGGATGGTAATAACACCTATTATTATATATAGATGAAATTAGTACTATCAAGTAATTCTCCTCGAAGAAAAGAACTCTTAGCTGGATTGGGGGTACCATTCGAGATTAGAGTTGTTCCAGATATTGATGAATCTTATCCTTTAAGTTTGCCTGTTCATGAAATAGCTCAGTATATTGCGAAAAAGAAAGCGGCATTCTATGATATTTCAAGTGATGAGATTCTGATAACAGCTGATACTATTGTGGTTGTTGACAATACAATACTTGGGAAACCGGACAATGATAGTGAAGCTCGTCAAATGCTTGCTGCTTTAAGTGGTAAGACTCATCTGGTGATTACGGGTGTATGTATTATGTCATTGGAAAGACAACGTTCGTTCTCTGTTACAACAGAAGTAACATTCAAGGATTTGTCCCAAGAGGAAATCGACTTTTATATTCAACACTATCACCCGTTTGATAAAGCAGGAAGTTATGGGATACAAGAATGGATAGGCTATATCGGTGTAACATCCATTAAGGGTAGTTATTTCAATGTGATGGGACTTCCCATACAACGTATATATGAAGAACTTACGAGTGTCTTTAAGCTAAATGTCTTGTGTCCCAGGAAAAAAGGGAAAGATAAAAATGCGAAGGATACGCCAGTTCAGGATAAGAATGCTTTATAGCTAACGTAAGTTTGACGTAAGACGATAGTAAGAGTCATAGCTGTCCTTCATAAGTAGCAAAGACGGCATTCGCAAACATGCCATTTACGCCTCGCAAACGATACATTTAGACGGCGTAAACGATACGTTTATACTTCAAAAACAATATGTTTATGAATTCCAGATTTTCAGACAGTTAGATTTCGACAAACTTGCTTTATAACTAAAAAAGTCAATTTAAAATTTGGCATCATTAATGAAAAGTGTTACCTTTGCAGAGTTATCCTGAAAACAATCTTTTTACCTTAGAAAACTAATACCTATAATATAATAAAGCGATTGCCTGAGAAGGTCATCGCTTTATTTTTTATTCCGAGAGTATGACTAAACCATACCCTCGGATATACTATAAGAGAATTGTTGTTATTTAAAGCTCCACCATGGTTTTTTCCGTTTAGGAGCATCTTCATAATTGTCAATTCTGTTTCGTCTGGCTTCTGCAATCAAATCGGCAAATGTTGTACCATTCTTTATCATATAATAGATCTGTCCCCAATCAGGTAAACCACCAATGTTTCGGTCGTCTATCCATACGTCAGCCTTTAACTTGCGAGAGAAATGGTTGTTCCATTCCTGCTTTTCTTCAGGATAATCCTTGTTAACAGCATAGAACTCAACACCTCTTTCTCTGCACCAATTTACAGCATCTTCAAGCAACTTACCTTCACGCACGCTCCAAAGAATTAACTGATGCTTGTCCTTTATAAGCATGCGTAAAGTTTCGGTTGCAAATGGTAATTCTTCACCAATCTCTGGATACTTATGCTCCACGATTGTGCCATCAAAGTCAACTGCAATAATCATTATCTTCTTATTGATTCATTGAATGTTTTTGTACAACTCTATCGTTTGATAGATGTGTCATTCTTATCACCATAGTGGCTATTGCTATAATTACCGTATGAGCCATAAGATCCATAAGTTCCGTAGCCTCCGTAACCATATCCATAGCGTCCATAGCGTCCGTAACGTCCATAACGTCCGTAGCGTCCGTAACGTCCGTAACCATAATAATAGCCATATTTCTTCTTGGACATGTCAATACCATTAATGACAATACACATATTGGGAAGCTTCTTCTCAATACTAAGGCTATTAATAAGTCCAAAGCTCTCTTTAGGTGTGTAGTCGGCACGACACATGTAGACAGTAGCATCTGCCACTCGACCAATTTGCAGAGTATCAGTAACAAGACCTACGGGCGCAGTATCGATGACAACATAGTCATAATTATCACGTAAGTGCTGCACGACTATCTCCAAAGATTCGCGAGCAATCAACTCGGTCGGGTTTGGTGGGATAGGACCTGCAAGCAATACGTCAAGATTATTATTGATACCTGATGGGAGAATCTGAGAGCTAACTTTTTCCCATGTTGGGTTCTCCATCGAAAGTAATGGGGTAATACCGTGTTTATGGTCATCAATCTCAAATAGTTCTGCAAGACGTGGCTTACGAATATCAAGACCAACGATAATTACTTTCTTTCCAAGAAGTGCAAAACTCACAGCAATATTGGCTGCATTAAATGTTTTACCTTCACCAGACGTACTTGATGTGAACATGACAACTTTTTCATTCTCTTTAAGCATAAACTGAAGATTTGTACGCATAGCACGGAATATCTCTTCCATTTGGTTGTTCTTGTTCTCATGCACAACAATGTCAGCTTTTGTCTTAGCTGTGTCACTTGCAACAGCAACATCAGCAAGAATAGGAAGTTTGGTAAGACGTGCAACGTCTTCATGTCCTTCTATCTTATAACGGAAGAACTTTAATAAGAAGAACGCGAGTGCAGGAATTGCAATACCAAGGAGTAAAGCAATTAACATAATCATAGATGATTTAGGACTAACTTTTCCTGCAAACTCTGGATCATCAAGGAGACGTCCCTTGTCAGCTGTTGCTGCCAAAGAAATAGAGTTCTCTTCACGTTTTTGGAGAAGCATCAAATACAATCCAGATTTAACTTCTTGTTGACGGCCAATTTGTGTCAGCATATGTTCTTGTTCTGGTGTCTGGCTTACTTGGCTGGCATATTTCCCGTATTGTGATGCAATGGAGTTACGTTGGATTTCCATGTTGCGACGACTTTGAGCCATAGCTCCACGGATACTAGAACTTAGATCATCAAGTTGAGCCGTTAGAGGAATCACTGACGGGTTAGATTCAGATGAACTGCGTAATAACTTGTTGCGTTCAAGTACAATTTCATTATACTTATTAATAAGCTGAGTGGCGCTTCCGTCACTTAATCCAACATTCGTAGGTAATGTCTGGTATTTATTACCAGGTTGGTTCATGTAATCTTGAATACTATTCAATAATGCAACTTGTGTGTTCGCATCCTGAAGTTTTTGTTCATACTCGCTGGCATTACCAACGGCTTGACCGGCAGACATTCTTAGTTCAACCACTCTATTACGCTTCTTGTATGCCTCCAACTCACCTTCAGTGGCACCTAATTCTGCATTAATCTTTTCCAGACGACTGTTGATGAATTCCTCTGTACGGACAGCAATTTCATTCTTATCTTCATTTGCTTGTCTGTTATAGCAAACAGCTAATTGCTTAAGATAGTCCATAGCTCTTTGCGGAATCTGATCAGACAAAACTAATTGGGCTATTGTTGTTGTTTTTGAAGTCTGGCTAACGGATAAAGAACCGGCATACTTATAAGCTGCATTATGAGGTGAAACAATTGTAACTTTCAATTTAGTTCCTTCAATTAAATCCATGGAACCATTCTTAGTAAATGAAAGAATACCGGCTCTGGTTCCAATTGTAGCAGGAAGCTTAGATAAGGTTTTTTCTATTGAGAATGGTCCTTCGCTTCCCCCTTCTGCTAATGGAACATAATATGTACCTGTAATATGATATGATTTTCCTGCACGAGTTATTTCAAGATAAATTGGTGCTGTTAATTTATCAAGATGTGCAGGGTCAATATCTACATTAACACCTTGGGTCTTATAAATTAATTGGTCTTTAATCTTCCCATCTGACATATATGTAACGTACAATTTTAAATCACGTACGGTTTGAGTAGCAATAGAATGAGATTTCAATATTTCCATCTCATTGTCAATACCAGTAGAATTACTCAATAATCCCAAGGTCTCAGAATTCATGATACTGTTACGACCTCTATTGTTAGTGTCCTCATCATCTTTAATAAGCAGCTTTGTATAAACTTGATATACAGGCGTAGTATAACGCAAGTAAATGGCTGCTAAGCCAAGGCAGATGATTAATGAGAGCAGAAACCATTGCAAGTTAAGCACAATGGTTTTCAGGATAGTTTGAAAATCAAATGAATTTCGATCTTCTTGTTCCATGACGCTAATAAGCGTCAAATCTTTGTTTTCTTCCATTTTTTATGATTTGTTTTTATTATTATTATTCTTTATTATTCTGCTAATTGAATTAGATATTTCCCATAATCGTTTTTTTCCATAGGCTTTGCCAATTCCTTTAGATCTTCTTTGGAAATCCAACCTTTTTTAAATGCTATTTCTTCTAAACATGCAATTTTTAAACCTTGTCTTTTCTCGATTACTTCTATAAACGTACTTGCCTCGCTTAAGCTGTCATGTGTGCCGGTATCTAACCAAGCAAATCCACGCTGTAGTTTTTTTACCAAAAGATTACCTTGGTTAAGATATTCTTGGTTAACGGAAGTGATTTCTAATTCTCCGCGTGCACTAGGCTTAATGCTCTTGGCAATATCTACCACACTATTCGGATAGAAATACAAGCCGACTACAGCATAATTACTCTTTGGACATGCAGGCTTTTCTTCAATACTGATGCAATTGCCTTCATCGTCAATTTCTGCTACGCCATATCTCTCAGGATCATTCACATAATAGCCAAAAACGGATGCTTTTCCTTTGGTTTCAGCATCTATAACACTTTGTTTTAACAATCCGGTAAACCCTGATCCATGGAAAATGTTGTCACCAAGTACTAAACAGACGCTGTCGCTACCAATAAAACTTTCACCGATAATGAAAGCCTGAGCAAGTCCATCAGGACTGGGTTGTTCGGCGTATTCGAAATGTACACCAATCTCCTCACCTGTACCTAAAAGTCTTCTAAAACCTGGTAAATCGTGAGGAGTTGATATTATTAATATTTCACGGATACCCGCCAACATCAAAACAGATATTGGATAGTATATCATTGGCTTGTCGAAAATTGGAATGAGCTGTTTGCTAATTCCTTTTGTTATGGGGTATAGACGAGTCCCAGATCCACCTGCTAAAACGATACCTTTCATTCTTCTTAGATAGTTAATAAAACACTAATATGCATTCTTATCATTAATAAAAATTGACTTGAAGGTTAAAAATATGATTTTTAAATCAAGTCCAAATGTCCAGTTTTCAATATACCATATATCTCTTTTAACTCTTTCTTCCATTTGCCATTGCTCTTTTGTCTCACCACGGAAACCTGTAACTTGAGCATATCCGGTTATACCTGGACGACTAAAATGACGAACCATGTATTTGTCTATTACTTTTCTGTACATTTCTGTATGTAACAACATATGTGGACGGGGTCCCACAATACTCATGTCCCCTTTGAGAACATTGAAAAACTGTGGAAACTCATCTAAATTCGTCTTTCTCATTAGATTTCCAAAACTAAATTTTCTTGGATCATCTGCTGTCGCTTGTATCTTGTCTGCATCTTTATTAACGTGCATAGAACGGAATTTATAGCACATGAAAGTTTTCCCGTTCAAGCCAGTCCTTGCTTGTTTGAAAAACATCGGGCCTGGACTTTGCCATTTAATGATTAAGGCTATGATGGGGATGAATGGTAACATACATAAACAAACAATCGAACTGAATATGATGTCAAATGTGCGTTTGATGAATTTGTTGCTCATGTATGTAAGAGGTTCTCTCAAATTAGTAAACAATGAAAATTTCCCAAAACGCTCTGGTTTCAGGTTTAATAGAACATTACCATACATTCTAGGTACATAATGGAAGTGAATAATGTGATTGTCACAAAATTTCATGATCCTGGATATAAATTCAGAATCATCGTGTGACAAACAACAGAAAATCTCATCTACTAAGTTTAATTGAAAATCACTCTCTTCTGTAATGGTTTTCTTTTCCTTTTCGTTCGAGAAAAATGAATAGTTCAAACCAATTTCTTTATCAAGGTCACTGATGGTTCCTAACTTTTCAAATTCAGGAGGACAATCTTCAATGAAGCCATTACTGTAATAGCCTTTGATGATATATCCAGTTGTCGGGTCATCCGTCATTTCTCTATATAGCATGAGGTTTGCCGGGTCATTGCCTATAAACACGATGCTTCGAGTGTTTCCTCCCTTTTTTCTGTAAGTTCTGAGGACAATGCGCTCAATAAGTCTTGTGAATAGGATTAGCACCAGATAAATGACAGTGAAGATGACCATCATTTCAAAGAAACGCCCACCATCACTCATGAAACGAAGAAAAACGAACATTATTAGCGATTGACAAATGACAAGTTTACAAACCCTCATCGTAATTGCAGTAAATGTCACTCTTCTATGGTGAATGATGGTGTGGAAGAAATATTCGCTAATAACTAACGCGAAATTAGCAGCCAATACAATGATCTTGGGATTCATTTTAAAATAATCTGGTATTATGTCTTTAGGAAGTTCTGTTCCTAAAACATAAAGCAAAATGTTCAGAAGCACAAAGTCTCCTGCCATTACCAAGAATCTTATTATATCTGTTCCGCTTGAGTCCTGATTCATACTATCTGTTCTGTTGTTCTGAGATGAAACTCTATTGAGCCGCTCAAATTATTTGGCAAAGGTACTAAAAATTGCTTATATAAAAAAGAATAAAAGAAAAAATGTTTTATTTTTAAGTTTGATTATTGAGATTTGTGGGTTTTTGTGAAAAATATTTTGGTTTTTAATGATATTGTTGTAACTTTGCCACAATTTTATATTAATAACTTGATTTGTTGATTAATTTTTATTACATAATTTTTTATGGGTATAATATCAAAGTTGTTTGGAAAGAAAACAGAAGAAGGCAACAAGAAATCAACCGGTGGAATGGAGGATTATATGTCTTTGCTAAGGGTTTATTTCCAGGCTTCAATTGCTTCTGAATTGGGCATAAATAATTTGTCTATGCTTCCTGACTTGCGCATGTTTAAAGCAACCCTAAAAGTTCCAACTATAAATAACAAGTTGGGGTTGGGGGAGAAAAAACAATGTAAAAAGATGATGAAGGAACTTTATAAAACAGATGATTTGTTTTTTAAAGAGATAGACCAAAGTATAAAAAAGAATTGTCATAAATTACAGGATGTACAGACTTATTTGTATCAGTTCCAAGGGTTTACCCAGGATTTGATGATGCTGATGGGTAATCTTATGAAATTCAAGCTTCGTGTTCCTTCGTTTTTTAAGAAGATTATTTATTCGATGACGGAGAAGACTGTAAGTGAGGTCTTTACTAAAAATGACTACACAGATCCGGGAGTCTTGAAAACCGTTGCTGCTGTACGGCAATATAATAAACGATTGAATTTTAGTCAGACTTGGGTAACTGATTTCGTTTATCAAGTTGTTATGTTGGCTAAAAAAGAACCAAAACAGGCTGCTGATAAGCAGTAATGATGTCGAAATTAGCAATAATTAATTAAATAAGTAAATATTTTTTGGCTGTATCAGATTTTTAAGTTAAATTTGTAGCCAAATTGTAATAATTATGAGTGCAAATGAAAAGACATTAACGCATTTTACCACTCGTGTCAGGCAATTAATTCTTCAATACAAAGAGATACAAAAGGAGAATGGAGAGCTCATGGCTAAAGTGGAGCAATGTAATGCAAGAATCCAGGAACTGGAAGACAAGTTGATTCAGGCACGAAATAATTACAACAGTCTTAAAATGGCGAAGATGATTGAGATTAGTGATTCTGATATGGAAGAATCGCAAAAAAGATTGTCTAAGCTTATACGGGACGTTAATAAATGTATTACGCTGCTGAGTGAGAAATAAATCGGAGCGATGGCTGAAGAAAACAGAGACAGATTGCACATAAGGTTGCATCTTTACGATACAGATCTCAGTGTCACAATTCCACGTGACGATGTTGAGGAAGGATTCTATCGTAATGCTGCAAAACTTATAACAGATACCGTAAATACTTATTCTTCTTTGTTCAAAGGAAAAAGAACGGATAAGGACATTTTGTATATGGCTCTTCTTGATATTGCATTGAGATATGAGAAAGAGTCATCACGGAATGATACGGCTCCTTATAGTGTTATTCTCAACAAGTTGACTTCAGAAATCGAAGAAGCGCTGAAAAGTTGATGATTTTAATAAATAACACTATAAAATAAATGGATTTAGGTATATTGATAACTGCTGCCATCGCTTTGATTGTTGGAGGTGTGGCTGGCTACGCGATTTTCCGTTATGTTATTAAGGGAAAATATAATGAAATGATAACAGCTGCTGATAAAGAAGCTGAGGTTATTAAGGAAAAAAAGTTGCTGGAAGTAAAGGAAAAGTTCTTGAACAAGAAGAGTGAACTTGAAAAGGAAGTACAGCAACGGAATCAGCGAATTCAGCAAAGTGAGAATAAGCTTAAGCAGCGTGAAATGTCTTTGAATCAAAGGCAGGAAGAACTTGGCAGACGTAAACAAGAAGTGGAACAAAGCCAGAAGCGTATTGACAATGAGAAGAAACTGCTGAGTATTAAGCAGGAAGAACTCGAGAGAATGCAGAGTCAGGAACGCGCAAAGCTTGAAGAACTTTCTGGCCTTAGTGCTGAGGAAGCTAAAAACCGCCTTGTTGAAAGTCTGAAAGATGAGGCTCGTATGGATGCTGCCAGCTACATTAATGAGATCGTGGACGAAGCAAAGCTTAACGCTAATGCACAGGCTAAAAAGATTGTTATTCAGACCATTCAGCGTGTAGCGACAGAAACTGCCATCGAGAATTCCGTAAGCGTTTTTCATATTGATAATGATGAAGTAAAGGGGCGTATTATAGGTCGTGAAGGTCGTAATATTCGAGCTTTAGAAGCTGCAACAGGAGTTGAAATCGTTGTTGATGATACTCCAGAGGCTATTGTGATATCTGCATTTGATCCCATTCGTCGTGAAGTATGCCGTTTAGCTTTACATCAATTAGTTACAGATGGACGTATACATCCAGCTCGTATCGAGGAAGTGGTGGCAAAAGTGAAGAAGCAGCTTGATAACGAGATTATTGAAACAGGAAAACGCACGGCTATAGACTTGGGTGTTCATGGACTGCATCCTGAACTGATACGTATTGTTGGTAAGATGAAATACCGCTCTTCTTATGGTCAGAACCTTCTTCAGCATGCACGTGAGACGGCAAATCTGTGTGCGGTGATGGCATCTGAGCTGGGATTGAATCCAAAGAAAGCTAAGCGTGCAGGTCTTCTCCATGATATTGGTAAGGTGCCAGATGAGGAGAACGAATTGCCCCATGCTTTATATGGAGCTAAGATTGCTGAAAAATATAAGGAGAAACCAGATATTTGTAATGCGATAGGTGCACACCATGATGAAATGGATATGAACACTTTGCTTGCTCCAATCGTTCAGGTTTGTGATGCTATTAGTGGTGCTCGTCCTGGTGCACGTCGGGAAATCGTAGAAGCATATATCAAGCGCTTGAATGATTTGGAGGCAATAGCCATGAGTTATCCCGGAGTGACGAAGACTTATGCTATTCAGGCTGGTCGTGAACTCAGGGTTATCGTAGGTGCTGACAAGATGGATGATAAAGAGACTGAAGCTTTGAGTGGTGAAATTGCTACAAAGATTCAGAACGAAATGACTTATCCGGGACAAGTTAAGATTACAGTTATTCGTGAAACTCGAAGTGTTGCGTATGCAAAGTAAATATCGTGAGTTCGACGTAAGATGTTGAAACATGGCATTTGCGCCTCGTAAATGGTACATTTAGAGAGCGTAAACGATACATTTAGGCATCAAAAACGATATGTATATGGATTCTAAATTTTCAGGCAATAAGATTTCGTCGAACTCTCGTTAAAAAAATGAGCTGTCAGTTAAGACAGCTCATTTTTTATTTGGGATGTATTAGAATGCCTTATGGGACGTTTTGATTGCTTTAATGGCCATTGTCTCCATTTCAATCAGCCAACCGGGCCGGCAGACTTTTGCATTTACGATAATCCACGGCTTATTCGGGAATTTTTCTTCGTACATTTTCTTAATGACTGTATAGTCTGCAGGATCGCGTAAATAGACAATCATCTGGGCTGCATTGTCAAAAGTGCAATCAGCTTCAGCCAATAGAGTCTCTACATTTTCCCACATTCGTCTGCATTGTGCCTCAACATTATGTGGATGTACTATTTCACCTTTATTGTTAATACTGGCAGTACCTGATATGAACACATGACGCCTGTCCCCATAATCCACGTAAGTGCCACGCTCAAAACTGACTCCGTAATCACTTGTCCGGTTTAAATGGGTTGCTGCATACAGATAGTGTACTTGACTTCTCTGAATGCCACTAATGGCATAAGCATCCATTTGAGATAAGACATGAGCGTCTGCTTGTCTGCCTCCGATACCTGTACTGGCAATAAAATGTGTCTTGTCAGTAAGATTCTGTGTGATGAAAACTTCATTTCGGGCTTTGACAACTCCTTGATAATTCAAGTCCACATCATTGACGAAGAACCATGTGCGAATGCAGTTGTCTGCTAAAGAGCAATTCTCATTAATCAGCTGCATTACATAATCATTAAGTAGAATGCGAGTCTGACGTTCCGAATCCTTTGCTTTATTGTTCGCACTGCCAATCCATAGATGTTTGTAGTCACCGTGTTCAACTTCGTATAAACCACTATGAAGAGCACGGGTTTTCACATTTGTCATCATATATGCCCATAAAGCAATCTTTGTTCCGTTGAGCGGAGCCTGCTGGATAACAGAAAGGGCACAGTCAGGTGACTCTAATTCATAGTTCATCAGTTCATCGCTTTGATTGCTTGCATCGCTCAGGAAATACCGCTTGAAAACAGCGCTTGGATTTCCGTCTAACTGATTGCGCATCAAAGAATATGTTTCAATGATTGTTTCCAGTTGTTTTCGATAAGAGAGCAAAGGATTTGTCACACTGATGATGATGTGATATTCTTTGACCTCCGTATCGTTATTGAAGCTGAAAACTTTTACAGTTGAATTGTCAAATTCAATAATCTTATTCATTTTATGTTATTTTGGCGCAAAGTTAATCAATAATTCTGAGATAATTTGCAGAAATGAGAATAAATTCTTAATTTTGCGTGTCGGTGAAAAAGATAAAGAGTGATATTATTAACCGATTTATAATTCTTTCATTGTCATGCCATTAAGATTACCAGATAGGCTCCCAGCTATAGATCTCCTAAAAAAAGAGAACATCTTTGTGATGGATTCTACGAGAGCTCATGCTCAGGATATACGCCCACTTCGAATTGTTGTGTTGAATCTTATGCCTCTCAAGATCACGACAGAGACAGACCTTGTTCGTTTGCTTTCAAATACTCCTTTGCAGCTTGAAATCATATTCATGAAGCTCAAGAGCCATACTCCTAAGAATACGCCTATTGAGCACATGATGATGTTTTATAAAGATTTCGATTTGCTGCGTGATCAGAAGTTTGACGGAATGATTATCACGGGGGCTCCTGTTGAGACAATGCCTTTTGAGGATGTGGCTTATTGGGATGAGATAACGCAGATATTCACATGGGCTCATACCCACGTGACATCTACATTATATATCTGTTGGGCAGCCCAGGCAGGTCTGTATTATAATTATGGTATTCCCAAATACGATTTGCCTAAAAAGATGTTTGGAGTGTTTAGACAAAAACCGACAGATAAACAATTGCCGATTTTCCGTGGGTTTGATGACTATTTCATGATGCCTCACAGTAGGCACACAGAGCTTCATCTGGCAGATATTGCTAATAATCCCAACCTTACACTTATTGCTGAATCTGTTGAAAGTGGCGTGTCAATAGTCATGGCTCGCTCAGGTCGTGAATTCTATATCACCGGACATCTTGAATACGCTCCTGATACGCTGGACAAAGAATACAAACGTGACATGGGAAAGCGAACGGATGTTGAAATGCCGATAAACTATTATCTTGATGACAATCCTGAGAACGGTCCTTTGGTTACGTGGCGTGCACATGCCAACCTCCTCTTCTCTAATTGGATAAACTATTACGTATATCAGGAAACACCATATAATATTGAAGATATAGGATAGTCTTGTATTTTACATGATGAAGAAACTTGAATTATTGGCTCCTGCAAAAAACTTGGCGTGCGGCATTGCTGCTATTGATCATGGTGCAGATGCTGTATATATTGGTGCATCACGCTATGGGGCGAGGGCGGCAGCTGGTAATTCAGTTGAGGATTTAGCTTCTTTATGTCAGTACGCACATCAGTATGGAGCAAAAGTCTATGTTACTGTCAATACAATTATTTATGACACTGAAATTGACGATACGCGAGCGCTGATAAAAAAGTTGTGCGATATTGGAGTAGATGCGTTGTTGGTTCAGGATATGGGACTACTCGAGCTTGTTCGCTCATTGAAGACTGAGTCCAAATGCATACCTGTCCTTCATGCAAGTACTCAAACTGATAATCGGACGGTTGATAAGGTCAGATGGCTCCATTCTTTAGGATTTCAACGTGTCGTGTTGGCCCGTGAGCTGTCTTTGGATGAGATACGTAATATTCATCAGGAAGTTCCGGATATAGAACTTGAGGTGTTTGTTCACGGGGCATTATGCGTGAGCTATAGTGGCCAGTGTTATGCATCACAATATTGTTTGGGACGTAGTGCGAATCGGGGCGAGTGTGCCCAGATGTGCAGAATGAAATACGACCTTGTTGATGCCGATGGCCATGTCATTGAGCACCAGCGCCATTTACTATCCCTGAAGGACATGTGTCGTATTGACTATCTGGAGCAGTTGGCTGATGCTGGAGTTGTTTCCTTTAAGATAGAAGGACGTTTGAAGGATGTTGACTATGTGAAGAATGTTGTAGCTGCATATAGCCAGCGTTTGGATGAAATGATTCATCGTCGTTCGGCAGAATACCAGCGTGCATCATTGGGGAAAGTGAGCTATAGTTTTACTCCATGTCTGGCGAAGACCTTCAATCGAGGCTTTACTGACTATTTTTTACATTCAACGGTAGATGAGAAAGGAAGACTTCAAGGCCGTCGGATGGATATAGCGTCATTTGATACTCCTAAAGCTTTGGGCGAATATGTCGGAAAGGTGAAAGTGACTCATCGTTCGTACTTTATTGTAGCTGGTGTCGCTTCGTTTTCAAATGGTGACGGCTTGTGTTTTTTCGATGGGCATAATGAACTCGTTGGGTTTCGGGTGAATCGTGTTGAAGGGAATCATCTGTTTCCATTGAAGATGCCATTAGGCTTACAATCGGGAATGGCACTTTATCGCAATAAGGATGTTGCTTTCGAAAAACTAATGAATGGTGAGACGGCTCAGCGGAAGATATCTATAAGAATGGCTCTCAAGGAGGTGGCTGACGGCTTTTCGTTGATTGCAAGCCTTATGCCTTCTTTGTCAGTTTCTTCTCACTTGTCTTGTGAGAAACATTTGGCAGAAAAGCCTCAACGGGAGAATATGTACCGGCAATTGACCAAATTAGGTAATACTCCTTATTTATGTACAGGACTTGATTTTGAGTCCGATGTTGACAAGTTTTTTATTCCAAGTAGTCGGTTGGCAGAGTTAAGAAGAGACCTTGTGCGGAAGATTGACGAGGCATTAGCAGAGTCTCGGAGCACTTCCCCTTATATAGAAGGCGATTCGAATGTCAAGACTCCGCTTTATCATCTACCTTATTTATATAATGTGTCTAATCGTCTTTCCCGTGCTTTTTACTCGCAACGGCAGGTGAAAGTTGATGAAGCACTTGAATTACATGGCAAGCAGAATGCGGATAAGCTCTCGCATCCTTTATTGATGCAGTGCCGTTATTGCCTGTTGTTTTCTCTTGGACGTTGCAAGAGACATGATGGGGCAGCAAGTGCCCTCCATGAACCTCTTTATTTACGACTCTCTGATGGTCGTCGCTTTCGTTTGCAGTTTGATTGTAATAAATGTCAGATGAATATCTATGCTGAATAAATTGTCCTTTCTGTTTCATTTGACGGTGTCAGGCTTTTTCTTATTGCTGTTGTCATCATGTTATAATAGCAGTAAGTATACTTCTGAGAGATATATTTCTTTCAATTATAATGTTGTGGTCAAGTCCGACTCTTTGATGTTGTTGAGGCAGCAACCCGAGGAGCGTCTTTTGAAGTTAATGACGGATTCATTTATCGTCCAGAAAGATGAGCATCTTGTGATAGCAGACATTCGGATAGTTCCCAACGACTCTGTTGACTCTGTCTGGGTTCAGGTTGCGACAGAATGGTCTGATTTCGGATGGATTCATGAGTCACAGCTGTTGAAGGATGTCGTTCCTGACGACCCAATCTCCCAGTTTATCTCCACTTTCTCGGATAAACATATAATCGTGTTTCTGATAATCTTATCGGTGATTTTCTTTATTTATATAATAAGGAGAATGAAACGCCAGAATGATTATATCGTTCATTTTAATGATATAGACTCTATTTATCCGACACTATTGGCCTTGTTAGTTGCCCTTGCTGCTACTTTGTATGCAAGCATTCAGAATTTCGCCCCTGACGTATGGCAGCATTTCTATTTCCATCCCACATTGAATCCCTTCTCTGTTCCGATGGTTCTGTCTATATTCCTTGTCTTGGTCTGGGCTATGCTAATAGTCGGTTTAGCCGTTTTGGATGATATTCGCCGTAGGTTACCATTAGACGATGTGATAACCTATCTGTTCGGATTGGTGGGAGTTTGTGCTATCAATTATGTTGTTTTTAGTATCACGACATTATATTACGTCGGCTATTTCTTATTGGTTCTTTATATATACTTCGCATTGAGACAATACTTCACCCACCATTATTCAAGTATGATTTGTGGGTACTGTGGACAAGAAATCCACAGTAAGGGGAAGTGCCCTCACTGTGGAGCCATTAACTCATAGGAATTAGTTAGTCTTCTGGAATTTCACGCTTCTTGTCTTGTTGCCACAACGCCATGTCACGATGTATGTTCCTGAAGGCTGATTCAGCATTGAGAACTCTTCATCTGCTTTGAATGTTCCTATCTTTGCGCCATTTGCGGAATATACACTGACGACAAAGGTCAGCTCTTCTCGTGTGTCAGAACCGAAATGCAGATGTTGACTAGTTGGATTATAAGCTAAAGCATAATTCTCTGGTTCATGCTCTTTGATACCCGTATATTCTTCTGGGATGGCTTCTTTCGTAGGAATGAAATACCATAGTCTGTTCAGGCTTTCTCCATTCCTGTAATCATTGGTGTAACTTATTATCGTTGTACCGTCGCTGCTGTTGCCTCCGCTCAGATTCGCGATGTGTTGTGTACTGACATTCAGCAAGTTATAATATCCTTCCGTACCTTGTGGGATAATCTCCCAAAGCTGATTAGTGTCAGTCGTGTCACGTTGTGCGACATTCAGTTGTGTTCCTATGTTCGTTGTTGGAGTCGACGTTCCAATTGTCGGGTCATTCAGGGCTAATCCATTACTCCTGTTGATAAGTTGGAAGTAGCCATTTGCAGGGATGATGATCCAGTCTTCCGTCTCTCGGTTCACAATGTTCGAATACTGGCATACGTTTGTTCCTGACAGGTCGAATGCTTTTGCGGTCTTGGCATTCAGGATACGATAGAAGTATTCCACCGGAACGAAGTCGGGAGTAGGCTCAGGAGGCATTTTGTTGGCAAATGCATCTTTAAGGTAATTGCAGTGTTCGGAGATAAAGTCTTTCAGGTCAGTAACATATTGGTCGTATGAACTGTATAAGACAATCTCGTGGTATGTTCTTTGATTGATTCCCCATTTCTCGTAATTGAGCTGGATGGAACGATTCAAAAGCTGGGTAAGGCTGTCTATTTTCTGATAGAGATAATCGACAAGTCCATTATCAAGCAGTTCATTATATCTCCTGTTCACCTGTCGTGAGAACCAGGGATCCTGCCACATCCTGTTAATCCATAGTTTTGTCTGTCCATAGCCGATGTCAGTCATCAAACTATATGCAGTTGTCCACACTCCCTGCTCTCTCTGCATACGGTAATCATTGTTAAAGGCTATGTCATAATCCCACATCGGCCCCCAATAAAGCAAAGAGTCGTTTTGGTCCTTATAAAAATAGGTGCTATAATAACCGTCTATATTAGCGGTTATTTCTGTTCCTAAGAACCAGTCAATTAAAGTGGTGGAGTCCACAATAGCCCTATATCCTTTTTCTGCATCTGAGAACGTGTTGGCACGAAGACGATTCTCAAACTGGTTGATGTAGTCGCGAATGTACTGATTCTGTGATGAAACGATCTCGTCTTCATCGGGAGAGTGAATACGGATGGGTACATTATAGACAGACGTAGTAAAGCAGTTGCCGTCTTTAAAGCCGTCGACTTCCAACAGATAACCGCCAGAAATGTCCGCATCCTCCGCAAGCGGCACGTCTTGTTCTACAATATTCACTCGCTTTTTTTTGATGTCAATCTGGTCGCTTATCTGATAGCAGCCCATGTAAGTATCATTCAATACCAGGTCAACAAACTTATAGGAAGGGCTGAAGGGTAGGGCAGAGAACTCACTATAGGCTGAAGCTAACGCATTACGTATCAGCGTCTTGTCAGCCGCATTAGCTAACAAGGTCCAAGACTTTGCATTAGCCTTTTCGCTACCTAAGAGCCGTTGTTTCTTCAGGAATTTAATCCGGTAAGGCTTTTTATTCAAACCCCACGTTGAATTGCCTCTTCCTCTGATTTGTATGGTGTCCCATTGCGTGATATGGCTGTCTTCATCCATATAAACCATCTTTGCATTGACATAGGTAGTCTTACTTGTGATGCCTTTTCCGTCAAAGGTGTTGATGTAAATAGTCGGCAGATTCGTCTTTAAAGACCATTGGCCACTCATCTCAACAGCCCAGATCAGAATTGACAACAGTAAAAATATTTTCTTGTTCATATTTAGTCAGGTCATATTATGTGAAGGAGTAAAATCAGATAGTTAAATGATCGTTTATTTATAATAAACGTAAATTTCTGTCTATTATTGCATTCTGTCATCTAAAACATTGTTTTGTGGTGTCTTGTTAATATTTTTCTAATGTTTTCCTCATTTGCTTTTCCCTGTGTTCTTATTATAAGTTTCACCTTCGTATATGGGAATTTGAAGTCTTTGTGTTTTGTCAAGATTTATTCAGATTTTAGCCCCTCGAGAATGCCGTCTTTGCGAAGAAATTGTCCTTCGGTCAAAAATAACGCGTTTTTTGAGGTTTTTCGTAAATCGTTGAATAACAGACGGTTGTGCGAATGATTTGTTTTAGCCCTATTATTTACAAAATCCGGTTTTGCGAAAGCTTAGGCTTATTCGGGCAAAAAGTATGGTTTCATCGTAATAAAGAGCATGTTTAGGGCGGCTAAACAAGCCATTTAGGGTGTTTAAAGAGTACGTTTAGCTTGTCTAAACCTATCCTTTCGGAAAATGAAGAATTATGAATGAAGAGTGAATGGTCATATTTTACACAAATTAACCACTCTTTTATTATTTTCTTACGACAGAATTTTGTCAATATATTTGATAGTAAAATGCAGATTGTTAAGCTTTCAAATAAGATATAGAAGACGACAATAATGCGGAATCAAAACCATTGTTTTGAGCATCTTCTTTAAACATGTTAAAACCGGAACGAATGCTCTTTCAAGAACACTGAGGGTATTTAAAATACTTACATGATGTGAACGGTTCCTAAAAATTATATATTATGATGGTAAGTTTTCATTTATTTTTTGTACTTTTGCAAATTGTTATGGATATGGACTGGCGTTGGTTCCAGTGGCGTATAAGGTTATTGAATAGTAGATTCTGAAATAAAATATTTAGAGAACTTATGAAGAATATATCACTGATGATGAGTATGGCAGTGCTGCTGATGACTGTTGTGCTTTCAGCCTGTGGTGGAGGCGGAAAAAAAGAGTTGAATCGTTTATTGCTTGAACTGGCAGACAAGGATAAGACAATTGACGTTAACGACTGGGAAGCCATAGAAAAGTTTTTAGACGAGCAGAAGGCTAATTTCCGCGATTTTTATGTTGATGGAAAATTGGATGTAGATGCCGTGAAAGACTATGTGTCGGATTTCTTCGAGCATCGTCGTCCTTCCAAGGAAATACAGTTTATAATCGGGAAACGGACATTAGGAGTAAACTTCTATTTGGAGCGTTCCGGTTCAATGGTTCCCTATGACTCACCCAATGGTGACGGTTCCTTCAAGGCAGCCATTGTGCAGATGCTGAACAACCTGCCGGGCGGGAATGAAGATCATCACATCTATGTTGTCAATAGTGAAATCAACACTTATCCCGAAGGCTTCTCTAAGTTTATTTCCGACCCCAATATCTTCGAGGCGACGAAAGGAATCGGTGATGCGAGCTTTACCGACTTTGCCGCCATCTTCTCACAGCTACTCAACAAGACGGGAGCTGATGAACTGAGTATTCTTGTGACAGACATGATCTATTCAACCAAGAACATGGCTGGGGTAAATGCTCAGAAGGTGTTTGCCGAAGCACAGGGTATGGCTAACGCCGTGTTTAAGAGCGAAGTGAAGGATAAGGGAATGCTGATTGTCAAAATGAACGGCAGCTACTCCGGTCCTTATTATTCCTATAATTCTCCGGGTGGACAGAGCTACACGGGACGCCGTCCTTATTACATCGTGATTGTAGGGGCGAATGACATTATCGCTCGACTGACGAAAGACAACAACTATGCAGCATTTAGTCGGTTGAATGAGCTGAAAGGCTATGAGAACATGTATCTTTTCGAAACAGATGATGTTTACAAGCCCTATTATTCCTTGTTGCTGAGCAATGATGATATCCGTGGCCGTTTCACACCTGAGCGTGGACAGGAGTCTCAGATAAAGAACTTAGAGGATATTGAGGTAGACCGCAACTCCGGAGATATTCGTCTCGCCCTTGCAGTTGACCTTAGCGGCATGCTGATTGACGAGTCTTATCTTACCGACAAGAAGAACTATCGCATTGAATCGGATGATAAGGTAGAGATACTTCAAATCCGGAGAATCGACCAGAAGGACATTACACCTGCTGAGAAGAAATACATCGGCAAGGCAACACACATCTTCGTCCTCGGCAGCGATGGCATCAATCACGACCAGAAAGTCGAGATTAAGCTGATGAACAGACTTCCTTACTGGGTTGAGGAGTCGTCGAGCGATGATGATACCAATGTCGGCGGCGCAGGTTTCTCCACCACCACCTTCGGCTTGAAGTACTTGCTTCAGGGTATCTACGACAGTTACCGCAAGCATTCGGAAAAGGAGCCCTATTATTTTGAAATCGATTTGGAATTTAATAAATAAATATTTTTGAGATGAAGAATACAATCTTGTTGATAGCAGGACTGGTTATTACCTTGTTGTTCCTGATTCTATCTACCCCGATCTTCGAGAATCTTTATTATGAGCGTGAGTTCTCTAATGAAATGTACAATCAGAATCTTTATCTGGTAGTGGCCGTTGTCACTGCTCTTATTGCCTGGGCAGCTGCCGGTATTTATTATTATGCCATCAATTCTGTCAGTTTTTCCAGATGGTATCATTGGCTGATTGTCTTGGGAGTTGCAGCAGTATTAGCACCAACTATTAATTATATCTACCCCAACAGTATTTTCTCAGGAGACGGACTTGATTTCTCAGCACAGCTGTTCAGCTTCTGTGTGATGGACTTCGTGGTTGAGGCGGTGCTTTTCATTATAGCCTCTTTCTCCATCCGTTGGTGGTCTTCTAATTGTCGTCATACTCCAATACCCGAATAAATGAGACTCTTTTTGTTTTTAGTAGGTGGTACAGGGTCGCGTGTGATGCGCCCGTTGATCATGCAATGTGCCGCAGGTATCCATCCGATGGATGAGTCAGGGCAGCCCATGCCACTTGAGATAATTCCGATTATCGTCGACCCTCATAAGGCTAATGAGGATTTGAAACGTACAGACAATCTGATGCGGTGGTACAAACAGATTCGTCGTCAATTATATGGAGAGCAGACTGATGTGAGAAAAGGATTCTTCTCGGTGAAGATCAGCACTCTGTCTGATATCCTTCCCAATGGCTCTCAGCTGAGCGATACGTTCCTGTTTAACATGGGTGCCATTGAGTCGAAGAAGTTCCACGACTTCATCAACTATTCAACACTTGACACCGGTAATCAGGCTCTCTGTTCCATGATGTTCTCTGACTATCAGTTGAACACGAAGATGGACATTGGTTTTGTCGGCAGCCCGAATATCGGTAGTGTCGCTCTTAATCAGTTCAAGGACTCAGAGGAGTTCCGCCAGTTTTCTAATGTGTTCCAGAAGAACGACCGTATCTTTGTCGTGTCAAGTATCTTTGGAGGAACCGGCGCAGCAGGCTATCCGATTATCGTGAAGAATATCCGAAATGCAGGTAACAATACCCAGATCAACAACCGTGGTGACTTGCGTGATGCCCGTATCGGAGCCTTGACCGTCTTACCGTATTTTAATGTACAGCAGGACGATAACAGCCCCATTTCCCGTGGCGATTTTATTTCAAAGACAAAGTCGGCGCTTTTCTATTATCATGATAATCTGACCGGATTGCACCAGAATGGTGTAGACTTGCCGATGTCGAAGATCAATGCCTGCTATTATCTTGGTGACCAGGTACCCAGTAATCCCTATTTTAATGATCCGGGAGGTAACGGGCAGCGTAATGACGCTCACCTCGTCGAGTATGTCGGAGCACTTGCCGTGATGGATTTCCTCTCCATTCCTAACGATCAGTTACAGACCGTAGGGGGAAATGCACAGAATCCTATCTTCAAGGAATTTGGCCTTGCCAATGATAAGACAACATTGAGCCTGATGGACTTTGGCTTACAGACAAGAGCTTTGGTGAACAGACAATTCGTGAAGTTCCACCTTGCCTATATGTACATCACGAACCAGTTCAAGGCAGACATAGGGCGTGGTTACACCCAGGATAAGCCAGAGATAAGCAACGGCTTCCTTTCTACGTCTTTTTATAATACGCTCACGGCAGACTTCTTCGTTGGGTATCGCACATGGCTGAAGGAGCTGAAAGGAAACCAGCGGAGCTTCGTTCCGTTTAATCTTGGTACGGAGAAGCTTAGCGACTGCCTGAAAGACATTACACCGAAGAGCGGTCTCTTCAAGTCGACTATAGATTATAAATCTGTTCTTTCTGCCATGAACAAAGCTTCGCAGATGGCGGTAAAGACCGCAAAATACGGATCTGATGGAGTTTCCTTGAAACTGCTCGATTTGTTAGACGAGACATTGGAGAAGTTAATTGATGAGAAATATAATGCAATTGTATAATGAGTAAGATACTTTCATACAATAATAAGACAACAGGTGAAGGATGGATTCCTTTGACGAGTCAGTACAATGCTGATGAAATAGATATGATAGATGATCCGAATGGTGGATTGTCGCAGCAGCCTCGTACGGCAATACCTTCGCCTTTTGCACAGATGGATCTGGTGAAGAATGCCTTCAAACGTCTTTCCACTCACATGACACTACAGGGAGAAGCCATGGATGAGAAGCTTGTGGCAAACGCCCTGGATGTCGCTCAGCTGTTCTTCGACTATAGCGAGCTTCGCACGCAGCTCCGTATTGTCGAGTGGAATCGCGATACTCAGCTTGAGATGTTGAAGAATTCACCTCAGCATAAATTACTGGGAGAGACCATTGAGATGTTCCTTGATCAGGATAAGGAAGCGTTCAATTTTGACAAGATGGACCGACTCTATTTCCTTGTGCATGGGAATCAAGTGCTGGGTTCCACTTCACCCGTTACTTTGTTCATGGCTACGCCAAATGCAAGGGAGGGCGTCTATTCCATCCCAGTGGAACAGAACGTGAATCTCTTTGACCAGTGGCGTCCTTTGTATCGTCGTGACCCGAAGTTTGTAAAATATATCTATGCGCTTTTCACCGCATATCCCGATCTTAAGAAATGTTGCGGAGAGGTGAATGCCTACCTGATTACTAATCTTCGGTTACTGCCAGGTGAATTGCAGACTGAGATTTTGAAGGAGATTGGTAACCCTTCAGCCTATGATTATGAGAACATTGAGAAGGCCAAGACATTCCTTGACTCGAACTACTCAAAGATGGACGAGGGTATTCAGGCACTCGGAGTACCTTTCTATTGTGCCCGTGCCGAAGACATTCAGGCCTCTATCTTGTCAAGTGACTTTATGATTGTTCCTTCTCAGGAAGTAGATGACCGTTTACCGTTGGTTCTCCAGAATCATCTGAATGCCCCGCAGACAGACCCGTTCAAGTACATTTCCAGTCCGTGGACCGATTCAACGGTGATAACACCTGCCGACTATGCCCTTCCTCCAGAGAAGCGCGTGTTGCCGGCAACGACTCACCAGTATCCTTGGCTGACAGACGACGACTTCTTCCAGCCCGCTTTGATAAAACTCGATTATACTATCGACCGCGACTGTTTCTTCGACGGCAATCTGTCGATTGGTTCCAGAGATACCGACGACTGTGACTTTGTGCTCCCGCTGAAGCCGCTTTTCTTCAAGTATTTTAAAGTGTCAGACTTGTGGGGAACAATAGGAGGACGTCCAAAGTTTGAAATGATACACACCCAGACGGGTGCAACTGAAACGGTACGTGCCATTCTTCGTATTCCTGTGCAGAAGCAGGGAAAGTTCATCACGCTTGAGAGAAACTATGTGTCGGCTCGTAGTGTTGACTTACGTTATGACGTGGCAAACAATCGGGGCTATTTCATCACCGTTCCGTTTGCCTTGAGCATCTTCCCCTTTGTCCGCATACCACAGGGTAACCAATACAATGTACAGCTTATTGACCGAGCACTTGGTCTGCTTCAGAACTATAGCCTGTCTATGACGTTCTTTAAGAATGGCTATCAGAATCAGGTAAAAGAGGAATTCGTTACAGCACGTGAACGTAGTCTGAAATCGGAAAAGCGCGTCGGCTCATGCTATTACAAGCTGGTCTCTGAGTTTGACTATATCAGCATCATGCTGACAGATGACCGTGGTAACCGTGTTGCCGAGGGTATGGTTTGTCCTCGCTGGGGAGATTACATCCCAGGCCATGAACCATTCACCTTCTCCGTTGACTTCGGAACGACAAATACACATCTGGAGTG
The DNA here is from genome assembly GCA_902762325.1 of uncultured Prevotellaceae bacterium. Taxonomy (GTDB): domain Bacteria; phylum Bacteroidota; class Bacteroidia; order Bacteroidales; family Bacteroidaceae; genus Prevotella. The sequence continues at coordinate 15,862 of CACWNV010000015.1, read as the reverse complement.
CATGAAGGGAGGAAACATGCCAGAGCCGATTCATCTGAATTCTGCTGCCCGAGACCGTCTCCTTGCTACTTTATATAACGGCGAGCAAATCCTCTATGATGTCATCATGAAGCAGGAGTTGCTGCCAAAGACATTAGGAGAGGACTATGGATTCCCCCAGCGTACCGTGCTATCGGAATGCGAACGTCTGGATGCTGAGAATGTAGATGCGATCGTTGCACTTGGCGATGCAAATATTCCTTTCATCTATGAGAAAGAGAGTATTGGCTATGGAAACAGAGTCGTACCTAACTTGAAGTGGTCAACGGAAATGGCGACTTCTAAGCGTGTTCGTTCATATCTTACTGAACTTGCCCAGCTGATGAGGACAAAGGTGTTGCTTGAGAATGGAGATATCACCAAGACGCGCCTCGTCTGGTTCTATCCTTTGTCGATGAAGGTGGGTAACATCCGAAAGATGGGAGAGATGTGGGCAAAGACATTCAAAGAAGTCTTTGGTATTCCCGTAACGGAAAGCAACTTGATTCAGATGCCTGAATCTGTCGCACCGTATTATTTCTATAAGAGTTCCAGTCAGTTCCGCGGCTCAGCTTCAAATGTCGCAAGCATAGATATAGGTGGCGGTTCAAGTGATGTCGTTATTTTCGAGAGCAACGCCCAGCAGCCTACAATTCTTACTTCGTTCCGTTTTGCTGCCAATGTGTTGTTTGGTGACGGCTTTTCTGAAGTCCCACACGGAGACAGCAATCCGATGCTGATTAAATACGTGGACTATTTCAAGCGGTTGTTTGACGCTGATGATGAGCGTTACGGAGAGCTGAATGGCATCCTTGATGATATAACGGGTAAACGGAAGAGTGAGGACATCAATGCGTTCCTGTTCTCTGTTATTAATAATAAGGTGGTGGGAGGTAATGATGTGTTCTCCTATAACATGCGCCTTAATGAGGACGGGACACGGAAGATTATCTTTATCTATTTCTATGTGACACTCATCTATTACGTTGCCAAAGTGATGCATCATCGTGGACTGGCTAAGCCTCGTTCTGTTATGTTCAGTGGCACTGGCTCAAAGGTGCTGGACATTGTCGGTTCCAATCGTGATCTCGACCTGATTACCCAGGCTGTCTTTGAGCGTGTCTATGGTGAGAAGTATGATATTGACGGATTCTCTGTTGTGATGGAGAAGAAAGAACCGAAGCAGATTACCTGTCGTGGTGCGTTGATGGAAGTGCGAGAGCCAAGTGGTTGTGAGAGTGTAAGCCGTCTCAACAAGCTGTTGGATGATTTCGATAGCCAGCTGAAGTATAACTACTCTATGATTGGCAAAGAGAAGCTGACGTATGACGACATGACTTCGCTGGAGATTCGGACGGAGATTGTCAATGAGGTGAAGAGATTCAATGAGTTCTTCTGCAAGCTATGTGATGATATACATGTAGTAGACCGCTTCCTCGTAGACAACAAGTCGCTCTCTCGTTTCAAGGAACTTGTCAACAAGGATCTTGAGCATCATCTTATCAACGGATGGAACTTTGTGAATAAGAATGCAGATGATAAGAATGGAAGTGATCCGATAGAGGATACGGTATTCTTCTATCCAATCATCGGTAGCATCCGTGATAATCTGATTGAAAACCTGATGTGATGTAGCTTATGGCAAATATGTTTTCTAATATGTTCGGCAAGCAGAATGTCGAAGAGGAGGAGGCAAGGGAGCAGTTGACGAGTCTGCTCGAGGACCGGATAAGAGCTTTGCAGAAACGAATTGCGAGTCTGGAAAAGCGGGTTGAGGCTCTTGAGAAGCAAGAAACGAAAGAAGAGAAGCCCGAAGAAGTCAGTGAATCTTCTTCAGAGTCTTTGGGACTATCTGATTTCGGTCTTTCCGCTGCTGTCATAAGTGCAACAGATACTCCTCAGAAAGCTGATGAACCTACTCAATGGTATTTGGCTGCTCCTACAGCAGACGGTACGTTCCCCAGTGTGTCATCGCAAGAGCAGATTGGCAAGAGCATCTATCTGTTGACAACAAGCGATAACATGAATGGTACCTTCTCGATATTAGATACCTCAGATGCGATTGCTACAGCCTCCATCAGCATATCCCAGTTTGTTAAGCCTGTTTGTAAAGTAAATGGCAATGCGTCGGCTTTCCCCCGTCATATCATCACAGATGAAGAGGGAGCGTTGACTAAGGAAAACGGCATTTGGAAGGTGACCCGCAAAGCCATTGTACACTTTGAATGATAACCGAAAAACGTGTGTGTTTGAATTATGGAAGTGAAATGCCCGAAATGCAGATATAGGTTTGATGCGTCCGTTGCATCAGGTATAAAAGAATTAGCGACTGTGTGCCCGCGATGTGGTACACCGTTCACCTATACAGTTCCCACAGATGCTCCTCATGTAGAGAAGAGAGTTGAGAATCAAACTCAAAGGGCAGGAGCGGATGAAGCTGCTATACAGGACAACAGGCATGTTCACAGAACGACTCAGCCTGTACCCCCTGCATCTCACTATCATGATTCTGATGCAAACAGATGGAAGCAGAGTAAGCATGTCACTCCTCCCAATCTGTTACGTACATCTGAAAAGACGCAGAACTACATGAAAGGGTGTGTCATTGGAATCGTCGTTTCTATTGTTCTTGCCATTTTCTTTTTACAGACATGCGGCTCTGAAAAGAGATATACATCCGAAGACATCAAGACACCTGATGAAGTGATAAAGGCTCCCACCTCCAATGCTTTGCCAGAGCCGGAGGTTATTGATGAGGCCGATGAGTTTCAGGAGGTTGCTCCCGAAAAGGCTCCCGACTGGATTGAAGGCAGCTGGGTTGTTGATTCAGAAGAAGGGATGATACGAATAACCATCCATGGCAACCACATAGCAGAGGCCTCTGGTGGAGAAACAAGTCATGGGACATTCTATTACGAGAAGGGATGTCTTTTCTGTGACTTTGGTAAAGGTGAGGTGGAAGTACGTAAATTAGACTTAGAGAATGAAAGAATAGATGCCGGCGACGGCATGTGGATGGAGAAGAGAGAGTTTTATTAAATGATAAAAACACTCTACGGTCAGATAAAAGAATACAAGAAGGCTTCCATACTGACTCCGGTTTTTATTGTACTGGAGGTGATTATGGATGTGCTGATACCTTATGTTACGGCATCATTGATAGACAAGGGTATCAGTGCAGGCAACATGCAGAATGTTTATTTCTATGGGTTTGTCATGATTATCATGGCATGCGTGAGCCTGCTGTTTGGTATTCTTGCCGGTAGGATGTCCGCCTATGCATCGACGGGCTTTGCTGCCAATCTCCGTTCAGCCATGTACAAGAACATCCAGACTTTCTCTTTTGCGGATATTGACAGATTTTCGACATCAGGACTGGTAACCCGTATGACAACCGATGTCAGTAATCTTCAGAATGCCTACCAGCAGATACTACGTGTAACGGTACGTGCTCCCTTTCGACTCATTCTATCCATCTGTATGTGTCTGTTCATTGATGCTCGTTTGTCGGTGATCTTTATTCTGGCAATGGTTATCTTGTCCTTCTCGCTTTATCACATCATCTCACGCGTAGCCCGCATGTTCCAGAAGGTTTTCGAACAGTATGACGAACTGAACCTGAAAGTACAGGAGAATGTACAGGCGATTCGGGTGGTGAAAGCGTTTGTGCGTGAGAAATACGAGAACGAGAAATTTGCAAAGGCAGCTGAGGGCTTGTATTGGCTTTATGTCCGTGCTGAGAGCCTAATGGCACTCAACCATCCTATCATGAATATGGTCGTATATGGGTGCATGATAGCTCTTTCATGGTTTGGAGCACATTATATCGTTGAAGGTACATTGACAACAGGTGAACTTACTTCTCTGTTCACTTATGTAATGTCAATTCTGATGTCGTTGATGATGTTGTCCATGGTCTTCATTATGCTCACGCAGAGTGCTGCCAGTGGCAGACGAGTGACAGAGGTTATCAACCTAAAGACTGACATCACGAATCCTGAAAATCCCGTGACCGTTGTCGCCGATGGAAGCATCGAGTTCCGCGATGTGAGATTTGACTACAGTGTTAATGATAGTCCATCGCCTGCCACGGGTTCTCACCAGAGCAAGCGTTCGGCACTCTATAATGTCTCTTTCAGAATCGAACCGGGACAGACGATTGGTATCATTGGCGGTACTGGTTCGGGAAAGTCCACGTTGGTCAATCTGATCAGTCGGCTCTATGATGTCACAAAAGGGCAGGTGATGGTTGGAGGATGCGATGTCAGGGAATATGATATCCATACTCTTCGTAATGCGGTGTCTGTCGTATTGCAGCAGAACACACTCTTCTCCGGTACCATCCTTGAAAACCTTCGGTGGGGAAATGAGCATGCAACCCTTGAGGATTGTCGCGAGGCTTGCAAGATAGCGCAGGCTGATGATTTTATCATGGAAAAGCCGGATGGCTACGAGACACGAATAGAGCAGGGCGGTACAAATATTTCCGGCGGACAGAAGCAGCGTCTCTGTATTGCCCGCGCCTTGTTGAAGCATCCTCGCATCCTGATACTCGATGATGCGACCAGTGCGTGTGACACTGCTACTGATGCAAAGATACGCATGGCATTCCGTAAGCAGTTGCCTGAGATGACACAGCTTATCATTGCCCAGCGCATATTGAGTGTGAAAGACTGTGACAAGATTATCGTCATGGATAATGGCATGGTTACAGGATTCGGGACTCATGAAGAGCTGATGAAAACGAATGACCTCTATCGGGAGATCTGTGAGATACAGAACAAAGACATCGGGGATTTTGACAAGAAAGGAGGGAATGCATGAACGGAGACAGATTCGGAGGCAAGGCATTCTCCCGCAACCCTGGTCGTGGCTTTCAGTCAGCAAGACAAAGGCTGGATGCGAATAAGAAGACCACCCTTCTGAGGTTGTTGCGCTTTGTTCTTAAATACTACAAGTGGTCTGTGCTGACGGTACTCGCATGTATCATGATTTCTTCTGTGACTTCCTTGGCTTCGACATTATTTACAAAGTCATTGATAGACGATTATATCGTACCGCTCACCCAGGCAGACAATCCTCAGTATACTTCCTTGATGCAGACGTTGTTCCAGCTGGGACTTGTCCTGCTCTTTGGCGTGATCTGTTCTTATAGTTACAATCGACTGATGATCAATGTGAGCCAAGGTACGATGCTCCGGCTTCGGAAAGATATCTTTGAGAACATGCAGCGTTTGCCGATAGGCTATTTCGATACACATTCTCACGGAGAACTGATGTCCACCTATACGAATGACGTGGATTCCCTTCGTCAGGTGATTTCCACGAGCATGGCGCAGGTCTTCAATTCGATTATCACGATTACCGTGACATTCGTGTCAATGATCGTGCTTAGCGTTCCACTGACTTTGGTAAGCATCGTGATGGCTGTTGTCATGATGTTTACGACGACAAAGCTGGGCGAACGGTCGCGTGGCTACTTCCGCATCCAGCAGGAGAGTCTGGCAAAGGTCAATGGCTTTATTGAGGAAATGATGACGGGACAGAAGGTCGTTAAAGTATTCTGTCATGAGGAGAAGGCTATAAGCGATTTTGAGACAATCAACGAGCAGTTGCGTTCCAGCGCATGCAATGCCAATAAGATTGCAAATATCGTGATGCCCGTCAATGGTAGTCTGGGAAGTCTGACGTACGTGCTGATAGCTGTCGTTGGGGCGACTCTTGCACTTGGACACTCTTCTATTCTTGGCGTTCAATTCTCCATTACCCTTGGCACTCTTGTCAGTTTCCTTCAGCTGAACAAGAGTTTCACACAACCCATTACCCATGTCAGCCAGCAGATTAATAGTGTTCTCAATGCTTCCGTCGGTGCAGAACGAGTATTCAGATTGTTGGATGCCGAGCCCGAAGAGGATAAAGGAAGTGAGGTGCTGGTGAATCCGCAGGGGGATGTGGATTTTAGAAACGTCAATTTCAGTTATGACTCTTCAAAGCAGATACTCTTTGACATAACGATTAACACGAATCCCAGCCAGAAAATTGCCTTTGTAGGAGGAACAGGAGCGGGGAAGACAACGGTCATCAACCTTATCAACCGCTTCTACGATGCACAGAGCGGTGAGATTCTATATGATGGAATTCCAATTCAGAACATCCGTAAGGAATCTCTGAGGAAGTCGATGGGAATAGTATTACAGGATACCCACCTCTTTACAGGAACCGTCATCGACAACATCCGCTATGGTCGTCTTGATGCAACGGATGAAGAATGTCGGGAGGCAGCCCGGAGGGTTGGAGCGGATGACTTTATCAGAAGACTTGCCAAAGGCTATCTGACCGTACTTGAAGGGGATGGAGGAAACTTGTCGCAAGGTGAGAGACAACTGCTTGCCATTGCGCGGGCGGCGGTGGCTCATTCTCCAGTACTTATCTTAGACGAGGCTACGTCAAGCATCGACACGCGTACCGAACTGCTTGTACAAAGGGGGATGGACTCTCTGATGTCGGGACGCACTACTTTTGTCATTGCCCATCGTCTTTCCACCGTTCGCAATGCCGACCAGATTATTGTGCTCGATCATGGTCGCATCATTGAGCATGGAACTCATGAGGAACTCTTGCAGCTCAAAGGAAAGTATTATCAGCTTTATACAGGAGACACATCACTTCTCAATTGAGACGTTAAAACTATCTCCTAAATCTCTCCTAATCCTCTCTCTGTCTTCACCATACTCAATAGATTCTTTCCCCATTGCAAACATACTCTTTACGAGTGCTAAATGTGCTCTTTACAACTCGTAAACGTGCTCTTTACAAAAACAGGAGGGAGCATCACTGCCACCTCCTGAATGTCCCGGGTAGTACTATCTAACTAAACTAATCTAATTGAACATGTTCTTTTTGATGAGCTGCTGAATGTCAGCAGGTGTCTCCTTAGACTTGCAACAGTTCACGATGTATTTTACGACCTTCTCCGGAAGAGCGGTCTTCTTCCATACATCATGACGATTCTTCCAGCGTCCTTTGAAGGTGTTCTTGTCGACAAGCACCATGTCTCCGTCCTTAGTGGAACGTCCCATCTCGGTATAGACACCGTTCTTGAAGGTATAGGTCCCATATTCGTGAGGCATGATTACCACTTTGCCGTCTTTACTGAGGCCAATCTCAGCACAGGCATACTCGCCATCGGGACCGTAGTACTTGAACTGACTATAGCCGCTTTCCTTACCACACATGATTTTCTTTTCTCCCTCAAACTGCATGGATTCCATCACCCATGCCCCAATGAGTTCCTTATCCGCTACTTTCGTAGTCTGGGCATTAACATGCAGTGCGCTCATGAGCACAACTGCCATTACAAACATTACTCTTTTCATACGTTTAAGTTTTTAATCAGGTTTTACTTTGAATGATTTGTCGATGCAAAGATACAGGCTTTTATACTTGCCGCCAAGAAATCCAGTTTGCTTTTCCTTTGCATTTGCAGATGCAAACTTTTTGCAAGGATTTTATGCACCGATAGATAGAATGAAGTTATCCCAGTCCTTTGTACCTCCTTTCTTTCCGAACACCTTATTATATAGTCGGCTCCGAACGGTGCTGATGGTACTCACGTCGCGAATCAGCACAGAAGCAATGTCCTTTGGCTGGATACGTAGCTTGATGAGCAGACATGTCTGATACTCTAATTCTGACATAGGGAGCAGACCTCTTAGTTGGATGGTGAATCCGGGATAGACGGTCTTCAGCATCTTTTCCACATCGGTCCATTCCTGCTTTGTCAGCTGTTGTCCGCTGATGATACGCTTGTGTAATGCTTCATACTCATCGGATGCAAAGAAGCGTTTTTCGTCTGCCATGATTGCCTGGCGGACATGTTGTGAACGCTCTTCATGTTCTTCCTGTATCTGTTGGAGTTGCAACCGTAGCCGTTGCTTGCTTTTATGACTCGCAATGACATATTGTATCACGCCCATCATGACAAGGCAGATAATAAAGACAAGCCAATGAATGGTTTTCTGCTGTTGTCGTTCCTTTGCGGAGAGCACATAGCTGTGTGTGTAGGCATTGTCTGCGTTTTGCATCTCCCGTGAAACGATGTCGCGTATATCATCGCCCCAGTCTTTGTAAAGGTCGTTGTCCCGAACCCACGAGTAGAGTACGCCTGTCTGCTGGATGGTGAGGGAAGTATCGCCAGCCAGAGTGAGAGGATGCGGGTCTTCATCCTCTAAATAGAGCACTTCGCCATTCCCTTTGTTGATCAATGTCACCTCACTCATTTCTATCGGCATGATGACGATTCCCCTGTCGGTTGTCGTGAGCTGACATTGATAGAAGACGCTGTCCTGACCGTATATCCGGCAATACGTACTTCCCTCTTCTGTAGGGTACTCGCGTGTCTTGCCTTCAGGAAACTCCACTTTCCGTAACTTCCATGCCCCTTGCAGGCAAAACGATTGTTTCTTTTTTGTGGTCTCGTTGCATCCGATAAGCAAAAGAGCCAATGCGCATATTATGAATACTCTCTTCATAGTTGACGATTTATTTGCAAAGATATGATTTCCCGACCAAAAAGCCAAGGACAACGGTTTGCAATTTCTTTGCATCTTTAATTTGTAAACAGAGTTTACTATTGTTTCGGGGATTATTAGTACCTTTGTATCTGATTAGAAAAAGAGTAGCAGGTGGAAAAGAATCATCTGTGAGAAAGGAAAGAGATGGGAAGATCATTGGTAAATACGAACAGGGAAATCTTGCAGCTTGCCGTACCGTCTATCATCACGAACATTACGGTACCCTTGTTAGGACTTGTCGATTTGGCTATTGTGGGCCATATCGGTAACGAGACCTATATTGCTGCAATTTCTGTTGGAACAATGATTTTCAATGTGATGTACTGGCTTTGCGGCTTCCTTCGCATGGGTACGAGTGGAATGACGGCACAGGCGTATGGCAAAGGGGAAAAGATGCAGATGGAATTGTCATCGGACAAGTCGGGAACGACCGATGAACAGTCCGTCATCTACAAATCCCAGGAAGGGCTGAGAACGACGCTTCATTCCTCCATGCGCTTTGCCTGGATGATTGCTTTGGCAATGTTATTATTGCAAGTCCCGCTTCAGTGGCTCATGCTATGGTTGATGGGACCGTCGGCTGAGGTTGATGAACTCGTCAGGGTTTATTTCCACATCTGTATATGGGGTGCTCCGGCAATGCTTAGTCTTTATGTGCTGACTGGTTGGTTTATCGGTATGCAGGACACGCGTACGCCAATGATTGTCTCGGTGATGCAGAATCTTGTGAACATTGCCATGTCCCTGTTGTTTGTCATCGTGTTCGGCATGAAGATAGAAGGCGTTGCCCTTGGTACACTTGTTGCCCAGTGGTGTGGCGCTCTTTGGGCGGTCATAATGCTGAAAAGGAAATATGGATGGGCGCTGAAGAAAACCGCCGATAGAATACGCATGGTTTCACGTCGTGAACTTCGCGTGAACGGAGATCTCTTCTTCCGTACATTCTGCCTTGTGGCTGTGAATCTCTTCTTTACGTCTGCCGGCGCTCGTCAGGGCGACTTGATTCTGTCGGTGAACACCCTGTTGATGACGTTCTTCACGTTATTCTCGTATGTGATGGACGGTTTTGCCTTTGCCGGTGAGGCACTTGCCGGAAAGTATTATGGAGCAAATGATGATGCTTCGCTTCGGAAGGTGTGGCACCATCTTTTCCTATGGGGTGGGGGAATCACGATACTCTTTACGGCGGTCTATGCAATGGGAGGAGTCGGCTTCTTATCATTATTGACGGATAGCGGGAATGTCGTGGAGGCATCGCTTAACTATTTCTCCTGGGCATTGCTGATACCGGTAGCAGGTGTGGCAGCCTTTATCTATGACGGTATCTTTATCGGTATCACGGAAACGCGCGGAATGCTTATCGCTTGTCTGATAGCCTCTCTGGTGTTCTTCACCCTTTATTATCTTCTTTCCCCCTTCATGGCAAATCATGCTTTGTGGCTCTCGCTGATAGTCTTTCTTGCTTTACGGGGAATCGTTCAGCATCTGCTTTTCCGGAGAATAAGGATTAAAGGATGAAATACAGGCAAAAGAAAACCCGGGAAGCATCTGTTATTGCTTTCCGGGCTTTCTTTATTTCGTCTCCATCTCTTCTTTCATGTCAATGAAATGTTTATCAGGGTCGTAAAACTCATATTGCAAAAAAGCAAGTTTCTGAGATGGAATCACATGCACTCCAAGTCCATATTTCAGCTGCCACTTCCTCTTTAGCGAAAAAACGCCTTTGTTGATATAGGCAGCGATGTAGGGATGGACGTGCAAGTAGAATCTCTTAATGCCAATCTTATTGACTAATCGGTCAATTTTTCCTTCTAACTGATCTGTAAACAGGAAACTCGACTTAATCGTTCCCTTTCCAAAACATGAGGGACAAGTCTCTTCTACATTTACATCCATTGCCGGACGGACACGCTGTCGAGTGATCTGCATAAGGCCGAACTTGCTTAATGGAAGGATGTTGTGGCGAGCACGATCTTGTTGCATGTTCTTACACATCCGCTCATATAGCATCTGACGGTCCTCTGCGAGATTCATGTCGATGAAGTCGATGACGATGATACCACCCATGTCGCGCAAACGCAACTGCCGTGCTATTTCATCTGCGGCTCCAAGGTTTGTCTCTAATGCGTTTTGTTCCTGTCCGTTAGTTTTCTTCGCACGTGTACCGCTGTTCACATCAATCACATGCATCGCTTCCGTGTGCTCAATAATCAGGTAAGCACCATGCTTGTAATTCACCGTCTTGCCGAAACCAGACTTGAGCTGTTTGGTCACATTATAGCTGTCGAAGATAGGGAGCTTTCCTGTGAAGAGCTTTACTATGCCCGCCTTTTCAGGGGCTATTAGTGAGACATAGTCTTTCACCTCATGATAGACAGATTCATCATTGATGTGAATGCTCTCGTAAGTGGGGTTGAATAAGTCGCGCAGTAACGCTACCGCACGCCCCGTCTCCTCGAAAACCAGTTGTGGACGCTGTTGAGTCTTCTGTACCTTTGTAATAGCGTCCTCCCACCGCTTGTACAGAATCTTCAGTTCAGTGTCTAATTCAGCAACTCTTTTTCCTTCTGCTACAGTGCGTACAATGACACCGCAGTTCTTTGGTCGGATGCTGTGAATGAGTTGTTTCAGTCGGGCACGTTCCTCTCCGCTTTTAATCTTGGAAGAAACTGATACCTTGTCATTGAAAGGAATTAAGACCAGATAACGCCCCGCAAATGAAATCTCGCCGGATAGGCGCGGTCCTTTGGTTGAGATGGGTTCCTTTACAATCTGCACAAGCACCTCCTGTCCGACACTTAGCGTGTTCTGGACGCTTCCGTCCTTTTTCAGTTCGGGAAGCTGGTATGCCTTGCTGAAGGGGTATAGTTTTTTCCTGTCGCTCTGTACCTGTTTCAGGTATTTCTCGAAAGAACTGAATTGGCCTCCTAAGTCAAGATAGTGAAGAAAGGCATCGCGTTCATATCCTACATCTACAAAGCAGGCATTAAGTCCTGGCATGAGCTTTTTCACCTTCGCAATGTAGATGTTTCCGACGGAGAAAGATGCTGAACGGGGTTCATTCTGATATTCTACCAGTTTCTGATCCTCCAGCAGGGCAATCGAAATCTCTTTCTCTTGAACATCAATTACAACTTCGCTGGTCATTTCCTTTTTTTACTACTTTTTTAGGTGACAAGTGTTGGGTGGACCCTTCACCCAACACTTAGAACAGTACGCTTATTTGCTCTTATGTCTGTTCTTTCTTAATCTCTTTTTACGCTTGTGCGTGGCCATCTTGTGACCTTTTTTCTTTTTACCGTTTGGCATAGTTTGTTTGTTTTAAATATTATATAATAATGTGTAATCTGATTTGCGGAAATGATTCGTAAGAAGCCTTACTCCTCTTTCATCTTCTCGACAAAACTCTTGGCAGGCTTGAAGCTGGGTAAGTCGTGAGCTGCAATCGTGATAGTGGTGTTCTTCTGAATGTTGCGGGCTGTCTTGGCTGCTCTGTGCTTGATGATGAAACTTCCAAAACCGCGAAGGTAAACATTCTCTTTCTTATTTAGCAGGCTGTTCTTGATAGCCTCCATGAAATTCTCTACAACGATGGCAACCTCACGCTTCTGAAGTCCTGTATTCTCTGCCAATTCGTTGATGATATCAGCTTTTGTCATTACGTTTTAAATATTTATTGTTAGATAATTTTACTTTCTTGTCACTTTGGATTGCAAAGATACAAGTTTTTCGTGTGATTAAAAAATTTATTTGGTTTTTTTTGCACAAACAGCCCTTATTTATTGACAGAACTACTTAATTTTCAGCCTATTATCGGAAATGCAAGAAAAAAGGAGGAAAGATTCCGCTCTTTCCTCCTTTTGTGGTTGTAAAGAATTTAATACTCCATTACCGGTGGCAATTCCTTCGCCTGCTGAATCATGTTCTCTACTTCCTTCAGGCTGGGAACACGGTTCACCAGATTCTTTTCGTTGTTAATCTCCTCCAGTTTCGGCTGTAGGTTGGCGGGTACTCTGTGGCGGAATTCCTTCACGGTATCTACGCCGGCTGCCTCTAACAGCTCTGAGAACTGAGGACCTACACCGTTGATACGCATAAGGTCGGCATGGTTCGTCCACGTCAGAATGAGCTTAGGACTGATTCCCGTCTCTTCTGCCAGAGCTTTGCGGCCTGCGGGCTTTGCGCATTTCTCCAGAAGGGCATCTACTGTGTTAATGCCGGCATCAACAAGCTTTTTGCCGTAAACTTCACCTATACCTTCGATGTCAATAATTTTGTAAGCCATAATTATTTGTTTTTAGTTAAACATTGGTTTCTTTTGCTTTCGCAAAGATAAATATATTTTTCAGTAAAAACAAGAGAATTCTCAAAAAAATAACTTATCTGTCAGTCTGTTATCTTCTCCATCAGAGACCGAGGCATTATTTAATGTTAAAAAAGGCATGATTACTTGAGGGTTTTCTATTTTTGTGTATCTTTGCATATCTGTTGAACTCATTTATTTATAGCCTATTATGAAAAGATTTTATGCAATAGCAATAGCCCTGATGATTGGAGCAGGAGCGTTTGCACAGGATGTGATTCGTCTGCCGCAACCGAAGTGGGATGACAATAACGGGGGGAAGGCGACGCTCGTGGCTGTGCTGAAGAACAGGCGTTCGGAACGCGAATACTCAAAGGAGGCATTGTCGGATCAAGTGCTGTCGAATGTCCTTTGGGCTGCCTGCGGCATCAACCGCCCGGCAGAGAAGAAAATCACGGCTCCTTCAGCCATCAATGCTCAGGATGTCATCGTGTTTGTCTGCCGTTCCGACGGTGCCTTCCGCTACGATGCCCTGAATAATACCCTGATTAAAGTGTCCTCGAAAGACCTGCGCAAGGATGTGGCTGCCAACCAGGCTTTTTCTGCCGTGGCACCTGTCAGCCTTGTTCTGGTAAGCGACTTGAATAAGTTCCGCTCTCCCCGTGCTGAGTTAGGGGCGATGGATGCAGGATATGTGTCGGAGAACATCTGCCTGATCTGCACCGCGATGGGACTGAAGACTGTTCCGCGTGCGACAATGAACAAAGAGGTTCTTGCCAAAGAACTTGGACTGATTGACAATCAAATACTCGAACTTAACCATCCGATAGGAAAATAGCATGAAACAGACGAAAATTGTATGTAGTATCAGTGATTTCAGATGTGACACGGAGTTTCTGCGTCATCTCTTCTTTGCTGGTATGAATGTGGTGCGCATGAATACTGCCCATGCCACTGAGGAGGGGATGCGTACGGTCATTAAGAACGTGCGCTCGGTATCTCCCCACATTGGAATACTGATTGACACGAAAGGACCCGAGGTGAGAACCACCGCCGTGGCCAGTCCCATCAACTACAAGATAGGTGACGTGGTGAAGATTTTCGGACGGCCGGAAATGGAGACGACCCATGACATTATCAACGTGTCATATCCTGACTTCTGTAATGACGTGAAAGTGGGTGACCATGTCCTCTTTGATGATGGCGCACTCGATCTGACCGTGATGGAGAATATCGGTCCGATGATTGTTGCCAGGGTAGAGAACGACGGAACGCTCGGTTCAAAGAAAAGCGTGAATGTACCCGGAGAACACATTGACCTGCCTGCACTTACGGAGAAAGACAGGAAGAATATCCTATTCGCCATAGAGCAGGATATAGACTTCATTGCACACTCATTTGTCCGCTCGGCTTCAGATGTTCATGCCATTCAGGAGATTCTTGATGAACACCATAGCGACATCAAGATCATCTCAAAGATTGAGAACCAGGAAGGCGTTGACAATATCGACGAGATCATCGAGGCTTCCTACGGTATCATGATAGCCCGTGGTGACTTGGGAATAGAGATACCCTTGGAGCGAATCCCCGGTATCCAGCGCGAGATCATCCGGAAGTGCGTGGCGGCGAGAAAGCCGGTCATCGTGGCAACTCAGATGCTGCACTCCATGATTAACAATCCTCGTCCGACACGTGCAGAGGTGACAGACATAGCCAATGCCATCTATATGCGCACTGATGCGCTCATGCTCAGCGGTGAGACCGCTACAGGTAAATATCCCGTTGAGGCAGTAGAGACGATGTCAACCATTGCAGAACAGGCAGAGAGAGACCGCCAGCGTCTGAATGGCTTCGAGCTTCCGCTGAGCGAGAATTGTTCTCAAAAGGAGTTCCTCGCCCATGCAGCCATCGACTCCACACGCCGTTTGGGTGTGGCAGGAATCATTGCCGACTCGATGACAGGAGAGGTGGTGCGTTATCTGGCTTCGTTCAGAGGTCCGAAACCCATCCTTGCCATCTGCTACAGGGAGAAGACCCAGCGACTCTTGAACCTGAGCTATGGCGTGATACCAATCTATCAGCACGACTCAAAGTCACCTGAATACATCTTCCTTGCCGCCCTTCGCATGCTTCGTCAGAAAGGATACGTTGACTTAGACGATAAGATTGCCTACCTCAGCGGTAATCTCGGACTGGCAGCAGGGACGACATTCCTGGAGATAAATCCCGTCCGGCGCGTCTTCGAGAACATCGACTTCTTCCACCTCCCGCAATATGCAGAACAGCGAATAGAATAGGAGAGCGTTCTCGTCCCTTTGTCAAGAAAACTTCGAATTTTTGGAAAATAAATCCAATCATTTTTTATGAAGGAAGTAGGAAGTGTTTTTGACGTGTGAAGGAGGATTTACGAAGTATGAAGTGGTCGCCGAAGGCGAGGTTGATGTTTCGAAGTGTGAAGTACATCATACATCAGCCCTTCGTGACTGCGCGAAGCGCACTACTTCCTAACTCCTCCTTCATCCATCCTACATCAGATATAGCACGACGTGACCCCTAACGTGGTGGCAATAGCCGTGATAATCGAAAGGATGAGTTGCAAGATCAGTTTCCAGGTTTCTTTCTTCATAGTCGTTTTAATTTAATCGAACAATATTGGATTTTACTTATAGTGCGCTGAAAGTGCACCAGAAAACAGGCAGGGGTGAAGTGAAACGGAACCCCTGCATAGAGTCCGCAGATGAATAAGTTCTGAAGGAACGACAGAATCTCTGTCACCCCGTTGGGGTTCTTCCTACCCACTCACTCCAAACATACAGGGGTTTCGCTACGCTCCACCACCTGCCTGTAATCTTAATCCCCCTCGGGGAAAATGCGGTTTTTGACGTGTGAAGGATGACGGTTGATGGAGGAAGTGGTGCGCTTCGCGCAGTTTTCAAGGTTTGATGTTTGACGTTTGAAGTACTTCCTC
>CACWNV010000014.1 GCA_902762325.1 uncultured Prevotellaceae bacterium | reverse complement strand
GAACATTATCTTGATACAAGGCTGGAATCTGATAAGTCTTTTTCATATCTGATACATTTAATTTCATTTGACGATGACCTTGCGGCCGTTGATGATGTTGATACCCTTCAGTGGTGACGAGAGTTTCTGACCGTTGAGATTATAGATACTCCCCTCGCCCATTGGAGAGGGGTTAGGGGTGAGGCTCTCAATGCCTGTAGCCTCTTTATCATCCCATAACAGCATTATCTCCTTGGCATTACTGCCGCTGATATCTGCTGTCAGCAAGGGCAGATAAGCGCGGTTGGCTGGCATCTTCACATCTTCACTTTCATCTGCAATCCTGATGAACTTGCCTCCCTTCATCATGAAGTTGGTGTAAGCTCCGTCTGTAGCGTTGATGTGGGTGGACTCAGGCACAGCGACCAGGGCGTTTCCTTCCAGTTCTTCGGCTGTTTCATGGGTACGATACAGATTGAACGTCTCGCCCGGAGTACCAGAGAGCAGAACGCCAGTATTGGCTGGCACCACCCTTCCGCTGATATTCACCACGCTGATGGCACTTCTTTCTGCATAGTAGGTCTTGCAGTAGTGAGCATTGAGTCCTTCGGGCAAAAGGATATTTACCTCGGAACTGAATGTGCCCACGCCGCTCGCAGGCACGGTATAAGTTAAAAACGGCAATCGTAATACCAGCCGAATAGAAGACCAGGTTTCTTTAAGACTTGTTTCGTCCAAATAGACACCATCTGGTCTGAAATAGGGATCATAATACCATGAACCATCTGGGGTAGTACTCATATAACAAACGTATTCACCTACTCCTCTCCAAGTACTACCACGAGAGCAATAACCTGCTGCTGGTAGGAATACGCAACCGGCAGCCTCCATCAAAGCCCAACCTTCAAGGCTTACTTTGGCCGTGTAATTGGAATTGCTATCAAATACACCAGGCGTAAAGTCTGCTCCCTCGGGATGAGTGTAGTAATCGGGGAAGATAATCAAACCTTTGTATGTGCCGCCGAGTGTAGCCATGGTGTATCTGGCATCAGCAGAAAGCGTGTTGGTGACGCTACGGGTGGCAAACAGATATTTCCATTCATCCCTGGATAGCATTGACCAAGATTCACCGTTATCCGGATTGCTATAGTCTAAGAATGCATACATATCGCGGTGGGTATCTGACTGATCTGTACCGAAGTAATCATACTGGTGCTCAGCAAACTGGTATGTGCTGCCTATCTTCTGAAGATTGCCTTTCGCGAACGATACTTTTTCACCGCTGGCATTGATGGTAAATACTCCGTTGAGTACATCCGAAGTCTGTTCGGTCTCCTCATTGGCGAATATCTTTAGCATCGGAATACCAAGCTCGGGGTCTTGCACCCAGATTTCTTCCTCACGATTATTCTGTAAGTTAGTTGTTAACGTCCCATCAGCAATCTGTTCATCCGTAATACTCATGTTCTCGGGAATTGTCAGAGGAAACTGCTTGATATAACAATTGGTTATAGTCATATTGCTTCCTTTTGATATAGCACTGTATGAGCCTAAGTCAAAGGAACCAAGCGTAAGGCAGTTTTCAAAAGTTGCAGAGCCACTTTCTATCCATCCTAAAAAGCACCCGTCGTAATCGCCTTGTGGGTCATTCAGTGATCCTGTGAAAAGACAATCCTTCACAACCAAATAATTCGGCTGACCATTCTGCCAAGAAGAGGCGACAAACGCAGCACTGCAAGACCAGGCGGTTTCTGTACTGGTAACATTCAATGAAGACCATACATTTTCCATCACATTCCCTTCTCCTCGGTGAAATGAAATGATGCCACTCGTGCTTCCATTAGTGACAGTAACACTTCCGGCTATATGCAGGTTCTTTAAAGTCAATCCCCTAGCATAAGGAAATACGGCTACATATTTTGACCCTGAGGATTCAGAGGTATAATTAATGGTCAAAGTATGCCCCTGCCCGTCAAATATGCCGCTGTATGGTTTATTCTCACTATATTCAGAATGCTTAACCGCACATATGCCAATGGTTGTCTGATCATCCCCAAGGTCAACATCACGAACCATTCTGGCATTTGCCGCTGGATTCGTTCCGCTGTTGACCAGCTCGGCAAATCTTCTCCAGTCTGTTACGGAACCGATAAGATAATACCCCTCGGAATCCTGTTTCAGCGTAGCGAATATCTTCAGCATCGGTTGGTGGGTCAATGGGTCTTGCACCCATGCGTCACCAAGGGCTGCGGCAATGGTTCCATCGGCAAGTTGCTCGTCGGTCACTTGCATGCTTTCAGGAATTGTCGCTGGGAAATGCAGAACATAACTATTATCGACAATACCTCTTGTCGCGGAATTAGAACCGCCATAATAGTTAAATGAACCTGTTGACAAGCAGTTAGTTATAGTAACATTTCCGCTATCTGCATATCCAAAGAAACAACCATTATAATACCCAGATGTGGTTGTGAGACTTCCCGTGAATAAACAGTTGATAATACGTGAATTACCAGAATTATTACAGCCAATAAACGCCGCACACTCCAGCCAACCGCTTCCACCAGACTGCATATCAACAGAAACCCATACATTTTCAATCAAATCGTCTCCACGAGAATGACTGATAACACCAGATGTATGTGGTTCTCTTGAATATGTGGAGACGATTGAACCATCCACATGAAGATTCTTTATAGTTGCGCCATTAGTATATCTAAAAGGAGATAGTCCGTAATCGCTACTAACATAGTTTACAGTTAGCGTGTATCCTCCACCATCGAAAACCCCATGGTATCTTGATATAACACTGGAGCCGATGTGTGTCTGATCATCTCCAAGGTCAATGTTGGCAGTCATCCGAGCATTAGCCCCTTGATTCGTATTCAGCACTAAGCTGGCGAAATCCTTCCAATCCTGTACCGATCCGATAAGATAATACCCTTCGGAATCTTGTTCTATCGCCCATGCCCCGGAAGTATAGCCGAAGAGGACGAGAAGTGAAATGAATAAATGTTTAACTGTTGTCATCGTATTGTGTTTGTTAAGGTAAATTATTTCTGCAAAGATAAAAAAAAGGAAAATGAGTTCAAAAGAGCAGTCGGGAAAGGTTGTGCCATATCGTACAAGGGATGTGCCATATCGTACATTTAACATTTGTTAGGGAAATCCAAAGTTTTTAGTGGCTCTGTCCGGCGGTGTGTTAGCGTTTCTTTGATTATCTTTGCATCATGATTCATCAGATAGTATCTTTCCTGCCGATGGCAGTATGCGCTTTCTGGTCGGTTGCAATAGCCATGAACCTTTGGGAACAGGGCAATCGTGCTGCCCACCGCCAGCTGTTGCTCTGGGCTGTCACCGCCACACTGCTCTATGCGGGACATTTCGTCTTCTTCAACCGGATAACAAGTGAGATTCCCGCAAGCGATACCATCTATGTGGTCTGCAACCTGCTGGTCTATCCGCTCTACCTCTACTACATCACGATGCTCACCAAGGGAACGGTCAGCCGTCGCCAGTGGTGGCTCACAATACTTCCACCCGTGATAATCGGCATCATTGTCGCTGTGGTCTATGCGATGATGAGCCAAGAGGATTGCCGCCTGTTCGTCGACATCTATTTATATAATAACTCCATGAAAGGACTCTTAGGACTTGCCATGGTACAAGCCGTAGTCCATCATCTGGCGAAAGGCCTCTTCTCCGTAGGCGTATTGGTTGTGCTTTTCGTGGGTATCCGACACATCCGCCGCTATAACAGACTGATCGACTCCATCTATGCCGACAACGACGACAAACGGCTCTACGGCATCACCACCATATTAATACTGATGGTTCTCACGGCTGTTCTGTCGTTTGCGGTAAACGCCGTCGGACGCTTTGTGTTTCTTTCCTCCGAGATACCCTTTGTCCTACTTGCATGCTTCTTCAGCGGTCTGCTCTACATGCTCTGCTATCGCGGTTTCGTGCAGCACTTCTCATTCACGGACATCGCTCGGGAAGAGTGCGAAGAGACAACGGAGACCACCCCACAAGAAGGCTATTCGTACATTTTGCAGAAGATTGACGACGAACGGCTCTACCTCCAACCGGGACTGACACTGGCAGAACTGGCTCAGCAGCTGGGCACTAACCGCACCATGCTCTCCCGGATGGTGAACGAAGAGACAGGAATGCCCTTCGCAGAGTTCATCAACCGCAAGCGCATCGCCTACGTGAGAAGGCTGGAAAACGAACATCCCGAATTGCGGAAAGAAGATCTGGCAGAGCAAGCCGGCTACACATCCATGCGCTCCTTCTACCGCAACTACCACCTCTATAACGACTTCGCGGGAGAATAGGGAAAGAGAAGACTATCGGGGGAAGGAATCATGAGCTGTCTCAGATTACCAACTCCTTATGTAATTTAATTATGCAGAAGTAGAGTAATAGTTAATTCTTGAATTGTTTGCAATCCAACTCTAACTTATTGGGGTTATGTGTTCTAACACCATACCCAAATGATATTCTACGTTACCGTTGGCATAAGTGGTATCAACGACCTGTACCAGTGCGCTCTCCTTGTCTTTTTGATAGCCAACAAATAGACGCAATGCATCATAACGACGCAGATAGCGTTTCCCGTCCGACTCGTCTATGTAGGTATATTTGTTAAGCGTAGTCTGTTTTAGTTCTCGATATTCAATCGTTTTTTCTCCTCTCATAATCTCGTCGAAATACACTTTCTTGATGTTGAGTGTCAACACCTTCATACCTGAAGTGTCGAAAGTAGATTTGGCCTTCACGATTCGTTTCTCCAAGCATTCCATCTGTGAGTTGTATGTATAGCCAACGATTGTTCCGTCCATGATTTTCTTGATAATTACATCTACTACAGGTAGTGGTACGATAAACCATTCTTGCGGTTGGTGTTCAAAACCATTTTCATCATATACCAACACTTGGAACTGTACTGGCATTAGCAGTTGGTGTATCAAATCCTCAAACTTTTGCGAGTTCAGATTTACCACTTTATACGTGGCTACAATCTTAACAGGAGCCATTAGATAGGTTGGTTCATTCTCTGCATTGGCAATACGTAGTTCTACGTTGTTAGTCGTAAAACCAATCTTATACAAATTCTTTTCTTTTTTGATGGCAGGATCGTCAGAAAGTGAAGAGAGCACGTAAATGTATCCTGTTACTTTATCCTCCGTTGTAATATCCGAACTGTTGAAGAACTGAGTATCTATATTTTCTTGCAGGTCTGATATGGCATAACCATCGCCAACTACGTTCTTTCGTAGCGTCTGTAAGAGAATGTCAGATTCAGTACCGTTTTCATAGATGCAGCGTGTCCTAGCATCTGGTAGGAAGTTACTGCTCCGCTTCAATTCACCAATCCATTCCAGCAATAACATTTGTCCGCTTACGAAATAGTATCTTCCAGCGGTAAGTGTAGCAGTCTTATTGATTTTAACCAAAGAGCGTTTCCCTTCCTTCAAATCCTGATGAACCTTTTCAAACAGAGGCTTATAGTCTTCGAAGTTTTCACACAACTTATGCTGCGCCACATAGTCGGCCTTCTTCTTGGCGATGATTTTCCGCATATCTTGAGGAATATCAAACAAACTTTCCTCTTCTTTATTGACATTCAGCAGAGGGTCGTCAAGCAGAGACTTTAATTCTTTATCTATGTCCATAGTCCTTTCTCCTTTAGTGTCTTTAATGATGCGAACATCAGTTTTTCTTTCAGGTTGCCATCATTTTGTGGTTCACGTCCATACTTATCTATCCACTCCCTTACCTCAGCCATTTTCTGCATAATTCTGTCATCAGCAGTAATTGGTTTAGCAAAAGGGCGTGCCCCATCCAGCAAAGGGTCATCAAAGAGACCGATTAACTCTTTCTTAATATCCATACCTTACTCTCCTATTTCAAGTCCACTCAATTTACGTCGTTTCTGATTCAATATCTTCGCGTATGCCACAGCTAACTCCCTAACCTTTGGATCTGGGTCTTCCATAGATGGAAGTTTTCCATCATGTGTTGCAACATATTCCTTCAAAGGTCCTTTGAATAGTGTTATGGCCTGTTCCAGCGTCATGTCATACTTCTGTTCCGCAATGGTATCTTGGATAATTTTCAGGGTCTTGGCATCAACAGATTTCGAAATCACCTCGTAGGCACGCTGGAATGGATTGATGGTATCTATCAAGTTGATGCTCAATTTGTCTATATTGATAAACCTATTGGCAATTTTAATCAGCCTGTTGCCCTCGCTGGGTCTGTCATCATCATCTGTGATGGTTGAAATGGGATTGCCTTTCTCATCCACGATGTCATTGCCTTTGATAATTGTATCGAGCAACACACGCTGTCGCACCTCTTCCACCTCACCATCACTCAGTTCTGGATAGCGCTCACGTATCACCTTGGGAATTAAGTGTTGGGTGATGGTTTCTGCCGTTGTTGAGCCGCTGAGTGCTTTCACCACCATATCATCCTGCAGAATGGCAGCTTTAAGGTCGTCGAGTTGGCTTTCCACGATGGTTTGTGTCTTTACACTCGACAGCGGTTTCAGACCTTCCACCACGATGGTATGTGCAAAATCCTCATTCGGCTCTTTCTCATCTTTTATGGTCTTAAACTTCCAGCTTGGAGCCATTACCTGTTCCATCAACAACGAGGCAGTAATGGCTTTCAGAAAGTCGTTTACTGCTACTTTTACCTCTGCCTGTTCAGCCTCTGGCATCGCAATCATATTTGTAAATCGGGCAGTTTCCTTACCTTCGCAGTCTCGTGTGCATCTTCCTATAATCTGAATCACCTCTGTCAGCGAGCCACGCACGCCAATGGTCAGGCACATCTCGCACCATTGCCAGTCGAAGCCTTCCTTTGCCGTTCCAAGAGCGATGATAATGTCCATATCGTCGCGGCTTTTCATCTTCTGCAGATAGTCTTGTACCATGTTTCGCTCTTTCTGCTCATCCTCCACGAGGTCGGCAACTTTCAGCATCCGTCCGTCATCCGTCTTGACATAATAAACACCCGTGTTGTAGTCCTTGTATTCTATGGTACCTATCACTTTCATGATTTCAGCCGTTTCCTGATACTTGCCCAAGCAAGTAGATGCCCGCTGATTCACGCTGGGTATGTGGATGATGGTCTTTTTACTTGTGTCAAGCACTTCGCCGATATGGTCCAGATATGAGCCGTGATAGAAGTGGTAGCCCAACACGAGATTCTTCAGATACTTGTAGCCATTCAGCTGCTGGTAATAGTTATAGGTGACGGGATAGAATCTGGCTTCATCTTCAGCCCTAAGCACGGGGATGCCGTCACCACGGAAATAGCTGCCTGTCATTGCCACGATATGACCGGTAGAATTGTTCATCACGCGGCGCACCACATCGCCTAAGTTCGAGTTGGCATCGGCACTTGTATGGTGGAATTCATCGATGGCCAGAAGCACATCATTAAAGCTGTCGTCTGGCAGTTCCTTCATACCGTTGCGCAAAGTGGCATGGGCGCATACCAGCACTTTAGCGTTATTCTGCCTGAAGAACTCTATGAATCTTCCTTTTTTGTCCTGCTCATTCTTCACGTCTGTCAGATTGAAGTATGGCGTAACCATCCAGTCGGCAAAAAAGCCGCCACTCGTCAGATTGGTATTCCTGAATGAACGGCCGATGCTCTTTTCCGGCACGGCAACCACAACCTTCTTCACACCTTGATGTTCCAACTTGTCAAGCGCAATATACATCAAGGCACGGCTCTTGCCTGAAGCTGGCGGAGCTTTTATCAACAAAAAACGCTTATCACGATGCAGATAGGCCTGTGCCTGCATCTCGCGCATTCCTAATTCGTTTGTTGATGTTGCTTTACCTGTTTGCAGGTAGTGAATATCAACTATTTTGTTACTATTATGTTCCATATATATTTGTTGTTTCAGTTTTAATTTGTATATTTGCAGCGAACTAAAAAGTCTATGATATGACAACGTCAGAATTGAATGCAGAACTATTCCACGAATTGAGCATCATTGCCCAGGATGAGGGTCTGATGAAAAAAGCCGTGAAATATCTCAAGAAGTTGACTGCCCAAAAGAAGGCTATGGACGAAACTGAGTATATCATGTCTTCTCCTGCTATGGTTGATATTATACGCCAAGGCCAAAAAGATATAGAGGAAGGACGTGGACGTGTCATCAAACTTGATGAATTATGGAAATAAAGTTCATGCCCAGGGCTGAAGAAGACTTGGCGTACTGGAAAGCAACAGGCAACAAACGTGTGATGAAACGTATAACGAAGTTGCTTGAAGATATTCTTCAGCACCCATTTACGGGGATTGGCAAACCAGAACCGCTGAAAGGTGATTTGCAAGGTGTATGGAGCCGCCGCATTACTGATGAGCACAGATTGGTGTACTCCATCAGTAATGGTATGGTTTACGTATATGTTCTTTCTTTGCGCTATCATTATTCAAAATAGCATTTTTTTATTTCTTTGCCCGGTTTGCCGTCATCTTTTCGTATAACTTAAATAGGCATTCCAAGCGGGCTTCATCTGAGGCGAAGGGATAGCCAGGATAGCAGCTTTCCACGATGTCATCAAGCCGTGCATGGGCCTCACGCAAATCCTGTGGCATCTTGTCTGGGTCGTAAAGTTCAGCCAAGGTCTTTTCTGGATAATACTCACGAGTAATCAGCACATCCTCTGCTGCGGCCTCTATCTCCTGTTTCTTCTCGTCAGAGATTTCAGGGAAGGGGAAGGTGTTGTACACAATGCTAGCAGAATAGGCATATCGCATTTCAAGCCTTCCGCAAACAGCCTTCATCCAAACACTATGAATATAAGATGCAACTACACCATATATATATGCATTGGCATTAGGAATCATCTGAGCATTAGTATTTGCTATAATCTCCTTGGAATTATATGCTATAGGTAAATAAATACGCCTTTCTGATGAAACCACAGGTAATATTAGATAATCAGAATTAGGCTGTCTATCTTCTGTAAACAGATGAGGATACAATGCCCATCTTCTTGTAGCTTCTTTTGTACTTTCACTTCTAACCTTTTTTACTCCATCAAGTCTTTTGGATAGTTCTGGACAATCCTCTAAAATATCATTTGGGCATTCTTTTAGCCAAAAACAGAATCTTTTTTTGCCATTTATCAAATCGTCTGCTCCCATATATTGACGAATATAAGGCATAAGATATGGATATTTTTCTTCTACCTCTTGTTTTTCTACACCATCCATTAATAAGAAACCACCGTCTGTTGGTTGACTTCCCTTAGTCATTATAGGTAAATTAGATAGAGGACTGCTTCTGTGTTGTACTACAATATTTGGCGCATTAAGAAGATAATAATTTATATTGCTTACTTTAGTTTTTGTATCAGAATAGATGTATTTTTCTACATTGAATTGAGATGTCATTCCTATTATAATGCATGTAACTCCAGCATTATTCTTTGCATTATTCTCCCATTTAAATGATGTATGGCAAAATTCGATTTGAACCTTTTGTTCTTCAACATAAGGCCAGAGGGCGGAAACTTGCTCTCCTTGGCAAATAGAATTTGTACTTACAAATGCAAATTTTGCTTTACTATTTTGAATATATCTCGCTCCTAGAACGAACCAACATGATATGTAATCCAAGGTTCTTCTTACAGAATTGGTTGGCATTACAGTATCAACATCTTTTTTTTGTTCTTCACTTTGCCATTTTGTCCCTAAATACGGCGGATTACCAAAGATAAACACTTCTTCATCTGGGGTATGAGGGCATACCGTATTCCAGTCGATACGACAGGCATTGCCACAAACTATTTGAGTGATGTTCTTCAAAGGCAGGGCTTTGGTATTGACGCCAAAGTTCTCATTGAGTTTGGTATTCATCTGATGTTCTGCCAACCAAAGGCTAAGCATAGCAACTTCGTGAGGGAAGTCGAGCAGCTCAATGCCATAGAACTGGCTCAGCGAAATAACACTATTATCGACAAAAAGGATTTCACCCTCTGGCGTACATTTACGCTGCAAAGCGAGGATATCCATTTCGAGGAAGCGCAGACACTTATATGTGATAATCAGGAAGTTTCCGCTACCACAAGCAGGATCAAAAAATTTCATCTTGCTCATGCGCTTCAAAAGGGCATCACCTTTCCTAATCACAGACTTCAACTCATCGTAAAACTGTTTGGTGCTAAGTGCTCCGATATTCTTCATCTGAAGCTTCTGCTCGTAGAACTCATTCAGTTTGTTGTACTCCCCACGCAGTTCATCCAAGAACAGCGGATTGATTACCTTCATAATGTTAGGCACCGAGGTGTAGTGCATACCCTGATTGGCTCGCTCCTCTGGATTCACCACCGCCTGAATCATCGAGCCGAAGATATCGGGATTGATGTCCTTCCAGTCCAGTTCGCCACACTCGATGATGATGCGGCGGGCCTTGGCACCCATCTTGGGTATTTGGATTTGCTTGGAGAATAGACCGCCGTTGACGTATGGGAACTGTTTTACGATGCTGGGAATATCGCTATGACGGAGCGAGAGGTCCATCACGTTGAACGACTCGTCGAGATATTGTGAGAGATCGGAACCATTTTCCTTCGTGTATCGCTGGATGCTGGAGGTAAAGAGGTTTTCTTCGAAGATGCCCGTGTCCTCTGCAAAGAAACAGAACAGTAGGCGACTGATGAAGATGTTCAGGTCGTGCAGGTCATCATCGCTACGAAATTCGTTGTAACTGCGCAATTCATCGTGCAACTTTGCCAGTTTCTCGGCGGCTTTGATGTCGGCAGGACTTTCCTCCACATAATGCACACGTTCCACATCCATCAACGGATAGAAGAAAGCAAAGTCTGAGGGAAGTCGCTCCAATTGATTTTCATAGGTGTCCTTCTCGCGAAGGTCGTAGGCAAGTATTGTTTTGCCATCGCTCACGGCAATAATCTTTGGGGCAGCCTTGATAATCTGCGGATTAGTCTTTAGCTGTTCCAGTTGTTCCGTCAAGCCAAACATGCTGACAGGCTGATAACAAAACAAACCTTTAATAAGCAATCCGTCAAAATTCTTCAAGACACCTTTGCCTTCCTTGTAGCGCTCAATGTCGCGTTCGCTCTTGCCAAAGGAATAGAGCAGTTGATAGCCCACTTCTGCAGGGTTCACACCACTTGCGAACGAATCGGCCAGCCGTTGCTCTATCTCCCTATAGCCAACGGGATTCGTTCAGAAACGTGAGACACCAGCCAAGCGCATAAAAAGAACGTGGACAATTTATACTTATCCAACGTCTCAGGCGCTTGGCCGGTGCCCATTCCTATAGATAAGATAAACGCCCACGCCTATAGCGTGAGCATCCACTCTTTATCATATAGGAATCGTCTATTTCGCGGCCAAGCTTAAGAGACGTTTTGAATAAAAAGCGTACGCTTCATTTGTTTATACCCATAAAGTCGCACCGCCGTCCTCGCCAGGACATCATGCGGTGTTCGAGGGCAAAGATACAAAAATAATGTGTAAGTAAACATGAAAATCGATAAATAATTTCTTTATTATTCTTTTTCATTCTCTTTTATGCCAAATTTCAGTTATATTTGCAGTCTCAAATCGATATAATTTTACCAATGGACAAAACTAAATCTCTTTACGCTATTTACAAATACGATTTTCATAAAGCAATAGAACGAACGATTCAAGCTGAAGCAGATGGCATTGATGGTGCTAAGTACGTTAAGAAGGCTCAAACATGTTTTGCAAGCCTGTTTGATCAGAACACAATTGACAATCTTTCCAAAGTGAACAGGAAAGGCGAAGCCACCAGACTGCCCAACGATGTAATGGCAAAATCGGGCGATATTTTCATTTGGCGTGTGAACAACAGCCAAATGAAAGAGTGGTGGCGGCGAAGTGGAAAGGATAGCAAAGGTATAGACAAATACGAGATGCAGGAGATAGAGTCGAACCCTTATTGCAACGTGCTCATCGACAATCGTCCAGGTGTCTGCTTGATAGCCATTGAGAAATCAAAGGCATGGAGTAGTAAGCCTGACATATTGCGGGATATGTTGTTGGATAATTTCAACACAATACTTGCAGACAAGTTTGATTTGGAAATGCGCATCGAAGCAAGGATGAACCCGAAAGACATCTGGGATTTTGTGCATGAACGTCTCTATGAGCATGGTGACTATATCCGCAAGGTTTCATTTGTGTTCCAGAACCCGAAGAAAATCAACAAGACAAACGCCATGGAAGTGAAATCAAGCCGACTGAAATCCATGCTGAGGACAGTTGAGATTTCAGATGCGTTGAAAGGTTTCTTCACGATGGAATTCGACAAATATTCGAACGGTAAGATTTCACAAGAAAACAAGGATATGGCTGAGATGGTGCGATTGTGTGGGGAAAACGGATATGACATCATCATTACTTTCAAGGAGTTTAAGACCTATCGCATCAACGACTATGTGAGGGCTTACTATCCCATGACGCTGGATGTGCTACAAGGATTTAGCATCGGTGCACTTGCCACTGATGGGAAGACAAAGTTAGAGAGTTGGTTTGACCTTGTTGATGAACAGACTAAAGATTACGTCAATGAATCAGAGGTTCCAAAACGCAGAAATAAGACGCGTAAGTGAGCAGTATGCCGAAAACGAACTGTACAGAGCTGTTAGCACGATTGGCCAGCAGCTGGAGTCAGAAACGGAATTCGGGTTGTGTTCTGAGGAATGTTTCATGGAAGCACTCGGACTGCTGTCTGAAATAGCCGACAAGGGCGAGGAATACCTATCAGAAATTGATAATTACTGGCTTCACAAGTTCAATGAGTACAGGCGTTTTGACCGACATTTAAAAGAAGAGGAGATACGCAAGGCGGTCGGCATCGTCTTTGCTTTCGTAATTCTTGCCCTTGACAGCAGCCGACATCCGTTTTACCGATATACACTAACAAGACGGCTCACACAGATTGTCGCCAGCCATCAGTTTAAGGATTGGACTTCAACATTTGACAGAATCTTCTCCGTTCCCCTGTCCGACGGATGGTTTGATTCTTTTATCGATGAAGAGTCTGAAGACTGCGAGGGCAGATTACCTTTGCCAAAGGTTCTCAACACCGATAGAGCTCAGACATATTTCCGAAATGCCATAGATAAAGGATACATGAAATTGGAAAACGGACAATTCTCATGGATTGGCATAGGAGGAAAAGGCACTAACTCCCAACTGGCTTACTTTTGCGGTAGAGTTTTTGAATACAGACACTCCACTACTTGTAATATCGGAACAGAATTTCCTGAGGAAGAACTGAATGCTCTGTTTGGAGTGAAAAGGTTGTACTCTCTTTTGACACAAGTTCATAATGCTCAGAAAACTCAAAAATGGCGGCGCAGCATCGACGAAATGTTTGAATGAATTTTTTTATAGTACATTTATGCACTATAGTTTGGCGTGACAATAGTGCATATCTTTGCAGCAGGATTTCCAATCGGAGTTTCTGCTGCTTTCTTTTTAAATGTTTGTCAGCAGTCAAAAACTGAGCACGGCTCCGGGCACGAGATGAAGAACGCCTTTCTATGTCATCGTGTAGTGCGAGAAGGCATTTTAATACCCATAAAAAAATGAAAAAGGTATTATCTGCCAACCAAGAAGGTTGGAACCGCAACACGGCGCTTTGCGTCAACTTGAAAACTATCCTTCGCCGAGAGCGTATGATGAAGCCGGGAAAAGGTTACACGGGCGTTTTGAAACGTGACGTTATCTGTGAGGATTTTCATTATGACGAGCATTACACCTTCATTGAAACATTACCTTCGACTAATGGCAAGCGCAATCCTCGGGTGTTCGACGGTGAGTTCATAACGGTCACCCTCTGGGGCGACGGGACGCTGCACCCGAACTTCAAGCAAATGGAGATTGGCAAGGATTTCACGGTGGACGGCTACGCCCTTGCTGTTTGCGACGAAATCCGACAGGCGCTTAAAAGCCTTATAGAGAAGTAAGTAATCACAAATCTCAACAGTCTCAAATCTCAGTCTCAATTCGAAAAAAAGTCACAATTCAGATAAAAACCATCTTTTATATGTGTTGTAACTAATTAATAATCAGATATTTACATACAGAATGAAAGATGATGGGGGTGGCTGAAAAACGAACTGAGACTCTGAGACTGAGACTGTGAGCAACACGCAGTAATCATTTAATAATTTGAAAATCAATGAAATACAATGTTTTTGACAGCAAGGCTCCGGCTATGCCAAAACCTGCAAAAGGTACGGAATTCTGTAAATTACTCCTCTCACAGGCCTCAAAAGACATGCGCGAACCGCTTGTTCCGATGGCTATTCCTGCTTTGGCCGCTCATTTGACTGATGTGGAGTTCATGTATTCTGACAATAAATACTACGAACTTTGCGGTCAGATGGGGCATTTGATAGGGCCTTCTGGTATTGGTAAGGCACAATTGACACATCTTGTTGAGGCAATCATGAGACCGTTTCGTGCTCATGATGAGATTGAGTACAAGAAATTGGTCGATTGGCAGCGTCAGATAAAAACGAAAGCAGCCAATAAGGAGAAGCCCGAACGACCGGAAGTGAGTTTCTGGTTTCCGCCTGCCGACATCACCAATCCTGCATTCATCCAGAATGCGATGGCTTTGGAAAAGATGGGAGGACGCACGCAGTACTTGAACCTTCCTGAGGTGGAGATGGCAAACCGCATGTGTGGCGGTCACAGGCAGGTGAGCCAGACCATCCGCAACATCTACGACTGTCAGCGTGCCGGTGCTTTGCGTGCTACAGCCGACGGTGTAACGGGAAATCCGATTCTCCGAGTAAATATTACGTTCAGCTCTACCCCTGATGCCGCACGTTCGTTCTACAAAAAAGATCTTACCAATGGTTTCTTTGGTCGCATCCCTTTTGCCTACAAGGCACGTGGCGAGCGTAAAGGTCGCATTCCACGCCAGGGGAATTACGACGAAGAGTTCCTGTCGAAGCTCGACAAATACGTCTTGCGCTTGGATAATTGCAAAGGGCGGTTTGTGGTGAAGCCATTGAACAAGATAGCCGACCAGTTGGCTGAAGAGATGGCTGGTCTTGCCGACCTTGCCGACGATGACATGCTTTTCGAACTATCTCACCGGAGCATCTTCGCGGCATGGAAGAAAGGCGCCACGCTTTGGATTCTGAACGACCAGACGTGGAGTCGTTCTATTGGTGAGTTTATGATTTGGTTTTGCTATTATGACCTGTGGTCGAAGGTGAAGGTGTTTGGAGATATGTTCAAGGGCGTTGATGCTCAGTCGGAAGACTCACAGAAGAGCGGTCCTAAGAATATGCTCGACAGTCTTGAAAGGGCTTTCAACGAGCAGCAACTGGAGGCTTTGCGTGTGGGTCTTGGCAAGAGCAAGGAGGGAACGAAACATCAACTCAACGTCTGGAAGAACCGAGGGTTCATCGAGTATAGCAGCCAGACGGGGCTATACTCAAAAACTGAGGAATATTTGAAGAAGGGATGAAGAAAATGAAGAAAATGAAGAATGAAGATTGAAGAATGAAGAATGAGAGAGGAAAAAAACTTCCAACGTCAAACTTTCTAACCTGCGCGAAGCGCATTACTTCAACCGTCATAATTCATCCTTCATACATCAATTTATGGATAAATTTGAACTGCAAAAGCTCCGCGACCTCCCTATTGAGGGGGTCGCTGAGCGACTCGGATTCCGAGTTACGCGACATAAATGCCTTTGTCCGTTTCATGATGACCATCATGCTTCGATGTCGTTCTCTGTCCGTCGCAACACATTCCGTTGCTTTGTCTGTGGGGCGTCTGGGGGGACTATTGACTTGGTGATGCGCTATTTGAATAAGGATTTCCTTGATGCCTGCCGCTGGCTGGGGGGAGAGAGTTATAAGAGATCTGAATACTCTGAAAACTCTGAAAACTCTGAAAACTCTGTGCGACCCTTCGATGCCACGCGCTACGAGCGATTCTTCGAACATCCCTGGCTGAACGAAGCTGCCCGAAAGTTCCTCTTCGACGAGCGCAGGCTGGACGAAAGAGTGGTACGCTGGTGCCGCCTCACTTCATGGCAAGACCGGCAGGGGGTGAACTGGCTGCAGATTCCTTATTTCAGTCAAGAAGGGCGACTTATAGGCATTCAGAATCGCAACCTGATAAAGGGTGGCATTCCCCGCTTCCGCTTCCCCACGGGGGCGCAATGCGGCATCTATAATCTGCCTGTTCTCAATCGTCTTCGTCGCGGAGAGGAATTGTGGATTACAGAAGGATGCAGCGACTGCTGGGCGATGCTCTCGGCAGGACACAAGGCAATCGCCATCCCGTCGGCAACGCTGCTCAGCCGGAAGGACATCGAACAATTGTCAATACTCAGTGGTCAATGGTCAATTGAACTTCACATGTATCCCGATTGCGATGTGCCCGGTGAGCGGCTCTTCCTGCAACTGCAGAAGAAGCTCCCCACGCTCGTCCATCATCAGCTACCAGTGGGCTGCAAGGACTTCAGTGACTATTATCTGTCGTGTAAACATGCCATTTAGAGGGTGTAAACGATACATTTGGACATCATAAATGATAGGTTTATGAAGGCAATGACAAAACAACAAATAGCCGCATGCGCTGGTGTGTCTGTAAGAACGCTACTCAACTGGTGCAAGCCATATCAAAAAGAACTGGCTCAGATGGGCATGACACCAGGGATGCGCGTGCTGCCGCCAAATATCGTGAAGTGGATAGCAGAGAGATTTTGCATCGACATCGACTGACTTCAGGACGTAGCCTCGCGACTGGCTACGTCTTTTTTCATGCAATAATCAGCTTCATCGTGACAAGCCTACACGAAACAGAAAGTGTCAATACAGAATGTTGTACATTTGCAACATCAGAGAAACGCTCTGAGGGAGTCGAAGACAGATGAGTGCGCATAGTCTGGGGAAACTCCATTTTATGAACAAACAAAAACTGAGTTATGAGTATTTTCTATAAACTGTATCAGAACAAGCGCAAGGGGTCGGTCACCAAGGATAAGTGGTATGCACGTTCAGCCGTGATGGGCAAGACCGTGTCGCTGGAAGACCTCGCCGAGCACATGTCTCAGCACAACACGCCCTACTCCGAGGGTGTCATCAAGGGGGTGCTCACCGACATGATCACCTGTATCCGCGAGCTGGTGCTGGAGGGTAAGGCGGTGAAGATTCCTAACCTCTGCATCTTCTCTGCAGGTATCAGCACCGCCCCTGCCGACTCTGCCAAGGACTTCACCGTAGCAGCCAACGTGAAGAGCGTGTATCTGAGAACACGCACCACGGGAAAGTTCACCCGCGACGAGATCACCCGACTGGCAAACCTCCGCGAGCTCACCAACTACTCTGTCAACAAGGAGGACGAGTCAGAGCCGTAGCCTTTACCATCAGGAATGGGACAGAAGAGCAATCCGCTCCCCTGCCCCATTTTTTGTTGCTACTCTTTCCATATCGTCTGGCGGCAAAGGGAGAAAACACGATATTTTCAGCGGAAAACACAAAGAAAAACAGAAATTCCGCTTTTATTAGTAACTTTATTGCTATATTTACAGCGTCATTCAAGAAAGACTTCTATTCAAATACCATTTGTCATTGAATTATGAAATTATTCAAATCGATATTGATGCTTGCCTGTATGATGGTTGTCACGGCAAGTTGTGATACCCCGGAGACCATCGCCCAGTGGTATCCCCGTTTTGTTGAGCCGCGCATCGGTACTGCCCATTGTCGTTACTTCCACTTTGCGCCCGGCGCCATGCCCTTCGGAATGGCAAAGCCTGGTCCCAGTACCAACGGGCACTTAGGCAACAAGGACGGCTGGGAGGCTACGGGATATGACTATCGTGACGGTTCCATTGAGGGTTTCCCCTGCACCCACGAGTTTCAGGTGGGCGGTATTGTGCTGATGCCTACGTGCGGCACGCTGAAGACTGTTCCCGGAGCTGTCGGCTCAGAGGGCGAGGGGTATCGCTCGAAGTTCTCGCATGACGAGGAAGAAGCCACGGCAGGCTATTATTCCGTCGTGCTGCGCGACTATGGCATCAAGGCAGAGGTGACCGCCACACAGCGTGTCGCCTTCCAGCGATATACTTATCCCAAGTCGGAAGAGAGCCGCATACTCTTCGACATCGGCAACCGTTCGGGAGAAAGTGGTGCCGTGAAGGATGCTCACGTGGAAGTCGCTGACGATGGCAAGACCGTAGAGGGTTACGTCATCACCCTGCCCGAGTACGTGAAGAAGTATCAGCCGGGTGCCGAGGTGCCCATCTATTTCTCTGCCGTCATTGACAAGAAGATTGTTACGGTCGGGGCTTTCAACGGCAAGGATGTCCGTGAGGGCGTGAAGAAGGCAGACGGAGCGGGAGCGGGTGTCTATGTCGCCTTCCCCACTGAAGAGGGTGAGCAAGTGACCGTAGCCGTCGGCATCTCCTATACATCGGTCGAGAATGCCCGTCTGAACCGCGAGACGGAGGCGAAGGACATGACCTTCGACGAGGCAAAGCAACAGAGCGAGAAAGCGTGGCAGGAGATGCTGGGGCGTATCGACGTCAGGTTTGCAAAGGACGAGGACATGAAGAAGTTCTACACAGGCCTCTATCATGCCATCCTTGGGCGTGGTCTTTGCAGCGATGTGAACGGAGCCTATCCGCGTCACGACGGAGGTATCGGCCAGCTGCCTATGAAAGACGGAAAGCCCCTGCACAACATGTATAACACAGATGCCTTCTGGGGCGGCCAGTGGAATCTCGGTCAGCTGTGGATTCTGGCTTATCCCGAGTACACCTCAGACTATATCAGCAGCCATCTGCAGGTCTTCAAGGATGCCGGATGGATGGGCGACGGTCTGGCAAACAGCCGTTACGTGTCGGGAGTAGGCACCAATCAGCTTCCGCTTCTCATCAATGCTGCCTACCAATGCGGCATTCGCGACTTCGATGTGCAGCTGGCTTACGAGGCTTGCCGCAAGAACGAGCTGGACGGCGAAGACCGTCCGTTTGGCGCAGGGAAGTCGGATACGAAGGAGTTTGTAGAATATGGCTATGTGCCTCATGTGGAGAATGGCGACGGACCCGATGAGAAGTTCCGCTTCTCTGCCTCCCATACGCTGGAGTATTCCTTCACTTCCTGGGCTACGGCTCAACTGGCGAAGGCACTTGGCAAGCCCGAATACGACCAGCTGATGAGCCTCTCAAAGGGCTGGGAGCGCATATACGACGACAAGCAGAACTTCATGCACCCCAAGGATGCCGATGGTAACTTCATCCCCGACTTCGACCCGATGGAGGTGTGGCGCGGATTCCAGGAAGGTAATGCGTGGCAGTACACCTTCTATGTGCCCCATGATGCAAAGGCGCTTGTGGCAAAGGTCGGCGAGGAAGAGTTCAACGCCCGACTGGATAGCATCTTCACCCTCTCCCAGCCCAAGATCTTCAGCGGCGGTACAGAGGTGGGTGCATTTGCCGGTTTGAAGACTCTCTACAATCAGGGCAACCAGCCTTGTCTGCATATCTCGTGGCTCTTCAACGAGGCGAACCGTCCTTCGAAGACGCAGAAGTGGGTGCGTGCCATATTGAATGAGTTCTACGGCACCGACGGTATTCACGGCTATGGCTACGGACAAGACGAAGACCAGGGACAGTTAGGTGCCTGGTACGTCATCTCCAGCATAGGACTCTTCAGCGTAACAGGTCTCAACGACCTCCATCCCACGTTCTCCCTGGGCAGTCCTCTCTTCGGCAGAATCAGCATAAGGCTCAGCGACAAGTACTATTCAGGTAAGCGTTTCGTCATCACCACCGAGGGGAATGCCGATGACGTGCCCTATGTCCAGGAGTATCGTCTCAACGGCCGCAAGCTCAGCGACCCGCATATCTCCTTCGAAGATGTGGTGAAAGGCGGCAAACTGAAGATTAAGTTAGGGGCAAGTCCCGTGGATAAGTATTGAAGATTAACTGTCAAGGTCATCATATAGCCACACATGCCAAAGGAAAGGAATAAAGCAGACACGTATCGCGAGAAGGCATACGAGGGCGACACCAAGGCGATGAACAACCTCGGGGTCTGCTACGAGCGTGGTACAGGCGTGAAAGTCAGCCTTGAACTGGCATTCGAGTGGTACATGAAGGCTGCTGAGCTGGGCGATGTCTATGGCTGCTTCAACGTGGGCGAGTGCTACTATCATGGCAAGGGCGTGGAACAGAATGCGAAGCTCGCCTTCGAATGGTACATGAAAGCCGCCGACAAAGGAGACATGCAGTCGCAGGTGAACGTCGCCAATGCCTATTACCTGGGTAACGGTACGGAACAAGATCATCATAAGGCGTTCCTCTGGTATCGCGAGGCAGCCTTCCAAGGGCATGTACAGAGTCAGAAGAATTGCGGAGCCGCCTTCTGGAATGGCGATGGTGTGGAGAAAGACCTGTCGGAGTGCGCCTTCTGGTATGAGCTGGCAGCCAACGGCGGAGATGCACAGGCTCAGTTTGCCATCGGCTGGTTCCACATGACAGGCAACGGTGTTCCCGTCGATGAAAAGAAAGGGTTGAAATGGATTCACAAGTCAACATTCCAAGGCTATCAGCCTGCCATCGACTATTGCAAGGAACATGGATATAAATGGTATTGAAATCTATCCGGCAGACAGGAATCTATCGCTTCTTTTTCAGTAATAATATACCTGCAAGGGCTAATAACAGACTTGCGATGATGACCTTCCAATCGGGGAGGATGATAACTGGTATTGTCGTCATCTGCATGTCGCCTAATCGCAGCCACGAGTAAACGGCAAGGAGAGTTGCCGCAAGGTTGCTTCCTGCATGGAGCGTCACGCTATACCAGATGTTTTTAGACCATATAAATACCAATCCATAGATGATGGCACTAAGGAAAGCACCGGGGAAGTTACGCACATGGAGCATTCCAAACAAGATTGCCATCACCACACAGACGACTATCTGCACGCCACGGCGACGGAAGGGAGAGATAGCCATCTGCCTGAAGCACAGCTCTTCGAGTAAAGGGGCAAGCAACACGGCATGTACGCTTGACAAAAGGTCTTCGCGCAGCTCAGCGGTTGTGCAGGTCAGCGGCTTCAACTGGACTGAGTGAGCCAGCGACGTCACGCCATAAACGATATGCTCTTCAGCAACAAGCCATAGTGGTGCTATCAGCAGCAACACTACAAAGACGGAGAGCTTAGGCAACTTCAGCGGAAATTGTCCGGCGGCAGGAAAAACTTTCGGTTCGACACGAAACACGAGGAACAACGTCAAGGCAATAGCTGCCAACGTGAGGAGCCATGTGAGCATTTCGCCGGTGAAGGAGGGCTTGTCGTCTGCAAGAGGCAGAGCGGTTACATAAATAACAGCTAAGCCATAGGCAGCCGAAAGTATCGGCATCAATGGCTTAAGAAGGCTGGCTGTTTTGTTCATTCTCACTTTTCTCCTTTCTTTGTTAGTCAGTTAGCATGCAAGTCCTATTTACGCCACAAAAGTAAAACTATTTTTTCACTCCACGACATTATCGCATGAAAAAATAGTGATGATATATTTCAAAATCGAAGAAAAACTGTACCTTTGCATACATATTTATCACAAAATAATAAATATATGAGTAAAAAGTTTACTATTCTTCTGGTATTTGCCACCTTGCTGTTGGCATTATCCGTTCAAGCAAAAGATGTCAGGCAGACATTCAGGAAGTCTGCTGTGACGAGTACAAAGATTACTTCGGGCAAGCTTAAACCCATAAAGAATGCCCACAAAAGGTTGACAACCCAGGAACTGCAGGCCGCCAAGGTCAAGGGCGACAAGCAAATGTTCCTCAATCAAAAGGGGAACACGCAGCAGCTCCTCGGCCAAAAGGGCGACAAGCGTAAGCTCTTCAAGCAGAAGATTTCTGCTTCCCGCAGAGCTGCCTCTCATGTGGCTCCCGCTCCTGTTGCCGTTCCCTACGAGGCCGACTTCTCCACTTCGGGTGAGGCATTCGACGACTTCATCATCATCAACAACAACGACGACGAAAGCGACTCTGAGCCTTGCACGTGGAAATGGAGTGCCAGCAGTGGTGCTTACTATATCTATAATGAGGATGGTGTGACACCTGCCGACGACTACATGGTGCTGCCCGTTACCCTGGAAGGCGGCAAGACCTACGAGGTTACAGTAAATGCTGCCACATGGAATTATGAAGAGGAGTTCGAAGTGGTTGCCGGTACGGAATGCACGGCTGAAAGTATGACGACAGAGATTATCGGCAAGACCAATCCCACAGACGAGAATGCCGACTACTCAGGAACCTTCACCGCGACGGCCGACGGCATCTACTATATTGCCATTCACGCCACATCTGCTGCCGACCAGTATCTCCTGAGCGTATATCGCTTTGCTATCGACGTGGCACCCGATGCGGCTGCTCCTTCCGATGTCAACGACTTTACCGTCGCACAGGTTCCTAACGAACTGAAGACCGTCATTTCGTTCACCGCTCCGACAACAACTATCAGCGGCGATGAGCTGACCGAGAACATCACCGTCGATATTCTGCGCAACGGAGAAGTGGTCAAGACGCTTACCGACGTGGCTCCCGGCTCTGAGCAGAGCTATACCGACGAGGTGACTGACGAGGGTGCCTACCGCTATCAGATTATCCCCTCGAATGCTGCAGGTAATGGCCGCAAGAGCGGTATCGTAAGCGT
Organism: uncultured Prevotellaceae bacterium; assembly: GCA_902762325.1. GTDB lineage: Bacteria > Bacteroidota > Bacteroidia > Bacteroidales > Bacteroidaceae > Prevotella. The sequence continues at coordinate 85,401 of CACWNV010000014.1, read as the reverse complement.
GAGGGTGCTTATGCCTAAGGACGTTCCATTCAGTATTGCCTTAAGCGATGAAGATGCGTTCGACTATTTCCAGATTGTCGACAACAATGGAGATGATGTTACATGGAGCTACAGTTCATACGACGAAGCCGCACAATACAGGGCTGACATCGACAACAATGCCGACGACTATCTCGTATCGCCTGCCCTGCGTCTCGAGGCCGGGAAGAAGTATGATGTAACCGTCAAAATAGCCGGTAACGCATACAATACTGAGCGATTCGAGGTTGTGGCTGGCACCAGTCCTACAAGTGAGGGTCTGAACATCAGCGTCATCGAACCCACCGAAGTGACGGAAGGAACACTTAACGAATACACCGGTTCCTTTACTGCCGAGACTGACGGCTTCTATCATGTGGCTATCCACGCCATCTCCGATGCCAATGCCTATTATCTCTATTTCTCAGAATTAAGCGTTGAGAATAGTGCCGAGCCTACTGCTCCTGCTGCTCCTGCCCTATCGGTAACTCCAGGTGCTGAGGGTGCGCTGACCGCCACTATTGATGTGACGGCTCCCGAGCAGACCGTCGAGGGTAATCCGCTCTCTTCCATCTCAAGCGTAGAACTGTATCGTGACGGTACGCTTATCGACCAGAAGACGGATGTCACTCCTGGTGCTGTCGTCAGCTTCACAGATGAAAGCGTTGAGAACTCAGGTCTCCACATCTATCAGGCAATAGCCTATAACGAAAGCGGCAAGGGCTTGAAGAGCGAGAAGACTACCGTCTACATTGGTATTGACCAGCCCAAAGCTCCAGAGACTGTAAATGCTGTCGACCACGCCACATCCGTCGACCTCAGTTGGACTCCTGTCGGTAATGTCGGCATTAACGGCGGTTACGTTAATCCCGAGGAAGTCACCTATAACATCTGGGACATTGACGTATCGAGCTTCTTCGTGTTCTTCAATGACATGATAACAAGCGTGAAGAATCAGACATCAGCTTCCTTCGACTATAACGTCGATGAGGGTGACAATCAGGATTATAAGTACTTTGCCGTAAGTCCTGTCAACGAATCGTCTGTGGAAAATGAACAGGGTGACTGGAATGCTGCCGGAGTATTTGTAGGCAAGCCTTACGACTCTGTCGTCGAAGGCTTTGCTGACGAGTCGTTACATTACTTCTGGGACACAGATGCACAGCTTGCCGTCACCAATTATTCTTCCGATGGAGACGGAACGGCACTGGCATTGCTCACCGATGAGCCCGGACAGAGAGTATTCATGTCAGGTAAACTGAACGTCAAGGATGCTGCCAATCCGCTATTGGTCTTCGATGCAGTAGGAGCAAACAACATCTCTGAGCTCTATATCATGGGAAGTGTTGACCAAGGGCAATGGCAAATCCTACAGAACGTAAAGCTGGATAATCGTGGTTACCAGACCTACAGAATTCCTCTCGCAAGTCTGAAGAACCACGAGCGCTATGCTCAGATTGCCTTTGTTGCCGACTATACCCATGCTGCTACTGATGAAGACTATGGCGACTACTACTTCCTTGATAACATCCACATTGGCGACTTCCTTGACTACGAACTTGCAGTGACTGCCGCCGCATCTCCAACGGTGGAAGCTGGCAAGACGACAACCATCAGTGTCCTCGTCGAGAATGCCGGTCTCGAACCTGCTTCAAACTATACCGTCAAGGTGATGGCTGGTGAAACGGAACTGCTCAACAAAACTGTTACCGACGAACTGGCTTCTTTCTCCAAGAAACTGTTCGAAGCTGAGTGGCCTACCTCTGTCTTCGACAAGACTGGCGAAGTGATTGTCAACGTATCTGTCGAATATGAAGCCGACCAGAACCCCGAAAACAACTCGATAGCAGGTACCATTGAGATTGTTGAGCCTAATGTTTCTGCACCCTCCGACCTGCTGGCTGTAGAGAATGCAGAGAATGTCGAACTGGCATGGACGGCTCCAGAGGCTAAGGAAGAGAACGTAACAGAAGACTTCGAGAACGGTCCTGGCGAGCTCACACAGATTGACGGCAACGGTGATGGATTCGGTTGGAACCACATGTTAAGCGACGAGCTGAAGTCGCACAGTGGCGAAGGAGGCATGCAGTCATACAGCTGGCTTCCCGACGGAGGTGCCGTACATGTCGACAACTGGCTGGTAACGCCTCTGGCAATACTTGACGGAACATTCAGCTTCTGGGCTGCCGCTCAGGATGGTGATTGGACAGACGAGCATTTTGCCGTCTATGTCTCAACCAAAGGCAACACATCGGTTGACGACTTCACACAGGTTTCTGAGGAATTCGTGGCTACAGGATGGTCGCAGCAGTACACCGTCGACCTCAGCAGCTATGCCGGTCAGCAGGGATACATTGCCATCCGCCACTTCAACAGCTACGACAACTTTGCCTTGGTGGTCGACGACATCTCGTTCTTGAAGGCTCCTGCCCTTCCTGTCAAGTATAACATCTATTCCGACCAGCAGCTCGTGGCTACCGTAGAAGGTGAAAGCACCACCTATACAATAGCAGCAGACAACATCGGTGATGGCGAACATACCTTTGCCGTGACTGCCGTCTATCCTAACGGAACGGAATCGAAGCCTGCAACAGCAACCATCACGGTGACGACTGACATCCGACAGCTGGCAACCGACGGAAAGCCTGTTGATGTCTATAGCATCGACGGTAAGCTGCTGCGCCGCCAGGCAACGAACTTGGAAGGTCTGAAGGGAGCTTATATTGTCAACGGAAAGGTTGTGATAGGCAAAGCTTCAAAGCGTTAACAGACAATTCAAAAGATTATCGTAGCAATGTTGCATTTTGATTCTATCAATTCGCAACCCTACTCATAAAAAACTGTTCAACTGTTCGTTCACTTTAGCATCATTTCTGCTAAACACCAAACGAACAGTTGAACTTTTTTCAATGTCTAAAAAACGAAGCTTGGAGATACAATCATTAGTTTGACTAAACTTCGACTAAAACCCACTTCTTCTTTTCGGTTAATATAATGGTGCCTTTCTTCTTCAATGCAGACAACATGTTGCCAATCTTTCTTATCTTCTGTTCTTCGGTGAGCGTTTTATCTACGACACCAACAACCAGATGCTCACCCTCCACATTGGCCAGTACCGACACGCAGGAGATGATATCATCCTCTTTCGGGAATTGCTTGATGAGATAAGATTAAAGCAAAATAAATATAACTTTTTTATAAAAGCAACAACAATATCATGGAAAATTCGTAACTTTGTAAGCAAAACCTAAATTTTATGAGTAATTACAAATATAAAATAGAACAGTACCATGCAATTGGGAAAGCCGATATTGCCATCAATGGCATAACCGTTTTGGCTGGTGTCAATGGGGCAGGTAAAAGCACTTTGGCAAGATGGTTGTATTACATCGTAAATATCTCTAATATTTATGAAAAGAACCGTTTTGAAGAGTATCAAAAGATTCTCGGTAATGAGATTAGGAAATATGAGATAGCGAAAAAGGAATTTGCAGAATCAAACGATGAATTAGATGTGTTTAATAAAGCTGAGAAGTCGATATTAAATATTAAATATAATGGTATTGAGACGGCCGACGAAGTATTAAACATCTACACTGTTGCAACTAAGCAGTTCTGTGAAGAGTTGAAGAAGGATCTGCCTACCATGAGTCAAAACGCATTGACACGTATCTCTTACTTCCTTCATGTTGAGAGGATATCCAATAAGTCTGATGACTTATGGATAAAGCGTTTTTTTGAAGAAAGGACAAAGATAGGTTTGTCTGAAAAGGACAACTTTCTTCTTTTTCAAAATAAACGCCCTATTTATAAGTTCTATGAAATGATACGGAAAGAATATCACGAAACAGATCGACCAAATAGCGTTTCTTTTCAGGAAGATGGTGTGGAAATACTCACTGACAGGAAAATCGGTTCTTTACTCGGATTGGATGATGCAATCTACATTGATACCCCAATGGCACTTAGTATAACAGACTCTTCAAATCATTTTTGGAATGAATTACTCTTTATGCTGAAGAATCAGGATGAGAACATTGATATCAGCCGTGAAGCAAAGAAAATGCTAAAACGCATAACACTGATAACTGGTGGTGAAGTGGTAGAGAAAAAGGACGTGTTTGGCCAGAAAGAACTATTCTACACAAGAAAGAGTGACAATCTGACTATCAAGTTGGAAAATGCTGCTACAGGCATCAAGACCTTTGCCTATATTGAGCAACTGCTTCGAAAAGGTTATCTAACGAATCGTACAATTCTGATTATCGATGAGCCAGAAGCCCACCTCCATCCCCAGTGGATTGTTGAGTTTGCTCGATTGCTCGTTTTGCTAAACAAAGAAATCGGTCTGAAAATCATGATAGCCAGTCACGACCCAGACATGGTTTCTGCAATTCGTTATGTTTCAGAAGCTGAGGGTACGCTTGACAACACCAACTTCTATCTTGCAGAGCCAAATGAAGACACCGAGACCTATACATATAAACACTTAGGAACGGACATTGAATCAATCTTTGAGTCATTCAATATGGCATTAACAAAAATAGAAATGTATGGCGCTAACAGTGTTCGCTAATTCCATGGTAGAGGGTCATCGCTTGTATGCTGAGGTTGGCAGCACGTTACAAGAAGTATCAGACAAAGACTACCCATCCCGATACAAATTCAACACTTCCATTAAGTGCCTTGACGGCGACAAACTTGTTGGAACATCAGACAAGTCTGTTGACACCATTATTGGCATTGGTGATTATTCCAATAACCGCACGAGCAATAAAAGGCTCTTGCTTTTAGAACTCCGAATGGATTACGAGAACAGGGAAAGTTTAAGCAAAAAGTTGCATGAAGAAAAAATTGCTGGTACAAAAAAACATTTGGGTAATGATTGCGCAGTAGAAACAAATGTGTGGTTCCTGTTCGACAAGAAATTCATTCATCAGGCTCGCCATACGTTCTCATCGTGGAGAGAACAAAAAGGCAATGCCCGTCATCTCTATGCATATTCTGTGGAAGAGTTCAATGATATAGTCCTTGATGAAAAGGATTTGCAGAAAGAATACAGCTATTTATACTCTGCTGAGGACATAGAAAGCAATTTGATGACATTTGTGGAATCAAACGACTGGAATGCTTTGGCAGAAAAAATGTATTATTGGAAAAATATCGTGGAGAAATTCTTCTTGCAGAATAAGCATCGAGAAGTCGCCCCTATTCAGCAAGCGTTTTGTAATGTATGGACTAAGGTTAAAGAGAAACGACAGCATATAGATGATGATGGAAGAATCATTTTAGAGATTATCGAAGAAGACTTTAAGCCTATCTTGTAAATGATTCCTTTAAATATGAGATTATATTTAAATAATATTGTATCTTTGCAGACATGTTAAAAAAAAGTATATGCGTATGAATAGATAAAAGACAATAGGACATAAGACTGAACGTCCACTTTTGATTCTTGTTGTTCGATAATTGGGGAATTAGACGACAATCAATCAAGAACTGAAGTAGATAGTTCACGCCACTCGGCGTGGGCATTTACTCGTTTAAGATTGATAGGTTATCCCCAATACCTCGAACAACGTAAGCGAAGTAGATTGCTCACGTTTTTTGTCATATAATGGGAACTATGATATTAAACATCTAACCTTTAAAAATGAAAAGTATGAAGAGATTTATTTTGTTGCTATCATTAATTTGTGTGATATTATCCAGCTCTGCCCAATGTTGGGTGAAACATCATGAGGATGCAGACGAGTTAAAAGGATTACCTGCCACAAATCTTCATTATGTAGACATCCCGAATATTTGTTCAGTTATAATTATTGACGACAAAGACCTTCTTACTATTACGTTGAGAAAGGGTATTTTTGATTATAAGCGTTATAAGGAGTATTATGTTGTAGATGGGATTGTTGGTATGTATGGTGAAAATGGGGACTTGGTAGAAAAGGAAAATGTTAAAATTAATGTATCCGAAGACTCTCCAAATTTCGCGCAAGCTTACTTTAATACAGATTTTGGCTATCAGGGTAGCGGAGCAATTAAAAAAGTATTAAATTGGATTCGCAATAATAAGGGTAATGTTCGTTTCATAATTCCTAAATATGGGGGTACAGATTTTGATATCAAACTGCCTACGCTTTTATCTCAAAAGCTGGCCGAATCCAGAGCGAAATCTAAAGGAACTACTCAGAAAAGAGGAACAAAAATACCAGTTAGAAAGAAATAATTAAAACAAAACAGAAAATTATACACGTTTGATATATGAAAAAAACTTATCTTATTCTTCTGTTGTGCTTGATGACCATTCTATCCTATGGTCAAACCAAACATCTTACTATTATGGGAATCCCCATAACAGGAAGTATTAACACGTTCCAACAAAAGCTACTTTCCAAGAATTATCGTTTAGACACGAAAGAGAATAAACATCTCCCAGTAGGCGAAAGATCTTTTAGGGGAAGATTCTCTGGGCATGAGTGTTCTTTGAAGGCGTATTATTTCCCTGATGACAAGACTATCTATAAAGTCAGAGTTTCTATCGATTTTGTTTATGAATCGAGTGCGGACAATGCATATAAAGAGATTAAAAGGAATCTTCTAAGAAAATACAAGAACTCAAATACTAAGATAAAAAGTACAGATGGACATGAATCGTTACATACGTTGATTATTGATGATGATGATGACATGCTCGGATTTATAGATTTGATAGTATTCGAGGGCGATGACACTTATGAAAGCGAATTGGTTGTTGGCTATACTGACATGGAAGGATTTGCCAAAGAGGAAAAGAAGCATACTGATGACCTCTGATACGTTTGACCATGTAGGGGCTGCCAATTCTTTGATAATAGATTTAGGCATTGATTTAGAAGAAACGTTAGATAATATTCTTGAAAATAATTGATAACTTATGAAAAATGTTGATTTTGTAGCCATAGACATCGAGAAACTTGACGAAAGTCCACTTTCTCTTTGCGAGATAGGCATGGTAAAGATTATAGATGGTAAGTGTACGGAATATCATACATATATCAACCCTAAAGCTGGTTTGTCTCGAAACTTGTTTGGAAAAACAACGTTAAAGCACATTACAGATTCTGTCCTAAAGAGTTCTCCGACTTTTAAGGATGTGTATTCTGATATGAAAGAATTTATTGGAGGCTTGCTTCTTGTTTGTCATAATAAAGGGGCTGACCTTAACTATATATATTATAATGAACAAGCTGATGGAATAAAAGGTTTGTATAACAAGTTCATAGACACATATGACATTACGCACCAGGGGCTGGAAATGTCATATAAGACTGCTTTTGGCATATCACTCCCAAACCATCATCATGCATTAGAAGATGCTCGCCATACTGCGGAACTATTCAATCATATTCAAGCAGGAACAGACGTAAGTCAACACATCAAGTCAGATTATATTCCCTCAAAAGAGAAATCTCATTCAGGAAGCACAAAATACCAAACAGTGTCAATAGAGGGCTTGAAATTAGAGGATGACCTCTTAGCCGATTATTCTTTTTGTGGAAATACATGTGTTATCTCTGGAGAATCAGAATATCGTGATGCTATAAAGAAGAGGCTTGAGGATATTGGTGCCAAAGTCACAGGCAGCATTAGTGGTAAGACTAATGCCCTAATTGTTGGGAAAGAAGTTGGTTCAAAAAAGAAAGAAAAAGCTATCAAGCAAAAGGCCAACAGCCCCGAACACTTCCACATCTTTTCACAACACGCTGTTGCTGATATGCTTGGAATTAGCTAACCACATTTTCTATACAGAGATTCTAACTCAAGACAACTACTAACATATCAGCTGTACCATATTTAGAAGAGATATAGTTAGCAATGGAGTCCTTGACTTGCTTGATATTACGGTAAGTAGCAGGCTTTGCAATCTATACCTACTCGGTTCTTCGTTTCCTCTAACATGCTGTCGAATACTTGTTGGAGAGTGACCAGTCCGTCAACACATACCTACATCATCTCCTTGACAGTGGTGGCGCTAATGTCCACATTACGCTTGACAAGATAGTCGTAAGAACTTGAGGTTACACGTCAGTTTGCATGAGAATTGCGCCATCGAGTTGTTGAGGGTAATGCGTCCAATGATGGGAGCTTTTCAACGAAAGTTGGTGCTCACCGCATTCTTGTCTAATCCGCTCTATTTGAGGTAGAGCAACACCTTGAGTTTGCTCACTTTAGATAAGATGTTCATGCTCGACAACCCGCAAGCAAGCTTGCATTGCTCTCTTAATCACATTTTTCATGCGCCTCTGGGTTTTGGGGTGCAAAGTTATACTTTCTCAAAGCACCCTCAACTATGCAAAACATATCAGATTATGTATGTTTTTCCGAGACACACGAAAATGCAAACCGACGCAATATCTGAGAATTACGTTGCTTATCCCGTACTAAACTAATCGTTTTCCACAAAGCTGATATTCGTAAAAACAGCACATTATCTGAACAGTTTCGGGGCAAAGTCGTGGAGTGACTTTCGCCATACCTGCCACTCATGGTCGCCTGGAAACGTGTTGAAGGTGATGGCAAGTCCAGACTGTTGCATGTCGGAGACAGCTTTCCGGGTTGAAGACAACCGCGGATCATCTGTGCCGACGGAGATGTAGAACAACTTCAACAACTGGTTGTACTTCTCATGATTCGAGATAAGGCCGGGCATGGATTCCTCAGCATTGAACGACTTGGTCTCGCGGATGCCTCCGAAGACACCTGTACTGAACACGCCGATATGGCTGAAGAGTTCCGTATGCTGCAGACCGACGAAAAACGACTGACCTCCTCCCATGGAAAGACCTGCGAGTGCACGGCTTTGTCTGTCGGGAATCGTTCGGAAGGTTTGGTCAACGAAGGGAACGATTACCTCCGTCAGCTCTTCCTCAAAGCCCTTCATGCCCTGTATGGAATAGCCGAAGCCAGCACCGGGAACCGTGATATTGCCATTCGACATGACAACAAGCATCTCCTTGGACTTCCCTTCAGCAATCAGGTTATCGAGTATATTGCCGGTCTTACCCTGGAATGTCCATCCCGACTCGTCTTCACCTCCCCCATGCTGGAGGTACAATACCGGATAGCGTCTGCTGCCTTCTGAATAGCTGGCAGGAGTATATACATACATCGTGGCAAACGCCTTTCTCACTTTGGAGTAATAAGTGACGATGCAGACCTTGCCGTGCGGTACATCCTTGATGTCGTAGAAGCTGCAACCAGCCTCTGGTATGTCGATGGCACTGGTCATCCTGCCACAACCGAAATAGCTCTTGCTGGCAGGGTCGGAAATGTCCATCCCGCCCAAACGGAACCAGTAATAGTGGAAGCCGGGTACCAACGGCTTAGTATGAGCCATCCAAGAACCGTCAGACTGCTTGCTAAAACGGCAAGACGGGTCAAGCGAGACCGTCATCTGGCTCAGATCGTCGTTGGAGCGGATTCTGAACTCCACACTATTGTCTGGAAAGACATGTGGATAACCCTTAGCATTGATGTTGGTCTGCGGTACGACGAACTCCTGTGCTACTGCGGTCATGCAACAACAGAGCACACTCATCAGAAGCATTACTCTACGTATCTTCAATGGAAAGAAAAATTTAACTGTCAACATAATGAAATTGCTTTTATTTATTACACTCAATCAGCATCTTCTCAGCCAACGGCACATACCAGGAATGAACTTCCTCAGCAGTCGGGGTGTGACCTCCTGGGAAGTGGAAACTATTATTGTAATGTTCCAGGAACAAAGGTTCAAAATGCGCCAATGTGTCCTGTTCACCAAACAAGCCCCAGACGCGGTCTTTGAACTGGGGATTACAGGAGTTGAACTGAACTGCCTCCAGTCCGGCAAACTCTTCAATCAAGGCTTCGTCGATAACGAAATGCTGGTTGCCGTCCTTCCTTGGGGACTTGTACTGATGGTTTCCGATGCGCTGCCTAAGGAACTCGGTCATCCGGAAGTGCGGATTGCCAAGTATGGCGGGTATGCCTACAACAGGGGCAATCATCTGAGCATAGAACGAACCGCAGCTGTTGCCAATCAGCAGGTCGGGTTTCTCGCGGTCAATCAGTTCCCTGATAAAACGGATTGCCTCTTTCGGGTGCATCGGAAGGTCGGGTGTAAGCACCTCTGCCCTACCCTCGAACGACTCGCGTAATGCCAAAGCCGGTACGCACTGGCCACTGGCATAGAAGCCATGAAGGAACAATATCTTTTTCATATTATATAATAGTCACAAAAGACCTTTCTGTTCATCTTAGGAGCAGATAACCTGTTATTAGTATCAATTGAATGATGATGATAGCCGGAATTCCATATCTGAACTTCTTGTGCATTGTCTTGTGATGCCATACCTTCATGCCCAGCCAGGCTCCTATACTACCGCCTAACACAGCCAGTCCCAACAGAGCGGCCTCCCTGATACGCCATTTCGACTTTTTCGCCTTCCACTTGTCAAGACCATAGACAAGGAAGGTCACAATATTGGTAATAATCAGATAATTCTGTAATACTTCGTTGATCATGTCTGTTCTCTATGCTAATTTCTCAGCCATCTGTCTGCCTGCATCGTATGCCTTTTGCAAGTCCTGTTCCCAATGTTCGTCACGCCACTGCCGCTTGGCTTCCTCAGAGAAACTGGCAAGTTCGAAGCGGTCGTAGTTCTTCACTTGATAAGTATTGTAGGCAATCAGACGCTCAGGTTCGCCGAGGGCAGCCTGAATGCAGTATTCCATCGAGCCGTAGCCCTGACTGTTGTTCCTTTCCGGTGTCCCGTTCATCGTTTCCATCAGCACCACGGGCATACGCTTTGGAGCCGTCATGCTATAGTCGTTGTACGAAAGCCAGGGGAATGCCAGACGTTCTAAGAATGTGCGCATCTGTCCTGTCACGTCACCAAAGTATATCGGTGAGCCGAGCACCAGTCCGTCAGCCCCTGCTATCTCTTCCAGAACAGGAGTCAGCGCATCCTTGAACTTGCAGACGTTCGAAGCCTTTCCCTTTATCTTGCAAGCCATACACGACATACAGCCCTTATAGTCTAATCCATAAAGGCGAACTGTCTTCACTTCAATATCGTTGCTGACAGAGCTTGCACCTTCAGCAAACTTCTGCAACATCGAGGCCGTATTGGAATTCTTTCTCGGACCTCCGTCAATAATGATGATTTTCTTCATATACTAAATTCTATTTTACGAGTTCCACACGACTGGCCTATCTGTCATATAAGAGGCATTGATAAAAAATCGGATGTAAAGATACTCTTTTTTTTATGAGATTGCAAAAGTTTCTACAGTTATTTCATTTTTTGCCGGCGAGAAGGAGGTTTTGTGGAATAGTAGAAATTTTTGTTCACAATTTGTGTATATATTCAAATCTTTTTGTATCTTTGGACCACTAATAACTAATACGTATATACTAATGAAGAAACAGTTCTTTCTCGCTGCCTTTTGTCTGATGGGCTTGGCAGCTATGGCTCAACAGAACCTCAATTGGGGACAGGGGCCTCAAGTGGCTTCGCCTGTGGTGAATGCCGACAAATCAGTAACCTTTAATCTCGTTGCCGCAGATGCCCGGAAAGTACAGATTACGGGCGACATGCTGCCTACTCAGAAGATGAAAATCGAAGGCTATGGCGAGTACGAAGCTCCTGGAGTGGTAGACCTTGTGAAGGATGACAAGGGCGTGTGGAGTTATACCACGGAACCTTTGAAGCCCGAGCTATATACTTATAACATGATTGTAGATGGCGTGAAGATTATCGACCCGCTGAATGTCTATAACATCCGTGATATAAACAATCTGTTCAGTGTGCTGCTCATTGGCGGAGATGCCCGAGCAGATCTCTATAAAGTGAATAAGGTTGCCCACGGCACGGTGAGCAAAGTGTGGTATGAGAGTCCGACGGCTGGTCTGACCCGCCGCTGTACCGTCTATACTCCTGCCGGCTATGAGACCAGCGGGAAGGATTATCCCGTATTATATTTGCTTCACGGTATCGGAGGCGACGAGAATGCATGGAGCGAACTGGGACGGGCAGCACAGATTCTTGACAACCTGATTGCCCAAGGCAAGGCAGAACCGATGCTGGTGGTGATGACCAATGGCAACATCTCGCAGGAGGCATGCCCCGGTGAGACGTCTGAGGGTTTCCGTGTGCCGACGATGATGCTGCCCAAGACGATGGAGGGATCGTTCGAGACAGCCTTCCCGGATGTCGTCAAGTTTATCGAGAGCACTTATCGTGTGAAGAGAGATAAGAACCACCGGGCTATCGCGGGATTGTCGATGGGCGGTTTCCACAGCCTGTTCATCAGCATCAACAATCCTGATTTGTTCGGATATATAGGCCTGTTCTCTGCCGCCGTCGACCAGCAGCAGAGAGGTACCGAAGGACATCCTGAGGTTTATGCTAACCGTGACGCAAAAATCGACCAGCTCTTCAGCAAGAATCCCAAACTCTTCTGGATTGGTATCGGCAAGACCGACTTCCTCTATAAAAACAACAACGACCTACGCGCCTACTTGGATAGTAAGAACCATAAGTACACCTACCTCGAGACCGAGGGTGGCCACATCTGGCGCAACTGGCGTATCTACCTTTCAGAATTCACTCCATTATTATTTAAGTAAATTCCAAAAAGAAGATGATGAAAAAGAGTTTAATCTCAGTTTTAGGAATGGCTGTTTTATTAGTTGGTTGTGCCTCCGAAGGCAATGTAACCAAGAACACCATCAATCAGGAAGAAGTGATGGCAAAGATGTCGCTCGAAGACAAGGCCCACTTCGTGATTGGTACTGGCATGGAGGGCTTCTCCGGTGATGAGGCCGTTATTGGTGCCACCAAGAATCTCGTACCAGGTGCAGCTGGTACCACCTATCCGCTCGACTCGCTCGGCATTCCGGCTATCGTATTGGCTGACGGTCCTGCAGGACTTCGTATCGATCCTACCCGCGAGGGAGACTCTGCAACCTATTATTGCACACACTTCCCAATAGGTACGCTACTTGCCTCAACATGGAATACGAAGCTTGTCGAAGAGGTAGGTATCGCCATGGGACAGGAAGTGAAGGAATATGGTGCAGATGTGTTGCTGGCTCCTGCTCTCAACATCATGCGCAATCCGCTTTGCGGACGTAACTTCGAGTATTACTCAGAAGACCCTGTTGTAGCAGGTAAGACTGCAGCTGCCTATATCAAAGGTATCCAAAAGAACGACGTAGGCACGAGCATCAAGCACTTCGCTGCCAACAACCAGGAAACCAACCGTATGGGCAATGATGCACACATGTCCCAACGTGCGCTCCGTGAGATTTACCTGAAGGGCTTCGAGATTGCCATCAAGGAGAGCAAACCCTGGACGGTAATGACCTCGTACAATTACATCAATGGTGTCTATACCTCTGAGAGCAAGGACCTCGTGCAGACCATTCTCCGCGACGAATGGGGCTATGAGGGTACGGTAATGACAGACTGGTTTGGCGGTAAGGACGGCGCCGTTCAGATGTGGGCAGGCAACGACATGCTACAGCCTGGTAAGAAAGAACAGTTCGACTCCATCGTGGCAGGCGTAAAGAGTGGAAAGCTTGCTGAAGCAGACCTCGACCGTAACGTGAGCCGCATCCTCAATCTTATTGAGAAGACACCCCGTTATCAGGGTTATAAGTTCTCTAACAAGCCCGACCTGAAGGCTCATGCAGAAGTTACCCGTCAGTCGGCTGCCGAGGGTATGGTCTTGATGAAGAACGAAAAAGCCCTTCCTTTTGCCGAAAGCATCAAGAATGTAGCTCTCTATGGCAACACCTCTTATGAGTTCATTGCCGGCGGTACAGGCTCTGGTAATGTGAACCACGCCTATGTAGTTTCTTTGCTTGACGGTATGAAGAACGGAGGTTATGCCGTGTCAGACGATTTAAAGCAGGCGTATGAGCTGTTCTGGAACGACTATCGCAAGGCTCGTGAGGCTGAGATAGCCAAGATTGAGAAGACCGATCCGGAGAAGGCAATGATGATGAGATTCCTGCCAAGCGGTCTGCCTGCCGAAAAGCAGTTTACCGTGGCAGAACTGGAGGCTCAGGCTGCCAAGGCTGATATTGCCGTACTGACAATCGGACGTATCTCCGGTGAGTTCTTCGACCGTAAGTCATCTGACTTCAACCTCAATGACTCTGAGCGCAAGCTTCTTGAACAGGTCTGTGAGACTTATCACAAGGCTGGCAAGCAGGTGGTGGTGTTGCTGAACATCGGCGGTGTCATCGAGACTGCTTCTTGGAAGGAACTGCCCGACGCTATCCTCTGCGCATGGCAGGCAGGTCAGGAAGGCGGTAACAGCGTGGTAGACGTACTCAGTGGTAAGCAGTCACCTTCGGGCAAGTTCACTATGACATGGCCCGTGAAGTTCACCGATGCCTATTCTTCCAAGAACTTCCCAGTGGATCAGACGGCAAAGCTCGACTTCATGAATACTGTTGAGCGTGGTAATGTGAAGAATGTAGACTGGACTGACTATGAAGAAGACATCTACGTGGGCTATCGTTATTTCGATTCCTTCGAAGTTCCCGTCAGCTATCCTTTCGGTTTCGGTCTCAGCTACACCACCTTCGACTACAGCGATGCCAAGATTGCTGAGAAGGGCGATGCTTACGAGGTGACCGTTACTGTAAAGAACAGTGGTGAGCGTGAGGGCAAGGAGGTTGTAGAGCTTTACATTTCTGCTCCCGACAACAAGGCTGCCAACAAGCCCGTCAAGGAACTGAAGGCCTATGCCAAGACAAAGAACCTGAAGCCAGGTGAAAGCGAGACATTGAAACTCAGCGTGAAGGCTGCCGACCTTGCCTCTTTCGATGAAGCTTCTTCTTCATGGGTAGTGGCAGAAGGCGAATATCAGTTCCTCATTGCTGCCTCTTCACAAGACATCAAATCAACATTGGCTGCCAAAGTTAAGGCTCAGCAGACCAAGGCTCATGATGTCATGAAACCATCAGTAAAACTGAACCTGCTGAAAAGGTAAAAGAAGGTAAACAAAGAAAAGAAAGATGCCATTCGCAAATACGAGTGGCATCTTTTTGTGTACTATGTTTTATGAGTTTGAGCCAGGAACAGGGGCACCACTATTTTGAAGGTGATGTTGCGCCCCATGTTAAAGACCCCACGTCGACCTGTGACTGCATTCACATCGGCATATTTCAATCGGCTCAGGTGGTTCTGGTAGGCTTTGTCCAGCAGGTTGTCGGCTGTGATATACAGTTCGGCAACCTTTCTTCCTTTCACCTGGATGTCGGAACCTACCGAAAGACTGAGCAAAGCATAGCCTGGAGTCTTGGTCTCTGTATCGTCTGCACTATATATATGTGTCTGCTTCAGATAGCAGTCAAGGCCAGCAGCCACATACAAATTATTGAGTAATGAGCGGTGGGCTGCATCCGAAGTATGGTGATGATTGACCGTAGTGTGCGAGTGATGGAAGAGTTCCCATTTCAGTTCCGATGCCCAGTGAGGGGCTGGTGTGAAAGGAAGGTACTTTGTGTCGGCACTTGCATGCATCAGCCGGGCATCGACATACGAGAAGGAGTTTGAGAAATGGATGGAATGGACAGGGTGAAAGTCGATACCCGCTTCGAAGCCCAACAGTCGGGCATCCCCTTGTGTATAGGCGTATGTGAGATAGCCTTCTTCAATTTCCTGGTTCAGGCGATGGGTGAAGATATAGTTGTCGATGCGATTGGCAAAGAGAGCTACCTGTGCAGATACATATCGCGAGGTGAAGTCAAGACCGAGATCAGCCTGCAGACTATACTCTGCCTTTAGCTGCTGATTTCCTAATTCGTAACGGATTGAGCCCTCGTGAACACCATTGGATGACAACTCACTCATATTCGGTGTACGGAAGCCGCGTGCAAGGTTCAAGCGAACATTGAAGTGCTTGTTGATGTTGCAGACAGCACCAATGCTACCTGTCAAACCGTTGAAGTGGCGGGAGAAATCTGTAAAGCGCATATCTCCATCCTCAATCAACTCATCGCCATGCAGCCTACGGTGGTCATAGCGAACACCTCCATTCAATGTCCAGCTATCGCCAATGGCTTTCGTGGTGGTAGCATAGATACCGAAGTCGAAGAGCCGATAGTCGGGAATCAGGTATTCTTCTCCCTCGTTTCCCGACTTCTGATACATACCGCCGATGCCCGTTGAAAACTTCCAGCCGTCCCATTCATGAGTCAGATAGCGCAGGTCGTAGGTCAGCGTATGCAGTTTGAAAAACAATTCGTATTCATCAGCAGACTCTTCGAACTCCTGTCGGCGGTTTTGCTGATACCCTATGATGGCTTTCAGATAGCCCGACGAGAGGGATAGCGAATTGTCCCAGACAAGTTTATAGTGTTTCACCTGCTGGAAAGGCAGCGACTTGCCGTAAGTCTTCACGTTATTCGTGCTACATTCCAACTCACCCGTTTCTGGATTGCGCTCTCCCTCTACGATGCCTGGAGTCAGATGATAAGCCGTCCATGTAAGCCTTGAATGTCCCCACGTTTTATCAACACCCAGCATCAGTCTGCCGGCACGTTCGCGGAACTGTGAACCAGGCACGTAACCATCGTACTTGTTCTTATACGCATGCGCCATCTTATCACTAAAACGGGCATCCCACACAAATCCATGCTGGTTGCCTGCTATCGACAGATTATAGTTAAAGAGACCGTTGTTTGTCTGATACTCCGAACTCACATTGGCACGCATATCGCCTTCTGCGAGCGTCGGCTTTGAATGGAGGATAACGACACCCGCCATTGCATCCGAACCATACATCAGCGAGGCAGGACCTTTCAGAATCTCTACTGAGTTGACGCTACTGCCATCAACCTCCACGCCATGCTCGTCGCCCCATTGCTGACCTTCCTGACGTACTCCCTCGCTCATCACCACAACACGGTTGTAACCCAATCCTCGGATGATGGGTTTCGAAATACTGCCGCCCGTAGTCAACTGACTGACACCAGGCTGGTGGGCGATAGCGTCGATGATGTTGGTCGATGCCGTAGCCCTAAGCACCTGTGGTGATACGATACTTACCGGAGCTGTCGCATACTTCAACTTTGTGTCGCCTGTTACGCCCGTCACCGTTACTTCGTTCAGATTCAAATGGCGGTAGAACACATCTGTCGAGTCCTCCGCATGATGGTGTGTCTTTATACTGTCTTGCGCTGCCACTGCCGTACAAATACACAACAATGGCAGAATGAAATATATTGTCTTCATTCTGTGATGGATTAAATGGATGTATAAAATAGTGTATGTAAGAAACCTGTGGGAATCAGGCAAACGGAGGGCCACGCGTAACGATGATGCCACAACAGGCGGCTTGATAGCCACACAAAGGCTGGGCATAACTCTTCTTACATACATGAACAAATACCGTGACAGCCATCACAGCAGCTGTCAGCATGGGGAGTGTCAGCAACTGGCATAGCACGCAGTCATGCGCCCATGATGCAGCCTGTGTCAGATGACCATGACAACTGTGATGAACGCAATCGGTGCATTCTGTATCAAGTCCCGAAAAACTTCCCTCATGTACATGAAGTGACGAGAATATCAGCATTGGCACAAAGACTGCCAATAGCAACCACGATGTAAGATGTCGTTTCTTCGTCAAGTTCATGGCAACAAAGATACTGATTATTATCCTGACTCTGCGATATTTCTCCAAGAATTAACGATTATTTATAGTCACTATTGCTCACATCGGTACTGATGCGTTAAAGGTAACACAAGCAAAATGAGAATCTACTAAAACTTCGGTTGGAAACTCTGGCGGTATTCGCTGGGCGACTGGCCAAGGTGCTTTGTACAGTAACGGCTGAAGTAGCTCAATGACGTGAAATTCATAAGTTCAGCTATTTGCGTGAGCGACAGACGTTCATCATTCAGATAGTCTTTCAGTATGGGGATGGTGTGGCGGTCTATATATGAAGTAACGCTGTGACCCGTCACACGCTTGATGGTAGCAGAGAGGTATTTAGGTGATACGTTCAGGCGCTCGGCATAGTAGCTCACGTCACGCTCAGTACGACTGATGCCTGTGGCGAGCAATGCCATCAGTTGTTTCACGATGTAAGCCGTGCGGTCGGTATGGGTGTCGGTGGCATCACGCTGGGCATGAGCTTCGAAGATGTCGTACATCATCGTCAGGCAGAGACTGCCCATGAGTTCCCGGTAGAACTGCAGGTGGCGGTCTTCAAGTCGGTCACGAAGGCGATGGAAGTCATCCAAGAGATGCCTGGCCTGTTCATCTGTCAGCTTGATGACGGGATCCTGGTTCAACGAGATGCTGCCCCCGATACTATAGTTGTTCGATGGCAGCAGATTTTGCAGGAACTTATAATCGGCAGCAAACCATTCCACCTGCATGTCGGCATGTGCAGCAAGGTTCTTCACCTTGTCGGGCATGGGTATCACCACCAGATCGTTTTTCACAATGTGATAGCAATGCTCGTTGAACACAAAACTCCCCTCCCCTGCCGTACAAAGCAGGTGCATACAAGTGTGACTCAACTCACGGGCATTCATCCCATAGAAGTCTGTTGAATATTGAAAATCTGTCTTCATATCATTTATTAGCTACCGTGTCCAAAGATACACATTATTTTGTATATAAAAGTACGATTTCTGCAAAAAGTGAAAAACATAACGCTTTTTGTGAAACTATAGTATTAGGAAATCATCGTATCTTTGCAGTCAGATAACAAAAAGCAGACAAATATGAACATCAAGACTTTCATCACAGCTGTAGTGGCATTACTTGTTTCGACAGCTTGTGGCGGCACGAAACAACAAACAGAAACATCAACATCAAACGAAACATCAGTTATGGCAAAAGACGGAAAGGCATTGGTTGTGTTCTTCTCGCATGCGGGAGACAACTACGCAGTAGGAAACATTGAAGTGGGCAACACGAAGATTGTGGCTGACTATATCACGGAATTGGCGGGTGCAAAGCAATTCGAGATTGTTACTCATAAGTACGATGGCATGGCCTACAACCCGCTTATCAAGTTGGCACAAGAAGAAGCTAAAAACGGTGAGTTGCCGGAGTATGAGGGCGATGTGGATTTGAGTGGATACGACACCGTGTTTATTGGCGGTCCCGTGTGGTGGGGCACCTATCCGCAGGTGATGTTTACCTTCTTCAAGAAGCACACAAACGATTTGAAAGGCAAGACCGTCATCCCTTTCACCACCCATGAAGGCAGTGGACTCGCCAACTGTGTGGAGGACGTGAAGAAGGCATTCCCCGGTGCCAACGTCACAAAGGGCTTCAGCATCTACGGACATGAGGTTCGCACGGAGAAAGCAAAGGTTGAAAAATGGCTTAAAGATTTAGGATATTAACAACATAAAACAATTAGAACAATGCAGAACTTTGATTACATGACCCCTACTCGCCTGGTATTTGGCGAGAATGCAATTGAGAAACTTCCCGCAGTAATGGCGGCTATCGGTAAGCGTGTACTGCTGACCTATGGTGGTGGCAGCATCAAGAAAATCGGTCTATATGACCGCGTGAAGGAACTGTTAAAGGATTTCGAGATAACGGAACTCTCGGGCATACAGCCAAACCCGAAATATGATCCCAGTGTACTCGAAGGTGTAAGACTTTGTAAGGAGAACGACATCGATGTTATCTTGTCTGTGGGTGGCGGTAGCGTACTCGACTGCTCAAAGGCCATTGCCGGCTCAGCGAAATACGACGGAGACCCATGGGACATCATCACGGCTAAGGTTCCCACAACGGATGCCATCCCCATTGTAGACATCCTGACACTGGCAGCAACTGGTAGCGAGTACGATTGTGGAGGTGTGATTTCACGCACAGAGACCAACGACAAGCTGGCTTATTTCAGTCCGCTGGTGTTCCCCGTATGTTCCATCCTCGATCCTTGTTACACCTTCTCTGTATCGAAGAAGCAGACGGCAGCAGGTTGTGCAGATGCCATGAACCACATTATGGAGCAATACTTCTGCGAGGACTCGACGCTGTTGAACGACGGTTTCTGCGAGGCAGGTCTGAAGAGTCTGATGGTGAATGCCAAGGCTTGTCTGGAGAATCCAGAGGACTATCGTGCACGTGCTGAAATGATGTTTGCCTGTACCCTTGGCTGCAACGGCATCTATTCACTCGGCAACAGCCCTTCTGGCTGGCCCTGCCACGGCATCGAACATGCCCTGAGTGCCTACTATGACATCACTCATGGCGAAGGTCTTGCCATCATTACCCCACGTTGGATGCGTCATATCCTCAGTGAAAAGACAATCGATCGCTTCGTGAAATATGGTATTAACGTGTTCGGCATTGATGCCACATTGCCCAAACAGGAGATTGCAGAAAAAGCTATCGATGCTACATACGCATTCTTCGAGAGCATCAATATTCCCATGCACCTACGTGAAGTAGGCATTGGTGAAGAGCGTATCGATGAGATGGCTCACCACGTTGCGGTAAACGAAGGACTGGAAAATGCCTACGTGCCTCTGTCGGAGCAGGACATCAAGGAGATTCTTGTAGCTTCATTATAAGACTAACCGGGAAGTATGGAGTACATTAAATTATTTAATGGCGTTGAGATGCCGTCCTTAGGTTACGGCGTATTTCTGGTAAGTCCTGACGAGTGTGAGCGTTGTGTGACGGATGCGCTGAACATTGGCTACCGTCTGATAGACACAGCACAGGCCTATCAGAACGAAGAAGGCGTTGGCAATGCCTGGCGCAAGAGTGGAATCAAGCGCGAAGACCTGTTCCTTGTTACGAAGGTGTGGATCTCAAACAACGGTGAGGAAAAGGCAGCCAAGAGCATTGACGAGAGCCTGGGTAAGTTACAGACGGAGTATATCGACCTGCTGCTGATCCATCAGGCATACGGAGACGTGTTCGGTACGTGGCGGGCAATGGAGAAAGCCTATCGTGCCGGTAAGGTACGTGCCATAGGCGTATCCAACTTCCAGTCTGGTCGTTTCTTCGATTTCGCTCATTATGTAGATGTAAAGCCGATGGTGAACCAGTTGCAATGCAACACTCTCATCCAGCAGACGGGCATCGAACCGATACATGCCGAGTTTGAAACGAAGATGATGGCATGGGGACCACTTGGTGGACAGGGTGTAGAGGGTATCGTAAAGAGCGATGAACTGACTGCCATCGGTGCGAAGTATGGTAAGAGTGCTGCCCAGGTAGCCCTCCGATGGCTCACTCAGCGCGGCATCGTAGCCATCCCCAAGTCGAGTCACAAGGAACGTATGGCACAAAACTTCGACATCTTTGACTTCACTTTGGCAGACGAAGATATGGCGCAGATTGCCCAACTGAATCAGCACGACACAGGTACCATCAACTTTGGTGACCCTCAGTTTGTGAAGTATCTGATTGAGAACTACGGATAAGCGAAGGCTGAGAGATAAAACAAGTAAATCGGGAAGATGCTACGATGTCAGCATCTTCCCGATTTTGTTATATAACAGGAGTACCGAAACGTATGCCTGAATAGGCATCAAAAGCTACTCCAATGACCTATTCTGTTTTGCCAAGGATGATGTTTACAAGTGCTGTCACGTCGGCAACGGTCGTCAATCCATCCTGATTCACGTCGGCAGCCTTCAGATTATAGTCCGCTGAGTACTTGCCAAGGATGATATTCACGAGTGCCGTCACGTCGGCAATGTTCACGTCTGAGTCACCATTAACATCGCCGATTAACACCTCGGGGAAGACAATGGTATAGGTCGTTGTTCCTTTGAGTTTAGTCTGCTGCCCCTCGCTATAGAAGTAGGTCCAGATGAAGTATTTCCAGCCATCACTGACATTAGTCATGTCGAATTGCATCTTTGTGCTCTTACCCGGAGCGAGTGTCAAGTGCCGGTTGATGCCTTGCACAGTTGACCCGCTCGAACCGCTGGTGTGCTTGAACAACCTTGCCGAGATGTCCTCGTCATAGGTCGTATTGCCTTTATTGGTGACGGTAATCACGACGCTGAACTTGTCGCTGGTGATGACTTTTCCACTGGTATCGGTCACGTCAAGAATCTGGATTGTGGCACTCAGGTTGGCGACAGGCATTGCCTTAATCGTGATGTTACGGGTAGCAATGGGATTGCTCCCATCCTTGCTCCACGACCAGGTGAGGGTGTAGCTGCCGGCATTCTGGAATAAGTAGGTGTAATGAATGTCGTCTGTCTCTCCCGATTCCAGCCCCACAAAGCCTGCAGCGGCAAACTGACCATCGACGAACATGTAAAGCAATTCATTGCTTGAGTGACCTTTGTTGGTCAAGTTGACATCCATGTTGACGGGACGCCCATTGTGCATATTGCCTGTTATGGCAATGTTGTTGATAACGTAGTTGTGCGTGCCGGCAGTACCATAGCCTGTAATAGTGCACTGGTTTCCATTGAAAGTCACCTCAATGTAGTTGCGCTCTGCACCGATGCAAGGACGCCAGTTGTACTGACTATACTCGCTATACATGGGCACGAGGCGATAGGTGCCAGATGTGATGCCCGCGCCAAATACAAAATCACGGTTGGTATGTTGGATTTGGAAACCGGGTCTGAAACCTTGATTACTGGAATTGTATAGACTTTTAACCATCTCACCATCCTTGAATAGTCCCCAACCAACGCGCACGGCAAGCGTGTCAGAAGTATAGTTATGGAAAACGCCCGAGACATTGATCTTGAATGCCTCGTTCGTGCTTGAACGTGTGTTGGTGTAGCTATTGAGTGTGACATCGGTGGCTGTAATCTCAAAATTGTGGCTGCTACCATTGTTGGGTTGGAATCCCACGATGGCATACTGATCCATAATATAACCATAGGCACCGCTGGCACTACCCGTTCCCTGTTCGTCGGGATTGAGCACACTAAGCAGGAAATAGCCATTGCTACTCCCATTCCATCCCCAGTTGATATGGAACATGCCGTTGCCGTCAAAGCCGTCGCAAATAAAGGCATGACCACCGTCTTTCTTATTACCGCTGTAGATGACTGGGCGTCCGGCACCCAACTCTTTATAGAGGAGGTCACTCCAACTCTGTGTACTATAGTTGTTGCGACTCTCAATGTGAGTACTGGGGGCATAGTCAAAGTAGGCGGCTGCAAAGTTTGGGATGCAGGATGTAGGGGTACCCGATGACTGTTCCTTGAAATCCATCCGCAATGCTTGTGCACAATACTGGCATAGTGTGGCCACCGCCTGAGCCGCGTTGCTCTGGGTGTCGCTCGTCTCGTAGGTGTCCTGCATGGCATTCCAGTTGAAATTGACGACCGGAAGAATGGGCATGTAAATACTCAATGATTCACTTGTGTAGGCAGGCAAGGAACGACTGGGACGTGCGGGCCATTTCCAGTAATACATCACTTGTGCAAGTGCCGTGGCAACACAACCCACATAGGCGTGATTGCCCGAAGGAATAGTGGGCAACTTGATATTAAAGGGGGCGTTTTGAGACCACTCAGCCTTGACAAGCGGTTGGATGGCAATGCCCGAAATATGTTGCGGTGCTGCCTTTGCGCCTTGTTCCAAAGCGGCTATCTGTGCTGCATATCCGTCAAGCATTGATTGCATGGCATCGGGCACATCCTGAGTGTCAAAGACTCCATTCTCACTATAGCCCAAAACGGAAGGTGCACGGTCGTCGCCAGCCACGATGACATAACCGCCCTGATCGGCATTGAACACATAGTAGGCTGCCTTCTCGCTGCTTTCGGTAGCAGTCATGGGAGCCTTATGCGCCTTTCTCAGGGTCATTGACCGCATCAAGCGGTTAGCCATGAAGTCGGCGGCAATCTTGCGGGCCTGACTCTCGCCGATGGGTTCAGCCCATACCATCGTGATGGCGAGCAGGAACATCATCACTAAAATGCTTCTCTTATTTCTCATTTTTACTTTATGATATCAGAATTCATATTATACTCTAAGGCTAAACGTATCATTTAGCATGCGTAAACGTATCATTTAGCGTGTCTAAACGTATTCTTTAGCATGCCTAAACGTATCCTTTCATGCGAGTAAACAAGTGCTTCAAGAAAATGCCGTTACAGGCTTTTAGCGGGCATCGATATAATCAAATATGTTAATGGTCCCGGTTTCGTTTTCGACATTAAGATTTGGAACAGATTCTACCATACGAGTGGAGCCATCCGTCTTATTGACATAGAAATAGACGAATGCACCTGTATAACTACGGAATATCACTTGATACTCAGCTTCCGTCTCCTCTCCCATCTTTACATACATCATGGAAGGATTGTCTTTTGCAACACTCCAGTCATATTCACGATGACAATAGTTGTTTACTCCCTCGTATGCCTTTTCAGCCGTTATCTTGGCAGAATCTATCATTTCTGGAGTTTGCGTGTTTTCAACCTGACTCTCGGTAGTTTTGCCGTTATTGCATGAACACAATAGCAAGGCAATAAATAATGATGAAATAACTAATTGTTTCATAACTAATATATAAATGTTTTATTGATTCTATTTTAATCTACATATCACTGGCGTTTAAACCCGTAATGAACGACTGACTTAACTGGTCTTGAATACACTTGCGAACAACAATATCTCTTGCGTCTTGCTTGTCTTCATCCGTATCGGCATTGTCCTTGACTAAAGGGGACGCTGAAAGGATTTCAGAACGTAACAGATTGAACAACTGAGAAATGTTTGAAGCATTCTTTTTCAAATATCTGTCAGATTGACAAACTTGTTGAAGAGTCTTTTCCCAATCTTCATCAAACTCATCACATAGAAGTTGATACACCTTCGGATAAGCAACTTGAATTCCCACTATCGCAATGGTAAGAAGGGTGTTTAGAGCTTTGTCTTGTTCATCTTCATCCGGTACATGATTCTTTTTGACTGGCCCTCCTGCATTCTTAATACATCGTATTAGCGATAATGTATTTAAGAGTTTCTTAATTGAACGAGGATTTGGACCAGTTGTCAGGTTCTCGACCTTGACTATATTATTCATTAAATGCTCGTTCTTTTCATCCAGAGAACTGATGATGCCAATTCTCTTGAGTTCCTTAATAAGAAAATCCTTCGTCGAATATTGACTTACCGGCATTGTGAAAGGAACTTGGATGATTTTATCATAAAACGAGCGGAACTCTCTTTCGTTTGTGTCGTTGAGCTCTCCAAGCTTAGGCTTTAACCCTTTTACTACCACGTCATAATCAATAGCGAGCACCAGGATGCAATTCTTTAATGTAAAGATATTCTTGAGCAATACAAGAAGTTCTACGGCAACGGTTGGATCGATACGGTCCATGTCATCAATGAAGAACACGAACCCTTTCTTCTCTTCGTTTTTTCTCAAACATTCGTCAATCCCTGCCTGTATATAGTTTCTTAAATCGGCAATGGCATTATCCTGCGAACTCCTGATGTATTCCTGAACCTCATCAACGGCTCCATTGAGATAGGAGTTACCTAAGGTTTTGGTCAGAACAACACCTAATCCCATAATGCTTTTCATAATCTTACTATCGATTTCCCGTAACGCCGACTTCCCATAGCTTACTATCTCCTTGGACATTCTAAGGAGTATCTGCTTGAGAGCATCCGAGGAATCACGCATAAGAGTATACTCCCATGTGTTAATCCAAACTGAGAAATACTCACCATACTTATCATCTTCGCCACATAAGTTGTCATGAAGAACATTCATTAGAGACGTTCTTCCGCTTCCCCACTCTCCTTGCAAGGCAATGGTAATTGGGGTTTCTGCTCCTCGTAGAAATGCCTCAAGTCCTTTTTCATAAGCAGAGAGCCCAAACTGGTCTTCTTCATTGATGCCATTTCTGGGTTCATCTGAAATTGTAGTCTTTACCATATATATATTACTGTTTGAAATAGTCAAAGCCAATGATGGTATCAACGAAGCGATGAACATAGTCATGGGCTGTGATGGGCCATTGGAAGCCGAAGCGATAGAGCACTTGTGTCGTGTAGTCGTTATCGGCTTCTATCCATCGCATCTGGTGAGTACTGCTCAGATTGTACGCCATCAGCGGACGCAACAGGGTGACAAGGTCGGGATTTTCCATCATCCTTTCCAATGCTTCCTGGAACTCTTCTTTCTCTACATAACGTAGTGTGATACCGGCGGCAGCAAAACCGTTGAGAATGTCGGCAAGGTACTGGCGGTGGATGTTATAGGGATGGAACACCGTACATTCTTTAGGAGTTGTAGCCAATAGCATGATGGCACGTGCCACCTCGTCGATGGGTGAGAACTCGAACACCTGATTGAGTGCATCGTATGGCACCATGCCGATGATGACGTAGGCACGAAGCAATGCCAGGAAGTTATTGGTATTGAAGTTAATTTGGAACTCTCCATCCTTCTGACGGGCTGATAGGTTACCCACACGCATAATCTTAGCATCAAGGCCTTGACGAACAATGGCATCGAGCACCAGTTCCTCTGCCTTATACTTGGAATAGACATACTTGTTCTCATCAATGTTCTGCCCAAGCCACAAGTCTTGTTCCGTCAGTTTGACATCAGGTCCCGGCACGCTATCGACACTCAGTCCTGCTATACTGGTGGTGGAAATATGGATGAGACGAGAATCCGTTCGCAGACAGAAGGTAATCAAATGACGTACACTCTCAATGTTCACCAGTTCTATGTCATTGCCTGCAGAGAAGTGCTTTACGTTTGCCACACAATTGACAACGGTAAGACCACGACAATCAATACCATTGAGGGCGTCAGGCTGGGTCACTTCAGCTGCAAACACGGTCACCCGTTCATCAATATGACGGAATGCTTCTGTCTTGCCGAAATAATAGAAGAACAAGGTCTTGAGACGATGCATCGGGTCTTCGCCGTCTTTGCTACGGAGCGGACAGAAAATATGACCGTCATAGTCAGTCAGCAACTCGTTGAGGATATGCATTCCCATATAACCGGTAGCACCTGTCAGCAACACGTCACCAATGGGTTGGCGCTCACCTTTGCGGAAAACATCGAGGTTGTTGTTTCCGAGTAATTCGGAGAATGCGGAGGATTCACGAGGGTTGCTTACCTGTTTTGACGCATCCTTATCTGCATCATGGGAATCATTCCCTTTATCCACCGACCGATTAGCGACAAAGTCTGCCAATGCCCTTGGCGTCTTTTGGTTGAAGAGGTCGTTGAATACAATCTGCACACCTTGCTTGCTGGCTTCGACAATGACCTTGATGGCATTAAGACTGGTACCTCCAATCTCAAAGAAGTCATCGAGGGCACCCACCTGTTCAATGCCAAGCACATCTGAGAAGATACGGGCAAAGAGCTGTTCAGTCTCTCCTTCGGGAGCCACAAAGTCGATGCTACGCTTCAGTTCAGGCAATGGCAGCACCTTGCGGTTGATCTTCCCGTTGGGTGTCATCGGCATTGTGTCAAGACGCATATAGGCATCAGGCACCATGTATTCAGCCAAAGACGAAGCTGCAAGGGCGGTTCGGATGTCGTTGTCATTGATAAGCGAGCTATCA
This sequence comes from uncultured Prevotellaceae bacterium, assembly GCA_902762325.1. Classification (GTDB taxonomy): domain Bacteria; phylum Bacteroidota; class Bacteroidia; order Bacteroidales; family Bacteroidaceae; genus Prevotella. The sequence goes on along the minus strand of CACWNV010000014.1, from coordinate 57,819 downwards.
TCCACGGTATAATAGAGCACCAGATGCTCATTGCCCATCACCTTGCGCACTTCGGCAGCAGCTTGTCGGATGCCTTCAATGTTGAGAGCCTTGCTTTCTATCTCTCCCAGTTCTATACGGAAGCCACGCAACTTCACCTGCGTGTCGATGCGTCCCATATACTCTATCTGTCCTTCTTCGTTCCAACGACAGAGGTCACCGGTATGATACATGCGGACAGGACGTCCCCAGCGGTCCTGTTTCACGAAGGGACAATCGACAAAAGACTTTGCCGTGCGCTCCGGCAACCGCCAATAGCCACGTCCTACCTGTACCCCGGCAAAGCACAATTCACCTGCCACGCCCTGCGGCACCAGGTTTCCTGCCGTATCAACAATGAAGTTCCAGTTGTTGGCAACACTCTGACCAATGGGAATGTTCTCTGCACGTTGTCCTGGTGGGATACTATAATAAGAGGTATCGTCGGTACACTCCGTGGGACCATAGACGTTGATGATCTCTATATGGTCGCTATACACGCCGTCCATCTTCTCGCCGCCACCCGTCGTGAAGCGGATGGGCAGGTCGTCGAACGTGTTGAGGAGCAGACACATCATCGCCGTTGAGTAGCCGCCACCCGTAATCTGATGGTCGAACAAGAACTGCCGGATGGCATGGAGGTCCTTGCGTATCTCGGTAGGCATGATATGGAACGAGCCGCCTAATGTGAGCACAGGATACATGTCTTCGATATGGGCATCGAAAGAGAAGGAGCGATGGCCGCTAATGCGGTCGGCTGCGGTCAGCTTCTCCATGTCTATGACTACGGCAATGAAGTTACGCAGACCGGCTTGATGGAGCATGGCTCCCTTGGGCTTGCCTGTAGAGCCGGAGGTGTATATCATATAAGCGAGGCCGTCGGGGCGGGACAAGTCTATTGAACATTGACCATTGACCGTTGAACATTGACCATTGACCATGAAGTCGTCGATGAAAAAAATGGTCAATGGTAAATGGTCAATGGTCAATCCCCCCTCCGCCTGCTTGACCTCCAGCACGGCGTGCGTCGTAATGAGCACCTTCGACTCAGAATTCTCGAGCATATAGCTCAGTCGCTCGTTGGGATATTCGAAATCAAGAGGCGTATAGGCAGCACCTGCCTTGTGAATAGCCAATACTGATAACGGGAATTCCTTAGTACGGTCGAGCATGACGCAGACGAAGTCATCGGGCTGTACGCCGAAGTCAATAAGCCGATGGGCAAGTGCATTTGAATAGCTATCCATCTCGCTGTATGTCAGTTGGCTGTCTTTATCCACCACGGCAGGAGCATCGGGAGTGCGTTGTGCCTGTTCGGTAAAGAGGTTGGCAAAAGTCTTGCTCAAATCCACGTCGATGCCTTTACCCGTTCCCATCTTGATGATACGCTCTGCCTCTTCGTCGCTGACGATGCTGATGCTGTCGATAGACCCATCAGGACGAGCCATCATCTGTTCCATTGTTGCCTTAATGGCATCTGCCATCATGCGCATGGTCTTGCGACTATTCATGGCAAGACTCGACTCCATGCGGATGTCGTAATACTCGCCCTCTGAAGAAGTATCGCCCGCAACACTTGCTCCTACGATGAAGATGTGTGCCAGCATATCATAGAAGACGTCGCCGCGGTCCTGTTGTACAAACGAGCAATGCTTATCGCCAAAGTGGTACTCCTCTTCCCAACCGGGCAGAGCGGTAAAGTTGAACGAGATGCCTGGTTGGACGCCTAAGTCTCGGCAGAAGTGTGAGAAGGGATAAGCCAACTGTGCCAGCGTTGCCTTCATCTCGGTATGAACAGCATCGATGTATTCACGCACGGTCTGTTCCTTTCGTATTTCCATCATGAACGGGATGGTACGCACAAACATACCGTATGCCTGACGCACATGCGGGTCACGTCGTCCGTGATAGATGGTAGTATAAGCCACCTTCTCCTCGCGCAATAGTCTGGCGAGTACATAGCTGAAGGCTGCCTGAAATATCTGATAAGGTGCAAAACCATTTTCCTTACACCAGTCATCAACCATTGTTCTACTGATATAGGCCGACTCCTGTCCCATCTCGCCCACAGGGTTTTCGGGACGTGCGGATAATGTTGCCAAATCCACACCCGCATATTTCTCCTTCATCACTTCCTTTGCACGCTGGTATTCCTCATCTCCTAATCGGGCATACTCGTCTTCCGCAGCCTCAAGCATACCGTATTCCTGAACGGGCAAGGGTTTTCCTTCGTATGCCAATGGCAAGTCGCGTTGGGGGAATAGCACGAGGTAGCTTGTACCATCGGTCACCATGTGATGGATGTCCACCAACAAGTAATTCTTTTGAGGTGTCCTAACGAGCTCAGCCCTTATCAGCGGCTCGTCGCCCATGATGTCAAAGGGACGGCAAAAACCGTGATGGGCATAGTTCTGGAAGTCTTCTTCTGTCATCTCATGGTGCATGATTGTCAATGTCTTATTGTCATCGACAAACTGTCGCGGCTCTCCTTTTTCATCGATAAAAAAACGGATACGCAATTCCTTTCTTGCCGCAAAGATGGTCTGAAGAGCTGCTTCCAGACGACCGATATCAATATCATCAATCAAAGGAACGATACAGGGGATGTTATACTGCATCACCTTGGGGAATTTCAGGCAGTCGTAAAAAACTCCCAATTGTGACTGGAGCAATGGGTAAGACTTCATATCAAAGACTATTCTATTGTTCTGTATCAAATTAAATTATCGCTGCAAATATACAAAAAATCTTCAATTATCTCTTCATTTTACCTTTATCTGCTTAAATCCACTTGAAACTTTTTATAGAAAAGCCACGGATAACCAGAGTTTGTGCAGTCGTAGTTTCTTCTATTTGTCTTATACGTCGAAACACAGGGGGGCAAACGTCGAAACTGATTTGTGCTCATACGTTATTCTTCCTACCTTTGCAATGTAAAAAGACGAAAACAAAGCCTGAAGACAGAAACAGATTATTAATAAACAATTAAAACATAAAAGAATATGAAAAAGATGATTATCGCCCTCGTGGCAATGGTGATGATGACAATGAGTGTAAACGCTCAGAGTGAGAACAACAACAATTCGATGACGTTCGACCGTATTAGCAGCTATCTGGACCTGAGGATTGACCAGGTTAAAACCGTGAAGACCGCAATGGCACAGTTCAACAGTTCGATGGAGGCTTACCATCAATTAAAGGATGCTTCTAAAAGTGGTGAGACATGGGATAAGATTCAGGCCCGCCATAAAGCTAACATGAAAAAACTTCTCGACGAGAAGCAGTACAAAAAGTACATTGAGATATTCGACCTTACTGTCAAAAACACTGCCGAGCGCATCATAGATAAGCAGATGGCAAGCAAATATTTAAGATTTCGACACATACATAAGAGTGAATTATCTCTTCCGCGTAGAGATTATGCGGAAGAGGTTTTGTCATATCAGGAATTATATGTAAATTTGCAGTGATGAGAAAGATACAGATAAAAGACGTATGGTTGTTCGTGGCGCAAGTATTGTTGCTGTCACTGGTGCTGTTGTCACCAGGACTGATTAGTTATGTTACGAGCAACGACGCTACTGTGGTATGGGATTCGCTTAAAATCTCTGCCTATTGGCTGGCTCCTGCTGTCATTGTGTATCTGATAAACTTCTACCTTTGTGTTCCGTTTTTGTGGTTCCGTCATCGCTTCTGGTTGTTTGGGCTTGTCAATGCCATGCTCATTATGGCCTGCAACTCCCACTTTATATATAATAACATCAATAGTCTGCCCGATGCCTACCGTGCCGGCTATTCTTCATTACTAATCATTTCTCTGCTCGTCAATCTGATGGCTATCGGCATCGCCTTGAGCATCAGATACGTCATGCGGCAGAGCGAAAAGAAGCAGAAGAAAGTGGAGGCTGAACTGGCATGGCTGAAAAACCAGATCAATCCGCATTTCCTTTTTAATACGCTCAACAATATCTCCAGTCTTGCGCAGATAGACGGCGATGAGACACAAGAGGCCATCATGCAGTTAAGCGACTTGCTTCGTTATGCAATGTATGAAACCAACAAGCCGAAAGTACCATTAGAGGGTGAGGTGGAGTTTATGCGCAACTACATCGAACTGATGAAACTACGCTGCAATGAAATGACCGAGATTCGTTCTGAGTTCATCGTTCACAATTCAAAGATAGAGATTGCACCCCTACTCTTTATCTCGCTGATCGAGAATGCCTTCAAGCATGGAATGAACAGTAATGCTCCTGCAACCATCGACATCAGCATGGTCCAGACAGGCAGCACGCTCGTATTCACCTGTGATAACACCAACAATCCCAAGCCCTCCAAAGACCGAAGCGGTTCTGGCATCGGACTGGAGAACACACGCCGACGTCTGAATCTTATTTATCCGAACCATTATCAGTGGGAGCAGACCATTACTCCCGAGAACATCTACCAAATCAAAATCACCCTCGAACTATGATTCCCCTTTCTTGTATCATCGTTGATGACGAGCCCTTGGCCGTTCGTCTTCTGGAGTCATACGTAGAGAAAACTCCAGACCTGGAGTTGATAGCCTCGTTTACTGACTCTATCAAGGCTATCAATGCCGTTAAGGCACAGAAGCCAGATTTACTGTTCCTCGACATTCAGATGCCCAACATCGACGGGATGGAACTGGCTCACAGCTTGCCCGAAGAAACACGAGTGGTCTTTACCACCGCCTTCAAAAAGTATGCTTTCGAGAGTTATGAGGTAAATGCACTCGACTTCCTGCTGAAACCCATCCGTTATAACAAGTTCCTCTCTGCCGTAGAGAAAGTCCGTCAGTGGTTTGGGCATAATCAGATTAATCGGATTACTCAGAATAATCAGAATAATCAGAATACTCAGAATCCCCATGGCAATCAAGAACTGGTCTTCTTGCGTGTCGATGGTGAATTCAGGCAAGTGGCGTTGTCGAAGATTATTTATGTCAACGGCATGAAGGACTACGTGCTGTTCTATCTCGACAACGAGCCAAAGCCTCTCATCACACATCTGACGATGAAAGCCATTGAGGACATGCTGCCCAAAGACCGTTTCCTACGCATCCATCGGTCATATATCATCGCAGTTGACAAGATTCAGAAAGTGGATCGCAACGACTGCATTTACATTGGCAATGAAATCATACACATCCCCGACGGCTACCTGCAGACTTTCAGACAGTTCTTGGAAACACGCATCATCAAACAAAAAAACGCTGGATTATAGAACTTATTCATAGAACATAATCATATTCATATTTAATACCACGTAAAACAGACGGATGACTCTTTGAACTACAACCGCGACCCACGAAAGGTAACGACTGAAAGAAAAAAATTTAATTCATCAATATTTTTCAATTATTATTGTTATCTTTGTTGCCAATATGATTCAACTATTTAATATCCAACAAACAAAGATGATTATAAGACTTATCTGTTGCATATTACTGGCAATGGTTACGAATACAGCCAATGCGCAGCGTATAGGCTGCGTGCATAGCGAACATTCACAGGCACGGGCAATCCACCGTTGACAGCAGACTATCAACTGATTCCCGACCCAGTTAATTTTGACCCTCAAAAGACCTACCGGCAACCAGTGGTACTTATCACTTTCAGTGATACAGATTTCTCGATGGCCAACCCAGCGGACTATTACAACCGCCTTTTTAATGAAAAGGGCTTCAACCAAGGTGTGGGGGTAGGATGTGTGGCAGACTATTTTCGTGACCAGTCTAATGGTCAAGTAAATCTTCAATTCGACATCTATGGACCAATAAAGGTAGACGAAAAGGCAGGAGGACATAAAGGCTATTACTATGGTGGACTTCTCATTCGCAATGCCATCAAGCAATTGTGTGAAACCGAACAAACAGACTTTGCCATCTATGATTGGGATGGTGACAGCCTTGTCAATCAAGTTCTCTTTATTGCTGCAGGCTATACGGGTAATCAGGTATCGGGTTACCTATGGCCTAACTCTGGTTATTCTGTCCACAAACTTCCAGGTGGAATGTATATCAACTATTCCTCTATCAGTTGTGAGTTATGGAAAGACAACTCTTTGTGTGGCATCGGCACCATCTTACACGAATATTTTCACTGCCTGGGATTGCCCGACATCTATCCAACGGCTCAAGCCAGCGCTTTTACGACTGTTGATACATGGGACCTCATGGATGGTGGCAATTTCACGAATAAAGGTTGGTGTCCGCCAAACCTCTCCGCTATGGAGAAGATGTATCTGGGATGGTCGTTACCAATAGAACTCACCGAGGCTACCAGCATTCGAGACATGCGTCCCATAAGCGATGGCGGGGAAACCTATATCATCCGAAGCTCGGGCAACAGCGATGAATTCTATCTGTTGGAGAACCGCAAACAGGAAGGATGGGACTATGGCTGTCCTGGTAATGGTCTGCTCATCTTCCATGTAGATTACGATAAAGCCAAATGGTGTAATGGTAAAGTGAACATAGCTGACAACCACTATCTCTACGATATGTTTCATGCCGACGGAAAGGGCTATCGTGACTGGAATCCCCAAAACCAAGGCTCGGATTTCAGCAAATATACAATGGACAACTGGTTGCGCAGCAGATATTTCAGTACATCACCCTACCCCTACACCGATCCTACGACGTATGCGGTCAATGATAGCCTGACTGATAATTCCAATCCTGCTTCCGTCTTATTTACTCCCAATGCCGAGGGTAAGAATTTCATGGGGAAAGCCATTACCAACATCAAGTTATCGGAAGATGGAACCATCTCATTCGACTTCATGAATCCCAACTCTTCGGGTGTGTCAATCTTAGCTGCTGACGAGAATAGTACCATAACTGGTTGGTACGACCTCAATGGTCGCCTACTATCCTCCCCACCCCATCGTTCAGGCATTTACATCGTTCAGTACAACGACGGAACAAAGAAAAAATGCTATAGAAAATAATTTAATAAGAAGTCCCTCTTTTCGAGGGACTTTCTCATTTCTTACTTTTCTAAATTATACGGGATCGTGTACCCTTCAATGCCGTAGGCGCGGTACTCACCATTGATGAACATGACACGCCAGGGACGATAGGCTTTCATCGCTTCAGCCATTTCGGCGGCAAGGCGCGGATTGTCGTTGGGCCTAAATACTTTCACTTCACATTCCACAAGATTGCCCTGAGCATCGACACGTGCACGCTTGATATTGAATAAGATTCTTTTGACATCTGCAAGTTCTGGATATTGTTCGATGTGCAAAGGGAACTTCTCGCGCAGTTCCGCTTTGTTATTTGGACGATACTTGTCAAATGAGAAGCCGTCCACGACATAGTTCTGATAGTCTTTCGTCCCACAAACCTTCCCTTGCTCGATGCTGATGACACGCTCATGTTCATAGTTCCTTGTATAACCTTCATGCACGTAATAGAGCTGTTTCCCCTTTGCTACGCGGATTTCATTGTTGAACCAAGTAGCAACGATGCGCTTTCTGCTGGCGTATTTCTTGAATATGCAGCGCATGGCTTTTGAGGGCAGACATTCCGTCCTGCTTTTTTGGGCAGAATCATATATCACATAACGAATACTGTCCAAATAGAGTTTCTCTTGCTGAATGCTCCAATATGCCGTATAGCCTGCCCAGTTGGCTGTATTGATTCCACGTTCTTTAGGAAGTGCATTCTTCAATTCTCTACTCAGTACGGAATCTGCATAGATTGGTTTTCCCAGTAGTTCCCATTGTTCACCGTCAATATAGATGATGTCACCTTCCTGACCAGTGGCATACATGGTCAGAGACATGAGTGTTAGTGTTATGAAAATAAAAAGTCGCTTCATGATGTAATAGATTATATTGTTCATTAGTATAACGAAAAGTAATCATTCTTATTGTATAAACACATCATTTAGCACATCTAAAACTATTATATGGAAAAAAGTAATAATATCAAATTTATTTATTATATTTGCAATCGCTATCCTAATCAAGAAAACTCACTATTACGACAATGAAAAAACTGTATTTCTGCTTTTTAGCCCTATTATTCCCCCTTTGCCTGATGGCGCAGATGGGGACACGATTCCCGTCTGAACGCAAAGTCATCAACGACCCGAAGACTGGTGTTGAACTTGTCTTTCTCACCAGCAAGAGCGGAACAGGCGATTCCAAGATTTATCAGACCCACAACCAATGGACAAGTGACGGACATTGGGTCATCTTCCGTTCCGACCGTGTGAAAGGGGAAGCGATGGCGGTCAACGAAGAGACAGGGGACATCGTACAGGTGACCGAAGGCGGTTTCACGGGTATGCTTTGTGTAGCTCGCAAGTCGATGAACCTCTACATCATGCGAGTGAAGAACGACAAGGAAGGACAGCGCATTGGCATGGAAGTAGTGGAAATAAATCTTGAGCGATTGTTTGCCGATTCGGAGGCTGGACGACTAAAGAAGAAGAGTGCCTATGAGCGTATCTGCGGGGTGATTCCTGCCGAGATGTGCAGCGAGGGCGACATGGCACTCGACGGAAGCGAGACCTTTGTCTATTTCAGATTGGACAAGGAATTCGCCCGAAAGTACCCCATCGCCCAACAGATAGCACCCAATTTCGGTCCCCGACACATGGGAGCAGGACCTGGGGGAATTGGCAAGATGGACCTGACGACGGGTAAGGCAGAGCACGTCGTGTCGGTGCACTTCAAAGTGGGACACATACAAGGCAACCCATGGCATCCTGGCGAGGTGATCTTCTGCTGGGAGACAGGTGGCAAAGCACCTCAGCGCACATGGATGGTGAATGCTGACGGCACAAATCTGCGCCCTATCTACCGCGAGACGGAGCACGACTGGGTCACCCATGAGGCTGTCATCAGCGAGGACGAACTGGTGATAGCACTATTGGGACACCGCCCTATCAACCTCAAAGGCGGCGAAGCCGAAGGGCTGGAATCGTTCGCCTTCTCAGACCAATGGGGACCTTCGGGTACGAAAGAGTACCCGACTGGCATTGCCGTTGTTAACATGCGCACCCGTGAACTGACCATGGAGGGACAAGTGGATGGCGACAACTTCTGGCATGTTGCCGGATCTCAGGACGGTCATTGGGTAGCTGGTGACGACTTTGCACGAGAACTTTGGCTTATCGACCGGCACACCAAAGAGCGCATCCTACTCACGGCTGGCCATAAGACCACTGCCCGCGACCATGTTCACCCGACTTTCAAGCCCGATGGTACCGAAATAGAAATCCAGTCGGCCATGCTTAGCGAAGACGGCAAATCCATGAACATCTGCATTGTCAAATTGCCACAACACCTTCTGAACCGATACCCAAAAGCCATAAAATAAACAGGAAACAGTTTCTGACCATTACGTATGCATATCAATAGACGATTCATATTGACAGTCCTCGGATTCCTCACCTTGTGGACAAACGGACTCTCTGCCAAAGACTATCACGTGAGAGACTTTGGGGCAGTTGGAGACGGGCAGCACATAGACTCACAAGCCATCAACGAGGCATTGTTGAAGGCTGCACAAGACGGGAAGCATGCCGTGGTGGTCATAGACAAGGGCACCTATCTTTGCTACTCAATTCACCTTCAGTCGGGAGTAACCCTCCGGCTCGAACAAGGAGCCGTCCTGAAAGCGGCTCAGCCAACCGCCACCGAGGGATACGACGAGGCAGAGAAAAACGACTCACAATATCAGGACTTCGGTCATAGCCATTGGCATAACTCGCTGCTCTGGGGCGAAGGTCTGCATGACGTGGTGCTGGAAGGCGATGGAGTCATAGACGGAAGCAATGTACTCACACGTGGAGGACAACGTAAGAGCGAGACCGGACAGACCACCGCCAACAAGGCTCTTGCATTACGCGACTGTAAGAATGTCACTATCCGAGGACTCCGTTTCCTGAGTTGCGGTCATTTTGCCATGCTCCTTACAGGAGTGGATCATCTACTGATAGAAAACACCGTCATCGATACCAACCGCGACGGCATGGACATCGACTGTTGCCAACACGTGACCGTGCGCGGATGTAGGGTAAACACCATGAACGACGATGCCATCGTTCTGAAATGCTCCTACGCACTGGGATGGGCAAAACCGACGGAGCACGTGCTGATAGAAGACTGCCATGTGAGCGGCTACGACGTAGGATCGGTACTCAATGGCTCACCTACCACTACGGCAATCAAGGCACCCGACGGGGACGGTCCTACCGGGCGCATCAAACTCGGGACTGAGAGTAACGGCGGTTTCCGTCATATCAACATCCGTCATTGTACCTTCACACATTGCCGGGGACTGGCATTGGAAACCGTCGATGGTGCTGAGATGAAAGATGTGAAGGTCAGTCACCTCACGATGAAGGATATCTGTAACTCCCCTATCTATATCCGTTTGGGCGACCGAATGAGAGCTCCAGAGGGATTTCATCCGTCCTCCATCAGCGACATCCGCATCAGCCATGTTGACGTGGATAGTGCCGACAGCCGCTATGCTATTCTCATTGCAGGCATACAAGGACATCCTGTACGCAAGGTGACGTTAAGCGATATCAACGTCAGGTTTATCGGCGGGCTGACTCTTGACGATGTGAAGCAGCAACGCAACAGCAACCCATTTTTCTTTGGCGGCAATGGCAAGCCCGTTATCAGCCGACATGAGGCTGGCGGTTATCCCGAGCCGTCGGCTCATGGCATCCAACCGGCATGGGGATTGTCCATCAGTCATGCCGAAGATATTCGATTCAAAAACATACGATTGCAAACCATTCATGCGGACGAGCGTCCCGCCCTCTCCCTATTGAATCATCAGAGAGTGAGGTTTCACAACGTGAAAGCATTTAACAATGGTTTGTGGGAAGAATTGATTTGTAACGATTAGAGTTCTTTTTTATCATCTTTTTCACCAATTCGACATATAATTGAAGAATTATCTATATCTTTGCAAGCAAAACCATAACCATTATGAGACGATTCTACATTCTTGCCTTGCTGATATTTGCCACGATGACGGCTTTTTCTCAGGAAGGAAAAGGTTTGAACTTAGCGGAGATTGACAAACAGGTGATTCCTGAAGACACGGCGGTGCGCAAGGGCGTGCTGAGCAATGGACTGACCTACTATGTCTGCCGAAACGACAAGCCAGCAAAGCAGGCATTCTTCTATCTGCTGGTGAAAGCCGGTTCCGTCGTGGAACAGGACAACGAGCGAGGCATCGCCCACTTCGTGGAGCACATGCTGTTCAAGGGTACAAAGCACTTCCCCGGTAGTGTGATAAACTTCTTCCGTCGCAACGGCCTGCAGTTCGGCCACGACACCAATGCCTTCACGGGCTTTTCGACGGTGCGTTACCAGCTGAACGCCATTCCCGTGGACAATACGTTGCTGATGGACTCATGCCTGTTGTTGCTTCGCGACTGGGCCGGCGATGCCATCATCGATGCCAAGGACGTGGAGAGCGAGCATAACGTCGTGGTGGAGGAGTGGCGCGTCAGGAACACCGTTTCCTATGCCCAGCAGTTGCTCAACGACCTCTTCAATCATTCCATCTATGCTGACCGTTTTCCCATCGGCGATATGGACATCGTGAAGAATTGCTCCCAGCAGTTGGTGCGCGACTTCTACGACCGCTGGTATCAGCCTCAGAACCAGACCGTTGTGGTGGTGGGCGACTTCGACCCCGACCAGATGGTGGAGAAGGTGAAGACGATGTTTGGCGACCGCAAGCGGGGCACGTCGGTTTCACCCCTGCCGCCAGCCATTCCCGACAACGAGGCTCCCAACACTCTTCTATATGCCAACAAGCAGCAACCCTTTGGTTCCATTGGGTTGATGATGAGACTGACCGAAGACTCGACAACGCCGAAGAACACGGTAGGCGGCATGAAGACTGCCATCCTGCGCGATGAGATTAAGAACCAGATGAATAATAAGCTCCGCGGCCTCAAGACGAAATTTCCCGAGTTACTTGGTGGCAGCGTCACGACGACCGACGTTGCCGACCTTGGCGACAAGTTGTGGATATTCAACCTGTCGGCACCTCAGCACAAGTGGCTCAGCACGTTGGAGCTGATGGCGAAGCAAGTGGAGCTGTTACGCCGCAAGGGATTCGGAAACAAAATCGTCTTCCCCTTCGCTCCCATGAGTCCAGAATACAATGCCGACTCTACCGCCATCATCCTTGCTGATACTTCGTTTGTGAAAACAGGTCGTAACATCCAAAGCACCGAGTTCATCAATAGGTGTTTTGCCAACTTTTTCCGGAACGAAGCGATACTGTCGGACATGGCCAAAGGACTTGCCGAGCGACACATCAAGAACGCTGTCACCGCTGAGGAACTTCAAGAGGAGTTCTGCCGGATGACCAGCGGCCGCAACATGCTCATCGGCGTGTTGATGACCGACAGCACGGCGCTGCCCAAGAAAGAAGAGGTGGAAGCGGTGTGGCAGCGTGTGAAGCAGATGACCGACGAGCAGTTGGCCGATGTGGAGGTGGTAGAGGCGAAGAAGCTGGAGCGCATCAACGTGGATAGCCTCGACATCCCTACGGTGCCCGGCACCATCGTCAGTCAGAAGGTGCTGAACGATAGCATCAGCGAGGTCTACTTGTCGAACGGCGTGAAGGTGGTGTTCTTGAAGCAGAAGACGGATGCCGACATGATTAACTTCATGATTCAACGTCCGCAAGGCTATTCCGTGCTCAGCGACGACGACATCCACTATCACGACATGTTGGGCAATTGCGTCAGGATGTACAAATGCTGGAATGGAGAGTCGAATGTGCAGGTAGAGCCGTTCGAAGACAGATTCGATCACGGTGCCCGGTGGATAGAGGGCGACAGCCTCAATGCATTCAGGGTGGAGTGTACGCTGAAGATGTTCTACAAGTCGCTGACCCCGACCGAGGTAGATTCCGTGGAGTTTGCCGAACAAAAGCAGAAGCTGATGGCGTCGGCCGCGGCTTTGTCGAGCCCGATGGGGCAATCGGCGCTGAAAGTTGGACTGATGACGGCTGCTGAGACAAAGCGACTGATGCCGCCCTCGGCCGAGGTGGTATCTTCGATGAACATCGACCACCTGCGCGAGTTGGTGAAGGACTACTACTCGAACTACAACGGTTCGGTGATGGTGGTGCAGGGAAACGTGGATGCCGATAGCATCATGCCCTATATTTTGAAATATGTGGGTGCTCTGCCTTCAAAACCCGAGCGCGTGAAACGCTTGACGTGGCCCGCCGACCACTATAAGACGGAGAACACGGTGATGGTGGAGAAGATGAGAATCCTGCTCCCATCGCTCAGACCATGATGTTCTACACCTGGGAGAAGGGTTTCCAATACACCCAGCAGTCGCATGCCCACAACGAGGTGTTGCGGAGTGTGCTGAGAGACCTGCTCATCCAGACCCTGCGCGTTCAGCATAGCGACGTCTATACTCCGCAAGTACAGATGGAAGACGCCTTGTTGCCCGTTCCACACATGAGAATCACCATCGCCTTTGCCTGCAATCCCACCCAGCGCGAGCGCATCGCAAAGGATGTGGAGCAGCTGGTGAACCAGATAGCTGAAAGCGACCTCATCACGCAAGACCTCATCGATAGCTACCTCAAGAATCGCGAAAAGCAGAGTGCCGCTTACAAGGGTAATGAATATACTCGCCGCCGCGACTATCTGACGCAGGAGCTGAACGGCATCGTGGTGAAGCAGGGTGACATGACCTACGTCCGTCAGGTGACGCCAGCGTCGCTCAAGGCTCATGTCAAACAACTTCTCAAGATGGGGAATCTGCATATAGGATATCTGACGACAGAATAATCTCTGTCATCAGGCCATCATAACTCAACCTTATATGCAATGTTGGGGAACATCAACGAGGTAAATTGATAGAATTCCGGTAGGATCTGTATGCTTGCCAAGCCTCCTGCAAATCATCCGGAAGAAACACATCGTCGAAGAACGCTGCCTGACATTCAGTCTTAAAAGGTGTCCAATTACCGCAGATTGTTCCGTCATGAGCGATAATTGGCTGGAAGATGCCACTGTTGTTATGGGCACGATGTCTGTGCTCTGGGGGAAGGACGATGTCGCGGCTCTTATAACTGATGAGGTATTCGTCATACGGAGGAATCAGGAGGAACTTGCCTCGCCGGAATCCACGTGTGCGGCAGTTGTCTGTCAAATAGAACTCTCTGCCTTTCCATCTCTCCACATGAATGGTGTTTCCCAATAGGGCAATCCCTTTCCGGCAATCGCTGATGTTCAGACCCGACCACCAGACAAAGTCCTCCAATGTGGCTGGCTGTCGGCTCTGGAAGTATTTGCGGGTTAAGTATCTCAACGCTTCGTCCCTGTCCATCTTCAGCGGTGACTTCACCTTATCTGCCGTTAGCGCATAAGTAGCTTTCATAGGCAGCAGATCTCCACTACAGAGCGTTCCTGACATCTCTGCCATCCGGATATGATACGAGAGACGATGGCTGTCCATCTGTAAGTCTTTCTCAGCCAATGCGCTGGCAAAGTCCTCTTTCGTCACACTCCCTTTGTCGGCAGCAGTCTGGACAAGGATGTTCCTGATGCGCATCAGTTCTTCATCAGGGATAGAAATCTTGTTACTGCTCATCCACCCCTTCGTCACGGCAATAGCCTTGGGAGCAAAGAGTTCTATCATCAGCCAGTAATCCTCGGCAGTTACCAGCTGCCACGTACCTCGCATCAGGTGCAGACGGATAATCTTCCCTTTATCGAAAGCCTCTTTAAATGCTTTATGTGAAGGCTTGCTTGTTCGCATGGCTACCGCCCATCGCATCATACGATACTCCTGTGCCTGGATAGCTCCCATGTGGCTGACCACCTCAGCCGGGTCTTTGAACTGAGGAGCAATAAGCTGTTGGTTGAGAAGTCGGACGGCAACTGGATTCATGCTGTTAGTCGATTACTTCAATATAAAAACTAAACGGACGGAAACCATCATTGCAGCTGATCATCGCACTCATCGGATTCTTCATCCACCCATCATAAAAATTGCCTTCGCCTCTTGCCAGCGATTCCACAAACTCACGCATAGAATACCACGCCGAAGGACACATTCCTTCGGGACACTGACCATCTATGGAAATCCAATGCTGCCCCTCCACCACATCGCAGGTGTGTTCAATCGGATTCTCATATTTTTCCATCAGGTCATGATAGACCGTCTGACGTATTGCCGTTATTCTTACTTTATTCATGTCAATATAAGCTTTCTTAACCTATCTTCGTAATTCTCGCCAGATAATCGTAATGCTCTCCTTCTGCAATGATTTCTACAAGATAGCCATTCTCCTCAGCTACCTGTTTCAAGGTCTCTGCATCAATATAAAGCCAGGGGAAAGATTCACCGATAGTATCCTTGTATTGCATCTGGAAGCTCTGTTCCCCGTAATAAGAGTCTGTTCCCGGATACTCAATAACCCCTTCCTCAGTCTCAAACACATAGGATATATCAGAGGAATCACACAAGACCTGGCCTCCATGAGCAAGTAGCTTATCAAGTTGTCTGAAGAAAACAGGCATTCTTTCCAATGCTCCGACGATTCCAATACCATTCATCAGCATAAGGATGGTATCATACTGTTGGCCTTCCATTGTGAAGAAGTCCTGTTCATGAACTCTCTTAATACCACGCCGTTTCATGGTCTCTACGGATAACGGAGAAATATCAATGGCAGTCACATCCAATCCTCGCTCCTGAAGGACAAGCGAATGGCAACCGGAAGCAGCTCCCACGTCAAGAATCCTTCCAGTTGCCATGTCGAGAGCTTTCTGTTCAATCTCCGGCATGTCCTCATAAGTACGAAAGAGAGTTGACAAAGGGATCTCGTCCTCCTCAAACATCGGGGAGAACACTCTGAGCCTGTCAGCCGTCTTTGTCTTGTAATAGTCGGCAATAGCTCTGCCCATCGGATCCGTCTTACTGTTCATTGTTCACATTCACTCAGTACTACGTATCCTCAGTCATTATTGTTAGAAGTTGACTTTCCTCTCTGGTGCAGAGAATGAGCAGAAGCGGGCGGTGGCATTGGTGATGTAAAGAACCGCCATGTTGTCGTCATCTGCCTTGTACATCGACTTCAGGCCTTCATTGCGATTCAGGAACTCTTCTTTCACGACCAGTGTCTCGTCATTAACCAACGTGCCGCTCAGACGCATCCACTCACTGCCAGACTTCTTCAGTGCACAGATTTCAAACTTGCCATTAGCTGCTATCTGCTTGTAAACGTCCTTCACCTTGCCCGTCATAATATACAGACGGTCGTTGATAATCTCCGATACGCCAAAGGCACGCACATGGGGCTGGTCACCATCGACTGTTGCAATGAAGAATGCGCCGCACTCTTTCAGATAAGCTTGTACTTCTTTCATGTTCTCTAATCTTGTTTCGGGGTTAATAGTGTCAGCAGCCTCTGTCTGAGCTGCGGTTTCTTTTTCGTTCACAGTTGCTTGTGAAGACTTGTTCTGTGTGCAAGCTGCCATCATCAGGAGCATTGCAAATGCTAAAAACACTTTTTTCATTTTATAGCTAATTTGGGGGTTATAGGGTTGCAAAGCAAATAAACGTAGTCAATATATACCTATTCGATAGATTTCTTGAACACTGCCGGATTTCCAGCAACTAAGGAACGAGGAGGAACATCCTTTGTAACAACCGATCCTGCGGCAACCACAGCACCGTCACCAATGGTAACACCCGGTAAAATCGTTGAATGACCTCCAATCCACACATCATTACCGATTGTAACAGGCTGTGCATAGACATCAGCAATGCGTCCTTCAGGTTGTATTCTATGACCTGCCGTGTAAATGCCAACATCTGGCCCTATCAGACAATTATCTCCTATACGTATCTCAGCAAGGTCAAGCATCGTACAGTTGTAGTCGGCATGAAAATTATTACCCACATGGATGTTCTTTCCAAAATCACAATGGAAATTGTCACCGATAAAAGGATTCGTACCGACTGAGCCAAAGAGTTCCTTGATAATAACCTGTTTCTGTCTTAGTTCAGCTAATGTCAAGTTGTTCAGTTGCTTCGTCAGTAGAGAAGTCTTTGCCATCAGCGACAGCACTTCCTCACTTATATTCGTTCTGGAGAAATATGTTTTTTCCATCGTCAATGTCTATCATTTAAGTATTCTCCGGATTTGTTCGTCTGAAGCTTCAGGCAACAGCATGGTGAGATGGTTCACCATACGCTGATAGGACTCTTCAGGTGTCCGATGACACTGACATGCCTCTGTTCCAAGCAGTAGTTCAGGAGTGGTCAGCAGTGCCCAGCCGAATCCGTACTCACGTCCATGCTTATCAACGGGATAGACAAAGTCTTCTGTCACGATATGGCACGACATCTGCAGACGGCTGATGAAAGCATCGAACTTCGACCGCATGTTCTTTCCCGTGAAATCACAGGCGGCTCTCAACTCGCGGGTTATCATGCTTCCATGTTCACGTAATGTGTTTAGGATGATTTCCTCGATGCTTCCTTCTTCCGGCGAAGGATGAGTGGTACGCCGCCAGTTGTAAAAGTCGGGCCACCATGCTCTGCTGATGAAACCAGCCTTTCCTGCAAAGAACTTTCCATAGACGCAGTCTCCCTCTCTAATCACGGAGCCTTTCCACTCCCACAACGGCCATTCCCATGAACCGTCAGGAAACTCCGTGAAGCGACATTCTTCTGCCATCAGGCTCTCGGCTGCATAACCGGGTATGCCGCCTTCCAACAAAGGCAAGAAACCTACCTGCTGAACATACTCCATCAATTCAGGGCAAGTATGAATCTCTACTCTCTCTCCCTGCACTCTGTTCATAATCTGAAAGAATTCGTCTTACTCTAATCTCTCCAGACAATTATCAAGCTCTTCTGCTATCTTTTCCTTGTCAAGATTCTGGCCGATAAAGACGAGTTTAAGCATCCGGTCACCATATTTCTCATCCCAGTCACGGCGCAGACCCGGGTTCTGGTCCATCATCACCTTCAACTCATCCTTCGGCATCGTAGCATACCATTGACCGGCATTGCGGATAGAGAACTGTTTGCCTGCCTGTTCGAAGACGTAACAAACATCCGGTTCGTCCTGGAACCAGCAAATACCTTTCGCCCGAATGACATTCGAAGGCCAGTGCCTGGCAACAAACTCATCAAAAAGACCCAAGTTGAAGGCATCACGACGATAGTAGACGAATGTACCGATACCATACTCCTCAGCTTCACCTTCGTCATGGTGGTGATGATGGTGGTGATGGCCATGATGATGTTCGTCTTCTTCATCGTCATCGTCGTCATCATCATCATCTTCTTCATGATGTCCTTCTATCTCATGAATCCATGCAGCCGACGTTGCCACATCATCAAAGTCGAACATTTTTGTATTGAGAATTCTGTCAAGGTCTACATCACAGTAGTTGGTCTCGATAATCTCAGCCTTCGGTTGAAGTGTCTTGATGATCTTACGAATCAGTCCCAGCTCATCAGCAGACACATCAGAGGCCTTATTCAACAGAACGATATTACAGAATTCGATTTGCTGGATAATCAGGTTTTCGATGTCCTCTTCATCAATCCCATCTCTCACCAGACTATTTCCGCTACCAAACTCATCTCTCATACGCATTGCGTCGACAACGGTGACGATGCTGTCGACCACAGGCATGCCATTGTACACATATTCCAGTCCCATGGTCGGCATTGAACAGATGGTCTGAGCAATTGGGGCCGGTTCGCAAATGCCACTGGCCTCAATCACTATATATTCAAACCTCTGCTGTCGGGTAATGTCACGAAGCTGCTCCACGAGATCCATCTTCAAAGTGCAGCAGATACATCCGTTCTGTAAAGCCACCAGACTATCGTCTTTCTGGCCTACCACCCCACCCTTTTCAATAAGGTCGGCATCAATATTCACCTCGCCGATGTCGTTCACGATGACCGCAAACTTTATCCCTCGGCGATTATTGAGGATTCTGTTCAATAAGGTTGTCTTACCGCTGCCTAAATAACCTGTAAGCAACAGTACCGGTATTTGTTTCAATTCCATTGATTCGTATTATTCAAATTCGTCTTACAACGCAATCTGCAACATGACAAATGAATAAGGTTCAAGGGTGACATTCATTTTTTTCTTCACCTTGACGGTCTCCACCTGTGGCTTGATTGGCTGATTCTCATAATTGTTCTCATCTTCAGGCTGTCCGGAAAGGACTGTCTTTGTGGCAATTGCTTTCATCGACTTGAAACGAGAGAGGTTGATCTTAGCCTCTTTCTTGTCAGCACTTGCATTACATACCTTCACGAAAAGCTGGCGTGTCTTTGTGTTCAAGATGACAGACTGTCCCTGAAGGTTGTCTGCACCATCAATTTTGACACAGTCACCATAATAATAATTACCGGAGGATTGTCCAAACATCTGCTGCACGAAATAACTGCATGTAAGGAAAGGCCTGTTATTGTCAAAGTAAATCAGATCTGGATTCCAGTTGGTGGCATTCTTTCTGGCAAAGAGAGGAGCGTATGATGTCATGCAAACGACATCACCATTTCTTTCAACATGCAGCAGGTAGAGAGCTTCTGCAAGAGCATCGATGAGTTTCTTGTCCTTTGCTGCATATTCACCCAGGTAAACCTTTGTCTTACGGTCGCGAGGATACTTATCATACTGGCGACTTTCAAGGAAGTAAGTGCGCGGTTCATAATAATGCTCATCAAGGATTGGAAGACCGATCTCATCTGCAAGCTTCCATCCGTTTTCAAAATCAGGATTGCCGGGGTGTGAACCGGGACCTGCCGTACCTACAATGACGATTTCGGGATGTGCTTTCCGCACTCTCTCATAAATATACTTGAACCGCTCAATGAACTCCGGGGAAATCCGCTCTTCGTTTCCAAGTCCCAAGTATTTAAGATTAAACGGTTTCGGATGACCTGCCTCAGCACGTACACGTCCCCACTTAGTATTGACATCACCATTTGCCCACTCAATAAGATCGAGTGCCTCGTCAACCCATTCATCCATTTCTGACATGGGCACCCAATCCTGAGCCTGATCTTTCATGCCCCATCCGCCATTGGCACCTTGGCAACTCACACCACACGGAAGGATTGGCAGAGGCTCCATACCTACATCTTCGCAGAACTGGAAGTACTCGAAGTAACCAAGTCCCATTGACTGGTGATAGCCCCATGTGTTCTTTAAGCTCCGGCGCTGTTCCTTTGGTCCTACCGTTGTCTTCCAGCGATAAGTATTCCAGAATCCGTCACCTCCGCCATGTACCACACAACCACCGGGGAAGCGCATGAACTTTGGATGCAAAGCCTCGAGTGCCTCTGCAAGATCCTTACGAAGTCCGTGTCCTTTGTAGGTGTCTTGTGGCATGAGTGATACCATATCAATATCCATCGTTCCCTTGGTAAGTGCCAGTATCTGAAGGGCTGCATGGTCGGCATCTTCACTTGGTACCAGCTGTGCCTCGTATTTCTTCCAGTCGGAAGCATTCACTTCAACGGTTGCATCTGCAAGCAGTTTAGGATCTTTGCCCCATCCCTGCGGTACGATTAAGGCAATGCGTACCTGTTTGGCATCTCCCTGAATGTTACGAAGGAAAGCTGAGAAATCATATTTTGCACCAGCCTTGACGGCGATACCGTCGAATCCGTCATTCTGGATTCCAAAGCCGGTCCATCCAGAATAATCATAATAGTGTCCGACACGCTCGATATACAGACGCATGAAACTGGGATTATTCTTGTGAATAGGACTCACGGAGAGAGGTTCCATATAACCTGTAGAATGACCTGGGCGAATCATGCGCCATGCTGTGCCCGGTCCCCAACCGTCACGTTCTGTCGGACTAAACTCGAATGAACCATTCTGAATGAGCTCAGCATACAAGCCGCCGTCTGCCGAACTACTAATATCCTCAAAGAAGATTCCAATTAATTCATCGCTTATCTGCTTTCCACCAGCTGGAGGAGTCATGGCCTTCTGAGCAGAAAGCCCAAGAACAGCTGCCATCATCACGGCAGCGAACAACATTCGTTTATACATAATTTATAAAGATTAATAGTTTTATTATGCAAAGATAATCAGAAATGATGTAAATAACAAAAGTTTTTTTATCTTTGCATATTATTTGGAAACTTTTGGTTACATTATCTAAACATCATGGCAAAAATAGCAATAAGTCTTTCTGGTGGAGGATACAGAGCAGCAACATATCATCTTGGAACTCTTTCCTACTTAAACCACCTGCACACCTCCGACGGGCGTTCACTACTCGACCACATTTCTGCCGTCTCTACCATTTCCGGCGGCACCTTATCAGGGCTCATGTTCCTTTGGGGAAAATGCAAGGGGCTGACGAATGAAGAAATGCTACAGGATCTATACTCACTACTGATGAAGGGAGACCTGATTGGTCGTGCCAGTACCGAATTCCTCTGTGGCGAGAACTTGAACAACTCGCTCATCCGAGAGATGGTCAGAATATACGACGAGGAAATCTTCCATGGGGCTACCTTAGGTGACCTTATGGACAAGATTGATAATACTACAATCGATGACTTTACAGCTAATGCCACCGACTTCAACAATTCACAAGAGTTCTTGTTTCAGATTGGCAAGGAGATTAAAATAGAAAAAGGAGAAACGGCTAAAGGAGTCATAGGCAACTCGTCTTATAAAATACCGTTACCCATTGCTTCACAAATCCACTTGTCTGAAGTTTTTGCAGCCTCATCATGCTTCCCTGCCGGGTTTGAACCTCTTTTCTTTCCCCGCGACTTCCAGTTAAGCCGGTCTCCCGAAAACGAAGAGTATCTAAAGACCGTCCCGACAATGCCCTTAATGGACGGAGGTGTCGTTGACAACCAAGGCATTGAACCTATCGTCATGTTGCGTCGGAGAAAAGACCTCGACCTATATATCGTATCAGATGCCACACGAGGACAAAAGGATCCGTACGATTATAAAGAGTCAAGTATTCTCGATTACTTGACGGTTCATAAGGTTAACGTGACCTTAAACATCATCATCCTGTTCCTCATACAATTCCTCTTCTGGGTACCTCGTGGCACCTTGTTCGGCTTCTTCCTCGGCTTGACGTTCATCTTCCTCGTCTTCCGCCTTGCAACAGCGCTGAGTTCACGTCGGCTTCTTAAACGCTATTCGAAGCAGATACCCTTTAGATTCAACTGGAAAGGATTGTTGAACATACCTCTTTCTAAATATATTAACCTCATTGGTTCACGTGCATCGTCCATGCTTGAACTGACCGACAAAGTGTTTATGGATCATATCCGTTCACTCAACTATTATACTATCTATAGTGATGTCAAATGGCAGAACCGCCGCATCATGAGTGCACTCTATGAACTTGCTACAGGTGAGGTGTGGGGAAAGCATCTCAAGGAAGATGAAAGAGCATTCATGAATCCTGGTGATGAAATCAACAAAGCTGCCGACACAGCTACAAGTATGGGAACGACCTTATGGTGGAGCGATGAAGACATCATAGAAGGAAAGCCGGAAGCACTGATTGCCACGGGGCAGTTTAACATCTGCTGGAACCTGCTTGAGTATATCTACCGTCTCCGTCGTAACAATAGCAACCTGAACGAGAATCATCAGGCGATTATCGATCTCCTTCCACAACTTGAAGAAGACTGGGAGAAGTTTAAAAAGAATCCCTACTGGATGACTAAAATCTTCCAATAAGGATGATGTATTATATAACGTGAGTTCGATGAATATACTTGGCGTATGACAGATATGACAGATAGAAACACAACTTTCTCTATAGGTAATTATTTACCCCCGACCTAAATGTTTTTCTATATATGAAAGTTATATATCTATCTGTCATATCTGTCATACACAACAGCAAAAGGGATTCGAAAACGTGCTGTTTACGCCCTGTAAATGATACGTTTAGACAACGTAAACGATACATTTAGACTACATAAACGATATGTTTATGAATGATGTATCAAATAGAATTGTCACGCCGCAGCAATCTCCTTTGCCCTTGCTAATGCCAAATCGATGTGATTGCAGATATTTTCCTCGCCTAAGAGTTCGGGGAAGCCATTGCGATTCAATACTTTTTCGACCTTTTCGTTCACACCCGACAAGACGATGGTGATTCCTTCCTTCTGACTCATCAGGCACATATTTTCAAGGTTGTGCAAACCCGTGGAGTCGATGAACGGAACCTTTCTCATACGGATGATCCGCACTTTCGGACGATGACCGTAACGTCCCATAATATCTTCAAAGCGGTTACCGGCACCAAAGAAATAAGGTCCGTTGATTTCATACACCTCTACGCCTTTCGGTATCGTCAGATGCTCTAAGTTACCACGTTCCATATCGGCGTCTTCGTTCAAGTCTATTTCTTCGTAAATCATCTTTACATCGGTGGTTTCCGACATTCGTCTCATGAAGAGCAGACAAGCACAGATGATGCCAACCTCAATGGCGATGGTCAAATCGAAGATGATGGTCAGGAAGAAGGTGAGCAGCAATACGGTAATGTCACTCTTTGGATTGCGCATCAAAGCGAGGAAAGAACGCCAACCGCTCATACCGTAGCTTACAACGACCAATACACCTGCCAGACATGCCATCGGAATATACTGAGCCAAAGGCATCAGGAACAGGAAGATTAGCAACAACACAACCGCGTGGATGATTCCCGCAACAGGTGTACGGCCACCATTGTTGATATTTGTCATAGTTCGGGCAATGGCTCCAGTTGCAGGGATTCCCCCAAACAATGGAGATACCAAGTTGGCTATGCCCTGTCCTATCAGTTCGGTATTGGAATTGTGATGGTCACCAATGACACCATCGGCAACGGTAGCAGACAACAGCGACTCGATGGCTCCCAATACGGCAATGGTCATGGCTGGTGCGACCAACTCCTTGATGGTTTCCCACGAAAGGACGGGAACAACGGCACCCGGCAACTGGGAATTGATGCTAAACCTGTCACCTATTGTCTCAATACTATTGACACCGGCATATTGCTTGAGCAACAATGCGACAACGGTCATCACGACGATGGCAACCAACGAACCAGGAATGCGCTTGCTGTATTTAGGTATGAGGGCTATGATGACAACGCTTGCCAATCCCACCAACGTACTCCATACGTCGATACTTCGGATATGCTGGAAATACACCATCCATTTCTCCACGAAATCACTCGGCACATCCGTTATCTGCATTCCCAACAAATCCTTTATCTGAGTGGTGAAAATCGTAACGGCTATACCACTCGTGAATCCCACGATAATGGGGTAAGGAATATACTTGATGATGGTACCCAAGCGCAACAATCCAAATCCAATCAGGAAGAAACCAGCCATCAGCGTGGCGATAGTCAATCCCTGAATACCATATTGGTTGATGATACCTGCTACAATCACAATGAAAGCACCCGTAGGTCCTCCAATCTGTACCTTGCTTCCTCCAAAGACAGAGATGAGCAAGCCAGCGACGATGGCAGTAATGATACCTTTTTCAGGAGACACACCGGAGGCAATACCAAACGCAATTGCCAACGGCAACGCCACAATTCCGACAATGATACCCGACATCAAGTCGGCCATCAGCGTCTTCTTGTCATAATTCCTCAACACCGAGAACATCTTCGGTTTAAAATCAATCGTTTTCATCTGTTATTCGTTATCCATGAAATTCGTTTGCAAAAGTAAGTATTATTGGCGAAACTTAATGCAAACCCTATACATTATATATAAAAATATATGAAAAACTTGATTTACTTCTGTCTAATCATAAATGATGACGAAAAAAAGAGCCGTTTCAGCAAGCATCATACTATACTGAAGCTACCTTTTCCAATCGCTTCATCATGGCAAACATGAAGAGAGCTGAGAGTAAGCAGAGGATAATGAATACGCCCCAGACAACCCATAAAGGCAGGTCGCCCCAAAGATAGCCGCCAACACTAACGAGTTTGTTTCCGATAGCAGTTGCTCCAAACCATCCACCCATCATCAAACCTTTGTACTTGGGAGGAGCGACCTTCGATACGAAGGAGATTCCCATAGGAGATAACAGAAGTTCACCGAATGTAAGGATGAGATAGGTAGAAATCAACCAATAGGGAGACACAAGAGGACCAAGTTCACCCTTCTCGGCGAGAGCAGCCTGTTCGTTTGGTGTCAATAATCCTTGTGAAGCAAACATCATAATAAAGAAAGCTGCTGCTGCCACCAACATACCGTAGGCAATCTTACGAGGAGCAGAAGGTTCCTTACCCTTATTCGCCAATGATGCGAAGATAGCCATGGAAACAGGTGTCAATGCTACCACATAGAAAGGATTGAACTGCTGGAAGATAGGAGCAGAAATGTCAATCGTACCAGTTGCCTGATAGTATTTATAGATGAGAACGCCAAGAGAAGCCAATACCACCAAAGCGGAAATCAGTTTTGCCTTCTGCGTCTTACTCTGGAAGAATGAGAAGCCTGCATATACAATGAAGATAATCATTACAAGATTGATGACATCGAAAGGCATCGTATGTGCACCAGAAGCCGTCTTTGCCGTAAACTCATCAGCAAAATAGGTAAGTGAAAGACCATTCTGATGGAATGCCATCCAGAAGAATATCACAACCGCAAAGACCAGACACAAAGCAACGATGCGTTGTTTGGTCTCTTCCTTGGAAAGCTCAGGCTCCGTTGCTAAAGAAGCAGCCTTAGAGGAAGCATCCTTTTTCCCGCCCTCAGTATGACGGAAAGTGCCACGGAAAGCATAATAAATAGCGATGGAGAGAATAAGTGATGCACAAGCCACGGCAAATGCGAAATGGTAAGCCTCACCAGGAGCTGTATAACCGAGATGATTCTTGGCGTACTCTGAAATCTCTATGGCAGCTGTAGGCGCAAAGAGCGCACCGATATTAATTGCCATATAGAAAATAGAGAAGCCTGCATCACGCTTGTCTGCATACTTGGGATCATCATAAAGATTACCTACCATCACCTGTAGATTACCTTTGAAAAGACCTGTTCCGAAACTGATAAGTACCAACGCAATAAGCATAGCCACGAGACCTACTGCCTTGCTACCCAATGGAACAGACAAAAGCAGATAGCCCAGGAACATGATTACGATACCAATGGTAACCATCTTACCGAATCCAAACTTATCGGCCATGATACCACCTAATATCGGGAGGAAATACACAAGCATGAGGAAATCGCCATAGATTTCTCCTGCCCATCCAGCATCGAGGCCAAAGTTGGCTCTTAGAAACAAAGCGAAGACGGCTATCATCGTATAGTAGCCGAAACGCTCACCCGTGTTGGCCAGTGCCAACGCATAAAGACCTTTTGGTTGTCCTTCAAACATAGTTATAAGTTTTTAGTTTTGAATAATCAATGAAAAATATCCATGAGATATGTCAGCTTCACGTAAATATTCCCATAGTTTGATTTTGAGAAATAGTCACGTTTGGAATCTCCGAAAATATTCCCTAATCCATAGTAATAACGGCCTTCTAACAGGAAATGACCTACCCGAGGGATAGAATACTCCAAGCCAAGACCTGCTGCTATACCATAGTCAAACTTGTTTTTTATCGACATGGAATCTTGAGCATAGGTCTTATTGATACGGTCTTCTATATTACGTTCTGCAAGATTAAAGTTCATCTTCGTACTCTCACCCAAGAGGAATCCGAACTGAGGACCTGCCTGGAAAAAGAACTGGCAGCCCTTTCGTTCCCGTCCCCATGCAAGATGGGCAAATATAGGAATCTGAATGTAATTTGCCGTGCGACTATATTCCTCACGAATCCCTGTAACCTTATTGATTACCGGCTGGTCGTACCTGTCAAGAATATTCTCCTTCCATCCTATCTGAGAATAATTCACCTCTGCCAAGACAGAACAATAGGTAAGGAAATACTTCTCGCATACATACCGTAAAGAGAAACCTCCCGTCATTCCACCATGTAATCCCTGAGGGACAGTAGGAACAAATCCCACATTACTAAACACGTATCCTCCGTTCACTCCCACAGAGAGATCGTTACGATGCTCTCCTACCTGCGCACTTATCTGCTGCGTGAAAAGAAGACAGATAACACACAAATAAAAGCGAATGACTACAGAAGAGAAAGACTGCATCAATTTATTCATCAGTAATTGATAGACTCAATTCTTTTGTCGTTGGTATAATGCACAAGCATGAAAGCCTTATTTTGCATTCCGCCTTCAGTTGTTGTCGGTTTGAACAACAAAGGTGTCTGGACATGCTCATAGGCATTCTGAGCTTTTATTCCCTTAAAGTCCTTACCATATTTATGTAACCCGTTGAAGAAGAAACATGCCTGATCGTACCCGGTAATTGCAAAACGTGGAAGTGCCGACTGCATGTTGCTGTTAAACCAACGGCTATACATCTGCTCTAACCTTTTTGTCTTAGGCGACTGGGCATTATAGTAGAATGTTGAAGGGATATAAGTCTCATACTTGTGGAAATAGTCACCATATACCTTTGTGTACATGAGCCATTCTGTATATCCGAAGAGTGCTATCTTTGCATTCGGATAGGCAGCACACAACTTATTCAGCTTAGCCAATGTTGAATTGAGTTGCGGAGAACGGGCTGTGTTGAGAATTACCACATTCGTCTGTGAAGCGCTAAATGCACGGGCAAATGCGTCATCCGGCGAATTAAGATTGGTAATATTATAAGGTATGTTCTTTGCCTCCAGCTGCTTCCTGAGTCCCATGGTGAAAGCACCCTTCTGGCTCAAGGAGTCATTACAGTCGATAAAGACAGGATGCTGATTGGGAAAGCGTTCCATGAAAGCTTTGATAGCATCATCGTTCAGGGACGTAGGAGACTGATAGACCTGATAGACCTGCGGATTCACATTAACTTCGTTGCCCTGGATAGAGAACGGAATGACCATCTTTATATCGTATGTACGACAGAAGTCAGCCATTGCCTTTACCTGCTTCGTGTAGAGAGGACCAAATATGATGTCGCAATTCTCTGCATTCTTTTCTAACAAGGTCTGCCTGATATCTGCATCAATCGGAACATTCCAGGCATAGACATCCACTGAGATATTCTGTGCCTTCAGGTCTTCGCATGCAAGCAACATACCTCTATAATATTCTACCATCCTTCTGCCATCGCCATCCACATCATGCAAGGGGAGCATGACACCAACACGTATCGCACGGTTGCGTACATCATTTGCACCGTACAATCTGATACGTTCAGCCTCTTCTCTCTTTTTCGCCTCCTCAGCCAGCTGGGCTTCCGTCTTTTCGAACGGGATAAACACCATGTCGCCCTTTTTCAGTTCATATCCCTCTTTTTTCATCTCAGGATTAGCATCCATCAGCTCGGGCATAGAGATGTTATATTTTTTTGCAATACCAAAAACAGTGTCTTTCTTCTTTGCTTTGTAGATATCACGCCATTTGTTAGTCTGACCCATAGCCAATAAGGCAATCAACAAGCCACAAAACAAAGCTACTCGTCTAATGCTACATTTCATAATTCTGTTTTATTTAAGTTTACGAATGCAAAAATACAAAAAAACTCTCAACATAGCATTCACATCTATCAACTTTTTACTATCTTTGCAGATTATAACACATAAATTTTATGAGAATTTGCAAATATCTGCTTGCTTTAACACTCCTATTGTTTTCTTGTGACATGATGGCTCAACAGGAAATGCCGTTCATTTCTCCCACAGCTACATTTATTAATTCTGCCGGTGAGGAAGAAGAAAGCACGTCATACTCAGGATCTGCCCCTGTAAAAGCTATTTTCCGCGCTAATCCATCAAATATCGGTTCTTATTACCCATATTATGAATGGCGTTTTTATAAGGAAGGTGAAGGAAGTGCCGAGGGTGAAAAGGAGCCCTATCTCATCCGCTATGAGGAAGAAACAGAATATACATTCAAAGAAGCAGGAAGTCATCGTGTCGCCTGCTATGCCTCATTTGTTAATGGTGTTGATACCATTGCGTACGACGATGTGGAATCTTTCACCATATCTATTTCTGAAAGCAAGCTGGAGATGCCCAATGCCTTCTCTCCAAACGGAGATGACATTAACGACACATACAAAGTAAAAGAATATCAGTCACTTATCGAGTTCCATGCTTATATTTTCAACCGATGGGGACAGAAACTATACGAATGGGACAACCCCGCAGCTGAAGGATGGGATGGAAAATACCATGGACGCGACGTGAAACAGGGAGTCTATTTTTGTCTCGTTAAGGCAAAAGGTGCTGACGGAAGAAAATTCACCATACGTAAAGATGTAAACTTACTACGAGGATATACTGAGAAATCCGGTGCTACAGGAGGTGACCAATAGATACTAATACAATGCAAAGAGAAGACGAAAAGATAAATGTGTGGGGCGCACGTGTCCATAATCTCAAGAATATAGACGTGGAGATCCCCCGCAATTCCTTATCTGTCATCACCGGCTTGTCGGGTTCCGGGAAATCATCATTAGCTTTTGATACCATCTTTGCCGAAGGACAACGCAGGTATATCGAGACTTTTTCAGCCTATGCCCGCAACTTTCTCGGAGGGATGGAGCGTCCTGATGTTGACAAGATTACAGGTCTGAGCCCTGTCATCAGTATTGAACAGAAGACAACGAACAAGAATCCGCGATCTACCGTAGGCACAACTACGGAGATTTACGACTACCTTCGACTTCTTTTTGCCCGTGCGGGTACCGCCTATAGCTATCTGTCTGGAGAGAAGATGGTAAAGTATACCGAAGAGCAAGTCATTGAGATGATTCTCACAGACTATATCGGTAAGAGAATATTCATCCTCGCCCCACTCGTCCGACAACGTAAAGGACATTATCGGGAGCTATTCGAAAGCATGCGCCGTAAAGGGTATCTGTATATCCGGGTCGATGGAGAAGTTGTCGAGATTACCCGTGGAATGAAGGTTGACCGCTATAAAAACCATAACATTGAAGTAGTCGTTGACAAGTTAATCGTTCAGGACAAAGATGATGAAAGGGTAAAGAAAAGTGTAAAGACTGCCATGAAGCAAGGCGAAGGCATCATCATGATCATGGATAAGGATTCTGGTGCCATCCGTAATTTCTCTAAGATGCTCATGGATCCTGTTACGGGCATTTCTTATGGAGAGCCCGCTCCGAATATATTCTCTTTCAATTCACCGGAAGGAGCCTGTCCCAAGTGCAAGGGACTCGGCATTGTTAATGAAATCGACTTGAAGAAAGTGATTCCTGATGACTCTCTAAGCATTTACGAAGGTGCCATAACGCCATTAGGAAGATATAAAAATCAAATGATCTTCTGGCAAATTGAAGCCATCTTACGCAAATACGAATTTAACATCAAGACTCCTGTATCTAGTATTACCCAGGAGGCGTTGGATGAAATCCTTTATGGGTCTTTAGAGAATGTACGTATAGAAAAAGAACTTGTTCATACGACAAGTGACTATTTCGTTAGCTACGACGGTATTATCAAATATCTGAAGAACGTGATGGATAATGACGATTCCGTCAAGGGACAAAAATGGGCAGATCAGTTTTTAGCTACTTGCCAGTGCCCTGAATGTAAGGGACAAAGACTGAAGCGAGAGTCATTATCTTACAAGATATGGGACAAAAACATTTCTGAAGTAGCCAGCCTCGACATCTTGGACCTGCGCGACTGGCTGATACACGTTGAAGAGCATCTTGATCCGATGAAACAGAAGATTGCATCCGAGATTGTCAAAGAACTCCGCACACGTGTTGACTTCCTGTTAGAAGTAGGCCTTAACTATCTTTCCCTTAACCGCCAGTCTGCCAGTCTTTCGGGTGGTGAGAGCCAGCGCATCAGGCTTGCCACACAGATAGGTTCCCAGCTTGTAAATGTTCTCTATATATTGGATGAGCCTTCCATCGGACTACACCAACGAGACAACGAGCGGCTTATTGCTTCTCTGAAACAACTACGTGACATCGGAAATACTGTCATTGTGGTGGAGCACGACAAAGAAATGATGCTCAATGCCGATTATATTGTCGATATTGGTCCTAAAGCAGGAAGGAAAGGAGGTGAGGTGGTCTTCCAGGGAACTCCTGAAATGATGAAAGAAAGCTTTACAACTCATCAGGACAACGACAGGCAGATAACAGCCCAGTACTTATTAGGCAAGCGCCATATTGAAGTACCGTCGACAAGAAGGCAGGGAAAGAACAAAAGCTTATGGATAAGGGGAGCAAGCGGAAACAACTTAAAACATATTGATGTGGAATTCCCGCTCGGGAAGCTGATTGTCGTGACTGGAGTTTCCGGATCAGGGAAGTCAACTTTGATTAACGAAACGCTC
This sequence comes from uncultured Prevotellaceae bacterium, assembly GCA_902762325.1. Classification (GTDB taxonomy): domain Bacteria; phylum Bacteroidota; class Bacteroidia; order Bacteroidales; family Bacteroidaceae; genus Prevotella. Next base: position 26,361 of record CACWNV010000014.1, on the reverse strand, counting down.
CAACCCATTCTGTCTCAGCACTTTTATCGCTCACTCAAGAAGCCGATGCCCTATGACAGCATAGAAGGAATAGAACATCTTGACAAGGTTGTCAATGTCGATCAGAGTCCTTTAGGCAGAACCCCACGTTCAAATCCAGCCACCTATACTGGCGTCTTCTCAGACATCCGCAACCTTTTCGTCAACCTGCCAGAAGCAAAGATTAGGGGTTATAAGCCTGGAAGGTTCTCCTTTAATGTAAAAGGTGGAAGATGTGAGACATGTAGCGGCAACGGCTATAAAACCATCGAAATGAATTTCCTTCCCGATGTGATGGTTCCCTGTGAGGTTTGTCACGGCAAGCGTTATAATCGTGAGACCTTGGAGGTGCGCTATAAGGGAAAGAGCATTGCCGATGTTCTGGACATGACAATCAATCAGGCGGTTGACTTTTTTGAAAATGTTCCCAATATCAGACAAAAGATCGCAACCATCCAGCAAGTCGGACTTGGTTACATTAAACTCGGACAACCCTCTTCTACCCTGAGTGGCGGAGAGAGCCAGCGTGTCAAGCTTGCTTCTGAACTGTCTAAGAAAGACACAGGAAAAACGCTGTACATCCTGGATGAACCGACGACCGGACTGCATTTTGAAGATATTAAAATACTGATGGAAGTAATCAACAAGCTGGTGGACAAAGGGAATACGGTCATCATCATCGAACACAACCTTGATGTCATCAAGCTGGCTGACCATATCATCGACATGGGACCGGAAGGCGGACGAAACGGCGGCATGGTTCTTATCACAGGAACACCAGAAGAAGTCGCTTCGTCTCATGTGGGATATACTGCCGATTTCCTCAAAAAAGAATTAAACCTATAAGAGAGAATTACTTATCTAACATAAAAACGACGAAATGCTTATGAAAAAATTACACTTCTGACCATGCTACTTGCACTATTCGGTATGGTAGCATTCGCACAAAAGGACATAAGGACTCCATTGGAGAGCGCCCAAAGTCCCAGTACTCCATTTAAATGTATCGACAGGCACTCCATGGCTGGCACTAAATCTACAGCGAGTGTCGATAAAGAAAAGGTGACACCCCCGTCTACAGCTCAGGTGGAGAAATGGTACACGGCGGGTGGAAAGTTCTATGCGAACTCCCCTGTTGGCGTACAAGACTTCACGTCGCTGATGTCGTCTATCAATATTGCCATCGATGGTTCCGACGTCTATATACAAGGTCTGTCCTATTACTTTAAGGATGGATGGATCAAGGGGTCTATCAATGGAAACACCTTTTCCTTCCCCAATGGTCAATATGTGGGTGAAGACGAATACAGTGCGGAGTATATCTGCGGATCGAACGACACAAAAACGATGGTTGATAACATTATCTTCAACTACAATGCCGAGGAAGAGCTGCTGGAGTGTGCCACAACCTATCTTATGGGGAACCCCAACACCACTGAACCTGCACCTTACAGCTACTGGATCAAGCCTGTTTTCAGTAAGACAGAACCTACTGACATGAGAATTGTGGTTCTACCAGAGGGAGTAGTAGCCGAGGAATGGGTTATCACTTATAATAACAACATGGATATACCTTCTTCCAAATCGCTGAAGATTGGCTTCGACGGTTCAGATGTGTATCTCCAGGGATTTTGCAGCCATCTGCCTGAAGCATGGATCAAGGGTTCTTTGAATGGTACGACCATCACCTTCCCAGGCCAACAGTATTTCGGTTTCTACCAAGACTCTCCTTACACAGGTTACGACATGTTCCTTCAGGATGAGGATGTGGTCTTCACTTACGATGCTGAGGCCAACAATATGACGGCAAACAACAAAGAGATTACCATCTATACTGCCACATTATTGAAAGGCGACATCTATAAGGATGCTATTATTTCCAAGGTGGTTGAGATGGCAGCAACACCTGCCACGCCAACCATATCGCAAATCTACGATTCGTCAACCGGTCCTGTTCTCATGTTCGACATACCTACACTTGATGTCGAAGGTAATCCGATTGCCTCTTCTATGTTGAGTTTCCAGTTCCTCAGCGATATAGAACAGGAAATAACACCGGTGACCTTCAGTCTTGACGACTACATGAATCTGACGGAGCCTATGACTGTTCTCCCCTATGGCTTTACCGACAACGCGGTATTCTTCCCCACTTATATCTACCTCAATCAGCCTGACTACGGCAAATGGAACAAGGTTGGTATCCAAAGCATCTATACTGGCGGCGGTGAGGAAAACAAGTCGGAAATCTTCTGGTACACCATCAAGGAGTATGAAAAGGCTACATTCAACTTCAATGCCATGACCGAGGAGCCCTGCTCTTCCAATGACAGCCATGACGGAGACATCACCGAAGACCGTCAGATTAAGGAAGGCTACGTGACACTCACCGTTTCACCGAATCCTAAAGGCACGGCCAACCGCTTCTGGAACTCAAATAACGGTCCTCAGCTGCGTGTCTATGGCGGAACACTTACCTTTGAGGCTGCTGCCGGTAAGACAATCACCAAGATTGTATTTAACAGTGGTAAGTGGAACGACGGCAATAGTGCCGATTCAGGTGCCTTTGACGGTACGACATGGACGGGTGAAGCCCAGAAGGTTGTGGTGACTATCGCCGGCAACACACAGCTGAACAGCATTGAGGTGTTCCCCACCGACTTCATTCCCGTTGCCGTTGAGGCTCCGGAGAATCTCGTAACAGACACCTACATTTTGAAAGCTAACTCTCTTAAGCCCTATTACGATCCAGCCGAAGTGACGCTTTGGCTGAATGTCGGCTTCGATGGTGACGATGCTTATATACAGGGACTGGCAGCCGATGCTAACACCGATGCCGGTCAATTGTGGGTGAAGGCTACCAAGAACGATGCCGGACAGTATGTCATCCCTGCTAACCAGTTCATGGGATCTGTAAGTTTCTGGATGTCTTCTAACGATTATTACTTCACCGCACTTGATGCTGACGGCAATATGGTTGATGTTGTGTTAGACTTCGATGCAGAGAAATCGCAGTTCTCTACTTCCCAGACGTTGGTGCTCAACGGTCTTCAGACCGATGTAAGTCCCTTCGAGACTTTCAATAATGTCATTATTACGAAGTTCAACGAGGTTGCCGCCACACCTGCCGAGCCTACTATCAACGCGATTGACTTCGGCGAATGGTCAAGTAGTATTTCTTGCCGGATTCCTGCTTTAGACAATAATGACGAGATACTTAATCCCAAGAAGCTGTTCTATACCGTATGGATAGAGAAAAATGGTCAGCAGACGCCTTATACCTTCAAGGCTGAAGTATACTACGGAATTAAAGAAGACGCTACGGAAGTTCCTTATAGCTTCAACTACAACACATGGGACGGCACCCATAGCATCTACTTCCAGGATGGCGTAGAGGAGTGCGGCACATGGACGAAGGTCGGTATTCAGAGCATCTATTATGGTGCTGGTGAGTGCAACAAGTCTGCGGTGGTTTGGATTGAGAATCCCAACACCACCGGCATCAGCGATATTATGACTGACATCAAGGCTGAAAAGGCAGTCATCTTCAACATTGCCGGTCAGCGCTTAGACAGTCCACAAAAGGGTATGAACATCATCAACGGCCGCAAAGTCGTGATCAAGTAAGACTATCATTTTCACAATACCCCTCAATCGGTCATTAGGACGAATCATCGTATCCGTCTCTAATGACCGATTTTTTATCCTATTCTCACACGATTCTCACTTATTTTATGTAATTTTGTATCCATTATTAAGAACCTAAAGCTAGTGACATGAAAACAGAGAAACAAATGGCTCAGGCAGCTGCCGAATTTGCTGAGCGGTGGAAAGGCAGAGGATATGAACGGGGCGAATCACAACCTTTCTGGATTGACTTGCTCTCAAATGTGTTTGGCATAGAAACGCCATCAGATGGTTTCATCCTCTTTGAAGACCACCGAATGGTGGATGCTTCTAACTTCATCGATGGCCGCATCCCTTCTACCCATGTGCTGATTGAACAGAAGTCGTTGGGAAAAGACTTACGCGCAGGTATACGCCAAAGTGACGGCTCAATACTCAACCCATTTCTGCAGGCCCGCCGCTATGTTGTCAGTCTGCCTGTATCGGAACATCCCCGTTGGATTGTCACCTGTAATTTCTCTGAGTTCCTTGTCTATGACATGGAACAGCCCAATGGTGAACCCGAACAAATCTTACTTGAAAACTTAGGGAAGGAATATTACCGTCTGATGTTCCTTGTCGATGCAAAGAACGAGCATTTAAGCAAGGAAATGCAAGTCTCAATGCAGGCAGGCGAGATTGTCGGAAAGATATATGAGGCTTTGCTGAAACAATACGATGACGATTCACCCGAAGCCCTGCGATGGCTGAACATCCTTTGCGTCCGCATCGTGTTCTGCCTTTATGCTGAAGATGCCAGCGTGTTCACACACGACCAGTTCCACGACTACCTTGCTCGTTATGAGGCAGAGGATTTGCGGAGAGCATTACGCGACCTTTTCGAGGTGTTGAACACTCCACAGGAAAAGCGAAGCAAGTACCTGAAAGACGACTTGAAAGCCTTTCCCTATACCAACGGAGGCCTTTTTGAAGAACAGATTGAGATTCCTCAGTTCACAGAAGAACTAAAGCAGACCTTGCTACAAAATGCAAGCCTTGACTTCGATTGGAGCGAAATATCGCCAACCATCTTCGGTGCAGTTTTTGAAAGTACGCTTAATCCGGAGACACGTCGAAGTGGCGGTATGCACTATACCTCGATTGAAAACATTCATAAAGTCATCGACCCTCTCTTCTTAAATGATCTTCGACGTGAACTTGACGAGATATTGGAAGAAAAGGTAGAGAAGCAACGACAGAAAAAACTCGATGCCTATCAAGACCGCTTGGCTTCACTCACCTTCCTCGACCCTGCCTGTGGCTCTGGCAATTTCCTGACAGAAACCTATCTCTCTTTGCGCCGCTTGGAGAATGAAGTCATACGTGAACGACACCACGGCCAATCTTTCCTTGGCTTTGAGGAGGTGAACCCCATCAAGGTAAGCATCCAGCAGTTCTATGGAATAGAGATAAACGACTTTGCCGTGACCGTTGCCACAACAGCCCTATGGATTTCTGAGGCTCAGATGCTACGTGAGACCGAGAAGATTATCCGTCGTGATATTGACTTCCTGCCGTTGAAGTCGTATACCAATATTCGTGAAGGCAATGCTTTAAGGATGGATTGGAATTTCATTCCATGCAAAAACGGGATACCCTCTTCATGGCCTGTAAACTCTCTTCCTTCAAGTAGAACCGTTCCTGGATATGTGCCTGTTGAAAAAGAACGTATAAAGGTTAAACCCAATTTAATAAGAATCATATACGAAGAACCTCCTAAAGAAGAGGGACTTGTTATGTTCTACAGCTACATAATAGGCAATCCGCCATTCGTCGGTGCACGTCAAATGAATAAAGAACAGAAGGAAGATGTCATTAGTATATTTGGAGAAAAATGGAAGAATGTCGGTAACCTTGATTATGTGTGCTGTTGGTACATGAAAGCTTTTCACTCAACAAGTTTCGGAGGCCCTCGGATTGCTTTTGTATCAACAAATAGTATTTGTCAGGGAGAGCAAGTGGCTAACTTGTGGCAACCTCTCATGAAGCATGGACTTCGTATAGATTTTGCACACCGCACCTTCCGCTGGGATAGTGAGGCTTCATTGAAAGCTCACGTGCATTGTGTTATAGTCGGTTTTAGCAGTAAACACGAGGAAGCAAAAGAACTTTTAATATTCGATAACGATAAAGTGACTAAGGCAAGCCACATCAATGCTTATCTGATGGATGCGCCTGATGTGTTTATCGGAAGCCGACCAGCACCACTATGTAATGTTCCTTGGATAGGAATTGGCAATCTTCCTATTGATGGTGGAAATTATCTTTTCACAAAAGAACAAATGGAAGAATTCATCCAAATTGAGCCAAAGGCTGAGAAATATTTCAAGCAATGGTATGGTTCAGAAGAATTCATTCATCAGAAGCCTCGTTATTGTCTTTGGCTTGGTTTTTGTTCACCAGCCGAACTACAACAAATGCCACATTGTATGAAACGTATTAAGGCTGTAAAAGAAATGCGACAAGCCAGTAATCGTGCTGGAACTCGAAAGTTGGCAGACCGTCCAACTCGTTTTAGTACAGAAAACATGCCTGATACGAATTTTATTATTATACCAAAGGTATCTTCGGAACGTCGCCGTTATATTCCGATGGGGTTTATGTCACCAGATGATTTAGCAAGTGACCTCGTATTTATAGTCCCCAATGCCCAACTCTACCATTTCGGCATACTCGAAAGCAATGTTCACATGGCATGGATGCGGGCTGTGTGCGAAAGATTGGAAATGCGTTACCGCTATTCAAAAGATGTTGTCTATAACAACTTCCCATGGCCTTCTCCTACTGAGGAGCAGAAAGCAAAGATAGAAAAGACGGCACAAGCCATTCTTGATGCACGTGCCAAATATCCCGATTCGTCATTAGCCGACCTATACGACGAACTGACCATGCCTGTTGAACTCCGCAAAGCCCATCAAGATAACGACCGCGCCGTAATGCAAGCATACGGATTCCCCGTCAAATCCTCCTTCACGGAAAGCCAGTGCGTAGCAGAGCTGTTCAAATTGTATAAGGAAATGACTAAAAGTGATTAAGATTAGTCCCGGAAACGATATCAAAGAATTTGACAAAATCTTGTCGGGGAAAAGTGATGAAAGAGAAGTCAGGTTGTGTAGAAACGGTTTTTCACGCTTCATTTTTCATTCTTCTTTTCATCATTTTTCATTCTTCATTTTATGGAAGCTAAGCTTTCGTCGCGCCAAAGGTATGGTTTGAGCGACCCAAACGATATGTTTAGCCGTCCTAAACATATCGTTTAGCACGCCTAAACCTATCCTTTCGCGTCAGCACCCTTCATTTTGGGGGGTCAAAATTCGAATTTAATATGACAAAAAAACAGCTTATGTATTTTACACATAAGCTGTCTTTCTAATTAGCCAAATATCTTAGCTGAATAAAAATGACCTGATGAAAGTAAGTGGTCAGAAGAGATATTAAGCTTCAGCGGGTGCTTCTTCTGCTGGTGCAGCGGCCTCAGCCTCGGCAGCAGCGGCTGCAGCTGCAGCTTTCTTCTCTGCAACTTTCTTAGCAATAGCCTCGTTAACCTTCTTCTCTGCTTCAAGCTCCTTGTCTGCAAGAGCCTTCTTTGCCTTCTCAACTTTCTGGCGAGCAGCATCGATGCCCTTAACCTTCTGATCTTTCCATGCATCGAACTTTGACTGAGCGGTAGCCTCGTCAAATGCACCTTTCTTCACACCTACACGAAGATGCTTCATCATATAAACACCTTCCTTACGAAGAATACTACGTACAGTGTCTGTAGGCTGTGCGCCTGTCTCTACCCAATAGAGTGCACGGTCGAAATTCAAATCTACAGTAGCAGGATCGGTATTAGGGTTATAAGTACCAATCTTCTCAGTAAATCTACCATCACGTGGTGCTCTTGCATCGGCGATAACGATACGATAGAAAGCGTATCCTTTACGACCGCCGCGCTGTAATCTGATTTTTGTTGCCATTTGATAAAAAAATATTTAATTAGGTTTGAATTATGCTATCAACTCGTAATAGCGGCTGCAAAATTACTCATTAAAATCCGAATAACATCCTGTAAGTCAGTAATTATCATTGGATTTAATAATCATTAACATTACTTTGCTGGTTATCCGCCGGTTTAATGATGAGTGTCTTCAGCCAGTCTTTCAATACGCCTTTATACCTGTTCTGGGAATCAGCGACCAGAATAAGGCTCTGTGAGCCGTCAGCCAGACGCGGACCTAAGCACATCCCTTCATAATTAGCGATTGAACGTGCCGTGATGTTCAGGCGTGTACGCCATTTTGCCAGCAGGTATTTAGTCATATAGGGGGAGTCATCAGACAACGGATTGTCGCATTCAATGGTCTCTTCACGATCAGGGAAGACCTGGTAAATCTTATTGATGACATAGGAACCAATCTTCAGCTTCGGCACCCGGAACTCTCGTTCCAGCACTAATAAACTTCCGTCGTCCAAAGCACAAAGCTCACTTACCCCCATCGCAAAATTAACCGACCGTTTGTGCGCCTTCGGCTCATCCATCTGATAGGCATATTGAGCCAAAGGATGAAGACTGGCATCGAAGGACTGAACACGTATGCGGTTCATCACACAATTAGTAGAAGAAGCCTGTGGGCCGTCGAAGGGAATCGTGCTTTCCGTACAAGTCCATAAACGCCGTGTCGAAGGATTATAGGATAAAGACTCTAATCCATAATTGCTTGTAGAGGCATGGAATATCTCGGGGACATCGACCTTTCTGCCGGTCAGTTGTCCGTCCATCTGATATTCGATGATATCATTTCCCGACTCACCACTTATCAATAGTGTTTCTGATTCAGGCAGATAGGCAATGCCTTCTGCATCCCTGTTGGGAAGTTGTGACGAGTAAAAGCCGAGAATCCTTGCATCAAGAATCTTTGCAGTAACAGAGTCGATATCTATCTGCAAAACAAAAAAACCGTCGTGATCGGATTTATCCGTCACAACGGCGTACTTATTATCTCCCAACCATGCAATACCACTATAGTTGCCAGCCGGAATAGTCTTCTTAAATGCTTTTTGCTTGTTATTGCGGACTATCTCCATGGTTGCCTGTGCAGATGAGCCAACCATCACCGTCCACGATATGAGCAACAAAAGCATCCATCTTTTCATTTTTTTCTTTCAATAATCTAATAAGGTACTTATCTCATAGCCCTCAACACACGCTCATAATAGCGCTGCGTACCACGGACACTGTACTTGGCTCCCCCATTCCATGAACGAATAGCTTTTTCAACATTGTTGTGAGGGTTATACCACGACTGGATAAGTAAGAACATTTCTTTTGATTTCTTCACACTAAAGCGATCGGCAAGAGTATATCTTTTCTTACTTCCACGCTGCTTCAGAATTTGATTACAGTCTGCCACCAGAATAGGAGTGATCTGCATTGCTCCAACCTGATTTCCATTCTTTGCATTCGAATTACCGCTACTTTCAACCTGAATAATTGCATCAATCACATCATTCCAATCAAATCTACTTGTAGAATTGCTACTTCCATTGCCTGCTGCCAGAGCAGAATGTGGGTTCACCGATAAAATGCACAATACAAATAAAACTCTCTCTAATTTTTTTAACATAACTATTATTTTTTGAACCCCGAACAGACCAATCATCTGTTCATAACCGTAAGCGACTAAACACAAGCAACCACGGTCAAAGTTCAGTTAGATACTTTAATGAATAACGCTCCAAAATTACTGGAACTAATGCTATCCTTATACTTATCGGGTGCAAAGGTATGAAAAAAATATCAAACCGCCAAATTTTTTTGCATATATTGACTAATTGGCAAAGACAAACAGGATGGAGGAATAGAGCTCAGCAGCAAGTACATAGAGCAAAAACACCCATCTGAAACGCACAATTCCGGCGGTCAGACAGTCAACAATCTTTACCGTATTATTTATCGTTTCTCCCATCAGTCCATAAGTGACGGAGAAGACGACCAACGCAAAACAGATGACCGCAACGATGCTATCTGAGAAGCTACTGGGGAACAATTTTCCCGTCACACTGAGCAGTATTGCATGCGGCATCACGGTTAACAGCAACATAATGGCAATGAAAAGAATCAATTCAAAGAATACAATCTTCATTGCATAGCGCTGCCTGTAGGTTACAGCTCTTTTCAAGAAGAAATAATCAAGTAAGCCACTCTCCTGAATTGCCCCGAATGCAATACATAACAATAAAATCCAAACTAAAAACGGAGTGGCTAAGTTACGAATAAAATGACCGAAGAACCACCTGATGCCCTCACTACTCAACAATGAGCGCACTGCCAGTTCCGGCATGGCGGCCGCTATCAGCCACGATACCAGAACCAACACTACCTGAGCTATAGCAAGCAGAAGGACCGTCTGTCCAACGATTCTCTTTATTCTCATCGATCAGTCATTATCTGGATGAAGGTTGTCTATATCTAATATTCTCAGTTCAAGTGCACGGACGACCAGACGGGTCGCGTTAATACCGATTCCTCCATTTCCATCGGGGAAGAGTTTCTGTATCAGTTCGTTCTGACGCTTTTCAAGACTCTTCACTCCAAACGGCATTCCCCGGAGATTCGTTATCTGCTCTTTTGTGAACCCTAAAGCCAGATGTCTGAGGAAACGCTCATCATATTCATCAATCTCGTAGTTGACGAATGCCTCCTGACGGAGCAGTTCTCCGCCTACACTATGCTTAAAGCGATCGACTATCTTTGCCAATATGGGCTGGTTGAATACCATTTTCTTTCCATCCATCACACTGGACACATCACCACGGGTCAGCAGTTCGCCGCTTTTAAGGATAATCCCATCACATCCGGCATCCAACACATCCACCCATAACTTTTCATTCAGTATCTCGCCTGTGAAAATGAGCACCTTCACGTCTGGATAGGCATCTTTTGTCTGCCGGCAGATCTCCACACCGATTGTCGTCGACCCTCCAAGTCCCAAGTCTAACAGCACCAGGTCGGGCAACTGCTGCTTAATCAACTGCCAATACGCCCGTTCATTCTCAGCCGTACCGATAATCTCTGCCTCAGGTATCTCATTCCTGAAAATACCTTCTGTACCTTTCAACTCCAGGGGTACATCTTCAACTATGATAACTTTAAATCTTTCCATATTTTCTTTGTAAGCGTTATTTCAATTATTGTCTCTTCATTCTGTCCCTGTTTAGCAGTGATTCCGCATCCCCGTGCATTCGTGTACTCACCGATGTCGCGAATAATCTGCCTGCAAATAAGATACCTGACATTACTCGTCAGAGGAGTAAAGAGGTTATAACACTCATCCGCCGTGAGGTGAAGATTCTGCATCTGAACGGTAATCAGCATATAACGGTCGTCTTTCTCGGAAACCGTATAGGATGGCTTCACTCCCCCATTCTGCATCTGAAGGATTTCAAAAAGATATTGAATCTGGTCATTATCCACAGGGAAGTTACCCTCGATCTGGCGCATGGCCTGAGTGCTGAGCATCGAATACAATTCCTTATAATAGGCAACGAGTTCGGATATTGCCTGGAGATTACTGTCCTTCCCGTCTATCAGCATTCCAATACGAGACGGATAGTACATCGTTTCATGTTTCAAGGTACTCAGGCAGTTATCCAGCACACTGTTGCTCACATACAACCTGTCACTCTCATACTGTGCCCTTCGAAGTTCATCCGATGCCATCTCCAGATTGTTCTGGAAGCTCTGATCCGATTCTATGCTTTCATGTAAGGCACTCTGGATTTGGTTAACGACTGAATAAAGCTTTGACATCTCAGCATTATCCACCGTCGCCTTCAGATTCCACGTGTTCGATATTGCCTTTAATTTGTCTTCTGCGGACATCTTACTCAAAAGGATATCATTGATGCTCCTTATCCTTTCGACACAGAAATGATAATACAGCCGGTGCCGATAGTAAAGGAGGTAGTAGGCAGGAAATATCAGCAGCAAAAGAATAATCAAGATAGTGACGGCAACACTCTTATTGCTCTCTGACTTCTGCATCACCCTGCAATAATGGGCAAGGGTGTTATCCGCTGACCGTTCACGGAAAAGTGAGGTGTATACCTTATTATTATATGTATATTTATCCCAAAGATGCAGAGCAAGGGAGGCAACGGCACTCTCATTGCGAATATCCAGAATGACCTGATAGTCTATCGGCAGGCTGTCACGAAACCATACCAGTTCTGCCGGCACTTCTGCACCAGAAGAAAATGCCTCCATCAGATCCTTGCCATTAGGATGGCGGGTTAAATAGAACTTATTTAAGTTCCTGCAGCAACTGTCCAGATACTCGAGCGTCTCGGTATAGCGATGATCCACATTACACTTATAGGCACTATCAGCAAACGCATCAGCTCTTGCAAGATAATGGTTTTGCTTATCAATATCGGCGCTGAAGACTTCAGGTACAGATGTAAAGAGAAGAAGCAACGGGATGAAGATTCTGACTATGCCCTTAGGAAGCCGGAAATAAAAGCGGCTCCCCTCTCCCAGCTTACTCTCTGCCACCAGCGTGCAGACATTGAAGATCTGACTTATCTTACGGTATTTCTCAATGATACCCTTGCAATTCATCAAGCCGAACCCATGAGAAGACTGAGTCATAGTGGGAAGTTCCTGCGTCTTGAGGACATTTACCTCATCAATGATGGGCTTATGGTCAAAGACATGTTCAAGCTGTTCTTCGCTCATACCGATACCAGTATCCGTGACACTTATCTCCACGTAATTCTCTTTCGTCGTTGACGAGATAACGACCTTTCCCCCTTTGTTCGTAAACTTGCGGGCATTATCGGCAATGGTGTTTATCATAAACAAAGTGAGCGTCTTATCAGCCTTCACAACATCAGTTGTATCTTCCACTATCAGGTCGACTCCCTTCATCTGAAATCCCATCCTTCCCTTTTTCACTAAATCGAACAAAGGCTGCAAGGCAAAACTCTCAATGTGCAGATTCAACTCACCCTGACGCATCTGTATCCAGTTCGTAAGTACATTATTATACTTATTTACCTGGTCGGTCAGCTCTGCAATATATGAATAGCGGTCATCCCGTTGTTCCTGTGTCTCATCTTTCTGCAAAAGCATGCGCACCTCATGCACCATCCTGTCGATATATGGTGTTATCGTGTTGACAAAATTGATTTTAGCGCGTTGTTCAACATTAAGCTTCTTATTCTTCTGAACATGCAAACGTGCCAGTTGTATCTGTTCCTCGATGTCTTCATACTCATTCTCGGCTTCCTTGATACGCTGATCATTTGCCATCTTCCATTCCTGAAGAGGCAGCAACAACGTCTCCAAGGAGAAACGACTGTCATTCTTGCGACGCATCCTGTCAAACAGGAGCAACAAGATAATAAGCAGAACAATGGCAACTACAACAATGATAATCATTATATTCAATTGACGGGAAGAAAGATCCAACTGCTCAGCACGCGACTCCAACTGCCTGTCTTGTCGGGTCTGTTCCTGGAGATCCAGATACAGATTGCGATTAATGTCACTATTCACCTTATCATTAATTGCAGAATAGACAAGACTTAACTGTTCGCGAATGGAAGCGACCAGGTCTGGGGCACGAAAGATGGCAGAATCACGACTCAACGCCTCCTGCAGGCAAACCCCAGCCGACTGATAGTCGTATATACTCCAATAACACTCAGCCAATGTACGGTATCCTCCTGCTATCTGATACACGTCACCATAATCCATGAAAATGTTCAAGGCTCGCTGGGCAAGATTACCGGCAAGTAAGGAGTCGGGCATATCATCGACATTGATAAACCGGATGGCAGGAAGATTGTCACGTATTAACCGACGGCAATATACAGGATTCTCCATGTGTTCACTCATCGCCTGCAATGCCTGTGCTTCAAAGAAAGGATAATGTCCGGCTAATGACAACTGATAGCATTGCAGGAGATAATCGAACTCTGTCTGGTTGATTTCCTCTTGTGAGTTCCCTGAGATGATACCACCAGAACCAACATTATATAAATAGTTCAGCCATTGAGCCGTATCCTGTTCTACATCATTATATTGAGTAACAGTAAGTAACGACTCAACCGATTGAGATTTCAAGCCAACGTAATAAAAATAGACGGAGTTTACAATAGAAAACTCACTTTGAGCATATAAAAAGCGTTCATGCTGATGAGGCGTCAGACGATTATTCTCCTCATTAATCCTTCTAATCCTCAACAGGGCTTTCTCTCTGACATCATAGAAGTTCTTGTTCTTTGACTGCCTCTGGCACAAACGCATATTCTGAATGTCCGCTATCAATAATTCCACCTGATTATCTGTAGAAATGCTATCAAGCAGACGATATGCCCTGTCATAATCCATCTTGGCAATACTGACAAAAGCCAGGTTGTTCATTGCTTCAGCTTTCCCGGCTTCGTAGTTTCCGGCAAGTGCTAATGCACGTTCTGCATAAACGCGAGTAGAGTCAAGATTCCGATAATGGTATGCATAGGAAATGCTATTCAACTTGTCGACTTCATTCTTGTCAACAGAGGAACAAGCTGAAATAAAAAAAATGCCCAATATGGACAGAATCCATATTGGGCAATACTTATTATGATTATGCGCGTGCTTTAGCAACGTAGCCAAGTGCCTCTTTGCACTTATCTGTTACATACTGCCAATCGCCGGCAGCAACCTTATCTTTCGGGAAGAGCTTTGAACCCATGCCAACGCAGAAGACACCTGCCTTGAACCAGCCCTTCAGATTCTCTTCTTCAGGAGCAACACCGCCAGTAACCATAATCTTTGACCATGGCATCGGAGCCTTTAAGCCCTTCACCATATTCGGACCATAGACATCGCCTGGGAAGAGTTTTGTCAAGTCACAACCTAATTCCTGAGCCTTACCAATCTCAGAAACAGTACCACAACCTGGGCAATAAGGAACAAGACGACGGTTACATACTGGAGCTATGTCCGGATTGAACAACGGTCCGACAACAAAGTTTGCACCCAACTGGATGTATAATGCTGCCGTCGGTGCATCAACAACAGAACCGATACCCAATGCCAGCTCAGGACACTCTTTATCAGCCCACTTCACCAGTTCTCCGAATATCTCGTGTGCAAAATCTCCGCGATTGGTAAACTCGAATGCACGAACACCACCTTCATAACAGGCCTTAACAACATTCTTACAGACTTCAAGGTCTTTATGGTAGAATACCGGAACCATACCAGTATCACCGATCTTCTTCAGTACAGCTAACTTATCAAATTTTGCCATAAACAATTATATTATTCTTTAAATTCACGCTTCAAATACATACAGGTATCAAACACAGCTACAAGCTCCCATCCTTCAAACCCAAGCTCATTCAGCTTATCTTCACGCTTAAGCAGAGGACAGATGATTTTGTATTCAAATTGTTTCATGTTGTCTATTACACTTAGCGTTGTACGCGACCATTAGCATTACCACCAGCAAGGCTCTCTACTTCGTCAACAGAAACCAAGTTGAAGTCACCATTGATTGTGTGTTTCAAAGCAGAAGCAGCAACGGCAAACTCCAATGCCTCACCTTGTGTAGCCTTTGTCAGAAGACCATGAATCAAACCGCCAGAGAATGAATCGCCACCACCGACACGGTCAATAATCGGGTTAATCTCATAACGCTTGCTCTGATAGAACTCCTTACCGTCATAAATCAAGGCCTTCCAGCCATTGAAAGTAGCCGAGAAGCTCTCACGCAAGGTGGAAACGACATACTTGAATCCGAATTCCTCACGCATCTGCTTGAAGATTCCCTCATAACCGGAAGCATCGGTCTGACCACCTTCCACGTCTGCATCAGGCTTAAATCCAAGACAGAGCTCTGCATCCTCTTCATTACCGATACATACATCGACATACTTCATCAGCGGACGCATGATGGAAATAGCCTTCTCTGAAGTCCAAAGCTTCTTACGGAAGTTAAGGTCGACAGAAACTGTCACACCATGACGCTTTGCTGCCTCACAAGCAAGACGAGTCAATTCAGCTGCCTTGTCGCTGATAGCAGGAGTGATGCCGCTCCAATGGAACCACTGAGCACCTTCCATCACTGCATCAAAATCGAAATCAGAAGGATCTGCCTCAGCAATAGAACTGTTTGCACGGTCATAGATTACTTTTGAAGGACGCATGCTTGCACCCGTTTCTGCATAATAAAGACCCACTCGATTACCACCACGAGCAATAAACTGGGTATTTACTCCATAACGACGCAGGGCGTTTACTGCAATCTGACCAATCTCGTGCTTCGGTAGTTTTGAAACAAAATATGCCTCATGCCCATAGTTGGCCACACTTACGGCTACATTCGCCTCACCTCCACCGGGAATAATACGAAATGATTCACTCTGAATAAAACGGTCATTTCCTTGCGGAGACAGGCGAAGCATAATCTCACCCAATGTTACAATCTTTGCCATTATAAAAAATTTTTATTAGTTGTTTGGTTATATAATCTTAACAGAAATTTCCAAACGCAAATATAGTCAATATTTTGTAAAGCGAGAAATAAAAACGCAAAAAATAGAGTTTTTTGACAAAATATATTGTTGTGTATGTACACAATTCAACTTTTATTTATAATTTTGCATGGTAATAATAAAATGTATGACGAGCAAAATCAGGATTAAGGATATAGCAGAACGGGCTGGAGTTTCTGCTGGTACAGTCGACAGAGTACTCCATAAGAGGCCAAATGTTTCTAAGATCGCACGAGAAAAGGTAGAAAAGGCGCTGAAAGAGATGGATTATAAGCCTAACATGTATGCTTCGGCATTAGCTTATAATCGTACCTATTCTTTCTATATGTTAATCCCGAATCACGATTCTGAGGCCTACTGGCAGGAGATTGAAGAAGGAGCCAGCAAAGCGATGGATGCCAGACGGGATTTTCATATCGACGTTCAGATTCTATATTATGAACGATTCAATGCTGACAGCTTCATCCAGCAATATGAATTCATACTCAGCATGAATCCCGACGGAGTCGTAATCGTCCCTCCATCCCTGGATCTCACCCGTCAGTTTACCGATATACTTCATGAGAGGGAAATTCCTTTTATCCTTCTCGACTCATACATGCCTGACCTGAAGCCTTTGTCTTTCTTTGGACAAGACTCCTTTGCAAGCGGATATTTCGCTGCCAAAGTACTGATGATGGTTGCTTTCAAGGAAAAGGAAATCTTGCTGATGAAGCACACAAAAGACGGAAAGGTTACCAGCAAGCAGCAGGCGAACCGGGAAGTCGGCTTCCGCCATTACATGACAGACCACTTCCCCGATGTGAAGATCATCGAGATTGACATTCCTTTTGTCAGCACTCCAAGACAAAGGACACAGATTCTCGAAGACTTTTTTGCCAAGCACTCTCATATCCATCATTGTATCACCCTGAACTCCAAGGCATACTTTATCGGAGAGTTCTTGTCACGGACAAACAGAAGAAATGTCCAGATTATGGGTTACGACATGGTTGCACGAAATGCGACATGCCTACGACAAGGAACCATCTCGTTCCTTATTGCCCAACATGCCTATCAGCAGGGATATTCATGCGTTGATACTCTTTTCCAGGCTATTGTCTTGAAGAAGAAGGTCAACCCTGTCAATTACATGCCGATTGAGTTACTGATGAAGGAGAATGTAGATTTCTACCGTAGAACACAGCTATAACATTATATTCAAAATCAATATGAACATGAAAACAGCAAGTTTTATTAAAATCAACCCTGCCGACTCTGTTGTCGTTTGTCTCCGTCCCATGCAGAAGGGAGAGGACATTACCGTAGACGGCATCACCATCCAGTTATTACAGGACACGCCCGTCGGTCATAAAGTCCTGATTAAAGATACTGCCAAAGGTGAAGACATCATCAAATACGGCTACCCTATCGGCCATGCACGTGAAGACCTGAAAGCAGGTGTATGGGTAAACGAGAATAATCTGAAGACCAATCTTTCCGGCACTCTCTCCTATGAGTATTTGCCCGTGAATGAAAAGCTGAACATACCGAACGAGAACCGTACCTTCAATGGGTATCTGCGTAAAAACGGAGAAGCCGGAACACGTAACGAGATATGGGTGGTTCCCACGGTTGGATGCGTTAATGGCATTGCAGAAAAACTTGTTGAACTGCTGAAACAAGAAACTGGCTGTAAAGATATTGATGCTATTCACGCATGGCATCACAACTACGGTTGTTCCCAGCTTTCCGGTGACCACGAGAACACTCGTAAGGTTCTTCGCGACATCGTGCTTCATCCCAATGCCGGTGGCGTACTCGTACTATCATTAGGATGTGAGAACAATCAGCCTGACCAGTTCATGGAAATGTTGGGCGACTATGATAAAGAACGCGTTAAGCTTCTGATCACACAAAAGGTGGAAGGAGACGAAGTAGAAGAAGGTATGCGTATATTACGTGAACTCTATGCTACGGCTTCAAAGGACAAGCGGACAGAACTACCGTTGAGTAAGTTACGCGTTGGTCTGAAGTGTGGCGGTTCTGACGGATTCTCTGGTATCACCGCCAATCCGCTCGTTGGAGAATTCAGCGATTGGCTCGTTGCACAAGGAGGTACATCTATCCTCACGGAAGTACCTGAGATGTTCGGAGCAGAAACGATACTGATGAACCGTTGTACGACACCGGAACTATTTGACCAGACCGTTACACTCATCAACGACTTCAAAGAATACTTCCTTTCACATGGTGAGCCCGTCGGTGAGAATCCTTCACCAGGAAACAAAGCGGGAGGCATCTCCACATTGGAAGACAAGGCATTAGGATGTACGCAGAAGTGCGGAAGAGCACCCGTAAGCGGAGTGTTAGCATACGGTGACAGATTACAAGCCAACGGACTGAACCTGCTCTCTGCTCCAGGAAACGACCTCGTTGCTGCTACCGCCTTGGCTTCTGCCGGATGCCAGTTAGTGCTCTTCACAACCGGACGCGGAACGCCATTCGGCACATTCGTCCCCACAATGAAGATTTCAACGAACAGCTCATTGTATAAGAACAAGCCCAACTGGATTGACTTCAATGCCGGTGAACTGGTTGAAGGCACCGACATGCGTGTGTTGAGAGACCGTTTCGTCGACTACATCATCAAAGTTGCAAGCGGTGAACTTGTCCGCAATGAGGTCAACGGCTATCGTGAGATTTCTATTTTCAAGAATGGTGTAACACTATAGAATGATTAGCAACAAGAGAGGATTCTTTGCATTAAGCCCATTGATGCTTTTTATCGTTTTGTATTTAGTCACGTCAATTATTGCCGGTGACTTCTACAAAGTGCCTATTACCGTGGCATTTATGATAGCAAGCATCTATGCCGTTGCCATTACCGGAGGCTATACTATGTCTAAACGCATAGAAGCATTCAGTCGTGGAGCCGGCACTCATAATATGATGCTGATGCTATGGATCTTCGTCTTAGCCGGAGCATTTGCCAATTCCGCAAAGATGATGGGAAGTATCGACGCTACTGTCAATCTCACATTATCAGTCATGCCGGGCAACATGCTACTGGCTGGTCTTTTTCTTGCTGCTTGTTTTATATCCCTGTCTATTGGTACGAGTGTGGGAACAATTGTCGCACTCGTACCGATAGCCGCGGGAATCGCCAGTTCTACCGATGTCAACATCGCCATGATGGTTGCCATCATTGTAGGAGGCTCTTTTTTCGGCGACAATTTGTCCTTCATCTCCGACACAACTGTTGTGGCAACCTCATCGCAGGGGTGTAAGATGAGTGATAAGTTTCGGGTCAACTTGTTCATCGTCTTGCCTGCAGCTGCTCTCATCCTGCTTGTCTATGTCTTCATGGGAGCAGACATCAAGTCACCGGCTAATATCCCTGAGGTTGAATTCGTCAAGGTCATTCCTTACTTGGTGGTTCTCGTCTGTGCCATATTCGGGATGAATGTCATGGCGGTACTCACGCTCGGGCTGTTTCTCACGGGTGTTATCGGAATGCTCAACGGTACTTACGACATTTACGGATGGTTTGGAAGCATGGGCGATGGCATTCTTGGAATGAGCGAACTCATCATCATCACCATGATGGCGGGCGGTCTTCTGGAATGCATACGTGAGAATGGCGGAATTGACTTTATCATTCAAAAGATGACAAGCCACATCCACGGCAAACGGGGAGCTGAAATGAGCATCGGACTATTGGTGTCGTTAGTGAATGTATGTACTGCCAACAATACCGTTGCAATTATTACGGTGGGAAACATTGCCAAGCAGATAGGCGACCGCTATGGAGTGGACAATCGCAAATGTGCCTCCATATTAGACACCTTCTCTTGTTGCATCCAGGGTGTCATTCCCTATGGTGCGCAGATACTCATGGCAGCAGGACTTGCGCAGATCAATCCCGTGAGCATCATTCCCTTCCTTTATTATCCACTGGCTATAGGCATCTCTTCTATATTGTCTATCATGCTGCGCTACCCAAAAAGATATAGTTAATCATGGATATTATCAAAAGAAATTTCTTCAGGCTTTTACGTTCTGGTTCTCTTAATGAGTACGAGTCTCTTGAACCGATGTCGGCATTCAAATGGAACCGGCTGTTCGAGATGATTAAGGCTCAAGGCGTGACATCCATTGCCGTTAAAGGACTTAAGAACCATAAATTTGATAAGAATGCCAACATACCCGAAGACTTGCGCGGAAGCCTTAGTGAATCCGTCCAGTCAGAGGTGAGCGAGGAGCACGATCTCCCCCAGCTTAGCAACTCTTTCTTAAACAAGCGGCTGAAGAGCATTCAGGCAAATGAGCGTCATCAAATCGATGCTTCAATGACAACGCTTGACTTGCTGAACATCCTTGTTAAGAATATCAACCAGATACTAAACAAGGGAATTTCATTGAGCGGCATCTCCGAACTGGGTCGCTTCTTACGTACAAGGGGCGATAAGGTTGACTTTGTCAAACTTGAGAACTGGCTTCAGTCACTTCACATCCAACGAATGGCACAGCTACAAGGCAGCATTCTCATTTCTGTATTTAAGTTCGACAAAGATGAAGTACCCTTTGTTACAACCGTCGAGCCGGAAACAGACGACTTGATATTGCGCACGCTCAATCATACGGAGCTTGACACGGCTAAGGAATGGCATTTCCGCCAAAGTAGTACGGGATTCGTACAGAACAACTCAGCCGTATTAAGGCGCAATCTTCGCCGTAGTA
The DNA here is from genome assembly GCA_902762325.1 of uncultured Prevotellaceae bacterium. Taxonomy (GTDB): domain Bacteria; phylum Bacteroidota; class Bacteroidia; order Bacteroidales; family Bacteroidaceae; genus Prevotella. The sequence continues at coordinate 5,427 of CACWNV010000014.1, read as the reverse complement.
TGCGCTATTGGAATTATGCCCCATTGGAAACAACAAGTAATTTTGTAAACAACTTCGCTAAAAGTCTTTCTGAAATAGAAGAATAATCAAATCCTTCCCCGCTTTCGATTTAACATTCATTAAGGAAGCAATGGCACTCATTTTTTGTTTATAAAATAAAAAAGCGTTACCTTTGCAAAAACTAAGACGAAAAAACAGAATGAGTAGAATCATTATCAGCATATTTTGTATTCTGACGACTATATCCCTCAAAGCACAAAGCTACTATGTCCAATGTGAAGACACGTGTTCTCACATACATGGGATAGATATCAGCCACTATCAGGGAAATATCTTCTGGGAAGCCATCGGGAATAATGCAAAGATGCACTATGTATATTTGAAAGCAACGGAAGGAGGAGACAACATAGATGCAAAGTATGAACGGAACATCGAACTGGCTCATCAGCATGGTCTGAAAGTCGGCTCCTATCACTTCTACAGAGCAAAGACACCACAAGTAATACAGCTAAGTAATTTCATGGCTCAATGCCGTCCGGGTGAGCAAGATTTGATACCGATGATTGATGTAGAGACAAAGAGCGGTCTTCCTACCAGCGAATTCAGGGATTCTCTGAAGATTTTTCTGGACTTAGTGGAAGAGGCATACAAGCAGAAGCCGCTCGTCTATACCGGTGCCAATTTCTACGATCATAACTTCTATGGCGGATTTTTAGACGACTACAAGGTTATGATTGCTCAATACACCGAGAAAGAACCCGTCCTTCAGGACGGAAGAGACATTACCATGTGGCAATACACTGGTAAGGGGCACATCAACGGAGTGAACGGATACATTGACAAAAGCCGTTTCATGGGTAAGCACAAACTAAGGGAAATTCGTTTCCGACATCAATAATAGATTAAGAACAAACATTTTTAGAATTCTAAAACACAAAGAAATATGGCAATCATTAAATGTCCGGAGTGCGGTCACCAAATTAGCGACAAAGCACCAACTTGTCCCTCTTGCGGGGTTGAAATCGCAGGAAAAATAACAAGATGTCCTCAATGTGGTGAGGTATATCTGAATGATCAAGAGGCTTGTCCCAACTGCCATTATGCAAACATGACACCTTCTGCTCCTTCTCGACAGCCATACTATGTTGAGCCAGTAAAGCCGACGCCTGCACCTGAACGTCCTATTACGGAAGAACGTGTCACGCTTCAGGATGTAGAAGACATTGAAAGACAAGAGAGCGAAGAAGAGCTGATCGCTCCTGTTGAAGAAACTTCTTTCACTCAAGAACCTGTTGTGGAAGAGGAAGAAAAGGCTGAAGAGCCGAAGAAGGAAGAGAAGAAGAAGGAGAAGAAGCCGAAAAAGAGGACGAACTATTCTGCACTCATCGTATCCATCGTATTGGCTATGATCATCTGTGCCGTCTGCTTCTATTTCTATAACAAGGCAAAGACAGAGAAGGAGGCTGAAGCCTTTGAATTTGCCATGTCAAGCAAAGAACCGATGGTGCTCCAGAATTACCTCAACACCTACCCGGATGCTCCTCTACCCCATCGGAAAGCTGTCAATGTCCACATTAAAGAACTTAAGAACACTGATCACGAGTGGAGCATCGTAATGGCGAACAATTCCAAGGAGGCTTTGCTGGATTATCTGACAAAGAACCCGGAGACTCCTCACAAGAAGAACATTCTTCAGGCGATAGATTCCATCGACTGGGATGCCGCCGTTAAGGCGAAGACCAAGGAGGCCTATGAGGCTTACATCAAAGAGCATCCCGATGGAAAATTCATCGATGCCGCCAATGAGGGTATCAAGACGTTGAAGGAAGCAAAGCCGCTCACGGCTCAGGAAAAGGAGAACATATCCGGCCTCTTCCGCAAGTTCTTCCAAAGCATTAACTCCAAGAAAGAGGACCGTCTGCTTACCACCATCAATGAGAAGCTCAACTTCTTTAATAAAGCCGATGCCACGAATAAAGACGTGGTGGCTTACATGAACAAGCTCTGGAAACCTGAGATTGCCAATCTTAACTGGCACATTCTCAAGGACTACAATATCCAGAGGAAAGAACTGGAGAACGAGAAATATGAATACGACGTGAATTTCTCAGCACTTCTGAAGACTGAGCCAAAGGATAAGAAGCTCAAGCCGACGGAAACGAAGTATCAGGTGACGGCTAAGGTAGATGCCAACAAGAAGATCTCAGCCATCAACATCACTAAGATTAACTGATTCTTTTCAACCATAATAAAAGCGCAGAACCATCGTGATTCTGCGCTTTATTTATTCTATCCCATTCTCATCTGCATCAAGAGTTGTTTCTGATGCTCGGTCAGTTGAGTAGGTAATGTCACCTGATACATAACGACCAGGTCTCCATACGTCCCGTCACCTCGGTCAGCACCTTTTCCTGGTATTCTGACCTTCGTTCCGGGCTGAGTACCGGGCTTGACCTTCAGTTTCAGTTTTGTTCCATTACTCAGCTGGATAATCACATCCCCACCGAGCAGAGCCGTATACATATCTATATTAACGGTACTGGTAACATTGCCCGTACTCCGACGTGATGATGTCTGCCTTGTAGAGCGTCCCCGCGCTCCTCCGAACAATTGCTCGAAGAAATCAGAGAAGCCGCCGCCCTTGCTAAACGAACTGAAGTCGAACCCGTCAAACGGTGAACCGCCGCCGGAACCTCCCCAGTTGAAGCCGCCACCCGCCTGATTGAAAGCATCAGCCTCCTTCCATTTCTCGCCATACTGGTCGTATTTCTTACGCTTCTCGGGGTCACCGATAACATCGTAAGCCTCGTTCAGCGCCTGGAATTTGGCCTTTGCCTTCGGATCATTCGGATGCAAGTCCGGATGAAACTGCTTGGCACGTTTTCTGTAAGCTTCTCTTACATCTTTCTGGGGGATGTTCTTGTCAACTCCCAAAATCTTGTAATAATCTATAAAAGCCATTTTTCAATCCTCCATTCTTTTTAAAAGATAGAGAGCAAAAACCGTGCCTATTCTTTTCTATCGCATCACTTTCACGACTTTTCCGTTACGCATCTTCACAAGATTCAAACCTTTGACAGGCTGACTGACACGTACGCCACCCAGCGTGTAACGGGCAACCTCTTCCGTTCCCTCATTATCCTCTGTATCCATCTGACGGATACCGTCTGTAACGACGACCACTTGCTTCCTATCGGCATTGAGAATCCTCTTGTCTGTCGTATTATAAAGCAGCGCAACGACCTTCAATCCAGCTGGATTTATCTTAGCAAGGTGGTTATTGGAGATATTAAATTGGGCTGTATGGGTCTGGGCAACGCCTTCTTCTACAGTACTGCTGATACTCTTTGATATACCATTTGAGATTCCAATAGCATCTATACCGACATTATTATAGGTGACATCTGTCATGTATTCATCTGCATCAACCAAATCCTTGAGATCTTCATTATCTCTGTAATAATCATTTCCAGCAAGATAATTGCGCTGCTCCCAGTCAGCACCCGTTCCTTTCAAGCCATCTGCCAATAAGACGTAAGCCAATGCATAGGGCGAAGAACGGCGGTTCAACTGGAAGGTCACGTCGGCAGAAAAGTCAATCTGACCGGTCTTCTCGTCTAACACAGGCGTTGAAAGACTGACGGCACCTTCAACAAGTTCTGCATTCTCCTGCTCTATAATCTCTCCAAGCCCGAATCCTTCTCCATAATAGAGATCAACGTCTGTAATATGACGGTTAACATTACAGTTTGGATAAACGTCAGTAGTCATTGAACTAAACGCACTAACCTCCATTGGATCATCCTTGTGGATAGCTATAACGATGGCATCATCAGGATAATTCTTCTCAACAAGGCTCATACCCACCATGTCGCGCGCACCTAAGCCAGACCACGTGCCTGTGAACTCCTCAATGACGGTCTTACGGGGTGAAGGGGCACCAATCGTAAGAAGATTTCCGACAACATTCTTAGAGGAAAGTGCCTCATTCTCTTTTCCGTTTATCTTCACGATATAATAAGTATGTGCCATACGCCCTGTTATTGAGTCGGCAGGAACCTTTAAGAGCACTTCTCCTGTCCCGCCATAGTTGGTGATGGGATGATCCACCTCCACGTGAAGCGTATCACTTAAGATTCTTCCTGTGCGGATGACATAACCGACACTATGAATGCCATTTGCTCCCATGTTCTTTAACACGACGGGCACCTGCGCGGTATCTCCTAAGAGCACGGTTTTTTCATACGCCATTGATATGGTGGCATTATTCTTCGGGAAATCATCTGCCAACCTGACAGGTTGAATGGCAGCATTGACGATGGCTCCTGTGGTCGTATTAAAGAGGAGCGCCACGACACTCAGCTTATTGACATTTTGTACAAGTTCGTTGTTCTCAATGGTGAAGAAGGTAGAATGTGTTTGTGGAACACCATCAACAATAGGAGCCTTGATACTCCCGCTCATTCCATTCATTCCTCCCTTTACAATGACAGGCACCTCATTGTAGGCTATGTCGGTGATGTAATAAGGAGCATCGTGCCAAGGGGCTAAATTGGGATCATCAGATACGTCAAGGTCTGCGAATAAATTACTCATTCCCCAATTATCGTCATTACCGGTAAGGCTGTCGGCTAACAATACATATCCAAGGGCATACGGAGCTTCCTCGTTATTATATCGGAAGATGGTCTGCGATGAAACGTCGATTCTTCCGTTTTTGCTGAGTGTAACCGGAGCAAGCTCCACAGACGCCTCTGCCGGCATGGCATTTGCCTTGTCAACGGCAACATCAAGCGCAAACCTGCCTTCCCTTTCTCCTGTTCCGTAATAAGAATCCACCAGCTGTATCCTATTTAAATATGAGGTCGCATTATCAGCAAACTCTATTCCATAGTTCGTGTTAACCATAGGATCCCTATAATCTTCTGTATGGACAGAAATACAGATAGCATCATTGGGATTCGTCTTCTTCAACAGTTCATGACTTGTAATCGTTAACGGACCTTTACCGCCGCTTGTTGAAGTAAACGATTCGACAACTGTTTTCTTCGGAGACTTCTGCGACAATGTGATGATGTCGCCTTCAGACTTTGCCTCCTCTTTACTGGCTGTGTTCCCGACACCATTCACCTTCGTAATATTGATGGTCTGATGATTGCGTCCTCCTGCAACGGCTTCACCTTCCACGGGTACTAAAACGGTAGATGTAGAACCGTAGGTAGGCATGGTGGGAACATTCATCTGTCGCTCTTCGCTCTCCTTACCATCTGTTGTGATGGTATAGCTAATATTATCCACTTGATCAACACCGTCATTAGTCAGGCGGAGTGCTGCCTGTCCTGGTTCATCTGACAAGGCAAATACATCTCCAAAATCATTCACACTGACAGCATGATGAGGAAACTCTCCTTCAAGTAGCACCTGAAT
>CACWNV010000013.1 GCA_902762325.1 uncultured Prevotellaceae bacterium | reverse complement strand
GGACTGGGAATTGTGCTTCGATGCCCCTATTTAGGGCAAAATAGGATGTAGGAACAACACTTTATATATAAAGAGGTAGTTAAAAAAAGTTATATATATGCGTTTTGGAATAAGGAAACTATCAGATTAAAAAAAAAAGAGTACTTTTGTAGGGTAATTGCGAAAAAATTAACTGTTTAAAAGATAAGGTATCAAAAATCTTACATAAATACTAGACAGAACAAATATTATTAATAATTTAATTATACGATTATGCAGAAACATTTCTCAGTTTTTATGAAGTTAATGGTAACCGTATTGCTTTTCGGTGTTGCCTCCTTCGCAAAGGCAGCTACTGTCACCTACTCGCTGACAACGAAAGTAGACGGTAGAACTATCACGGCTACAGCAAACCTGAACGCTGCTGACCTGACTCAGGAGATTACCGAAGCTCCTGCCAGTGGTGGTACGGTGTATGTGGACTATGAGTTCGATCCTCCTTTCATCCTCTCTGAAGAAGGACAAGATCCCGTTTACCATTATCTGCGTACTTACAACTATAGCGGTAGTAACAACTATCTTGTCATCTACGACCAGTCTGCTGAAAATGAGTGGGGTACCTACAAGGAGACTATCTTGACTTGGAGAAGTGTCAGCGGTGCGACCAGTGGGCTTTCTACGGCGACGGCTACGATTTCCAAGTCAGGCTGAACGATTCTTCAATCGCTAACAATTATCTGATTTGGAGAAGTACTACCAGAAATGAGACTCCAATGGGATTGGGCGCAAAGCCTGAGGTGGGATGGCAGCTTTATGTCAATACTGCAGAGAACAGCAAGATATCCGGTACAATGGCTATGGGTCCATATAACTCCACCAATTACCTGGCAAGTCTGGAGAACGTCAATTCTTGCGTTTGGACTGATAAGCTCGATACATCTGATCAGTACTTTGACGAGCACAACCAGTTGGTTTACAAGCAAGCTGGAACATCAGGAACCACAATGAACAAGAATAATCTCTGGTGGTATGCATTCTTTGCAACTCCTGTGACTGACCCTGCTAACTCTACCGACATCTGGCACGTCACCTATAAGATTCTGGGTGCTGACGGCACTTGGTACGACGACATCGTATATGACTACTTCTATGCAGATGCAACATTCTCAGAGAAGTTCGAAGGTGACATGCCTGCTACCGGCAACACTACCCTATACATCAAGGAGACAGAGATCAATTATATTTCTCAGCCTTGGAAGACCTTGGTATTGCCATTTGCCATTGATGATCTGGCTGAATACTTCGGTGCAGATTACGAGGGCGTTCCAAGCGTCAACGTAAGTGAGTTGCAGGATGTTCAGGGTACACTTACGGAAGCAGGCGATCAAAGCTTCTACAACTGTAAGCTTTTCTTCAATCCCGTCACAAAGATTGAGGCTTACAAGCCTTATCTCTTCAAAGTGAACAGAGTTAACGAGAGAATCATCAACGAGATGTACGCAGCTGAAGGAACAGATCCTTGTGAGGTTACTGAAGTTGCCGACCCAGTGAACGCTGGCATCTCTGCCTGCATGCAAGGAACCCTTGAGGGATACGACATGGATGCATCAGACGGTCTGAGTTTCTACTTCGGATATGACGAGACCAATGACGCCTATAACTTCTATAGGGTTTCTGCCCGGATTCCGAAGAACCGCTGCTGGTTCTACATCAGCGACAGCAGACCTGCCGGTGCTAAGCTCCAGGTGGTCTTCGACAGTGAGGTGAACAGTATCAACACTCAGATTGCCGATAAGTCGGCTAAGGGTAACATCTACAACGTGAACGGTCAGTTGATGGGTACTCAGAAGAGCAACCTGCCGAAGGGTCTCTATATCGTGAATGGTAAGAAAATGGTAATCAAATAAAATAAGGAAAGGAAAGAAAATATGAAGAAAGCTGAATATATTCGTCCTGAAATCATGACTGTGGACGTACTCACAGAAAGCAGCTATGCACTGACAGTTACCGGTATCGGCGGTGACGGCGGAGAAGGCGGTCCCGGCACAATCGGCGACGGTGGCACTGGCGGCGACGTTCCAGGCCCATCGGCAAAGAGCTTCAGCGTTTGGGATGAGGAATAATATGAATTTGAACTTGAACTAATAGGAAGGGCTATAGACAGAATGTCAGCACGGCATACGGTCTATAGCCCGTTTTTTATCCGTCTTCCTTACATTCTGACAGCTCCACTTAAAAATTCTCAGGTATTTATTTGGTTGTTCGACAGAAAAGACTTATATTTGTGTCATCATAACAATGAGTCTTAAACATCACTAACCTAAAATAAATATTACTACCATGGAAGTGGAAAAAATCATTCAAGACCTTCAGCGCAAGCATCCAGGCGAGCCTGAGTATATCCAGGCTGTGAAAGAAGTGTTGATTTCTATTAAGGATGTGTACAACCAGCATCCCGAATTTGAAAAGGCAAAGCTGATTGAACGACTTGTTGAACCAGAGCGTGTCATCACGTTCCGCGTGCCCTGGACTGACGATAAGGGCGAGGTGCATGTCAACCTCGGCTATCGCGTCCAGTTCAATTCCGCTATCGGTCCCTATAAGGGAGGTCTGCGGTTCCATTCATCGGTCAACCTGTCTATCCTGAAGTTCCTCGGATTCGAGCAGACTTTCAAGAATGCGCTCACTACCCTGCCTATGGGCGGCGGCAAGGGCGGTTCCGACTTCTCTATCCGCGGCCGTTCGGATGCAGAGGTGATGCGCTTCTGCCAGGCTTTCATGACTGAGCTGTACCGGCATATCGGTCCCGACGAGGACGTTCCTGCCGGTGACATCGGTGTCGGCGGTCGTGAAATCGGCTATCTCTTCGGCATGTACAAGAAGCTGACACATCAGTTCCAAGGTGTGCTGACGGGTAAGGGACTGGAATTCGGAGGCTCGCGCATCCGTCCGGAAGCAACGGGCTACGGTGCCCTCTACTTCGTCAACGAGATGCTGGAGACCCACGGACATGACATCAAGGGTAAGACCATCGCCCTGAGCGGATTCGGCAACGTGGCATGGGGTGCCGCGAAGAAGGCTACAGAGCTCGGCGCAAAGGTGATTACCATCAGCGGTCCTGACGGCTATATCTACGACCCGGCAGGTCTGGACGACGAGAAGATTGAATATATGCTTGAGCTGCGTGCCAGCGGTAATGACATCTGTGAGCCTTACAAGGACGAGTTCGAGGGAGCTGAGTTCTTCGAGGGCCGCAAGCCGTGGGAGCGTAAGGCTGACATCTATCTGCCCTGTGCAACACAAAACGAGCTGAACGGCGAGGATGCCGACATGATCCTTGCCAACGAGCCGATCTGTGTGGCAGAGGTCTCTAACATGGGCTGTACCGCCGAGGCTGCCGAGAAGTTTGTTGCCGCGAAGATGCTCTTTGCTCCGGGCAAGGCGGTCAATGCGGGAGGCGTCTCTACATCCGGTCTGGAAATGACACAGAACTCCATGCGTCTCTGCTGGAGCAACCAGGAGGTGGACGAGAAGCTGCACTACATCATGCACTCCATCCATGAGCAGTGCGTGAAATACGGCAGGCAGCCTGACGGATACATCGACTACGTGAAAGGTGCGAACATTGCGGGCTTCATGAAGGTTGCCAATGCAATGATGGCACAAGGAATAGTATAGTATAATATCACTTACAACCGTTACCCCCTCCTTCTTCGTGAAGGAGGGGTATCTGAAAAAATGAAGAATCATTGCTTTTCCATCCGCTTAGTGGCTTTTTCAACATTCTTCATTTTCCTCTCATGTACCGTCTTTGCACAGGGTTCACTGAGCGGAAAAGCCACATTCTATTCAAAAGGCGCAACAGGCGCAAGGACAGCCAACGGCGAACGGCTTCACCATGACAGCATGACGTGTGCTCACCGTACCCTCCCCTTCGGCACCTTGCTGAAGGTAAAGAACCCTGCCAACGGCAAGGAGGTCGTGGTGCGGGTCACCGACAGAGGCCCTTTCATCAAGGGAAGGGTGATTGACCTCTCCTGGGGAGCGGCGAAGAAGCTAGGCATCATCTCGCAAGGCGTGGCGTTTGTGGAGATAGAAAACATCGGCAAGACGGGCAGACAGATTCGCGTGCCTTTCCGTGAGGCGGAGAAAGAAGAAAAGAAAGAGGAGGAAGAGGAGGTGGACTTCCCGGACTTCGAGTTCGAGCTTGCCACCACGGGCTATAGCTTCATCAACGAATGGATGGAAATGCCTGAGAAGGAAAAGAAGCTGCCCAAGACAACGGCTGCTCCGGCAAAAAAGAATTCTTCGGATGCTCACCCGTCGAAGACAGAAGAACACCCGAAGAAGAAGGAAGATGCCAGTTTCTGGCGATCAATATTCAACCGTTTCAAGAACGTGAAGGATTAACTCTTTTTCTTCTTCACCGTTCTGATATTAAACTCACTGACCTTAGAAATAGCCCTGTTGCCCTGAAGGACTGAGATGCATATCTGCACCTTTCCGTCTTTCAGCTTCTTTCCGGCTTTCACCAGGGCGGTGTATCTGATGCCCATACCCGGCTCAATCTTCTCGACGTGCATGTTCGGTGAGATAAAGATGTTCTTGTTTCCCGTTGTCTCTATCACCGTCGGCTGCACGTCATAGACCGTATTCTGCCCATGGTTGATAACCTCGAAGATAACCTTGCTGATTTCGTTCGGCGAGATGACATTGTCTTCGTCGTCATCGACAAAGCGGGCATTGCGGACCTCTATCGTCGGGTCGTAGGTGTAACCGGTAGCCAGACTCTCAACGCTTGACGAACCGGGCATCTTTACGGTAGGCTCATCAGCACTGTAGTTTCCTGTATAGTCGGAACTTGTAAAGTCGTAGATACGATCGTCACCACTGTTAGTCTCATCAAATCCGCTTTCCAGTCGGCTACGCTCCTCAAAGCTCTGGCGCGGACTATCGAGCCTGCTATCGCCCTGACCGTTTATCGTACGTCTTTCCTTCACGCGCTCGTAGTGTTCACGCACTTCATTCCTGTCCTTCTGATCGGCGGCAGCACCGATGGCACTACCCACGACGGCACCACCAGCCATTCCGATAATCGTACCGATGTTCGACCCTCTTCGTCCGTCAGACAGACCTCCAATAGCAGAACCGAGGATAGACCCCAGTGTCGAGCCGGTGTAGGCTCCTGCACCAGTATAAGTACCACAGCTGTTTACCAAGAAAGCAAAACAGATTAATAAAACAATTGCCTTTCTCATATCTCTAACTATTTTTTATACGCTGCAAAGATAATGAATTTCAAGTAACTGCACTACAAGAAATCCCTAATTTTACTTAGGGATTTCCCTAAAAGCCTATTTATTTCAGAATTCTACAATCAAAGTCTGGCGCGGACGCAGGTTCACATTCTTGTCTAAGGCGACATTCCTGCCCGTTATCACATCCTTTCCTCTCTTCACATTGCCGATGACTTCGGCATATCTGCCCACCTCGAGGACTGCCTGCTTACTTGTTCCATTGAGGATGGTGAGAGCCGTCTTGCCGTTGTACTGACGCGCAATGACATAGACACCGTTCCAGGGGATGAACTGGGTCTGTCTGCCCTTTACTATCACGTCGTTGCCCTGCCTCCAATGAAGGAGCTTAGACAACCAGTTGAACATGGCATTCTCGGCATTGGTGCGCCCTTCTGCCGTAAAGCAATCGTGCTTGTCGCCCGGGAATCCGCCCGGGAAGTCCTTGCGCACGTTCCCATCGGTCACCTCCTTCGTACCGTTCATGAGGATTTCCGTTCCATAATACAGCTGAGGGGTGCGATTGACGGTGAGCAATAATGCCAGCGCCTGCTTCAAAGCAAGCGTGTCCCTGCCATTACCGAGGAAGCGGTCGGTGTCGTGGTTCTCGATGAATGCCATGACATTGGACGGGTTGACATAGAGGTAATCATAGACAAAGGAATTGTAGATGCGGTTGAGTCCGTTCCACCACGCATCCGTCTCTTCGTTCTTAGCCATATTCAGCTTATCGAAGAACGAGAAGTCCATGACGGTCTTCAAGTAGCTGTTCACGGGCGAGAGCTTAGAATCCTTCTGCCATGCGGCGGTATAGGCGGGTTCAGTCACCCATGTCTCCCCCACCGTGTTGAAGTTCGGGTATTCAGCATCCAGCACGCGCATCCACTGAGCCATCCCGGCACGGTCGGCATAGGGATAAGTGTCCATGCGGATACCGTCGATATCCACGGTCTCAATCCACCAGATGGAGTTCTGGATGAGATACTTCATCACATGCGGATTCTTCTGGTTCAAGTCGGGCATGGTGGGAACGAACCATCCTTCCACCGTCTCCTTCATGTCCACCTTCGAAGCGTACGGGTCCATGACGGGTGTCAGCTTGTAGCTGGTCTGCTGGAAGCTGGTGCCCGTAGGATTGCTCTTCCCCTCCGACTCCTTAAGCCATTGCGGAAGGTTGAACCAGTCGGCGGTAGGCATGTCGCTCACCCACGGATGCTCGAAGCCGCAATGATTGAAAATCATATCCATCACCACCTTCAGTCCATGTGCATGGGCATCAGCTATCAACTGACGATACTGGGCATTCGTGCCAAAGCGAGGGTCAACCCGATAGTAATCGGTGGTTGCATAGCCATGATAGGTGCTGAATCCGTTGTCGGTATCGGGAGAGTTGTTCTCCAGTACAGGCGTAAACCAGAGTGCCGTCACGCCCAGTTCGTTGAAGTAGTCGAGGTGCTGGCGAATGCCTTCCAGGTTACCGCCATGCCGGAGAGAGGGCTGAGTGCGGTCTTCCTTGTAGGGATTGAGCACCAAGGCAGTCTTCCCCTTCTTCGGTACATCCGTCGTCTCACCCTTTGCGAAACGGTCGGGCATGAGCATATAAAGCACGTCGGCATTAGAGAAACCTAAGTGGTCTTTGCCCGCCTTCTGCCGTTCCTTCAACGTGTACGGATACTTGACGGTCTTCTTGCCGACCTCAAAGTTAAGCATCATCTGTCCCGCCTTCGCCCCGTTGAGATGGAGATAGACGAGCAGATAGTTCGGCGAGTCGAGCTGTACGAGGGAGTCGATGCGCACACCGGGATAGTCGGTCGTCACCTTTGCCTCCCTGATTCCGGGGCCATAGACCATGAGCTGTAATGATGCGTCTTTGAGACCGACGAACCAGTCGGTAGGATCTATTCGTGTCACTTTCACTTTTGTGGCTGCACTCATCATGATAGTTGTTAAGAGTAGCGTGAGTATGAGAAATGTTCTTTTCATGTTTTGTACTTTATTATGTGAGGATGGAATCCTGACGGTTTAAGCTAATCATGTAATATCAATGCCGACTGAGCATCTACCACCACCTTCGAGCCGTCAACTGTTCCCAGTCCATCTTCATTGATCTGTCCGTCACAACACACGATGGTGTAACGACCTTCAGGGATGTCAACCGTCTGAGCGTCACGATTGGCATTCAGGATGACGATGATGTCTTTCCAGTCGGAAGCATCTGAAGCGAAAGAGGCGGGCGACGAGAGACGGAACGCGACGAGACAGGGCTGGACGGGCAGGAATTCGAGGTGCTTTCTGACCAGGTCGGCCTTTCCCAGACGGAAGAGCGGATGATGCTTGCGCAACGCAATCAGCTTCTTATAGTAGTCGAACACTTGCGGGAAACGCTTGAGGTTATCCCAGTCGAGATGGTTGACGGCATCGGGAGACTCAAAGGAGTTATGCACGCCTTTCTTGTCACGGAGCATCTCCTCACCGCTGAGGATGAACGGAACGCCCTGACTGGTGAACACCGCCGTCTGAGCGAGCAGGTCGAGACGTATCAGTTCATCGGTGGAAATGCCCGGTAACTCCGTCTTCAGGCGGTCGACAAGGCACATGTCATCATGACAACTGACATACGAGATCTGCTGGGTGGGCTCGTTTGCCCATGCTGACTTGGAGTAGTTCACCTTCGACATGTCCACCTGAGGATGGTCAATGGCACCGACGATACCGAACTTCAGGCTTTCCTCCTCGCCGGGAATACCCGCCAGGAAGGCACCTTTCGTGTCGTCGGAGAACGGTCCGCGCAAGGCATCACGCATGTCATCGTTAAATGCGGCAATGCCATTGAGTTGCCTGACGTTTGCCTTCACCGCAAGTTTCTCCAGCGGATAGGCACACTCGCCGGCACTCCAGCCCTCCCCATATATATATATGGTGGGGTCTATCTTGTTCACTTCATCCCGGATGATGTTCATCGTCTCAATGTCGTGAACGCCCATGAGGTCGAAACGGAAGCCGTCGATGTGGTATTCATTGATCCAGTATTTCACCGATTCAATCATGAACCGACGCATCATCGGACGGTCAGAGGCGGTCTCGTTGCCACACCCCGAGCCGTTGGAATACTCTCCTTTGTCGGTCTTGCGATAGTAATAGTCGGGATAGGTCTTCTGGAAATTACTATTATCGATGTCGTAGGTGTGGTTGTAAACCACGTCAAGAATCACGCTAATGCCGGCATTGTGCAGGGCTTGCACCATCTGCTTGAACTCCCTGATTCTGCATGTCGGGTCGGCAGGGTTGGTGGAGTATGAGCCTTCGGGCACGTTATAGTTCACGGGATCATATCCCCAGTTGTACTTGTTATCATGCAACCTGGTCTCGTCAATGGAGCCAAAGTCGTAACTGGGTAAGATATGAACGGCATTTATGCCCAACTCTTTGAGGTGTCCGATGGCTTTCGGCTCCGTCAAGGCAAGAAACTTTCCCTTATATTGCAGGCCGGAGGAGGCATCAATAGAGAAGTCACGATGGTGCATCTCGTAAATCACAAGGTCGGCGGGGGACTTAACGACCGGTCTTTTGTCGTTCTCCCATCCCACGGGATTCGTTTCTTTCAAGTCGATGATGGCACCACGCTTCCCGTTGATGCTGACCGCCTTCGCAAATACTCCCGGAGTCTCTTTTAAACGTAAGTCGTTTACCCGGAAAGTATAGAAACGACCTTTCAGGTCGCCTTTCACGGTTGCCGACCACACCTCGCCCGTTGCATTCTTGGGATAAGGCATCTTGATGGTCTTGTAGGGCTTGGGCGAATCAGCGTCCTTGTAAAGATACAGCTTTACTTTGGGGAAAGCCTTACCTCCGTATGGCGCAAACAACTTGAAGGTTGTCTGGCTGGGGGTATAAGTCACCTCGTCGAAATTGAATGTTTCGGTTGACGGTATAGCCACCTTTGTCTGGGCAATAGACGTAGAGATGGCGGTTGCCGCTACGATGGAAAGAGATATTTGTCTGATATTCATATTACCTGGTCTTATTATTCCTCGTCCATAGGATAACGTACTCCCCACTTGAAACGCAACTCATCCATCATCTTCATGATATAGAGCGTTTCTTCCAAAGGCATCTGCGGCGGTTCGATGAGTCCTTCCTCCAATGCCTGCTTACACGCAATGAACTGATATTCGTATCCCGTGATCTGCTCAGGCACCGGAATGTCTTCCACGAAGACGCGGTCGTGGGTGTTCACGCGGATGCGTTGCGGATTGTTGATGTTGTCAATGATGAGGTTGCCGTCGGTACCGGCAATCACTCCGATGTTGTCACCCACACAACAAGCCGACGACTGGACATTGGCAAGCATGCCATTGGCGAAGGTGAACGAGATGGCATTGGTCAGGTCCATCCCTGTCGCCGACTTCACGCATTGTGACTCCATCTGCTCAATAGGCGAGTCACAGAACATACGCACGAAGTTGATGGCATAGACGCCGAGGTCGAGCAAGGCACCTCCGCAAAGGTCGGGGCGCATGATGCGCGGCTTCTCGCCCATGCTATAGCCCAGCGTTGCCGTGATGAGACGGGGCGTGCCGATGCGTCCGTCATTGATAAGCTGGCGAACCATCTGGACGGCGGGCTGATAGCGTATCCAGATAGCCTCGGCAACAAACACTTTCCGCTCACGCGACAAGTTCACGACGGTCTGAGCCTGACGATAATTCGCCATGAAAGCCTTTTCCACCAGACAAGGCTTGCCGTTCTCAAGTGCCTCACACGTCACATCGAAGTGATGGGAATGCGGTGTTCCCACATAGACGAGGTCCACGTCGGGGTCGGCAATCAGCTCCGAATAAGACCCGTATGCACACGGGATGTCCCATTGACGGGCAAACGCCTGCGCCTTCTCTATCGTGCGCGAGCCTACGGCATAGGCTTCTATGCCCTCCAGATGTCGGAGCGTGATGGCTGCTTTCTCGGCAATCCATCCCGTTCCGATGATTCCTACTCTCATTTTATCCATTTCTTTTGTCTCGGCTAGTTTTTGTAAAAGGTCACTTTGCTATCAGGCTAATGGCAAATCCACCGCCAGCAGCCTCTTTGATCTTCAAGGTCTGTCCGGCTTTCACCGTTTTCTTCGTGATGGTGAATGCTTTCGGGTTCTTCTCATAATGGGCATCCTTGGCATCGGCATAGATGGTGCAATCGTACTTACGTCCTTTGTCAAGGAAATCGAGTTTCACGACGGCAAAATGGCCGTTTTCATCGCACTTTCCACCTACAAACCAGTTATCGGTTCCTTTCGCCTTCCGCGCTACGGTGATGTAATCGGCAGGCTCAGCCTCAAGATATTTGCTATCGCTCCAGTCGCAAGCCACATCGCGGATGAACTGGAATGCCGGTGCCAGGTCGGGACGCTCATAGTTCTCGGGAAGGTCGGCAGCCATCTGCAACGGGGAATACATGGTCAGATAGAGTGCCAGCTGTCCGCAAAGAGTAGTACGAACCCACGACTTATTATCGCTCCATGTGCTTAGCTGAGTCTCGAAGATACCGGGGGTGTAATCCATGGGGCCTCCCTGCAGGCGTGTGAAAGGAAGAATACACGTATGGTCGGGACGGCTACCGCCGAAAGCCTCGTACTCCGTTCCGCGAGCCGCCTCGTTACCCACAAGGTTCGGGTACGTACGGCAAAGTCCTGTCGGACGAGTCGCCTCATGTCCGTTCACCATGATGTGATGCTTGGCAGCCTCCTTGATGACATACAGATAGTGATTGTTCATCGACTGGGAATAGTGATGGTCGCCGCGTGGGATGATGTCACCCACATATCCAGTCTTCACGGCATCATAGCCATATTTGTTCATCAGCTCGTATGCCTCCTTGATATGACGCTCATAGTTCTGAGTGCTGGAGCTTGTCTCATGGTGCATCATGATCTTCACGCCCTTGGAATGAGCATACTCGTTGAGCATCTTGATGTCGAAGTCGGGATAAGGCGTGACGAAATCGAAGACATCGCGCTTCCACATGTTCGCCCAGTCCTCCCAACCGACGTTCCATCCTTCAACAAGCACTTCATCGAGTCCGTTCTTGGCGGCAAAGTCGATGTATCGTTTCACCTTCTCGTTATTAGCCGCATGTGTGCCGTTGGGCTTGCATTTCGTATAGTCGATGTTGTCGAGGTAAACGGAAGGATAATCCCAAGTGTACGCCCAGCTGCTCTTTCCGACGATCATCTCCCACCATACGCCACAATACTTCGTAGGATGAATCCACGACGTGTCTTCAATCTTACAAGGTTCGTTGAGGTTCAGGATGAGATTACTGGAAAGCATGTCACGGGCATCGTCGCTGACCATCACGGTACGCCAGGGTGTCTGGCACGGTGTCTGCATGGCCCCCTTCAGTCCCGTTGCATCAGGTGTGAGGTGGCTGACAAAGGTGAAGGGCTTTGGCAGAGGAGCGGCAGAAGGTGTGGGATTGGGAGTGTAGGCATTGCTGCCTCCGCCCAGTTTCGTCGTAAGAGCCGTCGTCTTCTCGTCCACCAGTTCGAGGTGCATGGTCGCATAATCCAGACAGGCTGCTTCGTGGATATTGATATAAAGTCCGTCATCGGTCTTCATCTGCAAGGAAGTCTGCACACCCGTTTCAGAAAACACGGCTACGGAAGAGTTGCCCCAGTTGACAGCCGTCTTCATCCGTTCACGAATCCCGGAAAGACGTGT
Source organism: uncultured Prevotellaceae bacterium (assembly GCA_902762325.1). Taxonomy (GTDB): domain Bacteria; phylum Bacteroidota; class Bacteroidia; order Bacteroidales; family Bacteroidaceae; genus Prevotella. The sequence continues at coordinate 63,970 of CACWNV010000013.1, read as the reverse complement.
CTCCTGTGTCTCCTGCTCCTGCGTGTCATAGTCACCCGGGAGCCACCATGCAATGTGGTCGCCTGTCATGGCAAACTCCGAATGTTCTTCCTTGATGAGGAAATAGTTCAGCTCTCTCTGCTGGGGAAACTCATAACGGAAGCCGATGCCGTCATCATAGACGCGGAAACGGATGATGATCTCACGCTTGGTGGCAGGTTGCGACAAGGTAGCAGCCAACTCATTGTAATGGTTACGGATGGTAGCCGTCTCGCCCCATACAGGTTCCCATGTCTCATCAAACTCAGACACTTTCGTATTAACAATCTTGAAACCGTCCAACAGGTTGGTCTCTTCCATTCCCTTCGAAGCGTGCTTGTCACGAGCAAGTTCCAGTCCAAGGTGTGACGGTTTCACAACCGCACGCCCTTTATAGTTCAATTCATAGGTTGGTACACCATTGGCAGACAATGAGAACTTCAGTTCCATGCAGCCGTTTGGTGAGGTCACGCTTTGTGCCATAGCCATAAGTGGCATGAGCAATGCCATTACGGCAAAAAACGTCTTTTTCATACTTTAATCTATCTTTTTCTGTTGGTTTTTATCTCTCATGAAGACTGACAAGCTTACAAATCTTAGCATTGAAGTCATCGGCAGCAATCAGGTCTTCTATGTTCAGGTGCATACGGTAGCGCCAATAGTGCTTGGGATTGGCGGGAATGTTTACACGCTCGGCATTGGCATCTTCCAACCGGATATGCTCATCAATTGCCAGCCAGTCCTGAAGGGCAATGACACAAACCATTGAAGGACAGGCAAGATGGCTGGAGACGATTTCCTCTGCCAGACTTGCAGGCATGGGATGAGGAGCATCGCCTTCGTGGAAAAGCACGGTGTTATAATAGTCCTGAGCACGCTCTTCATCCTCGTCCCACCACATCCTCAGCGTCGGGGTATCATGGCTGGAGATGGTACAGACAGAACGATAAGGATTATGCGACAGGTTGCCGAAGCGAACACCGGCGTCTTTCGGCATCGACTGAAGTTCAAGGGAAAGGATGCGCAACTCATTCATCACCCATTGAACACAATCGGGCACCATGCCCAGGTCTTCAGCGCAGACGAGCATACGGGTAGCCTGTACAAGACGAGGCAGTTTCTTCATGGCCTCCCGATACCAGAAATGATTGTTCCGACGATAGAAATAATCATCATAGAGGCGGTTGAAGGCATATTTATCGTTATCACAAAGTGACTCATACATAAAGTCCAGCTGGGCAGAGATTCGCGGATGGAACTTATTAGCATCATGCCGGTCATGCAAGAAAAGTACATTGCTCACCAGTGCATAAAGTCCGTCACGCAAAGAAGCAAGCTGGATGAGTGCTTCCTCGTCAGCACCGTTCTCCTCTTTCAGCTTTTTCTCTTCCTTTTCATACCAAGCCTCTATCTTCCGCTGAGTGTCATACTCAGGCATCAGCTGATAAAGCCCGTCGGAAGTCCAGTGCAGGTATTTGTCTTTGACCTCTTCAGCCCGCTCTTTGAAAATGCGGTCGAGCGTCCAGTTGGCGATGAAAGGCCGGGTGAAAAGCTGTTCCTGGAAACGTAATCCATACGCCTCGATTTCCTCCCGCGTCATGCCGAGAGAGGGAGAGAACTGACCGAGGAGCCCGTGAACACTATCAATGGGAATCTCCCATATACGGAAGAAGCCGAGCACATGGTCTATGCGGTAGGCATCGAAATACTTCGACATGTTCTGGAAACGGCGTACCCACCACTTACAGTTGTCCTGAAGCATTCTTTCCCAGTTATAGGTGGGGAATCCCCAGTTCTGTCCATTCACGGAGAAATCATCTGGCGGCGCTCCTGCCTGTCCGTTCAGATTGAAGTATTCCGGCTCCATCCATACATCACAGCCATAGCGGTTCACGCCAATGGGGATATCTCCCTTCAGAATGACACGGTTCTTGCGGGCATACTCATGGACTGACTGCATTTGTGAATCAAGGACAAACTGGACGAAATAATAGAACACCACATCCTTATAAGCCTTTGTGCGATAGTTGACAAGTGATGCACGCTCACTTTCATCCCAGACTGAATGGTCAGGCCATTTCGAGAAGTCGGCACTTCCATAGGTATCACGCAGATGACAATACTGTGCATAAGGTACAAGCCACGACTCACATGCCTTGAAGAAATCCTTGTATCGCTTCGTTGCCATCATTGCCTTTCCCTCCTGCTCAAAGAGAATGCGAAGATAAGCCGTCTTTGCATCGTTCACACGCTCATAGTCAATCTGAGGCAAGGCATTCAGTTCCTTACGCAATGCTTCATACTGAGCTTTCAGACCACTATCTTTTATTTGAGGAAGTGCTGTCAGATCAACATATTGCGGATGGAGTGCAAAAACGGAGATACAACTGTATGGATAGGAGTCGGTCCAGGTGTGGGTGATGGTGGTGTCATTGATGGGAAGCACCTGCAACAAACGCTGACCTGTCTTTGCCGCCCAGTCAATCATCTTCTTCAAATCACCGAAGTCGCCCACTCCAAAGCTGTCTTTCGAACGCAGGGAGAATACAGGAACAAGCGTTCCGGCAATCTTCTGATTATGATAAGCATAAAACGACTGGTCGAGCTGATAACTGATCAGTTCACCTGCCTTCATCTCCGGGACAAACACCGACCGGTTGAGCCCTGTCTCCCAATCTCTCTGTCCGTCATCACTCACGGCAACGAACTTGAACTCCATGTTCTTTCCCATGAAAGGCCTGGCATCGATATCCACAAACCATTCATTGATCGTCCGTTCTGTCATCGGAATAGCCTTGGCTAAATTCCAGGCTCCGAGTTCGGGGGAAGCACCGACAACAGCCAACTGCTGGTTTGCACGCAACTGCGGTGCACGGACAATAAGCCGGAGAATGCGTTCGCTTCTCATCGTCCCTTTCAACTTCACGTCCGCTTTTCTGTTCAGGCACTCCGTAAATGCGGAACTATACAAATAGCTGTCGAAAGGCATGTCAATCCAATGGTCATAGAACATGTACAGATTGACGATGTCATGATTGAAAGCCTGCACGTGCGGCACGGTCAGCCACTCATGACGAGTCTCGCGACCATCCATCTTTACACTATAATAATAGGTGATGTTATCTGCCGTTCGCGTTAATCTACAAGTCCAGTGTTCTCCATCAGAAGTACCCATCCGATGGGGTGTTATTTCAGTATTCCCGTCTTTGTCGGTAATAATCTGATTCAGAAACAGCTCTTCACCAAAGACTGTTCTGTAATCGATATTAAAATAGATGTTCATAGACTATTTGGTTAATGATTTTGCGTCAAAATTACCAAAAAACATGGAATCTTTTCAGAAGGGGGATAACAAAAGAAACAAATTAATATGCAAACGATTGCATTACAGGATTGGATAAGATATGGTTTGTTTTATCTACAACACAGTTGTGCACCGCCACACTTTTGTCAAGGTTTATTCGAATTTTAGCCCCAAATTAAGGCCATCTGCGCGAACGAAAAGTATTTTGGTTGAAAATAACGCGATTTTTGAGGTTTTTCGCAAAGCATTGACTGACAATTGGTTACGCGAATATTAACCTGTAAACGGGCGGTTTACAAAATATAAATTTGCCAAAGGTATCGTTTCGCTGCGCCAAAGGTTATGTTTCGTCGTGTGAAAGGTTATGTTTGAGGCGATGAAACATGACCTTTGGCGCGGTCAAAGATAAGGTATGAGGGTGAGAAAGCTAAGCTTTCACAAAATGAAGAATGAAGAATAAAGAATGAAGAATCAGAGTTTACATAATTTAACTTCTCTTTCATCACTTTTCCTCGACAAGTTTTTGTCAAGATTATTGACGTTAATTTGGAGAACAGAACTTATCGGACACCTATTTATATATTATAAAGAGAAGTCAGAATCTGACGACCAATGACAAGGCATCAGGACCAACTGCCACGCTATAACGGCTCCGCTCACCCGTTATCAGGTCACCGATACGATAACCTGCCTCAGTACCCAGGATGCCGATGGCTGCTCCAGCGCATACATCCCACCAATGATGACGATTACGACAGACTCTGTCTATAGCCGTAGCCGTAGCCACACCATATCCAGCCACACTGATCCAAGGTGACAAACGACCGTACTCCTTGTGCAGGATATGCGCTCCGGCAAACGCTATCGTCGCATGTCCGGAAGGGAAAGCCTTGTTATCGGTGCCGTCGGGACGCCGTTCATTGACTGCTTTTTTCAGTCCCCATGAAACCGCCGAGGATAACGCTATCGACGAAAGAGCATTCACTCCCAGCCGCTTCCACGAACTGGCACTCTCTACACCACAGGCTTTCAGGACAACAACAGAAGCTACAGGCACCCAGCGGAGTCCGTTGTCAATGCCGTCACCATGATAAGCCTTATCCTGTGCTGAGAGATGAAGGCATAGCAGACAAAAAAAAGCGGTCATGAAGTATTTCATGGCCGCAAAATTACAATATTTCCTGTAATTATCACTCAAGAAACTGGAATTATTTCTTATTCTTAATCACCGTTACGCAGCAGGCTCCTAAAATCATCAGGACTCCCGACACAATCATCATTGTGGACTGATGTCCTCCGACGAGCGTGAAGACGGTACCTCCACAAATGGCAGCGACAATCTGAGGAAGGCAGATTGTACCGTTGAAAAGTCCGAGATAAGTACCCATGTGTCCGTAGCCTTGCAGGGCATTGGTGACAAAGGTAAACGGCATGGCAAGCATTGCAGCCCATGCACAGCCAATCATCAGGAACGGAATGATCTGCAAGTACTTGTCAGGACAGAACGGGATGAGTGCAAAGCCCACACCTCCAATCAGCAGACTGATTGCGTATGCCAGTTTCGTATTCTTGAAGCGCGGCAGCATGGTTGCCCATACGACACTTCCCATTGCCTGGATGGCATAGAGCACACCCGTCCAGTTACCGGCAATCTGATAGGCTTCCGTCGTGGAATCCGTCGTCTTCCATACCGTCTCAGAGACCGCATCGGTCACGTAAGTCCACATATAAAGCATGGATGCCCAGCAGAAGAACTGAACCAGTCCGACCTTCCAGAAAGTGGATGGGGCGTTCTTGAGTAATGTCATCCAGCCTGCACGCTCCTCGTTCTCCTCAGAGACAGGATTATAGGCTACATACTCCTGGGGATTCCATTCCTTGACCTTTATCGTCGTGTAGATCACACAGAGAATAAGGATGGCTGCACCGATATAGAACGACCATACCACCGACGGCGGAACGATGCCTTCGGGAGCTGTGTTCTGCAATCCAATCCATGTGAAGACAAAGGGGAAGAGGAATCCTACCACGCTTCCCGCATTGCAGAGGAACGACTGGATGCTGTAGGCCTTCGCCTTCTGTTCCTCGTTCACCATGTCGCCGACAAGCATCTTGAACGGCTGCATCGCCATATTAATAGAGGTGTCGAGGAGCATGAGCATCACCAGTCCGAAAATCATGACCGACGAGACCGCCAGTCCGAGCGATCCTGCATTGGGTAGCAGGCACATCACCGCCACAGCCACGGCCGCTCCGATGAAGAGATAAGGGATGCGACGCCCGAAACGGCACCATGTCTTGTCGCTCAATGTCCCCACAATAGGCTGCACGAGGATACCCATGAGCGGAGGGAGTATCCAGAAGAAACTCAGAGAATGGGGGTCAGCTCCCAACGTACGGAAGATACGTGAGATATTGGCACTCTGCAAGGCGTAGGCAATCTGCACGCCGAAGAATCCAAAGCTTAGATTCCATAGTGCCCAAAAGGATAAATTCGGTTTTTGTTTCATATTGTTGGTTTTTATCTTGTTGTCCCTCTGATGATGAGCCGCGTCCTCACGATACGTTTCTCCACATGGTTACGGGGAATCGTACCTTCCACCTGCCCGATGAGGATGTTCACCGCTTCTTCGCCCACCGTCACGCCTCTCTGCTCGACAGTGGTGAGCATCGGGTCGCAAGCGATAGCACGCTCGCCGTTGGTGAAGCCGCAGATGCAGATGTCTTCGGGGATGCGGTACCCCATACGCTTGGCTATATAGAGGATACCGATGGCTGTATCGTCGTTCACGGCAAAAAAGGCATCGGGTATCTCTTCCTGCTGGAGCACCTCGGGCGTCACCACCTCCGCATCGGCACGGTTGTCACAGATGAAGACCCACTTGTCCTGCGGATGGAGTCCCTGCTTCAGCAATGCGTCACGGTAACCGTTGAAACGGTTCTTCGAAATCTCCAGCGTCATCGACGAGCCATAGTAGGCAATGCGCCTGCATCCGATGTTGATGAGATGAGTGACGGCATTGAAGGCACCCATATAGTCATCGACCACCACACGGCTTGCATTCACTCCCGTGCAGATACGGTCGTAGAACACCAAGGGTACTCCGTTGTCGAGCAGCCGCTGAAAGTGCTCATAGTGGCGGGTGTCCTTTGCCTGTGAGACGATGATGCCGCACACCTTATTTTCATAGAACGACTTACAAATGCGCACTTCCTGGTCGTACCGTTCGCCGCTCTGCGCCACCACGATGTTATACCCGTGAGCCGATGCCTCCTCCTCGATGCCGCTCAGTATGCTGGAGAAATAGTAGTGGGCAAACTGGGGGATGATGACTCCTATCAGTTTCTGCGGGCGTACCCTGCTGTTGCGCAGGCTCTCCGCAATCACGTTAGGGAAGAAGTTGTGTTCACGCGCATAACTCTTGATTCTCTCGCGCTGCTCCACGCTGATGCGCGGACTGTCTTTCAGCGCACGTGACACCGTAGCCACCGAGACACCCAGTTCGCTGGCGATATCCTTCATTGTGAGAGGCAGCGGGAAATTCTTCATCGTAACACCTTCTATAACTTCATTACCGCAAAAATAGGAAAAAGCTTCAAGACATTGTCCGTCAACTCAGCAGAATATAACAATCCCGCCATGCAATCGTTTGCACACATTAAATAACGCTTTTTGTAAGAAATTCGTACACGATAACCGTAAAGAAAAGTAATTTTGCAGCAGAAGTCCCCAGTGGTGGGTTTCCAGATACAAAGACAACTATTGCCCGACAGAATAAGACAATAACTAATAAAACGTAAATTAAACAATTACTAAATGATGAAGCAGGTAAAAATTAACATGCCTAGGAGAATGCTCGCTTTAATATGCGGGATGATTCTCTCAGTCAGCGGCTTTGCACAGCAAATAACTGTCAATGGCCATGTGAAGGATACTACCGGCGAACCAATCATCGGTGCCACCATCCGCGTCAGCGGCGTAGAAGGTGGAACGGTGAGTGACATCGACGGAAACTTCACAATCAAAGCGCAAAGCGGTTCTACGCTTTCTGTATCTTACATCGGTTATGAAACCCAGGAAGTGTCGGCTGCCTCGAATGTAGTGATTACTTTGCTGGACGATGCAGCCAAGTCACTCAACGAAGTGGTGGTCATCGGTTACGGTGTAGCAAAGAAGAACGACCTTACCGGTTCGGTTACTGCCATCAAGCCCGATGAGAAGAACCATGGTATGATTACCAGTGCACAGGACATGATGCAGGGTAAGATTGCCGGTGTGAATGTTATCAGCAATGGCGGTACCCCTGGTGGTGATGCCACTATCCGTATTCGTGGAGGTTCGTCACTCAATGCCTCCAACGACCCGCTGATTGTCATCGACGGACTGGCCCTCGACCGTCAAGGTATCAAGGGAGCACCCAATGCGTTGTCGATGATCAATCCTAACGACATCGAGAGCTTCACCGTACTGAAGGATGCTTCGGCCACAGCCATCTATGGTAGCCGTGGTTCTAACGGTGTCATCATCATCACTACTAAGAAAGGACGCAAGGGTATGGCTCCAAAGGTGAGCTATAACGGAAACATGTCCTACTCGGTGAAGAAGAAGACACTCGATGTACTCAATGCAAATGAGTATCGTAATTTCATCAACAGCTATTACGGAGAGGAATCCAAGGCTGCTGCTCTGTTGGGTAATGCTAACACCGACTGGCAAGAGGAAATCTTCCACTCAGCTGTCAGCAGCGACCACAACGTCACTGTTCAGGGCGGTCTGAAGAACATGCCTTACCGTTTCAGCGCCGGCTATACCGACCAGAATGGTATCCTGAAGACATCCAACTACCAGCGTACAACTGCCAGCATGACGTTGAATCCGTCTTTCTTCAAAGACCATCTGAAATTCAACATCAACGGTAAGTTCATGTACTCGCACACACGCTATGCCAATACCGACGCCATCAGCGACGCTGTGCGAATGGATCCCACGCAGCCGGTCTTCTCTAATGACCCCGCATTCAAGAACTTCCATGGTTATTTCACATGGACCGACGAGGGTAAGTCGCTCAACGATCCTAACTATCCGACTCTGAAGAACACCAATGCTGCCTATAACCCCGTAGCCCGTCTTTATGAGAAGAACGACAGAGCCAACTCTTTCGACTACATGGGTAATGTGGAGGTTGACTACCAGATACACGGTTTCGAGGATCTGCGTCTGCACATGAACTTCAGTGGCGACTGGTCTAACGGTAAGCAGAAGACCGACTTCGCTAACTGGGGACAGAGCAACTTCTACTATGGCAACTCCGGCTTCACCAAGGAGAACAAGTACAGCCTCACCTACTCTGCTTACGCTCAGTACTATAAGGACTTTGCCAAGACACAGCATTTTGACATCATGGGCGGTTACGAGTGGAGCCACAACAAGTATTGGGGAAACTCTTACTATGCAGGACTCTATCCCATGACAACACAGCAGACCGACATGTACACCGGACTCTCACTGGCAGGAAAGCCCTACAATGAGAACGACAACGAGTGGAAACAGGAAAGCTATCTGGTCAGCTTCTTCGGACGTATGAACTACACAGCCTTCGACCGGTACATGATCACTGCCACCGTGCGCCGTGACGGTTCAAGCCGTTTCGCCAAGCACTGGGCAACCTTCCCCTCTGTAGCCTTAGGATGGAAAATCAATGAAGAAGCATTCCTGAAGAATGCCCACTGGCTCGACGAACTGAAGCTCAGACTCGGATGGGGTAAGACCGGACAACAGGATGGTATCGGAAACTACACCTATTTCAAGTCGTATGCTGTCAACACCAAGGGCATTCATGGACGCTATCCTATTACCGGTGTCAATGACGAGGGTATTCTCTATCGTCCTGATGCCTACAACCTCCAACTTAAATGGGAGACCACTGAGACCTATAATGCTGGTCTCGACTTCAGCCTCTTCCATAACAGGGTAAGCGGTAGCGTGGACTACTATTTCCGCAAGACCACCGACCTTATCAACTATGCCTATGTGGCTGCAGGTTCAAACTTCCGCAACCAGGTAAGCACCAACATCGGATCGTTGGAAAACAAGGGTATCGAGGCATCTCTGACCGTTCGCCCCATCCAGACAAAGGACTGGCAATGGGAGGTGACGGCTAACTTCACCTATAATAAGAATGAGATTACCGCACTCACCGGTGCTGCTCCCATCGTCAAGACGGGTGGCATCTCCTCGGGTACAGGTAACACCGTGCAGGCACATGCCGTGGGACATCCCGCCAACTCGTTCTATGTATACCAGCAGGTTTATGACAGCAACGGCATTCCTCTTGAGGGTGTCTATGTCGACCGCAATGCCGACGGCATCATCAACGACGATGATCTCTACTTCTACAAGAGTCCGGCAGCTCCTTACATCGCCGGTTTGAGCTCACGCCTGCAGTATAAGAACTGGGACTTCGGCTTCGGTCTCCGTGCCAACTTCAACAACTATGTCTATTGGGACAAGCAGGCTGGCTATTCCAACGTATCGAAGCGTTTCGATGACTCATTCAACTATCTGCAGAACGTCATTCCTTCTGCAGTGAAGAACAACTGGTCTACCTACGACCATGCAATCTCTGACTATTTCGTGCATAATGCCTCATTCCTCAAATGTGACAACATCACGCTGGGATATTCTTTCAATAACCTCTTCAAGGGAGGCCGCTACGATGGGCTGACAGGTCGTATCTATGTATCTGCCACTAACGTGTTCACCATCACCAAGTACGACGGAATCGACCCCGAAGTACCTGGAGGTATCGACAACAACATCTATCCGCGCCCGTTCACCTTACAGATGGGACTGAATATCAATTTCTAAAAGAGATGAAAGGATAATTTTTAAAGATAAAGACTATGAACTTAAATAATTTCAAAAATAACATTCTTACTGTTGGCATCGCATTAGCTGCTACAGGGCTGAGCTCTTGCACGGGCGACTTGGATGTCACACCCATCGATCCCAGCACAGCTATGAAGGTCGACGAGGTCGGTCTTTACACCAAATGCTACGCTAACATGGCATTGGCTGGCAACACCGGCGGCGACGGTGACTGCGACATCGATGGATTGGATGGTGGTACGACGGGATTCGTCCGTCAGATGTGGAATGCCAACGAACTGACCACCGACGAGGCCATTTGTGCTTGGGGTGACCCTGGTATCCCCGATTTCAACTATAACACTTGGGGTGCTTCCCATCCCATGCTGCAAGGTTTCTATTACCGTCTCTATGCCGGTATCAACTATTGCAACCAATATCTTGAGGAGTGTGCAGGTGTTGACGCTACTCGTGAGGCTGAAGTCCGCTTCCTGCGTGCCTTCTACTACTATTTCCTCATGGACTGCTATGGAAATGTGCCCTTCACAACGAAGTTGCTGCCACTTGATCTGGCCGACCAGATTCAGCGTGCCGACCTCTTCGCATGGATCGAGAGTGAGTTGAAGGCTATTCTACCTAACTTGTTAACTCCTGCAGCACGCACAAGCAAGGACAATGGTTACGCTCGTGCTGACCAGGACGCAGCCAACCTGCTGCTTGCCCGTATGTATCTGAATGCTCAGGTCTACACAGGTTCTGCTCATTGGGCCGACGCTAAGTCATACGCTGAGAAAGTCATCAACGGTCCGCATAAGTTGTGGTCTAAAGGTGTGAACGGATGGAGTGCCTATCAGATGCTCTTCATGGGCGACAACGGCGAGAGCGGGGCTTCTCAGGAAGCTATCCTTGCCTTGAACCAAGATGGTATCACCACCACTTCCTATGGTACAACACTTTTCCTGATGGCATCCTGCTGGAAGTCTGACATGAATGAGAATGGCGATTACGGCACTGCCGAATTCTGGGCTGGTAACCGCGCACGTTCTCAGTTCGTTGCTAAGTTCTTCCCCAACAACGATGCACCTGCCGTCAACGAGAGAGACATGGTTATTTCTGCCGGCGACGATCGCGCCCTCTTCTATGGTAAGGACCGTAAACTGAAGGTGACCACCCCAAGCGACTATCAGTCTGGTTATGCCGTGGCTAAATACCGCAACACATATTCATCCGGCTCTGAGCCTCGCAATTCAAAGTTCGTGGACACCGATTACTTCATCATGCGTGCAGCTGAGGCTTACCTCATCGCTGCAGAGGCTGATGCACGACTGAACAGCGGTGTCACCACAACTGCAGGCACAGAATACATCAATGCATTGCGTAAACGCGCCAATGCCGCCACACGTAGCAGCTATACCACCGATCAGATTCTTGACGAGCGTTCACGCGAGCTCTATTATGAAGGATTCCGCCGTACCGACCTCATTCGTTATGGCTACTTCGGAGGCTCACGCAGTAGCGACTATTTGTGGGATTGGAAAGGCGGTTCAGAGAACGGTGTTGGCTTTGCTGAATATCGCAATATCTTCGCTATTCCTGCTGTCGACATCAATGCTAATCCTAAACTCAAGCAGAATCCCAACTATTAAAATTAAGGAGGAACATACAATGAAAAAGATATTTGCATTTGCTACGCTGCTGCTCACCGGGGCTATGGCCATGGTATCTTGCAGCGATGACAATGATTCCAATCCCACCCTCGTACAGCCCGCGACATTCTCCATCAACGAGGTGGCTGAGGCTCAGGGACAAGTGGATTTGATGAAATCATATTCGGTGACGATGACATGGTCGCAGCCGAAATTCACTGAGCCCAATGCTCCTGTCATCCCGACATACAGCATCCTGGTCTCTACCAAAGGTTCATTCACACAAGCTTACGATGATAAGGCTGAAGACAACAGCGCTGCCGATTATTTCATTCTGCCTGAGACATTCTCTTCTTGCACGGCAGTCTTGTCTACCGCTTCTATCAACAGGGCACTGATGCTGCTCAACCAGTGGTCAGCTGATGCTGTACCTGCCATGCAGCCTGTTACCATCCGCGTGAAGGCAGACATCCGCGATGCTTCGAAGCGTGTTTACATGCCTATTCTGTCAGACAACAGCATCCAGCTCAAGACTGTTCCTTATTATATTGAGCTTGTTGCTGCCGATCCAGAGGTATGGTACCTCATTGGTGGTGATATCGGTGATGGTAAATGGGGCAATGACATCCCCAGCAGCATTCCTATGCACACCGTGAAAGACTTTGTTTATGACAGCAACACCGGTAAGGGTGAAATCACATGGGTTGGCTATCTCGCCGGTAACGGATTCAAACTTAAGAAGTTCACCACCTCATGGGACGACCAGTGGGGACAGGGCAACTCCTTCGGACAATTCGTCATGAACGATGGAGGTTCAGGCAACATCACCGTACCTGCTCCAGGTATCTATACCATCACCCTCAACACAGCTGCCAACCAACTCTCCGTTGAGCCTTATGAAGGTAATCCTACCAAGTTTGACGGCATGGCCGTTTCTGGAAGCTTCAACAACTGGAGTGACGAGGAGATGAAACCCGTCCATACCTACGATGGAGCAGAGAACCACGACTGGATGATTATCAAGGATATGAAAGAAAATGATGAAATCAAGTTCAAGCAACTTGGCACTTGGGACTTCAACAAGGGTGGATCTTTCATCACTTACTCTAAGGGATTCTATGGCTATGGCATTGACAATGGTAGCAATATCGTGATTCCAGAAGACGGTACTTATCTTATCCTCTTCAACGACATCACGGGATACTTCCAATTCATCCAGCAGTAATCATGTGTAATCATCTAAAAAAAGAATCGTTATGATTAGGAATATATTTATCGGATTGTCGTTAGTGGCTTTGCTGACCGCCTGCACTGATGACTATACAGACTGGAGTGCCCCGCAAGCGGTGCCACAGCCGACACAGGTCAGCTTTGCCGATGGCAGTGTGGCATCCGTCGATGTCATCAAGTTTGCCGACATCGCGGAAGGTCAGGAGCTTGTCAAAGTGTGTACCATCACTGCTCCCACAGCCTCAGCCGATGACTTTGTACCTCAATACACCCTCAGTCTGGGCGGCCAGACATTCAATTTGAGTGCAGACGGAAATATCAACTTCCCTTCTCTGAAAGAATATGTGGAGGCTACATTTGGAAAGGCTCCGGTGGAACGCTCACTCGATGCCACTGTGAGCATGTGGCTCAGCAACGGCATAACGACAATCAAGACCGCCACATCGGCTGTGTTCCCCATCAAGGTAATCCCAGCTGCTCCATTCATCGACAGTGGCTACTGGCTCGTGGGTGACATGTGTGCATGGGACAAAGACGGAGCTAAGCCCTTCAACCACCTGGGCAGCGGCAACGTCTACGATGCTCCTGAATTCCAGATTGTTGTGACCACGACTGCCGACAACCAGTACTGGAAGATTATCCCACAGGGTAACTACGACGGAGACTTCTGGGCTGGAGGCGACACGGGCGTTCTCGGAACAGCCGTCGACGGCGACACAAGCATGGAAGGAACACTGACCACTCAGAATCCTCAGGCTGGAAAGATCGAGAAGGCTGGTATCTACCGCATTACCATCAACATGATGGAATACAAATACAAGATTGAGAAACTTGAATTTGCTCCTTACATCTACTTCATCGGTGCTACCGACGGATGGAGCAATGCTGAGCAGAAACTTGCCACTCTGAGCTTCGATGGTGTCTACACAGGTTACATCTACTGTGCCGACCCGAACAATTGGGGCAATGAATTCAAGTTCCAGCGTGTTGCCGGCTCATGGGACAATGAGATCAACTTCGACACATTTAGTGGCGGTGTAAGCGGTGACTTCGCTCAAGGCGGAGGCAGCAACATCAAAGCCAATGCCGGAGAGGGTATCTACTACATCACTGCCGACCTTGCTTCGGGTACACTCAAGGGTGTTCGTATCAACAACATGAATCTGGTGGGCGACTTCAACGGCTGGAATCCGGGCGACGATGCTCAACAGATGACATGGGATGCTGAAAACTACTGCTACGTCATCAACAATGCAGGAGTCAACAGCAAAGGATGGAAGTTCACTGCCAACAACTCTTGGGACATCAACCTTGGTGGGGATATCAGCAATCTCACAGCCAACGGTGACAATCTCACTGTGGAAGGAAAGACCATCAAGCTCTATCCTACTCGTAAGACTTCCGACAAGATCTATTGTACGGTTGAGTAATTCAAACACATTAAAAGACTCTGATTATGAAAAGAATAATGAATATCATCGCTGCCGTGGCACTCCTTACCGGAGTGTGCACAGCAGCACAAGCACAAGAAATAGAGGAAAACTATCCCTATAGTTTCATCACTGTGCAGGGGGGTGCTCAAAGCACATTCACGAATGAGAAGTTCACGAAGCTCATCACCCCACAGGCAGCCCTCTCCTTCGGACGCTACTTCAATTCGAAAGTCGGTGTACGGCTACATGTGCAGGGATGGGAAGTAAAAGGCGCACTGCCTTATACCTCCGCCACCAATGATCTGAAATACTCAACACGCACAGGAAGTCCTGAATATAAGTTCAAGGCTCTCACGGGTGATCTCGACCTGTTGCTGAATATGAGTAACATCATCGCTCCCCACCGCACCTGCGGATTCTTTGACTGGGTACTCTTGGCTGGATTCGGCGTGAACTATACTTGGGATTTCGACGAGTATAAGAACATGAACCGCCAATTCTACTATGTGCAGAATCCCGAACCCTGCGGAACCAAGCACAGCACATTCAACACCCGCGTGGGAACACAGTTCAACTTCAACGTATCACGCAACTTCGCCATCGGTATAGAAATAGATGGTAACTGCAAGAACGATGAGTTCAACCTGAAACGCAACTACAACCCCGACTTCCAGGTGTCTGCCTTCCTCGGTCTGACATATAAGTTCGGCATGAAGAAAAAGGTTGTTCCCGTCATACCAGTTGAAGAGGAAGTCGTTGAGCAGCCCGCTCCTATTCCTGTGGTCAAAGAGGAGCCCAAGCCTGTAGTGAAAGAAGAGCCCAAGCCCGTGGTTAAGGAAGAACCGCTGAAGGAGACCTTCTTCTACAACATCCGTCTCTCTGATCCTGATCCTGAGACCACGCTGAACAAGATTGTCGCATGGTGTAATAAGTATCCTTCAAAGGGTATAACCATCAAGGGTTATGCTGACAAGGGGACCGGCACACCTGCCATCAACGTGAAGTATGCAAAGCAGCGTGCAGAAAAGGTAGCCAAAGCTTTGCAGGAGAAAGGAATTGCAGCCAGCCGCATGGACGTTAGTTCTTACGGAGACACTGTACAGCCATTCAGCGAGAACGACCGCAACCGCTGCGTCATCGTTGTTGGGGAATAATTCTTTAAGATAAGATTAATGAAGGATGAAGAGTGAACGACGAAGGCTGCAATAACAGTCTTTGGAGAGGGAATGAGATTCCACACTCTTCATCCTTTTTCCTTAAAAGCTACAATATGAAACAAATCTACATCATTCTGACAACCCTGTTGTTGCTCCCTATGACGATGAAAGCAACAGAAGGATGGCCTCAAAACTACAACGGTGTGATGCTGCAAGCGTTCTACTGGGATTCATTCGATGACACGAAATGGACGAATCTCACAAGCCAGGCTGCTGAACTCGGTCAGTATTTTGATTTGGTCTGGCTGCCTCAGAGCGGCAACTGCGGCGGCACATCCATGGGATATGACGACCTCTATTGGTTCACAGACTACAATAGTTCTTTCGGTAACAAAGAGGAACTGCTCTCTCTGATCCGTACATTCAAGGCCCACGGTATCGGCACCATTGCAGATATAGTCATCAATCACCGTAGGAATGTGAGCAACTGGGTGGATTTCCCTGCCGAGACATACAACGGAGTGACCTATCAGCTGAAATCAACGGACATCGTCCACAACGATGACAACGGAAAGACGCTGAACTGGGCTAACTCCAACGGCTACTCACTCTCAAACTATGATGATACCGGAGAAGGATGGGACGGCATGCGCGACCTTGACCATAAGAGTGCTAACGTACAGGCTAGCGTAAAGGCATATCTGAAGATGCTGTTAAACGACTTCGGCTATGCTGGATTCCGCTACGACATGGTGAAGGGCTACTCTCCAGAATACACAGCAATGTATAACGACTATGCCCAGCCACAATTCTCCGTAGGTGAATGTTGGGACGGAACGAATACTATCAGAAGATGGATTGACGGAACGAAACTGAACGGCACACCGACTTCGGCAGCCTTCGATTTCCAGTTCCGCTATACAGTGCGGAATGCTGCTAACACCGGCAACTGGTTACGCCTGGGTCAGCAGAACGATGGTAACTGGCCGCTTATCGCCTACAATTACGAACAAGGTAAGTATCGTCAGTGGGCCGTCACCTTTGTTGAAAACCACGATACAGAACGCAGGCACAATGCAGCACAAGACCCACTGACGAAAGACACGCTCGCCGCCAATGCCTATCTGTTGGCCATGCCCGGCACGCCCTGCGTCTTTCTGACACACTGGCAAGACTGCAAACAGGATATCAAGGCTATGATTGACGTACGTAAGGCAGCAGGTATCCACAACCAGAGTATATACTCCAACTTGCATAACAATGCATACAACTATGCCAATCGGGTGAATGGTACCAAAGGAAACTTAATCGTTGTCGTAGGCAGCAACCCCGATGGCTATATTCCAGATGAAGGCTACCAGCTTGCCCTGTCGGGATACCATTTCAGGTATTATCTGTCAAACAACCTCAACACAGCCTGGATAGACCTTGCATCAGGCAACTACGAAGGTGTGCAGACTGCAACCCTCACCGCCATCTCCGAACAGCCCAATGCCCAACTGGTTTACACCACTGACGGCACTACTCCGACATCTTCCAGCAAAAGAGTTGCAAGTGGGACTAAGATTGAGATTCCAGCTGGAACGACCACCCTGCAAGTAGGACTGCTCATCGGTTCTACTGTTAGCGGCATTGTCAGCAGGACATATACCATAGAAGAGAAGCTACCTTTCAATCCCTATGAGATCACCGTCTATGTCAACACAGATCAGGTGAAGTGGAATGGCGTGAATTTCTGGACTTGGGGTGGTGACGGAACACACTCTCCTGCCAATAGCAACTGGCCGGGTGACAAAGTATCATCCACCATCACCGTTGAGGGAAAAGAATGGTATGCTAAACCCTATACCATCCATTCAGAGAAAGACTGTGTGAACTTTGTCTTCAGTACCAGCAACGGTTCTCCACAGACCATTGACATCAACGATGTACGTGAAGACCGCTACTTTGAGATTTCCACGACCAAACAGGATGGAAAGAATACCGTTAATGACCTGACCAAACTCATATCTGATATTCATGAAGTGGAAGCTGAAGATCTTGAGAGGAATGGCAAGGAACAAGACTCCAGAATCTATGACTTGAAGGGGCGTGTGGTCAGTCATCCGGTCGCTCCAGGTATCTATATTCGTGGGAACAAGAAATACGTGGTGAAATAAAGTATAAGAAGTAAATACTCTATGAATTATTTCAAAACTATTCTAACTTCCGTAGTCTGTAGCTTCGCAATGACATCCATGGCACAGAAATATGTGGGAGGCGACATCTCATTGCTTCCCACTTACGAAGAACATGGTGCCAACTACATGACAGAAGACGGGGCATCTATCAAAGACATGTTGGGCTTCTTTGCCGAACAAGGATGGAATGCGATGCGTGTCCGTCTCTTTGTCGACCCTTCCAAAGCTTCTGCCGCTCATAAGGGGCAAGGCGTAAGGCAAGATCTCGAATATGTCACCCAACTTGGAAAAAGGCTGAAGGCTTACGGATTCAAGTTCATGCTTGACTTCCATTACAGCGACACATGGACCGACCCGGGGCAACATAGCACACCATCAGCATGGAATTCTACAGACCCGGAGAAGTTGTCAGACTATCTCTACCATTACACCATAGACTGTCTGAACACTCTCAAGGCAGCAGGTGCCACGCCTGACTTTATCCAACCTGGCAACGAGATTACATACGGAATGCTATGGCCGACAGGACACTGCTATCCTGATGGAGGGTCATACAGCGGTGGAACCTTTGACAACTTTGCCAAGTATCTCCAAAGTGGCATCAAGGCATGCCGGGAAGTTTGTCCTGAAGCAAAGATAGTCATACAGACGGAGTTGAGTAAAGAACAGAATGTGACCAACTTCTACAAGACTCTCTCGAAATACACAAATGACTACGATGTCATCGGCATCTCCTATTACCCTTATTTCCACGGTCCGCTCGCGACTCTTGAGAAAGTCCTCAAGACGCTCGAAGAGACTTACCCTGACAAGAAGATTGAGATTGTTGAAACCGGCTACTATCATAAGTGGTATCCAAACAATGCCACCTATAATCTGAAAACCACTTGGCCTGACACTAACGAAGGACAACGGAAATTCACTGCCGACCTTATCGAGATGCTCAACAAACATCAGAGTGTGGACGGACTCTATTGGTGGTTCCCCGAAGCCAATGAATTTGGTCTCGACTGGTCTACAAAACGAGTGACAGATGATTGGTACAATGCTTCTCTTTGGGACAATGAGACCGGAAGAGCCCTACCTGCCATCAAAGAACTGAAGAACTTCAGAAGCAATGACAGTGCCATCAAAGAAGTGAGAGACGAGCGTCAAGAGTCAGGAAGTGAAAAGCAAGATGGAATCATCTACGACCTGCAAGGGCGTAAAGTTGCAGACAACACTTCTCTCTCTTCCCTCAGACAAGGAATCTATATCTATAACGGAAAGAAGATTAAGAAGTAAATCAAGACAGAATGATGGATGAGACACTTATCCATCATTCTGTTTCTGTTATCAGTTTTTGCCCTCTCACACGATCCTGACGAGTCAGACCGCTTTTAATCTCTATATTGATTCCATCGCTAAGTCCGACTTTGACTTTTCTCTTTTCATAGTTTTTCTTCTCCCCTTCGCCTTTAATGACATAGACGAAAGTATCATCACCACTGAACTCAATGGCACCTTCGGGAACCGTAAGCGCATTCTTTACAGCTGCCAATTCTATCTCTGCATTTGCGGAATAGCCACTACGGATCTTGCTGGCAGTATTCACATGCACAGCTGCCTTTATCTCAAACTGGTTGGCTCCTCCCGTCTCAACGGCCTTTGGAGAAATATACTCCAGTGAAGCCTCAAACTTCAGGTTCTGCAATGCTCCGATTGTAATCTTCATCGGCATGCCAACCACCAGCTTTCCCACCTCTGTTTCGTCAATGTTTCCACGGAAAATCAGGTCATTCATGTTCGCCACCGAAGCAATGGTCGTACCATCGTTAAAGGTGTTGGAAAGGATAACCGAGTTTCCCACTTTCACCGGGACATCAAGAATCAGTCCTGTGATGGTGGAACGGATAAGGGTTGAGCTGGCACTGGCATTGCTACGTGAAACACCATCACGCACCACCTGCAACTGATCGTTTGCAGCAGCTACTTCTTCTTGAGCCTGACGATAGGTCTGACGCAGTTTGTCGAATTCGTCTGCAGAGACAAATCCCTTGTCGAAAAGTACCTTCTCACGCTCATAATCGGTCTTGGCCTGTTCCACATTGATCTGGGCAAGGCGCACACGTGCCTGTGCCGAACTCAACTGCTGCATATCTGGGATGACCTTCACCTTAGCTATCACCTCACCGGCTTGTACAAGGTCGCCCGCTTCCTTCATTATCTCGGTAATGATACCGCTGATTTGTGGCTTTACGTTCACTTCATTACGCGGCTCTATCTTACCCGTAACAACTGTTGTCCTCACTAAGTCTTTCTGTGTCGGTACAAATTCCTCATAAAGAGTCGGCTGAGGCTTTGACTTTAACCATAGAAACACGAACGTACCGATAAAAATCAATATAATCAATACGCCAGCCAAAACTTTCCCCCATCCCTTAAAGGAAGTATCCCTTCCTGAATTGTTTGTTTTGTTCTTCATAAAACTATGAACATTAATTATGCAAAAGCATTTTAAGAATTACACTTTATTCGTCACGCATGGCATCAACAGGCTTGATGGACATCGCACGGAGAGCAGGAGCCAGTCCTGCCACTACTCCAAGCAGACTCAGGAGCATAACAGCACCAATAGCTGTCCAGAATCCTACCTGATAATGGGCACTGACAATCCCATCGGTTGTATTTCCCATCTCCAGCATTTGAAGAATGAGCACTGCAAAGAGTATTCCGCTCATCCCGGCAACGGCTGTCAGCATCAGGCTCTCACAGATAATCTGCATTAGGATACTATTGGGAGTGGCACCGATAGCCCTACGAATACCGATCTCCGTCGTCCGTTCACGCACAGTCACCATCATGATGTTCGACACACCGACAGCTCCTGCAAGCAAGGTTCCGATGCCTACCAACCAAACAAGGAAGTTGACACCGTCGAAGAGATTATCAAGCATGCCGAACAACACTTCTGTATTAAAGACCGTAACAGCCTTTTCATCGTCGGGAGCCACATCATGCGCTCGTGCTATCACCTCACGTATATGTTGAGAGATATCGCTCATCGCCACACCAGGTCGTGCCGTCAGACAAATAAGATGAACGGCTTCACCCTGATTGTAAGCCTGCTGCATAAGTGTCATCGGTATTACCACACTTTCGTCTGCCGCGCCATTAATCTGCATATTACCTGCACTGTAATCCACTCCTACTACATTATAATAGGTGGAATCAATACGGATTATCTGTCCACAAGGGTCACCACCCATCGGGAAGAGTGTCTTGTATATTTTCTTTCCGATGACACAGACCTTACGTCGTTGTGCCATATCCATGTCATTCAGATAACGGCCATAACGTATCTGAGGAGCCTCAACCTGGGCATAGTCGGGTAATAGTCCTTTCACATTGCAGTTCACACGCTTCTCTCCATAGACAGCAGAGGCTCCCCATTGGGACAACGAGGGAGTAACGACGTCCAGACCTGACACCTGAGCCTTCAGCCGCTCTACATCTTTATACACCATATACCATGAACGACCTTTCCGGAAGCCGTGCCACGGCTTGGTGGTCGGCTGAGCAAAGACAATGGCACTATTAGTGGCAAACCCTTCAAAGTTATTCGAAAGCATCTCCTTCAGGCCTTTTCCACCCCCAATCAGCGTAACGAGCATGAACACACCCCAAAAGATACCAAATCCCGTGAGGAACGAACGACTCTTATTCCGCGTTAGCGTATCGAGTATTTCCTTATATGTGTCGATGTCAATTCTCATTCCATCCTGTCTTTTTTCTGTTCTTGCCTCATCTTAGCTCATTCTGCTCTTAAAGCCTCAATAGGCCGGATACGTGCTGCCTTCCGTGCAGGTGCCAGTCCGGCAAGTGTTCCTGCTATAATCATGACTAATGTCGCTTCGACGCAGACATCTATTCCAACGGTCGGATTGACAAACATTGTTGCTTCAAAAAGTCCGGTGCTTACTTTCTGATGGCCCAGTGTCGCATCCATATACATATTGGCAGCTATTCCCATTATCATACCGATATAGCCGAAGATTGTTGTGATGATAATACTTTCTGCAATAATCAACCGAAGAATTGCAGAAGGTTTTGCGCCAATCGCTTTTCGTATACCGAACTCACGGGTGCGCTCCTTAACGGTGATAAGCATGATATTGGAAACTCCCACGATACCACTGAGAAGCGTGAAGATACCTATCACCCATAGCGCCGTACGAAGGATACTCAATCCCATGTTCATCTGCAAGTTTTGTTTGAAACGGTTCCATATCCACACCGACTCCTCGTCATCTGGAGCAGCCCGATGGTTGGTATTCAAAGCCGCCTTATAGTTGGATTCAAAATCGTCATTCTCCTTTATGCTGTTTAATCCATGAAACGAGAAGATGATATGATCGGCTTTGTCACCTCTGTTATACATTGTACGAAACGTACTGAAAGCCGTAAAAGCCTCGCTGTTCATACGGCTTTGGTCGCTTTTATAGATTCCGACGATGCAAAAGGAGAATTCACCGACTTTGGCATACTTGCCTACCAATGATGCGATATCACCATTGTACAGTTCCTTGGCCTGGTTTTCACTCAAGACAAGTGACTTTCGCTGTTCCTTATTGTCGATGTCATTAACAAAACGTCCGCAGAGCATCTCCTTCTTATTTATGACGGCTTCATTGGGATAGACACCGGAAAGTTCACTGCTGACATAGTTCTCTCCAAACGTAATGGTCACTCCCTGCTGACTCATACTTGCTCCCACATCATCGATGTTCTGAGTGAAACGAGTAGAAGTCGTCTGAAGGTCCCGGTCATCTAATGTGATGGTCCTTCCTTCTTTCAGACCATCGTAAGCCTTGGCTGTCTGCCCTCCTCCGACAAGCATTGAATTATCAAGGAACCGTCCGCTACTACTCATCGTTGCGTTAATAAGCCCATTTCCAGCTCCCAACAGGACTATCAGCATGAAGATTCCCCATGCAACAGCTGTTCCTGTCAGTGCCGTGCGTAGCTTATTACGCTTAGCCGAATTCCATATTTCATTCAATAACTCCATCCTTGATACGAATGATTCTATTTGTCTGATTAGCGACATTTAAATCGTGCGTCACAATCACCATTGTCATGTGCTGACTACTGTTAAGCTCTTTGAGCAGCTGCATCACTTCCACGCTCGTCTTAGAGTCAAGCGCTCCTGTAGGTTCATCTGCCAAGATAATCTTCGGATGGGTTATCAAAGCTCTGGCAATAGCCACCCTTTGCCGCTGACCACCCGACAACTCGTTAGGATAATGTCCTGCCCAGTCGGCAAGTCCAAGCCTGTCAAGATAATCCATCGCCATCTGATGACGTTTCCTCCTGCTAACCCCTTGATAAAAGAGAGGAAGTTCAACATTCTCCACCGCATTCTTGAATCCGATAAGATTAAACGACTGGAAAATAAACCCGATCATACGGTTACGATATTCTGCGGCTTTCTTTTCAGACAGATTTCTGATAGGAGTATCTGCAAGGATATACTCTCCACTGTCGAAATTGTCGAGAATACCAAGAATATTTAATAAGGTGGACTTACCGGAACCCGAAGCACCCATAATAGATACAAACTCGCCACTACTGATGTCGAGGTTTATCCCTTTCAACACGTGCAAGGGCTGTGCACCAAAATAAGTCTTATTTACATCTTTAAGATGAATCATCTGCTAATTATCATTATTGTATTGGATCTTATAATTGATAGGAAGCTCATACTCTGTCTTCATCTGCATTCCATATCGCACACCGGCTTTCCAGCGAGGCATAGATTCTACCACGCGAATACCTTCTTCTGCAAACAAGGCAAGCACCTTCTTCCGCATTGCTCTTTTTTCTTCTTCGGGCAATGTTCTGAAAGGAAGTCTGTCTTCTTTCGTTATCTTATTATCAATTACACGGACATTGGATATCGAACCGTCGGTGTTAACGAGGAACTTCAAGAGCGTCTGTCCCTCCAGTCCATAGTTTGATGCCAGCCGGGGATATTTTATGTTTCGTGAAAGGAAAAGCATCATGGCATCATCCCCTCCGGGAAAAGTAGGTTCTGCTTCTCTTTTTGATCTCGGAATGTATACTTTTGATTTGTCAAGGAGCTGGAGACGCTTTCTCAACTTCTCTGTTGTCACCGTCTGCAAAATCACTCTGCCGGCAGTGTTCAGCACATAGACGGAGGGAATCCACTTGATGCCGTATGCTGTAGCCGTAGCCGACTCCTTCATTTTCTTAAACTCACAGAGTTGTATTCCATCCATACCACTTTCACCAAGATAATTCTGCCATTTCTCTCTTTCAGTATCAAAAGAGATGTGAATAAAAATCACGCTGTCACTGGCAAACTCATCATAAAGACGATTCATCTCTGGTATGTCCTTACGGCAGTCCGGACACCATGACGCCCAGAAGTGCAAGACTACATACCGCCCTCTGAAATCCGACAAATGAGTATTCGACACGCTATCTATCAGGAAATCTGGAGCTTGCGCTCCGTTCTTCAGCATCGTCTGGGTGTATAGGGAGTCCAGATCCTGTGCTAAAGCCTGATTAACACAGAGGCCTAAGAGGAAAATGATTATCAATTCCCTACACAAAAAACTTTTAACCCTATGCTTGTTGTTCATCATCATTCACTATTAACTAATCGGTTTATCTTCAATGTCTGATCACAATAATCTACAACGGCAGGACGATGAGTGATAAAGATTATCGTCTTATCATGATGGGCAAGAATATTGTGAAGAAGTTGTTTCTCTGTTTCAGGATCCAGCGCACTCGTCGCCTCATCAAAAAGCATGACGGAACGGTTTCGCAACAATGCACGTGCAATGGCAATACGCTGCGCCTGTCCTTCACTCAGTCCACCTCCAGATTCGCTGCATGAGGTATCCAGTCCGTCAGGGAGTTCTTGAACGAAATCAGCACAGGCAGCTCGCAGTGCCTCGTACATTTCCTCATCGGTAGCATCCAGACGACCGAGACGCAAGTTGTCACGTATACTTCCACTCATCAGCGTATTTCCTTGCGGAACATAAACGAAGTTGCATCTCAAACGTGGAGACAGCTCCTTTGATTTACGTGAATTATAAATCTCAATCTTTCCATCAGAAGGACGCAGGAGTGCTAAAATCAAACGAATAAGTGTTGTCTTTCCTGCACCTGTTTCTCCAAGGATAGCTGTGCAGCTGCCAGGATAGAAGTCGAAATCCAATTTGTCTATCACATTTCCGTCCGCCTTATTATATGCATAGGAAACATTTGTCAGACGTACTCCACATGGAGCTTTAATCTCTATCGGCTCGCCTTGTTCCTCAAGGGGATTTTCCTCTAATTCCATCAGTCGTTCTGCAGCAGTAAACACACTGACGAATGCGGGGACAAGCTGGGTTAGATTACGGGCCGGACCCTGTATCTTTCCCACTAACTGTAAGAAAGCGGTCATTCCACCGAATGTCAACGTGTTATCAATCATCCTCAGCGATGCCCAGAGGAAAGCGAACAGGTAGCCAAGTGCGAACCCGAAATTGAGAATCAGATTGGAAAAGACACTGAAACGAGTACGTTTAACAACATTCTTCCGAAGCTCACTTTGGGTGTCTTCCAACTTATCTACCATCGCGTCGTCGCTCTCAAGTGTCTTGATGAGCATACGGTTTTGTATTGTTTCCTGAAGAACACTTTGCACCTTACTGTCGGAATCCCGCACCTGACGAGTGAGCTTTCTCATCTGCCCGACATAGAGCCTGCTTAAAGAAATAAAGATGGGAAGTGCTGCTACAATGACCACTGCCAACATCTTGTCCATTGAGAACAGATAGAAGAAAGAACCCAAGAACATCAGCAATACTGACAATGTGTTCGGAAGTGTCTCTGTCAGAAAATGAACAACCGCATTGACATCAAACTCCAGACGATTGAGCACATCACCTGAATGTCTGTTTTCCTTGCCATGCCACTCCGATCGCAAAATACGGTCGAGCATTTGCTGCTGCATCCTGTTCTGTGCTTTTATTCCTAAGATATTCTTTACCCAGATAGATGATATATGCATGGCAAACTCACAAATGATAAAGAATCCCATTATGCCGACAGCCCAATAGATATTACCCTCCTGTGCTCCTGCTGCCACGTCGATTGCATGCTGAACTGCCCAAACCTGTGCG
This sequence comes from uncultured Prevotellaceae bacterium, assembly GCA_902762325.1. Classification (GTDB taxonomy): domain Bacteria; phylum Bacteroidota; class Bacteroidia; order Bacteroidales; family Bacteroidaceae; genus Prevotella. The sequence goes on along the minus strand of CACWNV010000013.1, from coordinate 37,948 downwards.
AGACTTATCACCACAAGCATGATGCCTATCAGGGCATTGAGGGTGGCTTGCAGCCGGTTACCCTTCCATGCCCGCCAAAGCCATTTCATTATAACTCTGGCAGAATACTTGTATTTTGGAATATTAACTATGTTTCTTAGTCCCATTCAGGTGTTCCGTTTCATTAAACAATCTGGCGCAGATCAAAACTCAAATATCATTTCGTCAATCTGTCTACTCCCCACATCAGCTTATCGCGAAGCGTGGAAAAATATCTTTGGGAAAATCTTTTCACCACACGAATGGTGAACGGTGCCTTCTTGATTGTTATCTTTGTCCCTTCAATCAGTTTCTCCGAACGACCATCAATCGCAACCAGATAGTTGTGAGAACGGCTCTCTACAGAAAGTTCTATCACACTGCTGTCATTGATTACTATCGGACGAATATTCAGACTATGCGGAGCTACAGGGGTCAGACAAAGGATATTGGTCTGAGGAACGATAATCGGACCGCCATTAGAAAGGTTATAAGCTGTTGAACCTGTTGGCGTCGAGACAATCAGACCATCTGCCTGATAAGTCACCAGATATTCATCGTTCACACTGGTACGGATTGAAATCATGGAAGCATTATCCCTCTTCAGAACGGCAATATCATTCAAGGCATAAGGATTACCCTCTATAGGCTCTCCATCCGCTTCTATCTGAATGACCGTATGCTCTTCCACCTGATACTCATTCTTCCAGACTAAATCCAGCGCATTTTCAACTTCACTTGGAAGAATGTCTGCCAGAAAGCCCAGCCTTCCCATATTGACACCGATAATCGGTATTCCCTTAGCCCCCACAAAACTGGCCGCTTTCAGAAAAGTACCGTCACCTCCCAGAGAAATGACATAGTCTACATCAAAATTATAACCGTCAAAAACGCCTTCCACCTCTATAGGAAGCTTCTGCTGATTGGTCAGGAACTCGTAAAAATACCTTTCCATATAGACTTCAGCCTTACGGATTGAGAGACAGGAAAGCACTTTCTGGATTGCTGCTGACTTCTTGGCCTGATACTCATTCCCAAAAATCGCGAAACGGAGTTTTTTCTGATTCATTGTCATCACTTCGAGTTTATCGTTGCAAAGATAATGGAATTCACCGATAAATCATGCTTTTTTAATTTATTTTAGAATAACACACCGGTTCAATACAAGATGAACCAACTTCATTATGCCATCTGTTTATGATGTTGCCTTTCAAATTGACGCTCAGAAATAAATTGTCAGATAAGATATTTTCAGAGTACCTTATGAATTCAAGGTAAAAAGGGTTTCAATCTTTTAGTCACAGAAAATCATTGTTTTGCCCCTTCCAAAATGGCGTCTTCGTGAAGAAGATGTTCTTCTTTCGAAAATAATTCGATTTTTGATGGTTTTGGTGAAACATTGATTAACAGATGGTTGTATAGATACTTATCTATTGCCGAACGATTTACAAGAAAAGAAATTGCAAGAGTTTAGGTTTAGTCGACCCAAAAGCTATGTTTCGTCATGTGAAAGGTTATGTTTCAGGCGATGAAACATAACCTTTCAGTCGTTTAAAGCTTAGGTATGGCACTACAAAAGCTAAGTTTCAGCAAAATGAAGAATCATCTTAACGGATTTCAACTTCTATTTCATCACTTCCCCACGACAAGCTTCTGTTAGGATCTTTGACATCCTTTTGTATGATTGACGAATCGTTACATCACATTTGTGCTTATGTTTATTTGTTTAAAACATCATTTACTAATATCGTTATATCAGAAATGTCAACTACGCCATCACCATTGATATCGTAAACATCATTATCCTCAAAAACCATCTTTATATTTGTCTTATTATCTAAGAGTTTTGTTGGTATCTGCAAATATGACTTATTAATAACATCGGCTATAGTATTACTAACTAATGAAAATGAACTTTCACCATCAAAATAAAAGTTTGTTTTTTCCCCTTCAAAAGGTTGTATGCTACTCATTTTTGTTGTGCCTTTCAACATACTCGATACAATAGTATTTCCTTTCCCATGAGGAACATTATAATTTCCTGGTATTCCCTTCAACACGACACCAGTTCTTGCAGGAACAGCATTTATCTTTTTCATAATGACAACGCCCTTATCAACCTTATATTGGCTGGCGACATAGGCATTAACTCCCTCTATATGAGTGAAGTCCAAATCCTTATCGCTACAAAAAGTACTGATCTCTTTATCAAGTTTAACAACATCTGAATCCTCCAAAAGACTAATTTCATAAGGATTCTCTATTGCCAATAACGCAGCATTCTGGGCCATGTCTACATTATCGTCTGTCACATTGACACAACTGGATGGATACATTGCCTGTTGAGGATTCTTAACCTCGTAGCGCGAAGGATTTCCAATAATACTTATTCCACTTCTTGGCGCAATCAAGGCTTGGTAATATGTACATGCAGCGGTGTATCTTGCAAGTCCATCTGCTAAATGCGATCCATCTCTTGTAAGATCATATTCATTATTCAAAGATGAAGCTCTTAGGTTTTCAACAGCAGTGCCATAGGGAATAACCAAAGAACAGTCGTACGCTTCAGTAAACTCCTTAACGGATTTGGCTATTAATTCCCAACGGTCAAGATGCGACTTTTCTCTGTTTGCAGAACATCCACTCCAATAACTATGGATTAGCAGCATCCCTATTTTTGCAGATGGTTGATAGTCTTTCAGTAATTGGATGAAATCGTTTAGATATCCTCCTGATCCGTTGCCCCCCCCACTGACTGAAATAGGGAGCATAATTACTAACCTGGTGTATCAAGATCAAATCCCATTCATTATTTGTAAGAACACTCCGAATTAAGGTTCCATCATCATTTGTCGCATTCTTCTCAGGAGTGACCACGTTTATTCCACCCAAGACCTTCTTAAAAGTATACGTATGAGGAAGAGTATCCGTGGCTATATCATACCATATACGAAAAGATGCCCCCCCACATGTTAGTTTATAAAGACACATGTCTGACAAATCGGAACCACTCGCTTCGGCAATTAATTTCAAATAGGCAGTGGCATCTTCAGTATAGCTATTCCCAATATCCAAGACTTTCAAATCTTTTTTGGTCAAGTCCAATGGTAAAATAGACATCTGAGCAGCGACCTTAACAACACACAAAAATAGAATTGACAATCCAACCATTAAGCGTTTCATAGACAATTTCATTAAAAAAAATACTTTGTAAACCAACCATACTTATTCTTTGGGCAAAAGTAAGAAAAAAAAAGAATTAATTATAATTTCGAAACGGAAATTTTAACTGCATTTGTGAATTAAGAAATAAATTGCTATCTTTGCGAATAAATAATGGGAAACTTTACTGCAAATTATATCTAACACTATAAAATTATAGAATTATGGGAAAAGTATATGTATTCATGGCCAATGGATTTGAGGACATTGAAGCCTTGGCTCCGTTGGATATACTCCGCCGAGGAGGCGTAGATGTTGTAACCGTCAGTATCACAGGAACAGAGTTTGTTGAGAGTGCACATGGCGTTACCATTAAAGCCGACACGACATTTGAAGAGGCTGGCGACTTTGCCGATGCAGATATCCTGATGCTTCCTGGCGGAATGCCCGGTGCAGCCAATCTGAATGATCATGAAGGTGTCTGCCAGGCTCTGTTACAACAGAACGCAAAAGGCAAGCGAATAGGAGCCATCTGTGCTGCTCCGATGGTACTTGGGAACTTAGGTATTCTTCAAGGTCATCGTGCCACCTGCTATCCTGGTTTTGAGCAGTTCCTTGATGGGGCTGAATATACAGCCGACCTGTTTACCGTCAGTGGGAACATCACGACGGGTGAAGGTCCTGCTGCTGCCCTTCCCTATGGCTATGAACTGCTCAGACAATTAAAGGGAGAAGAGATTGTCGCACAACTTGAAGAAGGAATGCGATACTGTCATTTGCTTAATAAGTAAAAAACATGGATTATGTCATTATCGTTGCTGGTGGGAAAGGGCTGCGTATGGGAAGTAAAATGCCCAAACAGTTCCTTCCCATCAATGGCAAGCCCATCCTGATGCGTACCATCGAGCGGTTCAGGGAATACTCCGACCAACTGCAGATCATCCTCGTCTTACCACACGAACAACAAGATTATTGGCGTGATTTGTGCCAACTGTTTCAGTTTACCGTTGAACACGTTGTGGTGGACGGGGGAGAAACTCGTTTCCATTCTTCCCAAAACGGCCTTGCTGCCATACCCCAGACGGCAGATGGTGTCGTAGGAATACATGATGGAGTACGCCCCTTCGTTTCCGTTGAGGTAATCGACCGATGCTATGAGACGGCACGTGAGGAATATGCATGCATTCCCGTGCTTCCCGTCACTGACACTCTACGGTTTATCAATGATGCCGGTCAGGGTCACAACGTACTCCGAAGCGACTACAGGATTGTCCAGACTCCCCAGACATTCGACATTGGATTGCTCCGCCGTGCTTTCAATCAACCCTATAAAGAGAGCTTCACGGATGATGCCAGTGTGGTGGAAAGCCTCGGCTGTTCTGTTACCATGGTGGAAGGAAACCGTGAGAACATTAAACTCACCACTCCCTTCGACATTACCATAGCCAGGTGTATCTGTCAAGGAAAATAGCTTATCCATTCTGACAATGTCAACAATACTCGAACAAGATATCAAGTATATCCCTGGTGTGGGACCGAACCGCAAAGAGATTCTGAACAAGGAGCTCGGGATACACACGTGGGGAGACTTGTTAGAGTATTATCCTTATAAATACGTTGACAGGAGTAAGATCTATGCCATCAAGGACTTGCAAGGCAGCATGCCTTATGTACAAGTGAAAGGGAAGATCCTCTCTTTTGAGGAGTTCAGCATAGGAGCACGCAAAAAAGGAGTGGTTGCTCATCTTTCTGACGGCTGCGGCGTTGTAGACCTGGTGTGGTTCCAGCATACAAAGTATGTCTATCAAAACTACAAGGTCAATACCGAATACATCGTATTCGGGAAGCCCACTGTCTACAACGGGCGCTATCAGTTTGCCCATCCTGACATAGACAAGGCAGAAGACCTGCAGCTATCGGAAATGGGATTACAGCCTTATTATTCCACTACAGAGACTATGAAAAAGCGGGGTATGTCTTCCCGCTCCATCGAGAGAATCATCAAGTCGCTCCTTGAAAAGCTCTCCTCTTCCCTTCCTGAGACTCTCCCACCCTATATCATTGACCCGCTTCATCTATGTTCCAGAAATGAAGCGGTGCATCATATCCATTATCCTCACAACACCACAGAACTGCAACGGGCACAAGTGAGGTTGAAGTTCGAAGAGCTGTTTTATGTCCAGCTGAACATCCTACGATATGCAAGTGACCACCGGCGTAAATACCGGGGATATATCTTCAAACGGGTGGGAGAACAATTCAATGGCTTCTACCGCAACAACCTTCCCTTTCCCCTTACAGATGCACAGAAAAGGGTAATGCACGAGATTCGGGATGACATGGGAAGCGGACGACAGATGAACAGGCTGCTTCAGGGAGATGTGGGGTCGGGAAAGACGCTTGTCGCGGTCATGTCTATGCTGATAGCCATAGACAACGGCTATCAGGCTGCCTTGATGGCCCCCACAGAAATACTGGCAGAACAGCACCTTCAGACCATCATGGACTTTCTTCAAGGCATGGATATACAGGTGCGGCTGCTTACAAGCGTTGTCAAAGGAAAACAGAGGGATGAAGTGCTGAACGGACTGCTCGACGGCAGCATTGACATCATTGTCGGTACTCATGCCATCATTGAAGACCCTGTTCAGTTCAAGCAGCTCGGACTTGCCGTCGTTGATGAGCAGCATCGCTTCGGTGTTGCGCAACGGGCAAAACTCTGGGGGAAGAGCGAACAACCGCCGCATGTGCTGGTGATGACAGCCACTCCCATTCCCCGGACACTTGCCATGACCATCTACGGAGATTTAGACGTCAGTGTCATTGACGAACTTCCACCTGGGCGCAAGCCTGTCCAGACGATGCATCGGTTCGATAATCAACTGACCAGTCTCTATCAAGGAATCCGGCAGCAGATTCATCAGGGAAGACAAGTCTATATTGTTTTCCCGCTCATCAAAGAGAGTGAAAAGAGCGACCTGAAGAACCTTGAAACAGGATATGAGTCCCTGCTACAGATCTTCCCTGAGTTCAAGCTCAGTAAGGTGCACGGACAGATGAAGCCAAAGGAGAAGGAAGAGGAGATGCAGCGCTTTGTGCGGGGAGAGACGCAGATTCTGGTTGCCACGACAGTCATTGAGGTTGGCGTGAATGTTCCTAACGCCTCGGTCATGGTCATTCTGGATGCACAGCGATTCGGGTTGTCTCAGCTTCACCAGTTGCGTGGACGCGTGGGCAGGGGAGCTGATCAGTCGTATTGCATACTGGTTACATCCTATAAGCTATCCGAAGAGACGCGCAAACGAATAGACATCATGTGCGACACTAACGACGGGTTTGAGATTGCAGAAGCCGACCTGAAACTCCGTGGGCCGGGAGATTTAGAAGGGACACAACAGAGTGGCATCGCCTTCGACCTGAAGATTGCCGATATTGCCCGTGACGGACAGCTCGTGCAACTTGCCAGATATGAGGCACAAAAGATCATCGACGACGACCCTCTCTGCGAGAAATCGGAGCATCAGCTACTATGGAACCGGTTGAAGGAATTGCGGAAAACCAACATCAACTGGTCGGCAATCAGCTAAATTATTTAATATTTTTTAAGAAATAGGGCATTTTTTCGAGTTGCCGCAAATAATGGCTGAACCCTATATAAATAGGTGGAAACCCAAGAGGAATTGCACATGAGAAGTATGTTAAACGACAAATAAAAACTGTTAAGGGTTCGCCTGTTTGCCATAAATTCACTATCTTTGCATCAGTTTTGACAAAATAACATAATTCAAATTAGGCCGTTAACATATTATTTGGCTAACGGAATAATCTAAAATTATATAATATGACATTGAGACAATTTATTAGAACAATAACATTATCTGTTTCCATTATCTTCACTGCTCAACAGGCGGATGCTCAAGATTTGCTTGCCCGTCAGGCTCCTGTGGACAGAAAGATGAAAGCAGTAGACACTTTGGTATTCCAGAACCTGCTCGACCGTGAATATTCCGGCCTCCCCGCTGAGGAGCTCTATGCAGACTGGGACAACCGCTACGCTCATCGCGAGACAGAAATGCCCGACCATTTTAAAATTGACCTTCGCGATTTCTCCATGCCGACTCAAAGCCGCGTCGTGACAAGTAACTTCGGTGCACGTTGGGGAAGACAGCACAAAGGTCTTGATATCAAGGTATATATTGGTGACACTATTCGTGCAGCATTTAGCGGAAAAGTAAGAATTGTCCGTTATGAGGCACGTGGATATGGAAACTACATCGTCATTCGCCACAATAATGGTCTTGAAACCATTTACGGACACCTCTCTAAGCAGCTCGTAAGAGAGAACGATGAAGTGCGTGCAGGCGACGTAATCGGACTTGGAGGTAACACTGGACGTAGTACGGGTTCTCACCTTCACTTTGAGACACGTCTCTGCGGTGTAGCTCTTAATCCTGCATTGCTGTTTGATTTCCGTGCCCAGGACGTCACAGGCGACTTCTATAACTTCAACAAGGCAAGATACCTGAGCGAGTCAAGAGAAGCTACTCGTCTCCGTGGAAAGGTTGGCAGCGGAAGCTATACTCCAGAGGAGGTACGTGGAACCACTGCAAGAGTTGAAAGAAGTTCATCAAGCTATAACGAACAGAGACTTTATCACAAGGTTGAAAAGGGTGAGACTCTTTATTCGATTGCCCGCAAGCGCGGTGTAAGTGTTGAGACTCTGTGTGAACTCAACCACATCAACAAGACGCTGAGAGTCCGTCAGGGACAGATTCTTAGATATTCATAAAGACAACTGTCTATAATATATAATAAGGTAATATAACTATCATTTCTATTTAAAAGAAGTTCTATTAACATTATAGAATAACTCACACAACTCCTCGTCATCGAAGTCTTTCAAGACAAAGATGTACGAGGAGTTTTTTATTCAGGCTGTTTGAATTGACACTTACTTCTTCAGCACGGCACGAAAGACAAACCATACGTGCATGAAGAATGTCCGTAGGAAACCGTAATGACGGCACATGATGGCGAAACGCTCCTTCAATGAAGCCCTGTGGTTCTTGTTCGTCATCCCACCATCAAGATAATGAACCACCACATAGGGTACCCGTTTTAATGAAACATTCTTTTCTTCGGCGCTTTTCATCACTCGCACACACCAGTCAACATCGGCACTGAACCTGTAATCAAGGTTATACAGGTTGGCTTTTGCCAGATCTGCACGAGCATAGAAAGCCTGATGACAGACCAGCATACCATGAATAAAAGATTTCCAGGTAAGATGATCGGGAGGTGAAAGGCGACGGTGAGAAAGGAAATTCCCATCTGCATCAACAATATCTGTATCTCCATATAGCACACCCGGCAACGGATCTGCTTCCTCCCCCACTCTTGCAACCTTGCTGAGAGTATCATCAGAAGGAAAGACATCCCCTGCATTCAGGAACAGCAGATAGTGTCCCGATGCCTGACGGATTCCTTTGTTCATTGCGTCATACAACCCTTTATCCGGTTCACTATGGACTATGATGTCATGAGGACTATTTTCCTTTTTGTTCTTTTCCACATAACCCTGTATGATGGAAAGGGTGTCGTCTTTCGAAGCACCATCCATCAGGATATGTTCTATCGAGGGATAGGTCTGCGCCAATACGCTATCGACGGTACGCTGTAGGAACTCACCGGCATTATAGGTACAGGTGATGATGGAAAACTTTATCATGGCTTGAACGGTGTATGGGATATTTCACTGTACAACTCTATATATCTGGCTGCCACATTCTGCTGGGAATAGTTCCTTGCGACCTTTTGCAATGCACTTTGACTCAGACTCTGATAATCGGCCTCATCAAGAACCCAGTGAATACCCTTTGCCAGATCGTCTGCATCCATAAACTTTGCTACATAGCCGTTTTTAAGATGGTCAATCTCTTCGGGTATTCCTCCGACCTCAAAACCGATGCAAGGCTTTCCACATGCCATTGCTTCCATAATCGTATTGGGAAGGTTTTCCGAAAGAGAAGGAAGGATGAACAGATCCACGGCATTATATACATCAACTATCTTTTGCGTGTCACTGACATAGCCCAGAGCAAAAGTAGGCAGTTCGAATGCACTTTCAAGTTCTTCTGAGTGGCCTCCTAAAATCACGATGCCTGTGTTTTCCTTGAACTTGGGATTGTCTGCCACCAGTTTTCGGCAGGCATCAACAAGAAACGTCATTCCTTTATTTCTGTTGGTCACCCTTTGTGACACAAACAACAACAGCCGTTTATCTGCAGGAAGGGAGAGTCGCTGGCGGGCAGCATTCTTATCCGACGGAGAAAACACGCTGGTATCTATCGGATTAGGAATGTTTGTGACAGGCTGATTGCTCAGCAAGGCGCTTTTCCTTGCCTCATCTGCAAGCCATCTGCTGCACGCAACAAAGTGGATCCGGTGACCGTTCAGCATCTCTTCCTTGCGCTTCCATACCCTGGCGGAAAGGTCTCGCTTCCCTCCTCCATTAGGCAGATACTTGCAATGCTGGCATCTTTGCGTGAAATTCGTACATCCGAGCGTAAGGTGACAGATGGATGTGGCAGGCCAGATATCATGCATCGTCCAGACAACCGGCTTCCCGCTATCCAGTATCTTCCGGATATTCTTCAACGAAAGCATTCCCTGATTGATCCAATGCAGATGGATGATGTCTGCTTCCTGAAACTCACGCAGGGCGGTAATGTCCGTACCGGTATTGGCAATGTCAATCTCAAACAGGGATTTTCGGGAAAGGTGAAGATGCAGAAAGATACATAGGCGTTCCCAAAGGAAATTCCATCTCAGGCGGAATGACTGGGGAAGCGGAACGATAGTAAGACCATCGGACACCTTTTCACGGACAAGCATTTTAGCTTTTACACCATTTTTATTCAGTGTCTCCATCAGCCGATGGGCAGCAACGGCAGCTCCACCAGCATTCTCACTCGTATTTACTATCAGTACTCGCATGATATAACGGTCGCAAAACTCTTTGTTTCTTCAGTAGACGCAAAGTTACGTCATATTATTAAGAATCACAAGAAAAACCGCAAAATATTATTTGTGTTCGCACACAATCGCTTGATTTACGTCAAGAATAGGGTATTTTTGAAGCAATATACGCAGATTTTGTTGCGGGAAGTCCAAATTTGTCGTACCTTTGCATCGTCAAAAGGTTAATAGATTGTTTAGGTTAGTAGTAATAGATTTAGGTTTTTAGTTATTAGGTTTAAGGTAGATTAAACAGATTGTTTAACAGGTAACAATGGGAGCCGTGAGGCTGTCATTTGTTTTGAAAGAAATTTTAGTTAAACATAGGCTTTTTACACCACAGCTCGCTGAGAGTTGTGGTGTATTTTTTTGCCCGATTATTTTACAGGCTTTTTGGACTTTAGGCGCAGGAAATTTGGCAGATAGAGGGAAAAACAATAATTTTGCATCATAAATAACAACCAAAGCTATTAACTTTTATGCGAAAACTATTTATCATTTCATTATTCTTCATTGTTCATTCAGCAATGGCGCAGCGCACTCCCACGATGGGATGGAGCTCTTGGAACACGTTTGCCCTCAACATCAACGAGGACTTGATTCGCCAGCAGGCAGATGCGATGCACCAGACGGGGTTGCAGAAGGCTGGGTTCAAGTATGTGAACATCGACGACGGCTATTGGGACGGTCGTGGTGAAGATGGTCATTTGCGCCTGAACATGAAGCTGTTCCCTCATGGTATGCGTGCATTGGTGGATTATATCCACTCGTTAGGACTGAAGGCTGGTATCTATAGCGATGCCGGCGACAACACCTGCGGCTCTGGAAACAGACACGCATGGGGACTGGGTGTAGGCTTTGCCGGTCATGAAGACCAGGATTGCCAACTCTATTTCCGCGACTGGGACTTCGATTTCATCAAGGTGGACTATTGCGGAGGCAACCACATGGGACTGGATGAAAGGCAGCAATATACCAAGATCTCTGAAGCCATCCGTAATTGCGGCAAGAAAGACGTTGTATATAATATGTGTCGCTGGGCGTTTCCCGGCACTTGGGGCGCAGAAGTGGCAGACTCGTGGCGCACAACGGGTGACATCTATGATGCATGGAAGTCGGTGAAGGGCATACTTGCCGAGAACCTCTACCTGTCGGCTTATTGCCACGACGGTCATTACAACGACATGGATATGCTGGAGGTGGGACGTTCGATGTCGGAGATTGAGGACGAGACGCATTTCGGCATGTGGTGCATCATGGCTTCACCGTTGCTGATCGGTTGCGACATGTCGAAAATCAAACCCGCAGCTTTGAAGTTGATGACCAATGCTGACCTCATTGCCCTCAACCAGGATCCTCTTCACCTTCAGGCATACGTGGCTGACAAGCAGGGTGAATGCTTCATACTCGTGAAAGACATCAAGAAAATAGGGGGAAAGGAACGTGCCTTCGCCATCTACAATCCCAGTGACAAGGAACAAACGGTGAAACTTGACTTCAAGACCATCGACCTGGGCGGAAACGTACAATTGTATGACTGCTTCCTTCAAACAAACTACGTGTGGGACAAAGGACCTGTTTCGTTCACCATCCCTGCCCATGGCACGAAGATCTTCCGTGCTAAAGGGAAGAAAAGACTGGAACGTACACGCTACGAAGCAGAGACAGCCTGGCTGAGCCAATACCAGGAACTACGCAATAACGAGCAGTCGGTGACAGCCATTTATGGCGCAAGTCAGGAAGCTTCGGGGGGATACATAGCCCGCTTCTTGGGCAAGCGTGCCGAGAATGACCTGTGGTGGAAGGATGTCAACATGAAGAAGGCCGGACGCCGAACGATGACCATTGCCTTGTTCTCTGGAGAAGAACGGGAACTGAACGTGGAAGTGAACGGCAAGTTTGTGAAAACCATCCGTGTCCCTGCCCGTGAATGGAATGTGCGCCAGACAATAGATGTGCCTGTTGATTTCAACAAAGGGAAGAACGTCGTTCGTCTTTACAATGCACAAAACTGGATGCCTGACGTTGACGGAATGGAAATCAAGTGATTCAACCTTTAAGAGAAGTTATGAAGTTAAGTAGTTATCGTCTTTAACTACTTAACTTTTTTCTTTATCACAAAAAGGTTGAGCAAATGTGAAACTTGAATCAGGCGATTCAAATAGATGGAGAATCATTGATGCCGGATAAAAACTTTCGCCTTATTCCGACGTCAATAATCTTGACAAAAACTTGTCAGGGAAAAGTGATGAAAGAGAAGTTAAAATCTGTAAAAACCGCTTCTTCACTCTTCATCCTTCATTCCTCATTTTCCGAAAGCTTAGCTTTCGCACCGCGAAACATAAGCTTTCATCGCCCCAAAGACCATGTTTCACCGCCTCAAACATGACCTTTCACACGACGAAACATAACCTTTGGCGCAGCGAAACCTTACCTTTCGCAAATTCGCATTTTGTAAACCGTCCGATTACAGATTAATATTCGTGTAATCATCTGTCAGTCAACATTTTACAAAAAGCCTCAAAAATCGCGTTTTTTCGACCGAGCGACCCTTTCGTTCGCGCAGATGCCCTTAATTTGGGGCCAAAATTCGAATATTTCTTGACAAAATCCCGTTGTGACGAATGTGAAATCCGGCAATATCGAGTCCGGCATTTATAATGCCCAATAACGGTAAAATATTGCATTAAGGAATAATATTGGGGATGCCCGATTGCAATGGAAATGATGCCAGAGGCATCAGACAATGGTAGCCAGCCATACAGCCGTGCCTTTGGGTACGGCGAACCAACGGTCACTGTTCGCGAAGCGAGGGAAAGTAAATGGCTGGAAAGGAATTGCCCCCTAAGAATATAGCCTGCCCTTGGGTAGGCGACATGTTTAGCTCTTGTCCCTTGCATAGCAGCAAGGTTCCGGGTGTGTGGTGTCCTTTAACCCAGCCATTTCGCAGCCCCCATAGGGGCAGTTGTATGGCTGGCTACCATTGTCTAATGCCTACGGCATTTCTTCCATTGAAAACAAATCTATTATACATTTCATCTCAGAATTCTTTATAAAAGAAGAATATTCTCCAAGTATTTGAGTATATTTGTGGCAGAAATAATAGACATTATGATTATGACATATAATGAACTTTTGAATCAAAAAGAGTGGTGGCAGAAATGCAATGAGATACTTAGCAGAGACCACTACAGATGCAGAGATTGTGGACATTTGGGCTTTCACAATGGCTACAATTACATGAAAGTCAACCGTATTGAAGAGATTGACAGTCTGTTTAAAGAATGGACTTTCAATGGTGTCGCTTTTTCTAAGTTTTGGGCTGATCTTCCTATTTTAAACCCCAATCAAGTTAAAGACATTAAATTTGAAAAGAAGTATGACAATGATGGTGTCTACGTATATGACTTAAATCTACTTGAATCAATAAACAATCTGTTTAGAGATGTTTATCCTGAAAAAGTGATAGCAGTATCTAAAGCCAACATTGATTATCTTGATGCTACCATGTATACATACTGTGGCATAATAAAGAAAGCCATTTCTTCATATGCTTCTGGGTGGGCATACCTTTTCGAGTTTCCGTGTGTCATTTCGAATGACATCTATGTAAACATAGAATATTCGATGCCTTATATGATCGATCATGTACCCTATGAAAGAATAATATTCAATATTACATTGGGAAACAGATTGATTTTCATAAGATTTTCATTGTACTCATTCCACTTGAAAGGATTGAACATCCACCACACATACTATACAAGAGAATGCAAGCCTTGGGAGTATGAGAACGATTCATTAGTAACGCTATGTGAAGATTGTCATAAGAAACGGCATGAGAATACAGGGATTCCATTATATGACCAAGAAAAGAGGTTTATAAGTAATCTCATACCATGTGACAGATGTGGTGGAAGTGGGTATCTACCTCAATATAACCATGTAGAACATGGTATATGTTTCAAATGTAATGGTGAAGGTGCAGTAATCAGGTAGTATCAATAAATCCAATTATAATAAATGCCTTCTATTTTGCAATCCAAATAACTAGCTTCTCCATTTCGAAGCAAAGATAACCAAAAAGGCTGAACCCCAAACGAGGGATTCAGCCTTTATTTTATTCTTACTAAAAAACTATTTAGCGGGTGCTGATATTATTTTGTGCGGTATGCAGGATTCTGATAAGCTTGCTTGTCAGCTTCATCCATCTTCATGCCATCGAGTTGTCCCTGTGGGATTGGACGGAGATAGTAACCTGCGGGAATATCACGCTTGAAGGTCTGCAAATCCTTATCGGTATAGCCACTTCCGGCAATACGATAGGTAGAAGCACGCTCTGCCCACTTCTGGGTACGTACAAGGTCGTACCAACGGTAGCCTTCACCCCAGAACTCACGGCTACGCTCGTCGAGGATGTAGTCGATGGTGATGGTAGCAGGTGTGGCAGCAAGCATGGCAGCACTGTTATCAACAGATACAGCTACGTTGTCATTCTGAGAGAATGTCTGCTTACCAGCACGAGCACGGAGCACATTCACGAGGGTTCTTGCATCAGCATTCCTGTTCAGCTTCACGGCAGCCTCAGCACCGATGAGATAGAACTCTGAGAACTTAGCTACGTTCCAAGGACGTGGGCTACCACCGTTCACCTTTGAACCAAGACCGCCAGCATTGTCGGTACGATAGATACCAATCTTCCAGTTGATAGGATACTTCTTACGGCTGATGTGGTTCACGGCTACTACGAAGTCTGGACGACCAGCCATCTCACCGAAGCCAAGTCTTCCGTCAGCACCGGTATAGTTGATCTTGCTGTCCTCGCTCTCGGGAACCCAGCTGAAGTAAACCTCGTTAGGAGCCACTGGCAAGCCGTTTGCGCCTTGCACGAAAGGAATGGCAGCGTTATCTCCACCTGCTTTCGGCCAGTTCGTGTGATAGCGCAGTGTGAAGGTTGCATCGTAGCGAGAGTCGATAGCTTTCACAGCATCTTCCCACACACCACCTTCCATGAAGTTGTCAGCGATAGGAGCCATACGTGTCCAAGGACGTCCCAGAGCCTGCACAGCTTCGCGCTGGATGGGGTTCAGGGTTATATCCTTACCATCCTTATCCTTGGCTTTGGCAACCATCTCTGTGTAGTTCCAAGTCTCCATCCAGTAAGCGAAGTTCTCAGGAGAGCCACCACTACCCCATCCGTAACCAGCACCGCCGTTACCGAACTTCTCATCCTCATCGTGGTCAGCATAAAGCATGATCTCTGAGTTGCGGTCGTTGGTAGCTACGTTTACATCATAGAATGTGGGTTGCAATTTATACGGGCCAGGATTGTTGATGGCCTGCATAGCCATGTCGTATGCTTTCTGGAAGTAGCTCTGAGCCTTACTTGCATCACGGGTACACTCAGGATAGGTAGGAATCTTGTTGGGATTCTCCAACCACCAAGCGTATGTCAAGTAAGCCTTTGAGAGAAACAGACGAGCCACATTCTTGGTGACTGTACCAGTCAGACGAGGGTTCTCGGGCAGATCATTCAGGGCTTTCTCCAGGTCGGGGAAGATACACTTCTGATAGACTTCGTCCACCGTGTTACGTGCAGAGGTACGAACGGTAGATGTATTGAACTTCAGTTCACCAGCACCTAAATCCAGGGGAACACCACCATAGGTCTGAACCAACAGGAAGTAGTCAAAACCACGGAAGAAGTAAGCCTCAGCAAGCAGTGCATCGTCGATACCTGCAGCAGCACCATTCTCGATAATACCACTGGCTGTATTGATGTTTGGGAACAAAGCACCCCAGATAGATCCAGCAATAGAGTTACTGGGTGTCATGGAACCAACGCCAGAGAGGTCGGCATCCTTGAAGTTACCATCGGCAGACTGACCGTAGGTATATTCGTCGGTACCTGTTTCCACACTGTTCAGGAAATAACCGTTGCCATAGAAATAGCGCAAGTGAGCATAGAGTGAGGTCAAACCACCCTCAATACCCGTCTTCGTATTGAAGAATGTTGGGTCAAATTGGCTGCGTGGCTGTTCGTCAAGAACATCAGAGCAGGAAGTCATGGTTGCGGAAAGACCGCAAAATACGAGACCAGCAGCGAGGATATATTTTATACTTTTAGTTTTCATATCTTTAATACTTAATTAAAATGTGACGTTAATACCGAACAGGAAGTTGCGGGTTGTAGGCGTGTTATAACCTACGATTGGCATTCTGTGCTTACCAGAGTATTCTCCGTATGCAACAGCCGTGTTCTCATTTGCCCAAGAGTTTGTTTCGGGATCAAGTCCACTCTCATTATTGAAGGGTGAGAAGAGTACGAACGGGTTCTGAATCGTAGCATAGAGGCGCAGACGGCTGATACCGAAGTTCTTGACTGCTTTCAATTTATCGAAGTTGTAGCCTAAGGTGATGGCACGAACCTTCAAGTAACCAGCATCGAAATAACCGAGAGTAGAACCATACTTGGGGTTATCACTACTTAAAATACCACCTGGTTTCGGATACTTGGCACCAGTATTATCTTCGGTCCAGTAATCAACATCAAGCTGTCCGCGACGACCTGTCAACATGTTCAGATAACCATTAGAAGAGTGGATAGCACTGTATTGAAACCTCCGATGAGTTTTGGCTCCATGCTTATGATACGACGGTCTTGAGCACCGATGGCACGAGTAGGAACGCCATTAGCATCGAGAGCGTCGGCATTATACTTTACCTTAATCATACCAAGGTTGCCACCTGGTTCCAGGATAGCAAAGTTTGTAGTCTTGGTGCCATCAGGTAATGTCACTTCATAAACATCCTCTGCATTCCACAGACCATCATACTCATAGTCGTAGATGACATCGATAGGATGACCTACGAACCAACGGTTACCCTCATCTCTCTCAGGCTCAACCTTGCCGTCTGCAGTCACGTAGTTTGCACCTGTCAGCTTGGTCAGCTTGTTGCGGTTAGCATAGAGGTTGATACCAGCTTCCCAGTGCCAGCCGTTCTTGTTGTCGATGATGATTCCATTCAATGTCAACTCAAATCCCTTGTTCTGAGTGTTTCCGATGTTACCCGTAAAGCTGCTCACACCAGAGGTAGAAGGCATTGACACATCGAGCAGGATGTCGTTGGTCTTCTGTGTATAGTATTCGAATGATCCAGAGAGACGTCCGTTGAAGAATGAGAAGTCGAGACCGAAGTTCCAAGTCTTAGAGTACTCCCAACCTAACTCGGGATTAGGCAGTGCATTTACGTAGTAACCTGCCTTATAGTTAGTACCATTACCGAAGTTATAGTTGCGTACGGCGAGTCCACCGAGAGTAGAGTAAGGATTGATACTCTGGTTAGATGTCTCACCATAACCAACGCGCAGCTTCAAGTTGTCAATCCACTTCAAGTCTTTCATGAACTCTTCACGTGCGATATTCCAACCTGCACTGACAGCGGGATAAGTATGCCACTGGTGTCCTTTTGCCAGACGAGAAGAAGCATCGGAACGAAGGGCTGCAGAAACCATATACTTGTTATCGTAAGAGTACATCACACGACCCATCCAAGACATCAAGCCACTCTGCCAATAACTGTAATTATTGAGATTAACCTGTCCTGTTGCCTTGTCAAGAGCATAGTACTGGAAGTAATCAGCAGGGATGCTCTGTGCATTAGCACCAGTAGATTCGTATGTTGTCTGCTCAGCGGAGTACATACCCACTACATTGACATTGTGCTTTTCAGCAAAAGTGCGGTCGAAGGTAATCAAGTTTTCAACTGCCCAGTTACGTGTCTGGTTCTCAGAGATCCAACCACTATTGGCAGCGTTAGCATCTTTATTATTGACACCCGTACCTGTGAATCCACCACCTTTAGAAGAACGGAAGTTCAAACCGATGTTGATGCGATAGCTAAGACCTTCAACCCACGGACACTTCACTTCACCGAAGAGAGTATTGTAAGAACCGACACCCTTGTTTTCGTTCAGCCAGACATCCTTGTCTCTCTTCACCGTTTCCTTTGTTACAACAGACTGGTCATCAGCAGGAAGTGTTACGAAACGCTTCAGGTTGCCATTTTCATCGTATGGGCTGGCAAGCGGGCTCTTGCTGAGCACGCCATACATATCGTTCACACCCTTGTTAATACGATAGCTGTTGTTGGTAGACAAACCAAAACGGAACCATTTTCCTACATTCTGGTCAAAGTTACCACGTACACTCACACGGTCGTAACCTTCAGTGGGAACAACAGACTCGTCGTGATAGTAACCTGCACCGAAGCTATAGCTGCCACCATTGGTACCACCAGCCACGCTCACGTCGTGATTATGGCCTACACCAGTCTGGTAATACAAATCTTGCCAGTCGGTATTGGTGTCATCACTCTCATCAAGAGAATTCTGATACATACCAGCATACTTACGGAACTTAGAGAACGTAGGACCATCCATCATAGGATATTTATGGAAAATCTTCTTGAAGCTGACATAACCATTATATGTCACCTTGGCGGGCAATCCCATAGAACCCTTCTCTGTGGTAATAAGGATAACACCATTTGCACCACGAGAACCGTAAATAGCAGTTGCTGAAGCATCCTTCAAAATATCCATCGACTTGATATCAGTAGGATTGATATCAGAGAGCTGGCCCATGAAAGGAATTCCGTCAAGTACGATCAGAGGATCGTTAGATGCTGTCAATGAACGCTGACCACGGATGCGGATCTGCATCTCGGCACCTGGCTTAGAACTTGTCTGTGTCATGAGCACACCAGCCACACGGCCTTGCAGAGCCTGAGCGGCATTGGTAGCAGCAATCTGGTTCAGCTTCTCACCATTCACATTGGCAACAGAACCTGTTACGGCTTCTCTACGTTGCGTACCATAACCAATCACTACGACGTCGTTTAAGGTTGTGTTGTCTTCACTCAGTACAATATCAATGTTCTGACGACCACCGACATTTACTTCTTGAGTAACATAACCCACATAAGAAACAGACAACCGAGCATTTGAAGCGGCATTGACGTTAAACTGACCGTTAATGTCAGTTATCACACCGGTGTTCGTTCCAACTACTCTCACTGATGCACCAATAATCGGCTCACCAGATCCATCACTAACCGTTCCCTTCACACTGTTTTGAGCAATCGCACCAAAAGGAACGAAGCAAAACAGGAACAGCAGAACCTTTAATTTCTTGATAAAAAATGAATTAAAACGTAACATAATATTTATAATATTAAAAACAATTACTTATTTGACACAAATTTAACAAATGCCATTCTATACTCCTTGTCCTTGTGTAACAAATATGTTGTCAAAAGCATTAATATGTGAATTATTCTTTAATTCACTTTCCGATTGTTACAAATAGAAAAGTAAATGATATAATTATACAATATCGAAAGAAAAAAAAGCAACAAAAAAGGCTGAACCCCAAGCAAGGGATTCAGCCAAAGTCTTATTCTTACTAAAGAGTTTTAGCGGAATTTTCTATGAATCACTATTAGCCGCTACGGCTGATAGCACTTTACTTTCTTTCCATCGTATCCTACCGCCATGATATAAGCCGGATTCTCCGAAGAAATCCACTCAACATTCGTAGTTATAGGAACAATTGCTGCCGAGCCATGTCCGTAGGAAGTGATATGAAGCAGATTACCTTGAGCATCATACGTCTCAAAGCCTACCACATTCTTCCATGCGCTGTGCTCTATCTTTACCGTGTTTCCTGAACGGACACAACCAGCGTTCACTTCATTGGCAACAAGAGGAGCCTTATCGCGGAACGCAGGCATATTGTTCACATCCAGGAAATAGAATGCTTCCGGAGCCTCAGGATATCCTGCACTTTCCACATGACTACGCAACTCGTTCAACATCGACTGAGTAATGGTCAGCTGACGGGTACTGTAATCACCGATCTCCTCATTCACGGTCTTAAACATTCCGACTTTAGCAAAATAAGGAAGATAGTTTGTCTTGGTGATATCGCACCACTGACGCATGAAGTTCACCTGCTTCTGTCCGTCATCCATACCTCCTATATCCATCGTTCGCATCTTTTCAAACATCTCGGGGTAGGCATCTGGCTGAATGCCTGCAATCTTTGTATAGACGAGAAGCTGCCAGAAAGGAATCAATGTGCAGAAGACATCATTATGGGCATGAGGAACAAACTGACCGCCCTTCATAATGTTATACTCCATGAAGTCATAATAGCGGAAACCGTTTGACTCGTTTTCAAGGCGATGGTATCCGTTTGGCCGGAGCATGTGCTCCACGTAAGCGGAATAGATGTTGTTGGTTACTTCGGTAAGACCAATCCACAGCATACCGTTGGTTTGATTCACATGTCCAAGCTCATGAGCAGCACCCCAGAAATCGAAGTAAGTAGATGAAGTCGGGTCTCTCAACGCATTTATGGGAACGCAGAAACCGTCATTGCTGGCATGGTAGAGTCCCCCACTCGTCTTCACAGAGATGACAGCCATGTGGTTATCATATTTCCTGTTGTACTTCTTCAAGCCCATTACTTCCTGCTCAAGGGAAACAATACTGTCATAAGTAGTCACGAGCCATACCCCATTAGTAGGACAATTTGCCTTTAATGCAGAGACGGGGAATACCCCTTGGATGTTCTTTGAGACAAAGTCCATACAATCGCCTTTAGCATTGGCAAGCAATGCCTTCCAGTCATCATTGGTATCACCACGCTCAAGGTCGAAGTAACCGTTCTCCACTCCATTGACAAAATGAATCTTTACCTTTGGAGCATCCTTGTAATTCTTAGTATAATAATCAATGTATCCATTGCCCTTATTCCGGCAATTGATGATGTTAACACCATTTGACAAGGGATAGTATTCCGTGTTAAAGTCTTCAGGACCGAAGTTGCGCACCTGAAGAGTCACAGGAGAATCGCCGATTCCTTCGACAACGACAATGACATTCTCATCTTTCTTGAATGTTATTCCCGTAGGATTCTCATGATTATTATAGGTGTAGCTGTTCTTCAGTTCATTGCGAAGATCTGCCACCGGACGATAAGCCTTAAACTCTCCGACACGGTATTTCATTGAATAGGTTCCATCCTGCAACTGATAAGCGAGTGAGCGGAACTCTTCCATCTCCATCTGTTCAATCATTTCACGTGTCACTCCATCTTTTAGACGGGTGCAAAGCTTATCAGCGAAGACATCCTTCAACATATCGCCGATGAAATCGTCCTTCTCATAGAAAGCCATCTCCGCACAACTGGCAAATCCATTGACTCCACTCCGTACTGTGAAACGGATTGACATGACATCATCAATGCCCTCATCCCCAAAACTGATGTTGGCAATACTACCGCTTCCACCAAGGTTTGCAGTACGCAATCTGATCCATTGTGTCGAACCGCTCACCTGATAGTCGATGTCCACCTGTTCAAAATTACCGTTGTTGTTTCCATCCTGGCGCGGTGTATAGAGTGCATAATCCACATGGGCAGGTCCTTGCAGGTTATAAGTCAGGATAACAGGGAAAGACGTTCCGGTCCATGGAGAATGATAAAGGGTGGAGAGATTATCATCATAAGACTTTGAGATGTCCTCACCCGACTGCGCCTGATTAGCAGTTCCGCTCACAATGGGAATTTGCCTGTCGGTCACCGTTCGTCCCTTTTGGATAACAGTAAGTGCACGTGAAAGGCTGCCGTCAGCAGTAGAAAGGGTAAGAAGTCCGGTCCTCGGGGCTACATTATAATTAGGTGTCGCAAAGAGACTGAGATTTCCATTGCCTTGCTTTTTCCATACTATCCACTGATTGCTGTTACTGACGTCGTAGTCACAATTACGTGCAATTCCAACCGAAGCAAAGTCGTTATAATTCAAATAAACGGTATCTTTACTGAGTATCAGATATTGATTGGGGTTGTTGTCTGACCCTATCTTCAACGTCTGTGCCTGAAGGCACAGTGGTAAAAAAGCAGACAACACTGAATATAATAAGATTCTGAATATCTTCATGACTGTAATGATTTAGATGGTTAGCGAACGACGACCTTTTTTCCGTTGATAACATAGATACCTTTCTGCAGGTGCTTAAAGTCAACGCGTACACCCGACAGATTATAAGCCACACCTTCTGCTTCGTCGGTAAGGACACCAACTCTTTCTATGCCTGTCGGGTCGAACACGTTAAACGGTTGTGTTGTCAACACGACATCAGGATAATACCTGGAAGTAGCTGAAATCACGACTCCCTGCTGGGGAGTAAAGAAGTTGAGACGGTAGCTCTGGTATGTGTAGTCTTTTCCCTGAGTGAGTGTCTCGCCATCCTTATTGGTTAACTCCAGTGCTGCAGCGACACCAGCTCCCCATCCGTTTCTCATAAAATAGGTCTGCCACTCAGGATTCGGTTTGTTTATCTCAACATCTTCTGATATGAAGAAAGGACGCTGAGGCGTGACTACTGCTGGCATTGTATAAGTTTTCTTAGTCTGATTATATATTGTCGGGAAAGAATTGAAGAACAAGCAATTGTCTGCTACATCCAAATAGCTGAAGGTCGCAGAGCAGGCCTTGTCCCATGTAATCTTGCTCAGCCGGTTGTTACCAGCCGTCAATGAGACAAGCCCGGGACTCCCCGTCAATATTAATGAATCTAACACGTTATTGCTCACCCACAAATCCTGTAACAATGCCAAGGAAGGCATATACAATGTCACCAGCTGATTATTCTCACCGACAAGCTTCCGAAGTTCTTTGCATTTAGAAATCGATACCGATTGTACGCGGTTGTTCTGGAAGAACAAAGAGCGAAGCTGAGGCATGCTGCTTAAGTATGCTACCGTTGTGATGTTGTTACCTGCACAAATCAACGAGCTCATATTTCCTACGCCATTACTACGTAATCCAACCGCAGTAAGCTGATTTCCTGCCACATTAACATCTTCCATCACTAAGCTTGTTATCGAAAGAGTCGTCAACTGATTGTCCTGACAGTCCAACGATGTGAGTGCCTTGCAGTTCGATAAGTCGAGAGTCGTAAGCTTATTCTGTGCACAATAAAGTCTCAGCAACGAACTTGCAGCTCCCGACACATCTAACTGTGTCAGTTCATCTTCACATACATACAAAGAGGTGATGGCCTTATCAGAAGTGAGCGACAGGCTTTCGGCTCTTACAAGAACCTCCTGTGGAAGGCCTGTTGTATGAAGACGTTCCTCAGAACCGTCCGACCATGTGATGGTCAGATTCAGTCCTGCATTCACAGCTATCACCATTGGGGAGCCAATAGGCTTATCTGTTCTCATACTTACATCCGCAGCCATCATAGGAATTGAATAAAGCGAAAGTATGAGAAAGCCTAATACTGAGTATAATTTTCTCATTGGTATAAAAGGGAAAGGTTAAAAAGTTGGTATACTAATCTTTTTCTATTAGCACGACAGCATAGGCAGAGATTCCTTCTTCACGGCCTGTAAAGCCTAATTTCTCGGTAGTAGTAGCTTTAATTGAAACATCTTCAACGTCAATACCCATGACCTTTGCCAGACAGTCTTTCATATCAGGTATATGCGGATTCAGCTTTGGACGTTCCGCACAGATAGTTACATCAACGTTCCCGACACGATAGCCTTTACCGGCAATCAAGTCTATAGTTTTACGCAGCAGTATCTTGCTGTCGATATCGAGAGTAGAAGCCGCCGTATCAGGAAAGTGATAGCCTATATCACGCATATTAGCAGCTCCAAGCAGCGCATCACAGATGGCATGTATGAGCACATCAGCGTCACTATGACCTAACAGCCCCAGCCGATGGTCAATCTTTATGCCGCCAAGCCATAGCTCACGGCCTTCGACTAACTGATGTACATCATACCCTAAGCCAACTCTTATCTTCATCTTCTTCTAAACAAGTCTTTGATTCCATCCATGTCGAACGAGAGCGTGAAACGCAATGTCTGGTCAAGAGGGTTACTCTTTGCCATTGATATCACGTAACCGGCATCAAGAGAGAAGACACTCATACGAAAACCGGCACCCACCGTAAAGTACTTACGGTTACCCTTGTTCTCCGACTCATGATGATAACCGGCACGGATAGAGAACTGGTCATGATAGATATACTCAGCACCGACGCTCCACTGTATCTCCTCAAGTTCTTCCTTAAAACCATTTGGAGCATCACTGAAGCTCTTGAATATTCCACTGATTGATGAAACGTCACTGTATTGAGAGATGACACGCTGACGGTAGTCCTCTGTCGTCTCCCCCTCCTCCTGCTTTGGAATGGTCGGAACCAACAGCTTATTAGCATCAGCAGAAATAGTGAAACGGTTATAGTCATCGACAGGAATCATCAAAGAAGTTCCCAAACGCAGATTGGTCGGAATAAACTGGCTTTCTTCGTCACCGCTGAAGGTTATCTTACTACCAATATTCGATATGTTTAATCCAAGACCAAGCTGACATTCCCTTGCACCGATATTCAGATAGTTCTGGTAATAGAGACCGATATCAGCGGCAAAAGCCGATGCTGGTGACGAATCCTCTGAATAATCATAACGCATGTCTGAATGAATCCAGCGCAATCCGGCTGCCCAGGAGAACTTCTCGCTCAGCATCATTGAATAGGCAACGTCTACAGACATCTCGTAAGGGTGGATTGTCATGTTGTCGTCTCCAGAGATACTGGAACCTAAGTAGACCTCACCCAGGGAGAAATAACGGATTGATGATGACACAGCGGAGTAGTTTCCTATGCGATAGTAGCCTGCCAGATAAGCAAGATCCATGTCGCTCACCAACTGGCGAAGCCACGGTGTATAGTTCATTGCAACGCCTGCACGAGAAATAGTGAACGGATATTTAGCCGGATTCCAGTACTGTGAGTTGACATCAGGGTCAGTAGCAGCACCCACATCTCCCATACCTGCTGCACGGGCATCTGGAGCAATGGTCTGCGATATCACCGCATAATTGACAGGATTATACATGTCACGCTTATCCTGCGCCTGCATCTCCAGAGAAAGCAGCGTCAACAAGAGGACTACGAATATAATTCTTCTTTTCTTCATTTTCAATGTCTAAATATCAAATTAACGCAAGATGTGCTCATTTATTGTTCAGAATAATGAGTTTCTTGGCTTTTGATGTCATACTGCTCCCTTCTGAAATGAAACGGATACGGTAAAGGTAGACTCCAGTACTCAGCCGACGGCCGCCGTCAATGGTCAGATCCCAGTCGATAGTATAAGTGTTTGAAGTTGACACTCCGCTCTCTTCATGCTTCCAGAGAAGACGTCCTCCCATATCCATTACCTCCAGGACAACATCCACCCTACTGTTCACACGGTCGTGAGTTACGATGAACGTCGTCTCTGTTGTTGCCGGGTTTTTGGTACAGCTGATATTCAGCAGTCCCGGCTCAAGTCCGCGTTCCACATGGAAAGTCAGGACGGCTGTAGATGAGTTGTTCAATACATCCCAGGCTCTGAAAAGCAACTGATGCTCACCATCCGACAGCTCTGGCAACGAGTAATATGTCGTGCCACTCGTATAGGAGCCAAAGTCAAACTTGAAGTTATCATTCAGGATATAGGTACGCGACATCTCACCGTCAACAATCAGTTCAAGGTCGTGTCCGATACCGTTTCCTGTAGCGTTTATGCCGTCATGGTCGTTCAACTGAGCTACAAAATAAGGAGTTGAATTCACTTTTCCTCCATTGACAAACGAAGGTGAATTGAGATAGCAGTAGATGGAGGGGCCGATAGAGTCGTTTCCTACCATGTCCGTTCCGCCGACTATAAAGTTGGAGTTTGACCCATGAGCCGTTAAAGTATGTGCTTTATTGAACGCAAAGACGTTTATCAGTCCCTGTTCATCAGAGTAATTGATGTCTTTCGGTACGGCAAACGATATGTTAAACCTGCCGTTCTTCACACTGTCACTGCCATTGAACAGTGTCTTCGTATAATCATAATAGGTGAACGGGGTAGCCGCAGCTTCGTTTTGATTGTTCTCTTTACAGATAATCTGTTCTCGCGAGTCACGCACCATCAGTGACACAATACCGTCAAAATCATCGGCATTCTTGACATGTCCGCTGACCTTGGCAATAGAACCAGCTTTCAGATTCACTTTGTCTATAGCCGATGTCCCTGTTGAAAGTCCATTGATAGAGTCTATGACAATATCCATGGTCGGCAAGTTCAGCGGCAAAGCCGGATCGCCCAATAGGGAATACTGCAGCTTATTCTGCGAGAGGTCTGCCCTACTTGTTATCAATTCGTTCTTTGTCAGCCGCTGCGCTTCTCCTAAAGTGACAGGCTTACCGTTAGGCAAAGACAGTACATGGCGGAGGAAAGCCATGTTGATGGGCTTATTATCTGTAGCGAACACCGTACGGGTGGTACCATAGAAAGCTACGGCTCCTCCCTTGCTGTTGAGTACTGCTGCTTCACCGATAGTGGGATTAGAACCGTCAAAGGGCATGATGTCACACGAAGCGGTAATCCATAGAGGAAGGTTGGCGTTTGTGAAATTCTGGAAATCGGTAAGCGTGAGCACGTTCTCATGTGAGATCTGGTCTTCTCGTCCATGTCCTGCATAGTCCATAATGAGAGCACCATTTGCTTGATACTGCTTGATAAGCTTGCTCACCTCTGGATAAGTGTTTCCTGTCGATGAAGACTCCCGTTTATAGGCATCCCACATCACCTTTTTTATAATATAGCCCGGATGCAGCGTGTTAATCTGGTTGGCGGCATCATTGATGTCTATCATGTGACGGTTCTGGTTTCCATCGTCGCCCATGAAGACAAGCGTGTTCTGCCATACACCGGCATTAGCATTGTTGGCATAGGCAATGGTCTTGTCAACCATTATCTTGGCATCGTTCTCTGTGGTGACAGGGAAACGGCCTACTCCCATATCCAGCAAATCCCGGCTCAACGGATTGGTACCCTCGCCATCATCAAGAAGGCAGAAGAATCCGTCGTCTATATAGCAATAAGTCTCGCTGAACGACTCTTCGCTCTCGAAGCAAAGCAGGTAATCATCCGTACTTGCGGTTTTCCAGTCATTCGTATTCATCCTGTTATCCCAGGCGCAGTCACCGAAGAGCAACAGATGTTTCGGCATATCGGCATCTGTCTCGGCACGGTCATAGAGCATCTTCAGGTATCTTCTGTAGGCATTAGCGTCTGGCGTACCGCTGCTGAATTCATTATAAAGCTCGTCTGCGGGAACGATGCGGACTCGCAGACCGTCATGCTGTTTATGAAATGCTGCCAGTCGCTCAGCCTGTTTCAACAGCTTCTGAGAAGTTGGGATGATAATGACCATGTCAACGAGCGTGTCGGCATGATGATCCTGATTTGTTATGTTATGGACATATTCAGGAACAGGAAATGTTGCATTCTGTAAATCGGGGGCTGCTTTCGGGGAATCCAGTACAATGGCAATATTGTCGAGACGGACAGGACCACCACCTGTCGTCGTTATCTTTATCTCGTTTGAAGCTTTTATGTCTATATTCCTGTATACAGCAGAATTGACCCCTCCCTTTGAATAGGTTGGAATCGTAATGTTAATCGAACCAGCTGCTTCTCCATTGATTGTCACTGACACCTGACTGGCAGAGCCGGCACTGACACTGACCCTGATGTTTCCCTTTGTCTCATCGGCAGTGGATGTCAATGTATAAGTCTTAGCATTTCCATTCTCTATAGGATTGTTCTCATAGAGGTTACGACCTCCATGATACCAGGAATAGTTATCTATCTCATGCAGAATGTGATAGTCGTCTGCTGAGGGATAGAACGATGCAAGAAACTCGTCAGCATTTTGTGTCAATGGCTCCCCATCTTTCTGGGTGATGAAATAATAGCCATAGTCGGAATAGGGATTGCGCACACGGACAGGGTCGATGTTACTCTTCCAGCTCACAGGACCTTGTGCATGAAAAAGTCGTTTCCCGCCAATCATGCACTGTGGGACTTCCTTTAGATCATCATACTTTATCAGGTCTTCCTCGTTCAGGCTTTCATTCTGCAAGGCTCCGCCGTAACCATAGACTTTGACTTTGCTCAAATCACTAAAGCCTGCCTGCTTTATCAAAGCATCCGTGAGCTGATAGACACCCGTCGAAGGTACTCGTATCTTAGCCCAGCTTCCCGAAGCAAGGATTGAATGTTCGGCATAGCGACTGGCTGCGGCTGCCTGCTGAAGGACTGCAGCCCGTACATGACGAGCATTCCCTCCCCTTGCCTTGCTTTCAACCTTCAGCATGAAACTGACCAGTATCTGGTAGCGGCCGTCTCTATAAACAAGCGGGCAGAAATCTGTACGCAGCTCTGCTTTTTTACGGTTCAGGACAACATGCTGCTCTACTTCAGGCATTGCAGGGAGTGGAGCCCCTGAAATACTGTCATACAATGCGATGTCCGCCTTGGACATATCAATAAACTCCGGATAGCTGAGCGATACGGTATAGACGGAATCAAGATAATCGTCAGGCAAAGGGACAGAGCAGGCAAAATGAGGCAGCAGGGAGTCAATCTGCACTTCTTCTGCCGTCAGGTTATAGAACTTCTGAGCCTGAACCGAAGATGACATGCAGATGAATGGCAACAACA
Source organism: uncultured Prevotellaceae bacterium (assembly GCA_902762325.1). Taxonomy (GTDB): domain Bacteria; phylum Bacteroidota; class Bacteroidia; order Bacteroidales; family Bacteroidaceae; genus Prevotella. Next base: position 9,125 of record CACWNV010000013.1, on the reverse strand, counting down.
GCAGAAGACAGCAATGCCAAAAAGAGAGTACACAAAGCTTTTGGCCTTGCCTCTTTTTGTCATTTATAACTGACCGACTGACTGTGTTACTTTCCATTCGTTTACTTACAATTGAATTCCAATACTTTCCTGTCTTCCAGATAACCTTCCAAATGGTCATTGATGTGTACAGGACCTACTCCTGCTGGTGTACCCGTGAAAAGAATATCCCCGGTCTTCAAAGTGAAGAACTGGCTGATATAACTGATAATCTCATCAACACGATACATCATATCGCACGTACATCCTTCCTGTACTGTCTTCCCGTTTATGTCGAGATGAAAACGGATGGCCTGAATATCTCTGAACTTCTGGACATCCACCCATTCACCGATGGCGGCAGAGCCGTCGAATCCCTTACTGAGGTCCCACGGACGACCCTTTGCCTTTAACTGACTCTGCAAATCTCGTGCCGTAAAGTCAATTCCAACCGTAACGGCATCGTAATACCGATGGGCAAAACGCTCGGAAATAGACTTTCCCAACCTGCAGATACGTACCACCATCTCTGCTTCATGATCGACTCTTCCCAGATGATCGGGAATGAAAAACGGTTTACCGTCTTTCAACAAAGCAGTGTCAGGCTTTGTGAAAATCACAGGACTCTCCGTCTTTGATAACGTGCCATGCAGCTCTTTATTGTGCAGGGCATAATTCATACCTATTGCAAATATCTTCATAACAATCAGATGAGGGATGAATACTCCTATTATTGGCAAAGATAGCAAATGGCAGATGAAGTATTGAAGGTCATCAGCAACATTTATGATTAATTAACGCGACTATGGCCAAAAAAAACGTCAGTCTCTCTTCACAGGGAAACCGACGCCAACAAATAAAATTATGAAAAATTCTCTTTATTACTATTTATAATTGCTTATTCAGAAACAAGAGTGAAGCGCTGGAAAGCGACAACCTTGAGGTCCTTGTCCTGTCTCTTCAGCCACTCAGCCACATTAGCCTTGTCGCCGTCACCGAACTGGAACTCCTGGTCAACCAGACAGTTCTCTTTCAAGAACTTCTGAATACGACCCTTGGCAATGTTCTCAATCATCTGCTGAGGAAGATTAGCAGCTTTCTCTGCAGCAGCCTTTTCTTTCAGCTCACGAGCCCTAGCTGCATCTTCTTCTGTCAGCCAGCCTTTCTTAATGTTTGAAGCGATATGATCTTCGCTGTCCACCAAGTTAGCATTGATTCCAGCCTTCTTCAGTACAACCTCGACATATTTTTCAACCTGCTCGAGCTTTGTCTTCTCAACAGCAGTCTTGTACTCCTCGTCGATAATTGCCTGAGGAACAGCCTCTGCATTCAATGCTACTGGCTTCATGGCAGCAACCTGCATTGCTACTTTATGACCTGCTTCAGGAGCGTTGATGTTTGTCTGAACCATTGTTGCAAGGGTGTGCTTGCCCATGTGGTCATAGATCTCAATATTCTCACCCTCAAGTGTCAGATAGCCGTCAAGCTCCATCTTTTCACCTGTGATACCTGAGCGCTGTGTAACAGCGTCCTGAGCCTTCTGTCCGTTGGCAAGAACAAGCTCCTTCACCTCATCGAGGGTCTTGCACTTGTTTGCAACAGCAGCGTCGAGAATGCTCTGGGTAAGAGCGATGAAATCAGCACCATTGGCAACAAAGTCTGTCTCACATTTCAAAGCAATCATTGCAGCAAAATTGTCTGCCTTCTTCACGAGGACACAACCATTGGATGTCTCACGGTCACTACGCTTAGCAGCGATAGCCAGACCACGCTCACGAAGAATCTCCTTTGCCTTGTCGAAGTCTCCCTCAGCCTCGGTGAGTGCTTTCTTTACATCAGCCAGACCTGCACCGGTCATTGCGCGGAGCTTCTTGATATCTTCAATTGAAATAGCCATTATTCTTTTTGTTTTTGAATTAATAAATATAGTATTACTCTTCGGCAGCTTCTTCAGCTTTCTCCTCAGCCTGCTCTTCAGCTACTTCTTCTGCAGCCTCTTCCTTGCGAGCCTTGCGGGCGCCACGCTTCGGCTTTGCCTCAGCAGCCTCTTCAGCCTGCTCTGCAGCAGCCTTCTCGTCGGCCTTCTCAGCCTTACGCTCTTCCAGACCCTCTGCGATAGCCTGGCAGCAAGCTGTCAGCACAACGTCAACAGAGTCTTTAGCATCGTCGTTTGCAGGAATCACGAAGTCGATGTCCTTCGGGTCAGAGTTGGTATCAACCATAGCAAATACGGGGATACCCAGACGCTTTGCCTCACGTACGGCAATATTCTCTTTCATTACGTCGATGACGAAGAGAGCACTCGGCAGACGGGTCAGGTCAGCAATAGAACCAAGGTTCTTTTCGAGCTTTGCACGCTGACGTGTGATCTGCAGCAACTCACGCTTTGACAGGTTAGAGAATGTACCATCAGCCATCAGTTTATCAATGTTCGCCATTTTCTTCACAGCCTTGCGGATGGTGGGGAAGTTGGTGAGCATACCGCCCGGCCAACGCTCAATCACGTAAGGCATATTTACCGATGCAGCTTTCTCAGCTACGATGTCCTTAGCTTGTTTTTTAGTAGCGACGAACAGGATTTTCTTTCCTGATTTGGCAATCTGCTTGAGAGCTTCAGCAGCCTCATCAACCTTTGCTACGGTCTTATGCAGATCAATGATATGAATACCGTTGCGCTCCATGAAGATGTAAGGAGCCATTGCGGGATTCCATTTGCGACGGAGGTGGCCAAAGTGACAGCCTGCCTCAAGTAACTGGTCAAAACTTGTTCTTGACATTTTCTTTTTCTTTTTTAATTGTGTTTACTTTCTTTTTAATCTTAAACTTAGATCAGCCGGCGAGTAGTCTTCTTAATAAAGAATCTCACTGGTTTAGATACTAAACTGTTCAGTTTCCGAGAAACGATGAATAGATAACGTCTAACGGATAATTAACGCTTACTGAACTGGAAGCGACGACGAGCTTTCGGCTGTCCGGGTTTCTTACGCTCAACGCTACGGCTGTCACGTGTGAGGAAACCTTTGTCCTTCAAAGCCTTCTTGTCTTCAGCGTTCACCTTGACAAGTGCACGGGCAATAGCGAGGCGAAGAGCCTGGCTCTGACCGGTGAAACCACCACCGTCAAGATTAGCCTTGATATCATATTTTCCCTCTACGCCAAGCTCTGCCAATGGCTGCTTAACAACGTACTGCAGAATAGCTGAAGGGAAATAAGTCTCGAGTTCACGCTTATTAATAATGATCTTGCCGGTACCTTCCTGAAGATATACACGAGCTACAGAGCTCTTGCGACGACCGACTGCATTAATCTGTTCCATCTTATTCCTTTAATTATTATTTATACTGGTTAATATCAATTGCCTTAGGCTTCTGAGCCTCATGCTTGTGCTCTGTGCCGTTGTAGATATAGAGATTATCAAGCAGATGACGTCCCAGGATTCCCTTGGGAAGCATACCCTTTACTGCATGGCGGATGATGCGCTCAGGACCAAAAGGCTTCTTGCGAAGCTGCTCAGGTGTGTTGAAACGCTGACCACCGGGATAACCAGTATAACGAGTGTAAACCTTATCGGTCTCCTTCTTACCTGTGAAGACTACCTTCTCGGCATTGATAATAATTACATTGTCACCACAATCAACATGCGGGGTGAATGATGGTTTGTATTTTCCGCGCAACAGTTTGGCTACTTTTGTGCAGAGACGACCAACAACTTGGTCTGTGGCATCAATAACCACCCACTCTTTCTTTGCTGTTTCCTTGTTTACGGAAATAGTCTTGTAACTTAAAGTGTCCATTACTAATTTAAAATTTTACTACTAAAAAACATTAATACTTTGATGCACAAGCGATTCACTAACCGTGATGCTCGGCCAAAAGCACCACTATTAACACGCTTATACTGGGGACTCTAAGTGTATCCCCGAAATAATCGGTCTGCAAAAGTACTTATTTTATTTTACCTGCATGTTATCATTCTGCCATCGGACAATCATATTTATAGATAATTAACACTCTTTCGGATTATTAACTAAAAAATAAAGGGTACACGCCGTTCCCAATCGGTTTATTATCTTACCTTTGCAATTACTTTAATCCGGTATATGACAGACAATCTGAAGGAAAAGACAGCAAAGGGACTCTTCTGGGGTTTCACTAACAACGGTGTGCAACAGCTCATCGGGGTGGTCTTCGGCATCATCTTAGGGCGGTTGCTTGACGACACCGAATATGGAATGATGGCAATGATTGCCATCTTCCCGCTGATTGCCAAAGAACTTCAGAACAGCGGATTCACGGCTGCCCTGACAAACATGAAGGAACCGACGGATAATGACTACAACTCTGTATTCTGGTTTAACATCGTCGTCGGATTTCTGATTTATGTCCTCTTATTCTTCTGTGCACCGCTCATTGCCGCGTTCTATCACGAGCCCGACCTCACCAGACTTTGCCGGTACGCCTTTCTCAGCATCCCCTTCTCGGCTTTAGGCACCGCCCAACAGGCGTGGCTGTTCAAGAACCTGCGGGTCAAGCAGCAGGCCAAGGCGGGAATGACTGCCGTTTTAGTATCCAGCACCACCGGTGCGTTGATGGCTTGGGCAGGATGCAGCTACTGGTCACTGGCAACGCAAGGCATCGTCTATATTGGTCTGAACACCTTGCTCATGTGGCATTACTCTCCCTGGCGTCCCTCACTCAGGATTGACACCCGCCCCGTACGCAGGATGTTCCGCTTTTCCTGCAAGATGCTGGCAACAAACATCGCCATCCATATTAATAATAATGTGTTGAACGTCCTGCTCGGACGGTTCTTCACGACATCGGCTGCGGGAACATATTCACAGGCAAACACCTGGAGCTCTAAGTGCGCCTATCTTGTTCAGGGGATGGTTAGTCAGGTGGCACAGCCCGTCTTGGTGGGGTTGAATGATGAGAAAGAACGTCAGTTGAAAGTGCTCCGCAAGATGATGCGCTTCACGGCTTTCATCACCTTCCCTCTGATGTTCGGCCTCGGACTTGTCTCCCGTGAGTTCATCGTCTTAGCCATCACGGAGAAATGGCTTCCTTCTGCCGAGCTGATGCAGCTGCTGTGCATATCTTGGGCAATGGTTCCTCTGACCGTTTTGCTTTCAAACATGATTGTCAGCAAGGGGAAGTCGGGCACTTACTTCTGGTGTACCGTCTCTCTGGCCATCCTGCAGATTCTGCTGATGATCCTGCTCGCTCCCTATGGTATCCGCATCATGGTCATCGGCTTTGTCATCCTCAGTTGTCTATGGATATTCGTGTGGCATCATTTCACCTGTCGGCTGACGGGATACAGCCTGACGATGTTCCTCGCCGACATTCTCCCCTTCGCCCTTACGGCTCTGGGTGTGATGACCGTTACGCATCTCTTAACGATGGGCATAAATAATCTTTGGCTCCTGCTGCTCACACGTGTTGTGACAGCTGCCCTACTCTATTATCTCGTCATGCGACTGGCTGGCGCAACGATTCTGAAGGAATGCTTGGCATTTATCAGGAAGAAGAAGCTATAATGAGTACTATATTGCAAACCGTCTGAATAACAACAAGAATAATGATTACATTTGTACCTGCCGGAGGACTTGGCAACCGGATGAAATCCATAGCAGCTGCCATCCGTCTGGCGAAAGCAGTGGATGATGAGCTGGAAGTCATCTGGTTTCAGGACTGGGGACTGGGCTGCCGGTTCGACCAGCTCTTCAAGCCTCTGGGCATCGATAGAGTAACCCTCCGGGAAGCCAATAACATCGACTTGTGGACACGAGACATCCCCCGAAAGAAGAATTTCTATATTCCCTGGATTGCCGAACGGCTGCACTATCAGGCTTCGATGGACCGCATAAAGGCATCAAAGGCTTTCTATGAGGGTTTCGACTTTATCTCATGGGCCCGGGGACGCAACGTGTGGCTGGCTTCTGATGTCTATTTCATCGCGCAGGATATTCCCGATGATGCCTTCGACATCTTCCATCCGGTCGACCATCTGCAGGAACGCATCCGTCAGGTCACGGCTGGTTTCGGAGAAGGGACGACGGGCGTACACATCCGCCGCACGGACAACGTGAGGGCAACCCTGCTGAGTCCTACCTCTCTGTTCATCGAACGCATGAAGCAGGAACCCGACACGCAGCGTTTCTATCTCGCCACCGACAGCGAGAATGTAAAAGCTGAAATGAAGCAGATCTTCGGAGACAGAATCATCACACCATCCGACAAGGCGGAACGTGGGAGTCTGGCAGGCATGGAGAATGCACTTGTTGAAATGTATTCACTGGCAGCCACCAGCCGCATTATCGGTACGGTGGCAAGCACTTACTCCATGACAGCTGCTGCCATCGGAAAGATCCAGCTGGAAGTGCTGGAGGCTGAAACAAACGACTTGAACTTATAAGAATGAAGATACTGACCATCATCGTCTCATACAATTTCATGCCGTGGCTGCACCGCTGCTTAGACAGCATGCTCTACAGCGACTATCCCAGCGACATTATGGTGCTGGATAACGGGTCGAGTGACGAGACCGTTGCTCACATCCGAAAGGAGTATCCGCAAGTACGGCTGATAGAAAACGGCAGGAACCTCGGGTTTGGGGCTGCCAACAACATTGGGATGCAACTGGCTATCAAAGAGGGGTATGATGCCGTACTGCTGCTCAACGAAGACGCATGGCTCTACCACAACACGCTGGGCATACTGGCAAAGGCGGCAGCTGAGCATCCTGAATACGGAGTCATCTCACCCGTGCACCTCACGGGGAAAGGTGACAAGCCCGAACATGGCTTTTCCCAATATACTGGCTTGACGCAGACAGACGACAAGATAAAGAATGAAAAGAACGGACAGCCAGCCGAGAGTGTCTATTCCGAACCCGTCGCCGTTCCTTTCATCAATGCGGCAATCTGGCTCATCCGAACTGAGGTATTGAAGAAGGTCGGACTCTTCGCTCCCATCTTCTATCACTACGGGGAAGACAAGGACATGGCGAACCGCATGGCTTACTATCATTACAAGATAGGATATGTTCCGACGGTCTTTGCCTGCCACGACAGGGAGTTCCGCCAGCCAACGCGTGAACGGTTCTTCCACACGGAGAAAGTCTATCACCTCTCTGAATACACGAATCCCAACCACAACTTTGGCACGGCATTTGCACACGGCATCTTAGCAGTAGGGAAAAAAGTACTGTCAGCATTCTTAAAAGGGAAATGGAAGGATGCAGGTGCTTATATTAAAATAGGTAATACGCTCCTACTCCAGACAAAGGCGGTCATCCACGCCCGAAACATTTCAAAACACGTCGACTTGAAGAATTATAAAGTATGAAACTGGCTCCTATCCTCTTATTCGTCTACAACCGACCTCAACATGTCCAACGAAGCATTGCTTCTCTGCAGGCCAACGCTTTAGCCGCAGAGAGTGAACTGTATGTCTTTTCCGATGCTGCCAAAGATAAAACTTCCGAGGCGGCAGTCCAGGAGGTAAGGTCTTTCATCCACACCATCAAGGGATTCAAACAGGTGAACTGCATTGAGCGGGAAGAAAACTGGGGACTGGCAAGGAACATCATTGACGGAGTAACAAGACTCGTCAATGAATACGAGCGTGTCATTGTCCTGGAAGACGACTTGATTGTTGCTCCTTATTTCCTGCAGTTCATGAACGATGCCCTCGAAACGTATGCCGATGAACCGAAGGTGGGACATATCCAGGCATGTGATTTCACGAAAGACCCGACCTTACCAGAGACTTTTCTCATCAAATGGACTGGCAGCTGGGGATGGGCAACATGGAAAAGGGCTTGGCAGCATTTCAATCCGAACGGACAGGAACTTCTCAATCAACTGGAACAACGCCGACTGACACGCCGCTTCGACTTCAACGGCACATACGGGTTCACCCGAATGCTTCGCCGGCAGATTGCAGGACAGAACAACTCATGGGCAATCCGTTGGAATGCCTCTCTATTCCTCGCCGACATCCTCTCCTTGAACGTAGGACGGTCGCTTGTCCAGAACGAGGGATTCGACGGAAGCGGAACAAACTGCGGAGGGGGCGGACTCTATAGTTCCGACCTGTGGATGCAGCCGCTCCCTGTCAAGAGAATCACTACTGTCGAAGAAAACGAGGAAGCACGCAAAGCCTTCGCGCGGTACTATCATCGCACAAACTCATTCTGGGCAAAAGCCATCCGCCGAATCAAGCGTACATTGCGCGGCGACTTCGGTGCCTAATGGCATCCGATGTCAATAATCTTGACAAAAACTTGTCGGGGAAAAGTGATGAAAGAGAAGTTAAAATGTGTAAAATGTGATTCTTCATTCTTTATTCTTCATTCTTCATTTTGCGAAAGGTAAGCTTTCGCACCGCCAAACATAAGCTTTGACTGCGCCAAAGACCATGTTTCATGCGATGAAACATGGTCTTTCACACGACGAAACCTTACCTTTCGCGCACCAAAACCTTACCTCTCGCAATTTCGTATTTTGTAAACCGCTCGTTTACAGTTTAAAATCCGTGTAACCATCTGTCAGTCAATACATTACGAAAAACATCAAAAATCGACGTTTTTTCGACCGAGTGACCCTTTCGTGACCAATACCCCCCATTTTTTGGGCTCAAAATTCGAATATTATTTGACAAAATCCCATTCAGCAAATGATGCCAGAGGCCTCAGACAAGGGGAAACCTATGGCAAGAACAGATGCCGTTAGGCATCGGACAAAGGTAGCCAGCCATACAGCCGTGCCTTTAGGCACCGCGAAATGGCTGGTATGAGATTATCCCCCATATAATATAGCCTGCCCTTGGGTAGGCGACATGTTCTGCGTATGTCCCTTACCTACGGCAAGGTTTTATGTGTGTGGTGTGTCGCCCTCACCAGCCATTTCGAAACACCCAAGGGCGTTTCTGTATGGCTGGCTACCATTGTCTAATGCCTACGGCATTTCTTCCATTGCAACACAAAATGAAACACCTACGGTATATGTTTATGATATTGAATTTTAACACACGAATGGAGGAGTTTTTAAAACATTATTCATAATTTTGCAGCCTGAAATCAGCCTGTCATTTGGATAACA
>CACWNV010000012.1 GCA_902762325.1 uncultured Prevotellaceae bacterium | reverse complement strand
GCACCGACACCCGTACTACTGGCAAGGATGCGGTCACGAGCCGTAGGACTACCGCCTCGCTGCAAGTGGCCAAGAATGGACACACGCACATCAAACTCGGGGAACTCCTTCTTCACACGGTCGGCATAATAAAGGGCGCCGCACTTGGGACTCTCTGAGACGATTACGATACATGACTTCTTCGATTTGCGGATTCCACGTCCCATGAACTGTGCCAACTGGTCAACGTCGGTTGTTTCCTCTGGTACGATGGCAGCCTCAGCACCGCATGCGATGGCGCAGTTCTGTGCCAGGAAGCCGGCATCACGGCCCATCACCTCGACGAAGAAGATGCGCTCATGCGAATTGGCAGTGTCACGGATGCGGTCTACACAGTCCATGATGGTGTTCATCGTCGTGTCGTAACCGATGGTGGCATCGGTGCCGTAGAGGTCGTTGTCGATGGTGCCGGGCAGACCAATCACGGGGAAGTCATACTCCACGCCAAAGTTCCATGCACCTGTCAGCGAGCCATTACCGCCGATGACTACAAGAGCATCAATCTCATGCTGCTTGCACATCTCGTAGGCTTTCTTCCTACCCTCAGCAGTCATAAACTCCTTGCTGCGAGCTGTCTTCAGGATGGTACCGCCACGGGTGATGATACCACTGACATTCTCGGTAGTAAACTGTTTCACTTCGCCCTTGATGAGGCCGTCGTATCCTCGATAGATACCCTTGATTTTGAAACCGTTATAAATACCTGCGCGTGTCACGGCGCGGATGGCTGCATTCATACCGGGGGAGTCGCCACCCGATGTCAGAATACCGATAGTTTTAATCTTACTCTTAATCATTTGTTTAGGTGTTTTTATGGTTTAACATATGGAATTGTCTTTTGGAAATCCTTCAACACTCTTTCTATCTCAAAGGGGTCGTCGGTAAGTGTCAATAGCAGGTTCTTGTACCTCCCTCTTTCCTCCATCTGATGAATCATCGGATAGACAGGAACGTCTTCTGTCCAGAAATCCTTGCCCATAAATATCATCGGACTGGCTATTCCGAACGACAGGTAATGGTTCTGCACCGCATTCTGGAAGATCTCCTGCAGGGTGCCGGCACTGCCGGGCGTGTAGATGATGCCGCCAAAGGCGATGGTCAGGATGGTATCTTCGCGAACACTGTTCACAAAATACTTGGCGATATGGGTGGCAAAGGGTGTGGAAGGCTCATGGCCATAGAGCCATGTGGGAACGCCCAGACTCACATACTGTTCTTGCGGATAGCGGCGCATCACCTCGAATGCCGATGACAGCCATGCACCGTCCTTGAACGATGCGGCGGCAGCGGCGAGTGTACGGATAGCCTCTTGAGCCTCTTCATCCGTACGTCCTGCCAACCATGCACCCAGATGGGTGGCCTCCATCGCTCCCGGACCTCCACCGCTCACCATGAAGAAGCCCGCCTCGGTGAGTCGCTTACTCAACATCGCCACACTGGCAAACATGGGGTCGGTGCGTAACAACGCATGACCGCCCATGATGCCGATGCACCGAAGAGGATCGTGCGTTTTGAGGAACTCGATGAGTGCTGTGTGAATGCCATGGTCGTGCATGGAGCGAGCCACCGACTCATTGATGTCCCTGGCTATCTTGCCCTGCTTGATGAAATGCTGATAGACCCGGCTGTCGTAGCAGTCAGCAAACGACACCCTGTCCTTCACGACATCTACAGATGGTTCGTAGCCCTGATAGAGCTCTTCGGCATTGTAGAGCCGCCCGTGCCTGAGCACTTCGTATGGCACTTCTCTCAGCCACTCGACCAGTCCGTCTACTTTCTCAAAGTCTGGGTTGGAAATCATAGTTCTACATTCAAATTAGTTCTTCATTAGTTTGCATACTTTCTTGCCAACCGGAACTGGTGACGATAGACGAGACAAGCCATGCCAAGATATGTGGCTGCCTGAATCCAGAGGATGCGAATCTCGGGAAGGATCTGGCTCACGTTAGCCCCCATGGAGTTGACTCGGATGAAAGCACGCACGCCAAAGGTGCTGGGGAAGAGCCAGGAGACACCCTGCCAGTAGCTGGGAATGCTCGACTGCGGCCACGACACACCAGTCAAGAAGAGCAGTGGCACGGAGACGAAGACCATAATCAACATCACGTTCTCGCGATAGCGCACCAAACAGGAGACGGTCATCCCAAAGAAGATGCTCGCCATAGTGTAAGGCAACAGCAAGCAAAACAGGTTCCATCCAGTACCAAGCTGCGGAAAGGAGAACATGCGTGGAACAGCCATCGCAAGATAGGCAGCAGCAACAGCACCAATCATGGCATAGCAGAGCGCCTTACCCCATACGATGCGGTAAGCACCCCGATAGTGTGGATCATCGTCGGGGATGAGCTGACCGTTCTTGTGTCGCTCGCGGGCTGTTCCGGCAGCCATACCGATACCGAGAGCAAGCGCTTGCTGCAAGATAAGCATGAGCACAGCGGGCAAGACACAGGAGCCATAGCCGCCTGAAGGATTAAACATCGCCACACCATCAACTGCCAGAGGCTGTGCAGTGATGGCATCCTCGCGCTTGGTATAGTTGCCAGCCTTCTTGATGTTCATCCCTGCGCCAAGACGCCCTGCCTCGACCATGGCGGTCTGATAGACATTCTTGTAGGCAAGCATGAGCGACATGTCGCAATAGACGCTGACGGTGGCCTGTTCGCCACGGTTGACACGCTCGGCGAAGTCAGACGGTATGAGGTAGATGCCACGGACGAGTTGCCGACTGATGAGCGAACGCGCTTCGTCGAGATCCTCGGCATAGTATTTTATTTGGACATCGGGTGTGGCGTCACAGTCTTTGATGAACTGCCGGGAGAGGGCTGAGTGCGACTGGTCAACGACGACCACTGGCGTCTCGTGCAGTGTCTCGTTGTTGTAGATCCACGAGTAGAGCAACGGATAGCCCAGCGGAACGACGACAAGGAACATCAGCACTCCTTCGTCCTTCACGACTTTAATCATTTCGTTCCGCCAGATGTGGAGCACATCGGTGAAGTGCTCGCGTATTCTATTAAGGAATGTAGACATAATTCAACATTGCATTTTTAACTTTACGGAGTACGAACCAAGGCAGCAGCGTGAAGGCCACGAGTGCCACAAGGTGGAACCAGACATCGATGACGGGGAATCCGTTCAGCACCGTTGCCTGATAGATCATCCAGTAGTGACGCAGGGGGAACAGCCATGACATGGACTGCAATGGCGGATCCATACCCAGAATGGGGAATGCAGAGCCGCACATCGAAATGCTGAGCACAGACCACAGCGAACTGATACTCATTGACATGCGCAGTGAAGGCATCAGACCAAAGGCAAAGATGCCAAAGCCAATCGAACTTGCCACCTGCAAGAGCGTGAGCCGTACGATGCTCCACGTGCCCCCAAGACGCGGGAAGTGGAGCACATTGAAAACATAATACTGGTAGAGGAATATCACGAGCAGGAAGATCAGCGCGTGAACAATATATTTGCCAAGAATAGCCACGACGATGTTACCGTCGGCACGGGCGAGCCATTCCTTGCCCGTATCAAACTTCATCTCCATGCCGAGAGCGTATGCCGAGAGTAGTGCCATGAAGAGCATCAGAATACCTGGTACAAAGACAGTTGTCAGACTGTAATTGTAACTGCCCTCAGGGTTGGCTATCATGTGTGCGTCGATTGTCACTGGCTGTAGCGCTGCCTTGATCTGTTGGGGTGAGGCACCCTTCGCACTGAGCGTGGCCTGACCCACAGCCGCTGAGCCGAGCATACCTATGGTCTTCATATCCTTCGAGGCCATCGAGCCCGCTGTCATACACGTCATTGTGTAGTAAAATGAAATCTTCGGCTGCCGTCCTGACAGGAGTTTCGATGCCGTACCATCAGGAATATAGAGATAGGCATAGACTTCCCCTTGTTGCATGGCGTTGCGTGCCTCTGTGATATTCGCAAAGCGATACATCACACGGGAGTTCTGCATGGCATCAAGGTTGCGGATAAGACCACGTGACATGGCACTGTTGTCCTGGTCCACCACCCCAATGGGCAAATCCTGCGGTATTCCCTCATCGAGCATCGTGGTGAAAAACAACACCAACATGAACGGGAACACCACCATGCAGAAACCGTAGATACGGTTCTTCCGCACAATGATATTGAGCTCACGCAGTGCGATGTCGAGGATTTGAGAAATATACTTCATTAATTACTTAAAATCTTAACTACTTAACTTCCTCTTAACTACTTCTTCAAAATCACCGACATGCCAGGACGGATGCCGTCAATCTTCGTCGTCGGGCGTGCCTTCACCTCGAAAGTCTTCTGGTCATACTGACCGCTGGCCTTTGTGGCCTTCCATACAGCAAACGAACCCTTGTCCTTCATCGATGTGACTTTCATCTTCATCTCTTTGTCGAGTGCGGGAATGCGGACGTCAATCTCTGCACCCACCTTGATGTCTTTTAGCTGATCCTCGCGGATATTGAAAGTTGCCCACTGGTCGTCCATCACTGCTATAGACATAATTGGAGTGCCAGTACCGACAAGCTCACCTACCTTCGGATACACATCTGTGACCTCACCGTCCATCTGAGCAACCTGTACGGTCTCACGGACGTAGCCCTCTACTTCCTGCACGGCACCGCGGGCCTGACCAACAGTGGCGGATGCAGCGCGACGCTCTTCCATGCGAGCACCGTTCAAGGCCATGTCATACTGGCTCTTAGCAGCCTTTACCTGTGCCTGAGCCGACTTGTACATTGCTTCGGCCTCGTCGAACTTCTGTGCTGAGACGACTTCCTCATCAAAGAGCACTTTCATACGGTTGTATGACTTCTCGGCTATTTCCAGTCCTGCCTTTGCCTGCTCCAAGAGCTGGAAGGCGGCTTGAATCTGCTCCTTACGGGCACCATTCTGAGCCATCTGCTCCATGGCAGAGGCTGCATCGACAGCACTCCGTGCCTGATTCATCTTTGCATTCACTTCGGGGGCTTCGATGATGGCCAGTGTCTGACCTGCCTTAACGAAGTCACCTTCCTTCACACGAAGTTCAAGGATTCGTCCAGGCACCTTACTTGATACGCGGTACTCTTCCACTTCCATTTCGCCTTGTATCACTTCCGGGTCACGGCCTAAGGCAAGGAAGCCGATGAGAGCCACGATTATTACTACTGCTGCGAAACCGGCAACGGCCAGCAGGATATTATTATGCTGTTCTTTTGCTTTGTCTGACATAATGGTATTCTATTTTAATTTTTGTCTTAATTTCTAACTACTATCTTCTTTATCTCTTTTATTTCAATGTTCCCAGTGCCTTCTGTAATTCCACTTCTGAGAGCTTAATGCCAATCTCGGCATCAATCTTCTGAGATTGTGCCTGATTCCAAGCTGTCTGAGCTTCCATGACAGTGGTGTAAGTGGCTGTACCTTCTTTGAAAGCGAGGTTTGCCATACGCAGGTTCTCATCGGCATTGGCTACGTTCGACAGTGCCATCGTGAGCTTCTTCTGAGCTTCTTTCACCTTAAAGTTACTTTGGTTCACCTGTAGCTCTATCAGTTCGCGAGCTTCATCCAACTCCAAGTTGGCCATAACTGTGGCACCCTTTGAGGCGCGTACTTTGTACTTCACATCGCCCCAGTTCCAGATTGGCACACGTACCAGCACGCCCAAGTTAAAGAACCCTCCGAACTTCTTCTCGAAGCCATTGAAGGTACTGGGATTGCTCATCGCATATCCGCCCGTCAGCAGAACCTGTGGCAGGTTCCCAGCTTTCAGCATGTTCGTCGTCTGCTTGCTAATGTCAACCGTATTCTGAAGCACTTTCAACTCTGGGCGATTGTCATAGTTCAGATTATTCGGAGTATTCAGGAAACCTTGATTGTTAGAAAGGTTCCTATTTTCCTCATCCACCAGTGTGATGTTCTCATCTTCCGGCAGTCCGCACAGTTGGCAAAGCAACATCTTCGACAACGCCAGTCCATCGGTAACCTGTGTCAATGCCATCTCGGCCTCGTTTACTCTTACACCGACGCTCAAGCCGTCACCCTTTGTGGCCACGCCCTGGTCAATCATTTTCTGCACGTCGCCTTTCAGCTTCTTCACCAGAGCCACATAGCTCTCAGCCAGTTTCTGCTTGTGCCGCAACGAAACCACCTGCCAATATGCCTGATCGATATTATATAAGGTACCCTGCTTCCTCATCTCTAATGAGTTCGCTGCCATTTCCTCGTTAATGTCTGCAATCTTGTTCGATGCTGTGATAGCACCACCCATAAACACGGGTTGTGTCACCATCACTGCTCCGGCAAACATATTCCGCGTATCAGTGCGCAGGGCATTCACGATACCCGAACCTGTGTGATCGAGGACACCGGCAAAAGCCGACAAGTCCTGTCCCATCTTCGCTTGCGTGGCGGCAGGCAACGTCGATATAAGCGGAGACAGTGCATTCTGCAAATTCGTAGCAGTATTTGTGCCCATGTTGCTCAGTGCAGCCTTCTTTTCATCATCGAGCAAGGAGATTTCCCTACTCATCCACATGTAGCCGCCCATGGCACTAACGTGTGGCAGATACTTTGTGCGTGCCGATTTCCGCAGGTTGGCATTCACCTCCTGCTTCATCTTTGCCACACTAATCTGTTTATTGTTTCTCAGTGCCATTGCCCTGCAACTGTCGAGCGACAACACTCGTTGCGCCCCAACACTCAGCGGAAACATCATCAACAACACAAGTGGCACCGCTTGTACTATCGAAGTCATTGACTTTTTCTTTTTAGTTTTGTTCATTACTAATACCTTATATTATATTATTAGAATTCATATCCGATATTCAGGAAGAGGTAAGGTTTCTTGGTACGGTTGCTGTAGCCAATGCTCGCACCGACAGGACCGAACATAGTGTTGTAGTAATAGGAAGCCTGGACACCTATGAGAGTACGACTGTCTAAAAGTTCCTTCACCTTAGATGCCTGCTGGGCACCAGCCACGCGGAAAAGCACATAGTTGTTGTCGCTGATGCGCTGCTGCGCCTGTAACTGTGCGGCCACAAAGTGATGATCGACATACTCCATGTTACCGATGCCGGCGAAAGGCATCTGCTGTTCCACATAGTGGCCGAACCAATCACCGCCGATGGTATTGCCAAAGGCAGGTGGAACAATTGTGCCGAAGAGCAGACGGCCATAGAACATCGGTTGAAGGGTGAAGCGACCACCTAAGGTAAACGACATTCGCCAGTTGGCTTTAACTTCGCTCATACCCGGCTTATCATCGAGTTTTGCAAAGTTGTCAGTCAGATAGGAATATTCGGCACTAAAGCGAGCACCACGTGTCGGGAAATACCAGTTGTCCTCACTATTGTAGTTCACGCGTGCGTGGTAGCTGTAGAAATGTTCATTCTTGAGGACTACCTGAATGGCTGTCTCTGTACCGAGCTTGTTGCGGTAGTGCATGTAGTCCCAGCGCAACCCGTACTGAATATTGAAATGGCGCAGATCATGATTGATGGGTATAATCTCTGCCTGGAACTGGTTGTACCGGATGTTGTAGTCACGTTCGCCTTTAAAATAGATATCCACGTCGTTGCGGCGGAAGGCATAGGTGAGTGTTGGACGGGTAATACTGCGCGGATGAACAGTCAGCTCGCCGCGTGCCATCATACGCTTCCCCAGTCGTAACGTGATGTCCGTGCTGACCGGAATAGCCGTTTTCATGGGGATATCAAGACCCACCTGAACGGCAGCATATTCCTCCGTATCATAACGAACACCGGCATGTAGTTGCACCGACTTACGGTTTCCCGCTGAGAGGATCACTCGCACGTCATCACCCTCTGGCACCAGCCGGCACTCAGCGGTCTGATAGAACAGGTCGATGCGCATCGAAGTGGTTATCGCCTGTTCCAGTTTGGCATCGATGCTGTCAACTTTGTTCAAATTGAACTTCTGTCTCAGGAACCGTTCTGCCTGCGGTGTCATGTTCTCGAATGTATAGCCAACCACATGCTGCTTCTCGGTCATCACTTTCGGGCGCAACGGTTGCAAGATAACGGGACTGAACGAATCATCAATGCCGATGCGCTGCTTCAGGGCAATGATGTCGTTCCAATGGCGCATGGCCAGTTCCTCACCGCGACGGATAAGCGTGTCGATGGCAGCCGGCGAGAAGCTTGCTGATCCATAGCCCTTCGTATCTACTTGCAGGTGTAAGTCGGTGATGGCCAGGTTTTCATCGTACTTGTTCTTACAGTTCACATCGATGATCTGGCTAAGAATGCTCATGGTGCCGCTCATGTCTTCTGCCACCTTCGGCGCACCCTGCACGGTGACTCCGATGATGACCTCGGCTCCCATCTCGCGGGCAATGTCAGCTGGATAGTTATTTTTCAGACCTCCATCGACAAGCACCTTGTCGCCGATTCTGACTGGTGAGAATGCGGCAGGGATGGCCATTGAGGCTCGCATGGCCTGTGGCAATCGCCCGCTATGAAAATCCACCTCGCTATTGTCGATGACGTTCGTAGCAACACAAGCAAAGGGTATGCGCAAGTCGTGGGTGAAGTCGAGTGAGTCGGTGTAGCCAGTGCAGAGCTGCTGGAACAGCTCTGCCAGATTCTTTCCCTTGATGAAACCACCAGCCTGTAAATCGCGCTTACCAATAGTCAGGCCTGTGGTGTAGAAATAGGTATTCTGCTTTCGTCGGTCACTGAGGCTTTGATTGCGTAAGTCTTCCTTATCGGTGATGACATAGCCCCAGTCCTGCACACGCACCATCGAGTCGAGGGCATTGGCATTGTAGCCGATGGCATAGAGACCGCCGATGATGCTTCCCATTGACGTACCGGTGACGATATCCACAGGGATGCCCGCCTTTTCCAACACCTTCAACACACCGATGTGAGCCATACCCTTAGCACCGCCACCACTGAGCACGACGGCTACTTTTTTCCTACCGACGGTCGTACTGTCCGTCTGGGCATTCGCCATGCCAGTCATCAGCAAGGCAAAAAGAATCAATATACTCTTCTTCATTGTTCTATCACCATTATTCGTTGTTCTCCTTATGATATTATAGACGAAAATCCTGCATCGTCATGTCTGTGAAGCGCAGCCGACGCTCTATGCCCTTCATCGTGAAAAGCTGAATCACGTCGTTCGGATGGCGGTTCATCGTCGTCGAGATGCACTACGGGATAGAGCTTGATTACTTACTTTGTGGCTCCGCCGAGAGCAATGTATAAGGCAATGACAGCTTTTGCACCATTGTACATGTTCATGGCTTCACTAAGCTGTGCATTGAGGAGTGTTTCCTGTGCCGTAAGCACTTCGAGGTAATTCGACTTGCCGTTGTCCATCAGCTCATGGGTACCGACATAGGCTTCACGCAGCACATCTACCTGCCGATGATAATAACTGTGTTTCTCACGGGCAGCCTGACAGTCGGCCATTGCATCATTCACCTGATTGCCGGCATTGATGACTGTCTGTACATATTTCTGCTGCAGATCCAACTGTGTCAGCATGGCAATCTTATGGTTAGCCCGTATCTTGCCACGGGCAAAGATGGGTTGTGTGAGTGAGCCGACAGCATTAAGGAGCAGCTTACCGGGATTGACAATCATACTACCTGCCGAGTTGGTCCAGCCTGCTGCACCACTGAGCGAGATGCTGGGGAAGAAGGCGGCACGGGCAGCCTGTGTGTTGTAGAAGGCCTCCTCCATAGCGTGGTTGGCAAGGCGGATGTCTGGACGCTGCTCAAGCATCGAAGCAGGCACGCCTATCTTCAGGAACTTGGTGTCGAACATACGCTGACCGGTGTCTCCTTGTGCCTCAGGATGATGCAGGGCTGAACTGCCCCACTTCATACGATTGATGTGCTGCGGCGTGATAGCAAGCAGACGACAGATCGCATTCTCTGTGGCGCGGATATTGCGACGGACATCTACAATCTGCGTTTTCACGTTCAGATATGATGATTCCATCTGATTGACGGCGGTAGAGTATATCTTACCGTTTTCCCATAGTGCCTTTTCAGTTTCCAAGGAGGCGTTCCACAGACTGTCGGTAGCGGTCAGAATCTCCAACTGACGGTCGAGCAGCTGCAGCATATAGTACTGCTGGGCGGTGGTCGAGATGAGGTTCGCCTTTACAGATTCCTCACGAACCTGGCTCTGAAGGAGCACGGCTTTGGCAGCACGTTTCTTATTGGTGATAGAGCCAAACACATCAACATCCAGCTGCATCTGTAACGGCAGGTTGTAGGTCTTTGACCATGGGTTGTCATCAAACTTGCCCAACGTGCCTTGTGGTGAGAAAGTAAGCGCTGGAAGATAAGCCAATTTGGCTGCCTGCAACGAGGCCTCGCTCTTCTCTACGGCGATACGGGCAGAGTTCAAGTCGGTGTTACTTGCCAGCACCTGCTCAATGAGATGCTGAAGTTCAGGATCGGTGAAGAACTCACGCCACGACATCTGGGCTATCGATGTTTCACCCATAGCATCCCTGACGTCCTGACTGGTGCCAAAGGCATCGACAGGTGTTGTGACGTTCGATTCATATTTATTATATAGGCCGCAGCCCGTGAGCATCAGACTCACGGCTGCAGCGATGCAGATATTTCTTAGTCTTTTCATGATTTATTCCTCTGTTTTTACTTCAACACTTTTCACTTCAACTTCCTTCCCCTGATACTTTTCATGCAGTTTCTGGAACACGATGAAGAAGGCAGGAACGACGAAGAGCAGAGCAATGGTACCTACGGTCATACCGCCAACCACACCAAAGGCGAGGGCACGGTTACCATTGGCACCGGCACCGCCCTCGATGATGAGCGGAATCATACCCGCAATCATCGTGACGACGGTCATCAGAATAGGACGCAGGCGCTCCTGACAGGCTGCAAAGGCAGCGTCACGGATGCTCATGCCCTGGGCACGGCGCTCAGAAGCAAACTCTGTAATCAGGATAGCCGTCTTTGACAGCAGACCGATAAGCATAATAACACCCGTCTGCAGGTAAATGTTGTTGTCCATGCCGGGCAGATGGAGCAGTGAGCCGAGGTAAGCCATGATGAAGGCACCCATCAGTCCGAACGGCACGGAAAGCAGCACTGCCATCGGTGTAAACCATGAATTATAGAGCGAAGCAAGGATGAGATAGATGAGAATGGCACAGATAACGTAGATGAGTACGGTGGCATTAGAACCCGCAGCCTCTTCCAGCTCGCGCGACATACCGCTGTATTCATAACTGTAGCCATTGGGCATCGTCTCCTTGAACACTTCGGCTATCACCTTGTGGGCATCACCCTCTGTATAGCCGCCGGCAGCCTGCACGAAGCAGGTGATGCTTTGGAACAGGTTGAAATGCTCGACACTTGACGTACCGACAATCTCCTTCAACGTGACAAACTCTGAGATGGGTGCCATCTTGCCACCACGCACCTTGACGAAGATATTGTTAAGCGAAGACGGGTCGAGACGGTACTCAGGCGCGGCACTTGCCATGATGCGGTACACCTTACCGAACTGGTTGTAGTTGCCGACATAGCTTCCTCCGCAGTAGGCACCTAACGTCCTCAGCACAACTGCTGGAGAGACACCGGCACGGTCGCACTGGGCGGCATCGACATTCACCTGATACTTGGGGAAGCGCTCTGAGTAGGACGTCATGGCCATGCTGATTTCCGGACGCTCACCCAGCTTGGTCAGGAAGTTGTTGGCAAGCTTGGCAAACTCCGACAAATCACCGTCGTTCAAGTCTTGCAGTACCAGGTTCACACTGTTGTTGCTACCATAGCCAGGCACCTGTGGCAACTGGAAGGGCATCACCTGAACATTCTTGATATCCTTGCAGGCAAAATACAGTCGGCCGATGACAAGGTCGATGTAATGGTTGAAGCCCTCACGTTCCTCCCACGTCTTCAGACGGATAATCATTGTGGCATAGTTTGAGCCCGAACCTGACATCATACCATAACCGCAGGCCGTGGCGAAGCTTTCCATCTCGGGTATTTCCTGTACTTTAGCCTCCACCTTCTTTACAATTTCCCGGGTCTCATGGAGCGTCGTTCCCTCCGGTGCACGGATCTCAGCAAGGATTACACCCTGGTCTTCCTGTGGTACGAGACCTGAGGGAAGGTTCTTCATGAAGAAGAAAAGCAGGATGGCAGCAATCGCCAGCAGGCTCCATGCCAGTACGGGGCGCTTGATGAACTTCTGTACGCTCTTGGAATATTTCTTGAAGATGGCATTGTAGCTCACTGTATAGGCTTTCTTCGTATAGTAGGTCAGGCTCTTGCGCTCGTCTTTCTTCTCAGAGATCTTCAGCATGATAGCACAAAGGGCGGGGCACAGCGTCAGAGCCGATATGCACGACAGACCGACCGACGAGGCGATGGTGACACCGAACTGGGTGAAGAATGAGCCTGACGTACCGGGCATGAATGCCACGGGGATGAACACAGCCATAAAGACGAGGGTACACGAGATAACGGCTACCGACACCTCGCTCATGGCCTCACGCGTGGCTTGGCGGGCATCACTGATGCCTCCCTCCATCTTTGCCATCACAGCCTCAACCACCACAATGGCGTCATCCACCACCGTACCGATGGCGAGCACCAGAGCGAAGAGCGTCAGGATGTTAAGCGAGAAGCCTGCCAACGAAACGATGGCGAAAGTACCCAACAGCGATACGACAATAGAAATCGACGGGATAATCGTGGCCTTGAAGTTCTGCAGGAAGAAGAACACCACAAGAATCACGAGGATGATAGCGATGATAAGCGTTTCCACCACATTGCCGATGGCAGCATAGAGGAAGTCGTCTGAAGTCTCAAGCTTTACGAACTCCAGTCCGGCAGGCATCATCGGCTTCAGTTCATCATAGAGCTTATCGATGCGGGCATTCACCTCTGTTGCATTGGCACCCGGAGCCTGGAACACCATGAAGATGGTACCGGGCTTGCCGCCAATGTTCGACAAGAAGTTGTAGCTCATTGCACCAATCTCCACATCTGCCACATCGCTCAGATGAAGCAGGTGACCGCCGTCGCTGGTACGTAGCACGATATCGTTGAACTCCTCGATGGTCTTCAACGTACCTTTGTACTCCATCGTGTACTGGTAATTGTTCTCCGACTGAGCACCCAGCGAACCCGTGGCAGCAACGAAGCTCTGACCGCCAATGGCTGCAAACACATCGTTGGGCTCCAGACCGTACTGTGCCATCACATCGGGTTTCATCCAGATGCGAAGGGCATACGTATTACCGAGAGACATCACATCACCCACACCGGTGATACGCATCAGACGGGGCTTCACGTTGATGTCAATATAGTTGGCAACGAAATCGTCGTCATATTTGCCATCGGCACTCCGCAGGGCACAAATCTGCAGGATGTTGCTCTGCATCTTGAACACCTGCACACCCACCTTCGTCACATCGGCAGGCAGCATCGCCGTAGCACGCGTCACTCGGTTCTGCACATTCACCGCCGCAAGGTCGGGATCAGTACCCGCCTTGAAATAGACGACGATACTCACGTCACCCGTCGATGAAGACGAACTGGTCATATAGGTCATGTCGGGCACACCGTTGATGGCTTCTTCAAGCGGCTGCACCACCGACTTCATAATCGTGTTGGCATCAGCACCCGTATAGCTGGTCGACACACGCACAGTAGGCGGGGCTATGTTCGGATACTGCTCGATGGGCAAAGTGCTCATACAGATATAGCCCACCAGCGCTATCACGATAGAGATGGCACAAGCCATCACGTATCTGTTGATGAATATGTTGTTCTTCATGACTTACTTCTTGTTTTTCGGTGCTTCAGGGAAGAGGACCTTCTCACCCTCCTGTACGTTGTTGGCACCTTCAATCACAATCCTGTCACCTGTCTTAAGACCTGAATTGACGATGACATCCTTGCCGTTACCCGTATTGGTCGTGGTAACAGTAATGGCAGTAGCAGTGCTGTCGGCCTTCACTTTATAGACCAGGCTCTTATCCTGTAGGCGTACTACGGCAGACTGCGGAATCACCATCACGTCTTTCCGTGAGAGAGGAACGATCACCGTACCCTGAATACCAGAGAAGAGATGACCGTCGGGATTGACGAAAGAAGCCTTACAAGCCAGTGAACCCGTGGAGGCATCCACCACACCTGTCAGACTCGTGATGCGTCCCTTGTGCGGATACTCTGTGCCGTTCTTCATCACAAACGTCACATCGGGCAATGCGGCCATGTGCTTCTCCTTCTCGTCACCCTTCATGCCGGCGTTCACCTGTGCCTCGATGATTGCTTCTGTCACGGAGAACTCTGCATCCATCATCGTGTTACCACTGAGGATGGTGAGGTTCGAAGCGGGCGACACTTGATCACCGGGGCGTACTGGAATCTCACCGATGACACCTGACACAGGTGCCGTGATGGTGCAGAAGCCGAGGTTCACCTTGGCACGGTTCACGGCAGACTGAGCCTGTGATACAGAAGCCTTTGCCTGACTGACAGCGGCTTGCGCCTGATTGTAACTGTTCTGGGAGTTCTCAAGCATATAGCTGCTCACAATCTTTTTGTCAAACAAGTTCTTGTTGCTCTCATATTCCAACTTGGCACTGTTGGCCTGAGCCATGGCGGCAGTAAGGTTGGCTTGAGCTGCCTGAAGATTGGCTTGGGCAGCCTCAACTTCATGACGGGCATTACGTGAGTCAATAACAAAGAGAGTCTGACCTCTGTGCACCTGCTGACCTTCTGTTACGCAGATCTTCATCAGCTGACCACTCACCTGCGGCGAAATTGTCACATCGGACTGTCCTTTCATTTTTGCACTAAATTTCAGGGGCATCGTGATGTCCGTCTTCTTCACTGTCATCGTCTTATAAGACGACTTCGTTTCCTTAGGTATGTCTATTCCACAAGAAGCTAGTCCAAAAACCAGACTTAGCAGACATGCCAATTTGAGAACAATTGTTTGTTTCATGTTATTTATTTTTCAATTACTTAATATATACTTGCCGTTAAGTTCAATAAATATCATTCCATGATACAGCTATTGAGTGCAAATTTACTTAATAATTTACAAATTCCATTGTTTTATACAAAAAAAAATTATGAATACTTGACTTCTTTTTTGTTGCAGTATATCATTGAGTTTGTTTTATGGAGGAAATGTCATCCTCCTGTCAATTCGGAAATTATGAAGAACGATTGGACGATAATTGTTTCCATCATTATTCATTCAGATAGATAGTCAGATTCACCATGGTAGAAATGCCGCCAGGCATTAGACGGTGTTAGTCGTTTGATTATAAACAGAATCGCAACGAAAAATGCCGATAGACATTAGACAAGATTCACGTTTTGATAGAAGAAATGCCGATAGGCATTAGACAATGGTAGCCAGCCATACAGTTGTCCCCTTGGGGACTGCGAAATGGCTGGATAGAGCGCCACCCCCATTTTATACCTTGCCTTTAGGTAAGGGACAAGATTAAACAATGTCGCCTACCCAAGGGCAGGCTGTTATTATTGGGGTAACCTTTGCCCCAGCCATTTACTTTCCCTCGCTTCGCGAACAGTGACCGTTGGTTCGAAAAACCTAAAGGCTTTTCTGTATGGCTGGCTACCTTTGTCTGATGCCGCTGGCATCCTCTTTGCAAACGGCCTAACTGTATTCTTTCTTTGCTATCCGCTCCCTGTCTGGGCGCAGCCTGTTTTGTTCCCTGTTCCCCCAAGGTGTTGCCCCGGGCTGGTGATTCATTGCCCCTTTCAGGGGCACATTCGGCAAAACGAAATTTTGTCAAATAATATTCGAATTTTGACCCCAAAAAACAGGGGGTATTGGTCACGAAAGGGTCACTCGGTCGAAAAAACGTCATTTTTTGAGATTTTTCGTAAAGTGTTGGCTGACAGATGGTTATACGATTATTTATCTGTAATCGAACTGTTTACAAAAAACGAATTTGCGAAAGGTTAGGTTTTGGTGCGCCAAAGGTAAGGTTTCGTCGTGTGAAAGACCATGTTTCATCGCACGAAACATAAGCTTTGACGCGGTCAAAGCTTACCTTTCGCGGTGCGAAACCTTAGCGATGAGAAAATGAAGAATGATGAATGAAGAGTGAAGAATCGGTTTTAACGGATTTTAACCTCTATTTCATCACTTTTCCCCGACAAGTTTTTGTCAACATATTTGACGATAAAATGCAGCAGTTCCAACGACACAAGCAAACGATGTTGCAAGCTCTAAAAGAATGGGTTGGCAATCTCTTCGATTGTCAACCCATTGATTTCAGTACTTGAACTGCCTCTCCAACTGTCGGTACATCCCTGACATGCAACAGTCGGCGACCTTTTACCTCTTTGAGCTGGCAACGGCGCAGCTCACGGGTGGCATAATTCAGCACATTGCTAAAGGCCTGACTCTGGTAATAAGGACTCTCTGCATTGGAAACGAACTGCATGTTCATGATACCCTGACGAAGAATAATCTTCTCACAGCCCAGCTGCTTGCCTAATCTTCGCAAGGTCACTACCTGCATCAGTTCCTCTCCTTCTGTGGGGACAGGACCAAATCTGTCTTCCAGTCGCTTTCGGTAAGCCTCCAGTGTACGGTCGTCTTCGATATTGTCAAGTTCACGGTAGAGCAGCATCCGCTCTGATGACCCGGGGACGTATGTGTCAGGGAAATACATTTCGAGATCGGACTCTATGGCACAGTCGTCCACAAAGGAAGACGAGTCAAACATCAACTTGCCGGAAGGATAACCTGAAGATGTCTTTGCCGATGGAATCTGCTCTTTCACTTCATCGGCAGGCATTCCTCCCGACTCATTCCGCAGTTCAGCCATCGCCTGCTTGATAATCTTCAAGTAGGTCTCATATCCCAAGTCTTCCATGAATCCGCTCTGCTCGGCCCCCAGCAGGTTGCCCGCACCACGGATGTCCAGGTCCTGCATGGCAAGACTGAACCCGCTACCCAAGTCAGAGAAGGTCTCCAAAGCCTCCAGGCGGCGACGCGCCTCGGGCGAAAGCACACTCTTTGGCGGTGCCAGCAGATAGCAGAAAGCCTTACGGTTGCTACGCCCTACCCGACCTCTCATCTGATGCAAGTCGCTGAGTCCGAAGCGGTGGGCGTCATTAATAATAATGGTGTTGGCATTAGGGATGTCAATGCCATTCTCTACGATGGTTGTAGAGAGCAGCACATCATAGTCGTAGTTGATGAATCCCATGATGATGTTTTCCAGCTCCTCCGGTTTCATCTGTCCATGTCCGATTGCCACACGGCAGTCGGGGACATTCTTGAGAATCAGCTTCTCTATCTCAGGAAGATTAGAGATGCGGTCGTTGACAAAGTACACCTGTCCGTTACGGCTCATCTCGAAGTTAATGGCATCGGTAATCAGTTCACTGCCATAGACACCCAGCTCCGTATGGATGGGGTGACGGTTGGGCGGAGGTGTACGGATGATGCTCATGTCGCGGGCACCCATCAGGGAGAACTGAAGCGTTCGCGGTATCGGCGTCGCGCTCATCGTGAGTGTGTCGATGTTGGTCTTCAGCTTACGGAGCTTTTCCTTCACGGAAACACCGAACTTCTGCTCCTCGTCGATAATCAGCAGTCCGAGGTCTTTCCACTTCACATTCTTGCCAATCAGCTTGTGAGTGCCAATCAGAATGTCTATCTTTCCCTGCTGGAGATCAGCCAGCAGTTCCTTTGTCTTCTTTGCCGAGCGTGCCCTCGACAGATAATCCACGCGGACTGGCATTCCTTTCAGACGGTCGCGGAATGTCTGGTAGTGCTGGAAGGCAAGAACAGTGGTCGGCACAAGCACCGCCACCTGCTTGGAGTCACAGGCTGCCTTGAATGCTGCACGCACCGCCACTTCGGTCTTTCCAAATCCGACATCACCGCAGACCAGTCGGTCCATCGGACGGGCACTCTCCATATCTGCCTTTACGTCATTGGTAGCCTTCAGCTGATCCGGCGTATCCTCATAGAGGAAGGATGCTTCCAGCTCGTTCTGCAAGAAGGAGTCGCCAGAGAAGGCAAAACCTTTTTCCTGCAATCGCTTGGCATAAATCTTGATCAGGTCGCGGGCGATGTCCTTAATCCGTTTCTTGGTACGTTCCTTCAGTCTGTCCCACGCACCTGTGCCAAGTGTTGAGAGGCGAGGAGGCTCCCCGGTATCACTCCTGCGGTATTTGGAAATCTTGTAAAGCGAGTGGATGGAGACGTCAACCTTGTCGTTATGCTGGTAGATGATGCGGATGACCTCTTGATAGGATGTCTCCTTCCCATTGGAAGACGGGAGCGGCAGCCGGACCAGTCCGCCAAACTTACCGACACCATAGTCGACATGCACAAGGTAATCGCCGACTTCCATTTCCTGTAGTTCCTTCATGCTCAACGCCATTTTTCCGGCACGGGCAGTATCACTTCTCAGGCTGTACTTATGGAAGCGGTCGAATATCTGATGATCGGTGAAGAAGCAGACTCTCTGCTCGTTGTCGGTGAATCCGGCATGCAACGTATGGCTCACGTCTGTAAAAGGAATCTTATCCTCCACGATCTCACGCAGACGCTGCTGCTGCTTGGCGCTGTCAGCAAGGATGAAGAGCTTGTAGCCTTTCAGCACATAGTCTTCGAGTGTCTGTTTCAGCAACTCGATATTCTTGTGGAACAACGGCTGAGGGGTAATGTCGAACTGTATGGTCGCCTGGGGTGTACCCGTCGGATTCTGCCCAATCTCTATGCGGCGGAACCCGGCAGCATCCTCGATGAAACGGGAAGCAGTGCACAACTGTGCTTCACGCTGCATGTCACGCATAATCTGCTGACGGTCCATCTCGGTGGCACTACTGAGGCGTTCCTCCAGTGCCTGAGTCGAGAAGCCTTCTTCATAGATTCTCCCGATGACCTCATGGACATAAAGGAAGTCGCTGACGACTAATATACTGTCGGCAGGGAGAAAGCCGAGGAACGGCACTTTCTCTGTTGCCAGCTTCGCCAGTTCGGGTACAATCTCCACCGTCTTGCGCTGTTCCTTCGACAACTGGTCCTGCACCTCGAACGTGCGGATGGTATCTATCTCATCTCCAAAGAAGTCGATACGGAAAGGCAGTTCACAGGAGAAGGAATAGACATCTAAAATACTTCCACGAACGGCATACTGACCCGGCTCATAGACGTAATCGACTTCTGTGAACGAGAAATCCCGCAACCGGCGCGTCGTCTCCGTGATGTCGGCTGTCTGCCCCACACTCAGTTTCAGAATCCTTTCATCAAGATTCTTCTTTGAAACGACAAGTTCCGCTACTGCCTCAGGATAGGACACGATGAAAAGGGGCGACTGCTCCTCCGCTTCCGATAGTCTTGCCAGAACTTCCGTGCGCAGCACCTCATTGGCAGCATCACGCTGACCGTATTTCACAGAACGGCGATAGGAGGAAGGGAAAAACAACACCTGCTCCTGTCCGAGTATCTGTTTCAGGTCGTTATAGAAATAGCCGGCATCATCGGCATCCTGAAGGATGAAGGCAAAGGGAACAGTCACGGAATCGGCGAGCGAAGAAAAGAAAACAGGCGCTGAAGAACCCGTCAGCCCTTTCAGGAAAAAAGTCCTGACCGACTTGTTCTTCAGTGCCTCTCTTAATGCCTTAGCCTGCTTCAGGCCACTATAATATGGTAATAAGTCTTTTAAATCCACTGTTAACTCTTAGGCAAAGGTGGATATTTACGGAACCAGCCGTCCAAACGCAGCCGCATGACGCCAAAGAATGCTTCTCCGAAAATACCTCCACTCATCTTCGAGACTCCCTCACGGCGGTTGATGAAGATCACGGGAACCTCCTTAATATTGAAGCCTATCTTATATGCCGTGTATTTCATTTCAATCTGGAATCCATATCCCTTGAAACGAATCTTGTCAAGCTCTATCGTGGCAAGTACCCTGCGGCGATAACACTTGAAGCCTGCTGTCGTATCATGCACCTTGAAGCCTGTGACGAAACGTACATACTTGGATGCGAAATAACTCATCAGTACCCTTCCGATAGGCCAGTTCACCACATTCACGCCACTGACATAGCGCGACCCGATGGCAAGATCATATCCTTCTACGGCACAGGCATCATAGAGACGAGGCAGGTCGTTGGGGTCATGGGAGAAGTCGGCATCCATCTCAAAGATATAGTCATACTGATGGTCCAATGCCCACTTGAAACCTGTAATATAGGCTGTTCCTAACCCTAGCTTTCCACTTCGCTCGATGATAAAGAGACGGTCGGCAAACTCTTCATCGATAAGCCGGTGTACGATTCCTGCGGTACCGTCGGGCGAACCGTCGTCTATCACAAGAATATGGAAACACTTTGGAAGGGAGAATACGGCACGAATGATCTTCTCCATATTCTCCTTCTCATTATAAGTAGGAATGATTACGATACTATCAGACTGATTCATGGGAATGGTTCTTTATTCACCGTTTGATTCGTGTGAAGGAGCAGGAAGCTCTTCCATGACATCCTGTAGCACGCCCTCGCGCTCCGGTGCCGGCTTGGGTTCTGCTACGGGCTGTTCCTCAGAAGTAGTCTCTCTCTTTCTGGTCTTCGTCGGCTTCTTTTCTTCTTCGTCTTTCGCCTCTTCCTTCTCAATCTCGACGGTCTTATCCATATCGACGACATTACGGTTGTAAGTGTTCAGGCGGAACAACTTATTCAGATTACCGACTTTCACCACTATCATGATATATTTCTCTTCAGCATCCAGACGGGCACTGACGACGTTACCGTTTGGAATTCCACTGATAGTGACTTCTTCAAGGTTCTTCTGCTTTCCGTCAAAATAATACAGCAAGCCACTGTTCTGATAATACATGCAATGGCGCTCCTTGTCAGGAAAGCGGGCGATCACCTCCGAACCTTTCGGAAGAATAGTTGTCAGACTGTCAAACACCTCATAGGTTGTCAATGTGTCTGATGACCCGAACTTCTTTTCACCTGAACAGGAGAAATACAAAATTGCGACCAACAGCAACACTTCGACTGCAATAGTAGTATAGAGAAACCTTTTCCCAAGCATTCCCCTACCTATGCGTCTAACAGATTCACCAATGTTTTCTCTCATTGTCATTTTCGTATCTAATTATTAATGATGTTTCTTACTGATCGGGATTCTCCACATATCCCTGATATTCCGGCACCAGACCGCTCATAACGACCTGATAACTCTCTTGCTCAAGATGCTTGATGTTGTCCGCTCCCTGCCCAACTGGCGCAATCGGCTTATGGATGGTAAGCGTCAGCGGATGCCAGTTGACGAAATGCATGTCACGCATGCGCGGCATCACATTAAACGAACCGTTGATGGTCAGCGGGGCTACGGGTAGCTGAAGTTCATCGGCGAGCATGAAAGCTCCACGGCGGAACACGCCCATGTGTCCCGTAAACGAACGCGAGCCTTCCGGGAAGACGACAAGCGACATCCCGTCCTTCAATGTGGCACGTGCCTTCGTATAGGTCTCCTTAATCTTGCTGGGACCCCGCTTATCGACAAATATCTGATGGGAGGCTTCGCAGGCTAATCCCACCAGGGGGATATTACGGATCTGCCGCTTCATCATCCATTTGAAGTTCCTTTGCAGGAAACCATAGATGAGAAAGATGTCAAAGGCTCCCTGGTGGTTGCTCACAAAGACGTATGACTGGCCTGACTGAAGATTCTCACGTCCTTCCACCTTCACAGGCAAGAGCAGTACACGGATGATTACCCATCCCCACCATCTCCCGGGATAATACCCCCAGAAGTGACCATTGCCTAACATACAGCCAATGGTGACGGTCACTGCAGTAATGATGGTGGCAACAAGGATGACGGGTGCTGCTATGAACAACTGATAAATCCGGTACAGGTATTTCATTCTTTCTACTTTCTATGCAATGTGATTACAACGATTTCTGGAGACACGGCAAAACGGAAAGGAATCAGTGCACCGATGCCCTTGGTGACATAAAGGTAGCTGTTTCCTTCCTGGTACAATCCACAGTCTTCGGTGTATGTGTATTCGGTGGGACGGACTCCAAAGAAGGAGTACTGACCGCCATGTGTATGTCCGCTCACCGTTAGTGGGATGGAGTCGGGCAGGATGTCTTTTCTCCATACTGTGGGATCGTGCTGCATCATGATGACGAAAGAATTCTTCTTGACACCTTCCATCGTCTTCTTCTTATCGTACAGTATTGTATCCCTTTTCAGTCCTCCGCTCTCCTCACCGGCAATCACGAGGTCGTCCTTGCCGCGTCGGATTACCTGACGCTCGTTGCGGAGCACCGTCCAGCCAAACCGTGTCTGACGATTGACAAGCTCCCGCTCATTGGCTGATTCAATGGCAGGGTCGGCATTGATATAGTCGCTGTAGTCATGGTTGCCCAGAACCGAATAAATACCGTCTTTTGCCTTCAGCTTCATCAGAATATCCTGCACAGGATAGAGCTCAGAAGGCTGCATGTTCTGCAAGTCACCTGCAAACAGGATGATGTCTGGCTGCTGGGCATTGATGGAATCAATGTCGCGCTCCAGTATCTTCTTCAATGAGCCCGTCATTGAACCGACATGAGCATCAGAGAACAATACCATACGGTAGCCTTCGAACGAGGCGGGCAGATCCTTGAAAGAAAGGTCCACACGCTTTACTTCCAGACGGCGGAGACCTATCGTACTGCCATACAACACGACGAAGATGACATACAAGGCGAGGACAAGTCCGATAAGATTACCCCAGTTCTTCTTGGAATGACGCAGCAGAGCACAGATGCGACCGATGACAGCACACAGCGAATACACTGCCTTTGGGATAATCCAGATACCAAGCAGGAACAGATAGATATTCAGCCGGCTCATGTCCTCGGGGGCAAAGTCGCGCTCCAGAGACAAGATAATGGTGTAGAGAACCATTAAGATGGAAGGTAGCCAGCATAGCCATTTCCTCACCTTGTCGTTCTTACAACGACGGGAGAAATAACGCATGTAGATATACCATTCCGGCAATAGTATAAGCACTATCAACAATATGAATACTCTTGCTATCATTTGATAAACCTCCTCATTAATTCTACTGGGATCCCACGGCGACTGGCATAATCGCGCAACTGGTCTTCCCCTACTATTCCTATATCAAAATAACGTGCCTTGGGGTGGGCAAACATAAAACCAGAAACACTGGCATGAGGCCTCATCATACCGCTCTGGGTAAGCGTGATGCCTATCTCCTTCATCCCCAATATGTCTGAAAGGATGAAATTAACGCTCGTGTCTGGAAGCGACGGATAGCCAACAGCCGGACGAATACCCTGAAAAGCTTCCTGATGAAGCTGTTCCATTGTCAGGTGCTCATCGGGTGCGTACCCCCACCACTTCTTCCGCACTTCCTCGTGCATCCGTTCCACGGTAGCCTCAGCCAGACGATCGGCTAAGGTCTGTACCAGCATCTGCTGGTAAGCATCTTTCTTGAAATCGTGCTCCAGACTACTATCCACCGTCGCAGCAAAGACACCTACCTTATCGGTAATGCCCGAAGACAACGGCTGGACAAAATCTGCCAGACACAAATTATATTCTCCTTCCGACGTGGCATGCTGCTGACGAAGCATCGGTATCCGCACACCGCCAGCCAGTAAGTCGTCGCCATCGCCGTTAGCATCTAATATTTCAAATACCACATGCGTTCGATAGTGACCTTCGAGAGCGCGGAGCTGCTCCTCTGCCTCTGTCTTTAACTGCTGCTTCACTTCATCTGGCTTCCCTGAAAGTTGCCAGGCATGAAAGAAATACAGCCAGTTTATATATGGCGAGACTTCACTTATCTCATACGTCAGTATCATCTGAAACTTATCTCCTCTCCCCTGCTACTATCATCAAACTCACCTTTATTATAAATAAGGTGGCCGTTACAGAATGTCTTTTCCACCTGCCAATGATAGGTGTGTCCCTCCATCGGACTCCATTTGCATTTGCTTTGAATGACGTCTTTTGTCACGGTCCAGGATGTCTGGGGACGGACTATCACCAAGTCGGCCTTTGCTCCTTCACGGATATAGCCGCGGTCTCTTACCTCAAACAGTCGGGCGGGATGATGACACATCAGTTCCACCATCCGTTCAATCGACAAGACGCCTTCATCCACCAGCTCCAGCATCGTGGGCAGGGAGAACTGTATCATCGGCATTCCCGACATCGCACGCACACAACCTCCCTGCTTCTGTGCCAAGAGGTGAGGGGCATGGTCGGTTGAAACGGTTGCAATCCGCCCGTCGACAAGCGCCTCACGCAAGGCCTGACGGTCGTCTGCCGTCTTTATCGCCGGATTGCACTTGATGAGTGCTCTCTTTGTCATATAGTCTTCACTGGTAAAGAACAGGTGAGCCACCACTGCCTCAGCAGTAATTGATGGCTGTCCGCTGTCCGTCAGACCGGTGAAAGGGAGCGACAGTTCCTTCGCTGTACTCAGATGTGCCACATGCAGCTTCGTCCCAAAGGTTCGGGCAAGCTGTACGGCAAGGGCAGATGACTCATAACAGGCTTCGGCACTCCTGATAAGCGGATGCAGCAGCACGTCGGGGTCGTCACCATACACCTTTTTCATCTCAGTCATGTTGCGGTTGATGACATCTGTATCCTCACAATGTGCCATCACGGGCAACCCAGCCTGTGCTGCTGTCTTGAACACCGACAGCAACGAGGCGTATTTATCTACCAGCATGTTGCCGGTGCTCGACCCCATAAAAAGCTTGATGCCCGGGATGCGGTGAACATCCAGAGCAAGGAAGTCGGCGGCATTGTCGTTTGTGGCTCCATAGAAGAAGCTGTAATTGACGTGGCTGTGCCTGCTGGCTATGGCGAACTTTTCTTCCAGAGCCTCAAGAGTAGTGGTCTGCGGAACGGTATTCGGCATGTCGAAAAAGGAAGTCACTCCTCCCCACGCAGCAGCCCTGCTCTCACTCTCCATGTCGGCCTTCTCAGTAAGACCGGGCTCACGGAAGTGCACGTGTGTATCAATAATCCCCGGTAAAATGAAACACCCCGTAGCATCTATCCTTTTGTCATAGTTGCCACAGGGAACATCCTTACCTTCTGCGATTGAGGCGAAGACATCATCCTTTATCATGACTGAGCCTTCGAATACTTGCCCGTCATTGACAATCCTTCCTCCTTCAATCAATGTTGTCATACCAACTGTTTATTGTTTCGGCATCTCCTTCATTCCATTCATGATGGCTTGATTCTCCTGTGCCTTTTCATAATAGTCTTTAACGTATGGGTCGTTCTTGAAATGGTCTGTAGCCTTGCTCATGATATCCTCTATCCAGGGGGTAAGTTGAGGATACATGGTCGTGTTCGTCACCATGAAGAACACTCCCGGCCCCAGAACATTGTCAAAATTCTCTGTCACGAAAGATGTCACCAGACTGTCTTCCTCCTGTGATATCTTCATGGCTTCCGCATTCAGCTCACTGGTTACAGCCACCATGTCCTTTCCGTCCATGATGGCCTGGTCGTGACGATGTACCAGTTCTGACTGGCGGCCTTTCAACTGATTGTACTGATTGAGGAACTTGAAGAGCAGTTCGTTAAGCGGCGTTCCCGACACATTCATCTCTGTGTTGTCGATACGCACTGTGATGTCACCGCGCTCGAGCACCAGCGGCATCACGCTCTCATCGTCCATGAAGATATTTGCCATACGCACTGAATCGGCATTACCGGAGAAATGAAACTGTCCATGAACCACTTCGCAGGAGTCTACGTTCTTGAAACGGTTGTTTTTCATCACTTTAAGATAAAGCATGTGACCGTCGAGACTTGACAAATTTGAAGTTCCCTGAACATTATAGTTGTTCAGACACGAGGTAAAAGCCAATAGAGAAATAAGTGCGTATAAAGCTTTATTCATAAACGATGTTCTTGTTCCGTTATCAAATCAATAGGCCAAAGGTAACATCTATTATTGAAGTAAAGAAAATTTTTTATGCTATTTAATTTAAATAGGCTACCTTTTAGCGTTTTTCAACATTTTGTTCCTTGTCCAGCTCCGAGGAGATACGGTGTGTAGTATATACTTCCAGAATAGCTGCTATCAGCAGAAGGACGACCCATTTATTATAGACGTATGTCATATAATTATAGTAGCCGTCATTCTCTCCCTGCCTGAACAAAGGAAGAAGGAAATGATAGACGGTATCGACCATCAGGATTCCTGAAAGGACAAAAAACAAGTCGGAAACACATTGGATGCGTTTGAGGCGGCGAATCACGAAGCTACGGCCTTCATACATCTGCATGGACTGGCAGGTGGCAAAGAGTATCGCACCGACAAGAAACACCCAGCACATGATTTTCTGCTGCCACATGAAGACAAAGCAGCCCGCTCCTATCACCATGAGGGCACCGCCGACAAGGAGGAGAATGGTCTGCAGCTTACTCTGTTGTCTCATTTTCTTCTGTTTTAGGAACTTCGGGCAAGTCTTCGCTCAATACAAAGATGTCTTCATCGTCAGTCTTCATGAAATACTGCTCACGGGCGATGCGCTCAACCGCCTTATGATTTCGACTGAGCTCCTTCAGCCGGCGGGAATCTTCCATGTTCCGTTCGTCGTACTTCTGAATCTCGGTCTTGAGGTCGCTGATCTGAAGTTCATACTGTACACGCTTGACAAAGCTGTTCTCATCTAACACTCCCACAAGCGCAACACCCACAACGATCACGATAAGATACTTATAGTGACCGATGAAATTCCATATCATATTAAGTCTGCTTGCCATACTTTCATTCCGATTGGTCTGCAAAATTAGTCTTTTTTTATCACATTGTAGACATTCGGCATGAAAAAATTCCTTAATTTCCTTTTTTTACCTTATCTTTGCACGCGGTAGTTATTATGTTATGTATTATGGAGCAGAGAATTATTATTTCACAAAACCTTCAACTAGACATCGCAATGTCTGTTGCAGAGTGTGAGCACGACAAGATTTTCGTGCTGACTGACGAAACTACAGAAAGATTATGCTGGCCGGTTATCAAGGACTTTTTCTGCCTGAAGTCTGCCAGTGTTATTACCATCGGTGCCTCCGATGTTCACAAGAATCTCGACTCAGTGGTAACAGTATGGAAGGCTCTCCTCGAGGGCGGGGCTACCCGTCATTCGCTCCTCATCAATCTGGGAGGAGGCATGGTGACCGACCTGGGCGGCTTTGCCGCTTCCACCTTCAAGAGGGGCATCAACTTCATCAACATCCCGACCACCCTTCTGGCAATGGTCGACGCAAGTGTAGGGGGAAAGACGGGCTTCAACTTCGAAGGACTGAAAAACGAAATCGGTGTCTTCAACGACAGCCGGTTTGTCATCCTGAACACTCGTTTCCTCCAGACGCTCAGCAAAGAGAATATCCTTTCCGGCTATGCAGAAATGCTTAAGCACGGACTAATCAGCAATGAACAGACATGGGCTGAACTGATCAGCTTCACCGGTCTGACTCCTGAGTCGCCCCAGTTGCAGCAAATCCAGAAGATGCTCGCCGCTTCCGTCAGGGTGAAGGAGCACATCGTGGAGAACGACCCGAGGGAAAAGGGCATCCGGAAGGCGCTGAACTTCGGACACACCTTCGGACATGCCTTCGAGTCTTTGGCGCTTCTTCGCGGCAAACCGGTCCTTCATGGATATGCCGTGGCGTACGGTATCGTCTGCGAACTCTACCTGAGTTGCATCAAGACTGGATTCCCCACGGAAAAGATGCACCAGACCGTGGCCTTCATCAAGGAGCATTACGGGAAGATGGACATCACCTGTGACGACTACGACGAACTGATCGAGCTGATGGGGCACGACAAGAAGAACGATGCCGGAGTCATCAACTTCACGTTGTTGGGAGGTATCGGCGACATCCTCATCAACAGGAATGCCGAGGAGGAGGAAATCAAGGAGGCGCTCGACTTCTTCCGCGAGGGATAGGACGATGCGCCCTGCCCCTGCCGCCCCACCGTCCTGAAGAATTGTATCATCATCAACAACAGTATATATGAAAAGAATCGTCTTCGCCCTCACCGTGTTCATGCTGTCCTGCATGGGCACACTGGCACAGCCTTACAGCGGCAATCCCATCCTCATGGGATACCATGCCGACCCGGAAGTGATGTATTCTCATCTGACAGACCGTTATTATATCTACTCCACCACCGACGGAACGCCGGGATGGGGAGGATGGTATTTCACTTGTTTCTCCAGTGCCGACCTGGTTCACTGGAAGTACGAAGGCATCAACCTCAACCTGCCGCGCGACACGAAGTGGGCAAGCGGCAACGCATGGGCCCCTGCCATCGAGGAGAAGATGGTTGATGGGAAGTACCGGTATTTCTTCTATTATAGCGGGGAGACCGGACATGGGAAGGCGATAGGTGTGGCGGTGGCTGACACACCGACAGGTCCGTTCAAGGATCTGGGGCATCCTATTGTCGATAAAAGGCCGGAAGGTCAGCGGCACGGACAACAGATAGACGTCGATGTCTTCACCGATCCCGACACGGGGAAGAGCTATCTCTACTGGGGCAACGGCTATATGGCAGGTGCTGAGCTGAACGATGACATGACGAGCATCAACGAAGCCACCGTGACACTGATGACTCCACGCGGAGGAACCTTGGAAGACTATGCCTATCGCGAGGCTCCCTACGTCTTCAAACGGAACGGCACGTATTATTTCCTCTGGTCGGTTGACGATACCGGGGCAGCCAACTATCATGTTGCCTACGGCACATCAACGTCTCCACTCGGACCAATCAAGGTGGCGGATGAGCCGGTTATCCTCATTCAGGATCCAGAGAATGAGATCTATGGGACGGCACACAACAGCGTTCTCCAGATTCCGGGACGAGACGAATGGTACTTCGTCTACCATCGCATCAACAAGAATTATATCGATAAGTCGAAGGCACCGGGCATCCACCGCGAAGTGTGCATTGACAAAATGGAGTTCAATGCCGACGGAACCATCCGTCGCACACGCCCCACCGCGCACGGTGTCAAGGCCATCCGCTGATTCATTCAGACGTCCTTACTGGCTATCAATGCTTCGGCAGCTGCCCGTGCCGGCTTTCCTGTTTCGGTAAGCGGCAGCTTGTCAACGGTAATATATAGGCGGGGACGTTCATATTTCTGCAAGAGACTCTCACAGAGTGTCTTGCATTTTTTTATGTCCGGCGACTCCGTCAGCATGACGACAATCTCACCGAACTTCTCATCCTTCCGGCGGGAAATCATAAAGGGTATGGAGAGATGAGAGCGCAGCTTCCGCTCCACTTCCTCTATCTGAATCTTCACGCCACCCGTACAGATGACATTGTCGCGCCGTCCAATGATGCGGAAACAAGGTCTCTGACCTGCAGGAGTCGGAATCGAGGAGATGACACCCAGATCGTTGGTCACAAGGCGTTCGGGACAGACTGCCGGGGCATCGACAACCAGACAGCCGTCGGCACTGAGCGACACATCAACACCCTCAAAAGGAGTGTACCAGTCGCTGCGTTCCGGTCCGTTGAGCCGTCTCAAGGCGATATGCGAAAGGGTCTCTGTCATCCCGTAGGTGCTCCACACGGCATTGGGGAAGTCTTTCAGTTCCTCGGCGAGTGAATCGTCAATCGCCCCGCCGCCGATAATCAGATGGCGTATCTGCCGTAACTTCTCGCGCTCCTCATCCATTTGTAGGGAATTCCATACTTGTAAGGGTACCATGGCGGCGAACGTAAAGGGAATGTCTGTATGGGCAAGCGGATGTCCGCTCGGCTCAATAGCGGTAAGCTGCAATTGGCGGTGCAAGGATCGCACCACCATCATCTTACCTGCAATATAGTCGAGCGGCATGCAGAGCAGAGCCGTGTCGCCCGGGTGCAGACCAAGAAAATCGCACGTCATGCGGGCAGAAGCCACCATGCGGCTCTTCTCCACCCACATCAGCTTAGGAGTTCCCGTCGATCCGCTGGTATGCACCTGTATACGGTCGTTGCCATCATGCCATTCTTCCAAAAACTTCTCAAGGGTCATCATCAGCTGCAAAAGTACAAAAAAATAACGAATCTGCTGATTTTTCAAGAAAGGAATGAAGATGAAAGTTTCCTTGTTTCATTTAATGCATCATATTAACTGGCGCATCCCCGACTTTTGTCAAATAATATTCGAATTTTGAGCCCAAAAAATGGGGGGTGTCGGTCACGAAAGGGTCACTCGGTCGAAAAAACGTCGATTTTTGATGTTTTTCGTAACATGTTGGTTGCCAGATGGTTACACGGATTTTAAACTGTAAACGGGCGGTTTACAAAATACGAATTTGCCAAAGGTAAGGTTTCGCTGCGCCAAAGGTTATGTTTCGTCGTGTGAAAGGTGATGTTTGGTGCGATGAAACATGGTCTTTGGCGCGGTCAAAGCTAAGCTTTCGCGGCGCGAGAGCTAAGTTCTCGCAAAATGAAGAATGAAGAATGAAGAGTGAAGAATCAACTTTTACACAATTTAACTTCTCTTTCATCACTTTTCCCCGACAAGTTTTTGTCAATATCTTTGACAGGAAATTACAAAAAAATTGGGTGGAATCAGCAGGATTACAAACATTTTTGCTATCTTTGCAAAATAGCAGACAGAAGACATGAAAACATGACATCATTTTATTATTAATCAAGATAATTCAGACAATATGGAAACAACACTCGTTCTCTTAAAACCCAGTTGCGTTCAGCGTCTGCTGATCGGAGAAATCATTCATCGTTTTGAACGTCGCGGCCTGCATATCGCCGGTCTGAAGATGATGCAGCTCGACGAGCCCATCCTGCGCGAACACTATGCTCACCTTGCCGACCGTCCTTTCTTCCCGTCACTCGCTGCCTCGATGATGGCATCGCCCATCGTCGCTCTCGCTATCTCTGGCGTAGATGCCGTACAGGTGGTGCGCACCATGACGGGTTCCACCAACGGTCGTGAGGCTGCTCCCGGCACCATCCGCGGCGACTATTCAATGAGCAACCAGCAGAACATCGTTCATGCGAGCGACTCCACTGCCAATGCCGCTATCGAACTGGCACGTTTCTTCCGCCCCGAAGAAATCTTCGATTACACCGGAGCCCTCCAAGGTTTCATCTACGGAGAAGGGGAAGCAAAGTAAAGACGGGGGCACTACGGTTACTAAGCGGTGACCGCATTGCCGTCTCAGTAGATCTTTTTCATCCATAGCTTTTCACCGCGAATTTCCAGAGGCATCGGGATATTGTCGGTGAAAAGCTGACCGGTACCCAGTCCTTGAGGCATGGAGACGTGGGGACCGTACACGGCAGCAGCAAAATGGGCGATGGCACTCAGCCCTATATTGCTTTCAAGAGCGGAGGTGATCCATGAGCCGATGCCTCGCTCACGTGCCAGTCGTATCCATTCCTCACTCCCTCTGATACCACCATGCAACGACGGCTTCAGAATAATGTACTGCGGCCGGATGGTGTCAAGGAGCATGACTTTTTCATCCACACCGTTCACTCCGATGAGTTCTTCATCGAGGGCAATCGGCAAGGGCGTTTCACGACAGAGACGAGCCATTGCCACCCATCTTCCCTCATTGTTCTTCCTCTCGTGGAAGCCGGTTCTCGACGGTGGAATGGGCTGTTCTATCGAATGGATGTCATATTTCGCCAGCTGTTCAAGCCTGTCCATTGCATTCTCTATTGTGAACCCACCATTGGCATCGACACGCAGTTCTATCTGTTCTTTCGTGAAATGTCTGCGTATATGTTGTATCAGGGCAATCTCCCTGTCCCAGTCGATAGCCCCAATCTTCAGTTTCACACAATGGAAGCCAGCCTGCAGTTTCTCTTCAATACGACGGTACATCTCCTCAAACGTCCCCATCCAGATGAGTCCGTTGATGGGTATTCCTTCCTCCCCTCGTGAGAAAGGGGTGTCACTCCCGTCAGCCTGTCGGAAAGGGAAGGCGTTGTTCATGTCGGCAAAAGCCGTCTCAAGACCGAAGAGCATGGAAGGATAAGGGCGAAGCGCCTCGTAGGGAATGCTGCCCGTCTGCTCCACCTCACGGCAGAATGCTCGAAGACGCTCCCCATAGTCGGGGACATCATCACAGCTGAGTTGCGGAAGGGGGGCACACTCCCCCACTCCTTTCCTACCATTATCCGTCACTTCCACCAGCCATATTCTCCGCTCAGTATAGACTCCTCGAGAAGTTCCTGCGGGCTGCTTGAAGTGCAGCAGCCGATCTGAAATGTTTATTTTAAGCATTGTTTCTTTGTTTAGGATGGGAGAAGATGGAAGAGGAAATTAGAGGAAGACAGAGGAAAATAGAGGACATAAGAGGGAGACAGAGGACATTGCTTTGTGAGTAATGTTTTTCGCTATCAGGCTATTGTCCCTATTTGATATTCAAATACATCACACTTCAAAACATCTTCCTCGCCTTCGGCGACTACTTCCTAATTCCTCCTTCATCCATCATACATTAAATTCCTCCTTCATACATGAAATTCTATCTTCACGGCAACTTCGGATACTTGTCGAAGTCGGGCTTTCGCTTTTCGAGGAAGGCGCGACCTCCCTCTTGAGCCTCATCGAGGAAATAGTAGAGCATTGTGGCGTCGCCAGCCAACTCCTGGATTCCCGCCTGACCGTCAAGCTCGGCATTCAGTCCCGCCTTGATCATGCGAAGAGCCAGCGGTGAACGTTCCATCATGGTCTCTGCCCATTCAACACATTCGTCTTCAAGCTGCTCTAAAGGTACCACCTTATTAACAAGTCCCATCTGCAATGCCTCCGCGGCACTATACTGGCGGCAGAGGAACCATATCTCACGAGCCTTCTTCTGTCCTACGATACGGGCGAGATAGCTCGAACCGAAGCCGGCATCGAAGGATCCTACCTTCGGACCTGTCTGTCCGAAGATGGCATTCTCCGAACAGATGGTGAGGTCGCAGACGACATGCAGCACATGACCGCCCCCGATGGCATAGCCGTTGACCATTGCAATGACAGGCTTCGGGAGCCGACGAATCTGCATCTGCACATCGAGTACACTCAGACGAGGCACTCCCTCGCCATCGACATAGCCACCACGCCCTTTCACGTGCATGTCACCACCTGAGCAGAAAGCCTTGTCGCCAGCACCTGTGAGCAACACCACACGGATGTCGAGACACTCGCGGCAATAGCTGAAAGCCTGCGACATCTCCCAGGTGGTCAGCGGTGTAAATGCATTGCGGTAACGCTCACGGTTGATGGTGATTTTCGCAATGTGGTTGTACTCCTCAAAAAGGATTTCCTTGAAGTCAAATCCCTCAATCTTTTTCCATTCTCTCGTCTTCATGATATGTCTTGTTTTGTTTTTCCAATAAGATTCCACTTATATCCATTGTTGCCGGATAAGGACCATAATAATAAAATGAGTTGATATACAAATAGGCATCATCACTTTCCACTAACCATAACGGAGTGCTCTTTGAATGGTTGATGTCTCTCATTCGTCTCTTGGTAAGCGTAAACTTCCATGACTTCCCTTCTTTTGTCTTGCTTTCCACGATGATGGTGTCACCCTTTTCAGAAAGGACTTTGCAGCTTTCGTTGAAGTTCCGCATCCTTGTACATCCATCGGGAATGTCAATGACGTGAACGTCCAATAAATTATAGCCAGTTAATGACTCACTGAACTCTTGTTGACGATTGTAAGTATAGAAGCTCACGTGTTTGAAAGAGGCTGTGTCTAATAGGTTGCTTAGACGAGCAATGTCATACGTGGCTCCCAAATAATAAAGCTTGTCCCTCACTTGTCGTTGGGTGGTCGAGTCTTGCTGGTTGATCCATGCGTTCATGTCATCGTTGGTAACAGGCAATGAGAGATTATTGACTTTGTTCTTTGTCAAAAAGGTTTTCAAATCACCTTTAAATTTGTACAACGTCATGTTGGCAAAGCTCTGTGGACCAACCGATGTCAGGAAAAGGATAATGCCGAATGAGGCGGGAATCCACCACAATATCCTTCCTTTCTTCCAAATCAGGAAGAAACAGACAAAATAGCACCACAAATTGAACGTAATGAGATAGAGACGCATCACCGTAATACCGTAATCACTCACGCGACGATAAATCCCAATGGTCATCAGCAACAACAGGGGTAATGCCACGATGGGCAACCAACGTCTGAGCAGATGATCAAATCGTTTCTCTGCTTGAAATTGGGATGGATAAATCAATATCAGTATGCCCACCATACCCATCATCATCGTCGATACTAACCACGAAACCCATCCGCAAGGCAATGTCCATGTGAACACTATCTTACAGGCGTATGCGTAAAGTGTGAGGATATAGGCGAATAACAACGGAACAAACAGGTAGTGTACCACGCCTTGAAGCACTTTAGGCAATCCACTTGCACTCTCGTTGTGTTTCTCTTCATTGTTTGGAATGAATTGCAGGAATACCACTGGCGCTATCAACAAACCG
Organism: uncultured Prevotellaceae bacterium; assembly: GCA_902762325.1. Lineage (GTDB taxonomy): Bacteria > Bacteroidota > Bacteroidia > Bacteroidales > Bacteroidaceae > Prevotella. The sequence continues at coordinate 23,029 of CACWNV010000012.1, read as the reverse complement.
CAAATGATATAAACGTCAGAACGGATATGCCAGTCAATGTTCCATCCAAAGAGTTGTCTGAACGATTCTATCAACAGGGTCAATCCTGCAGTGAGCACGATTCCCACTACAAAGGCAATGGCTATTCCTTGTAACAAGCGAAACGTGAAGTTCCATAGCGTTAAGTCGTTCTTGCTTCTGAAAAAGGAAATCATGAACACAGCCAGCACCAGAACTATTACAATAGCTACTAAGGCTGTTCCCTGTATGGTGTCTATCGGCCATGAAGAAGTGAGCCATAAACAACCGACCAACAACAGCAAATGAGTTATCACTTGAACTATGATGCTCAACAAGTTCTTACTCACTTCCTCGCTCCACAATCGTAACGCCAGTGAGAGCAATGCTGCCGTGAGCGGATAGAACATCATGAGAAATTCCGTACGCGGAGAAATATTTCCGTGGTCGTGGTTGAGCACGATGGCGTCGATGGTGGCTATCAAGAGAAATAGCAAAACAACAGGAAACCTACGACATCCTGCCACAAACAAATCTTTCAGCTCTTTCCAAGAATAACGACCAAACAGTTTTCCCATAACTCTCCTCTCATTATTTACCTTCTAAATCTATCGTAATACGCTTTCATGATCTTGGCATCATTTGCCGAGTCGGTGAACACTTCCAATAGCATCGGCCTCTCGCCTTGCTCTTGCTGGAGCCAATTGATACCCTCTTCCAGTTCATCCATGTTGTGGGCGGCACGATACGCTACATGATAACTTTGGCAGATGCCCTCCGCTGAAGCATGATGCTTCGCCATGACGAATCGCTCACGGGCAGGACTCCCTTGCAATCCCTCAAACTTCTCGAAGATTCCACCTCCGCCATTGTTGAGCAGCAGGATGCGAAGGTTGCCTCGTAGTTCTTCGTTCCATAATGCATTGGAATCGTAGAAGAAACTCAAGTCGCCGAGAACACAATATACTGTCTGGTCAGTTTCCAAAGAGAAACCGGCTGCCGTCGAAAGCGAACCCTCAATGCCATTGACACCGCGATTGCAGAACACATAATGACAGGCATAGATGTTCGCAAGCCTCACCGACATGCTATTGGCATAATGAGTGACAAAGTCATCATCGTCGTCCAGCATTTCCTCAAGACATTTCACCGCCGCCATCTGTGAATAGCCGGGGGTAAAGTCTTCAATCTTCTCGTCTGTCTCGGCAAGGAGCTCATCCCATCGGTCGAAAAAGGGCGAAGTGCCTCTCCTTCTCTTCATCGGAGCGAGGTCTCCCAAACTGGCAATCGCGTCAGCAGGATGTCCCTCGATGACTCCACAAAGCGACTTAAACGTATCGTGTACCGCACCGTCCTCGCTAATCGCCCACACGGGAACATCCTTGGGCAGTTTGCGGAGGAACTGCTTCATGCGCCGGCTCACCAGCGTGTCTCCGACATACAGCAAGAAATCGGGAACGAGGTCGTCGGGCAGCTGCTCCTGACACAGCAGTTCATCAAAGTGACAGGCACCACAACCGATGCTCAGTGCCTCGTTGAGCACAACGGCAAATCCCGATATTTCCGCGAAGTCATCGGCGATAAGCTTCTCTTTAGAAGACTGTCCCACTACGACCATCGGTCTCGATGCCTTCCAGAACATACCGGCACACTCTGTCATGAGCCGCTTGTCAACACAGGGAGCAGCATACGTAATCATCCGTTCATCGGGAAGGCTGTCTACCGTGAACTCATATAGCGGTTCGGTCAACGGGACATTGATGTGTACGGGACCGTCACCGCACTGACGTGCAGCCAACAAAGCCTCGTTCACCAGACGATTGCAGAACCAGTGCTCCTCTTCATTGTGCGGCTCGGGCAGCGACACCGCTTTTCTCACGAACCTTCCCAATGCGTCTTGTTGCGGCAAGGTCTGTCCGTCGAGCTGGTCGATCCACTGTGGCGGGCGGTCTGCTGAGATCACCACCAACGGCACATGCTGATAGTAAGCCTCAGCCACGGCTGGCAAGAGATTGAGCAATGCCGTTCCACTGGTGACACAGACAGCCACCGGCGACAGCGTGGCCTGTACCATCCCAAGGGCATAGAAGCCCGCAGACCGTTCATCGGTGACACTGAAGCAATCGATGTCAGGACAAGTCACAAGATTGTGGACAATGGGAGCATTCCTGCTACCCGGACACACCACGGCAAAGCTCACCCCATGTGCAACAAGAAGTGAGGTCAGGATATTTACATTCTCTTTATTAGAATAAACCATCATTCGGTTTTTATGTTTATCTGATAATTCGTCTCATTGTCTGTAGCTTCGCCTCCGTCTCATCCCACTCCTGCTGTTCAATACTATCTCTCAGCAGTCCGCCACCGGCGTAGAGATCATATCCTTCCTGGCAAATCTCCATGCAGCGCAACGAGACGAAGAGATGGGTGGAACTGTCTAACGCCAGCGGTCCGCAGTATCCGCTATAATAACGCCTTCTCCACGGTTCATGAAGGAGGATGAAATCACGGGCAGTCCGTTTGGGCAGACCACACACCGCCGGTGTGGGATGAAGGCTTTGCACCACTTCATCAACATCGCTGTCACCCTTGAAGGAGAAACGGAAGTCGCTGCACAGATGCACAAGGTCGGCAGCCCGTTTCGTGAAAGGTCCCTGCTCTTCTATTTCTCTGGTGTGGGCACTCAGCTGGTGCATGATGTATGAGGCAACGTACCGCTGTTCCTGAATGTTCTTCTGACTCCACCGGATATTCTGCACCCCTTCCCGAGAGGGATTGTCGAAGGCAAGCTGCTCATTTTCCAGCCGCATTGTCCCTGCCAGTGCCATCGTATGCCACACATCGTCCTTTCCTTCTATCAGCAGTTCGGGCGAAGCCATCAGCCATGTGCCGCTCAACGGTGTAGATACCATTGCTACAAACATACGCGGATAGTCACGACATGCACGCAGGAACAGTTGGAAAGGACTCACGGTGCTTCCGGAGACGTGGGAACACCTTGAAAGAACGAGCTTGTTGAAGGTTCCATCGGAAAGAGCACCATGAAAAAGCCCAAAAGCTTCATGATAGGCATTCCGTTCATCCGTGACTCCCGTCTTGCGCCATGAGCTTTCACAGAGGAAAGGACTCCCCAGTTCAGAACGGAGCAGCTCTTCTGTAAGTTCATCGAGGGGACACTTACAGATCTCATCAGCGCAGATAAGCAACAGCGGACAATCGTCTGACACCGCAAACGGAGCGAACACAAATCCCTTCTGCCTATATACATCAGAAAAGACTTGTCCTGCCACCGGCTGCCGGTCATGTTGAACGACCCTTGTCACAACCTGTTCATAGGGGAGACGGAACAGAGCAAAACTGTTCATGGCTTCTTCGGACTAATCACATAATTGGTCACGGAGACAGACGAGATCAGTTCTCCGGCACTGTTGCATATCTCTACATGCCACTGGTGCAGGCTCCGCCCCTTGTGAAGCAGACGGGCTGTCGCCGTGACCGTGTCGCCTTCGAGCACAGCCTTGACATGACTGCCACTCACATTGATGCCCACACTGATCCTACCCGGTGACAATGCCAGCGAACCTACACCTGTCAGGTTCTCAGCCAAGGCAAGCGAGGCACCTCCACTCAGGAAGCCAAAAGGCTGACGGTTTCGCTCGTTCACCTTCATCTTTGCCATACATGTATCAGGGTCGTCGGTAGAAAAAAATTCCATTCCCAACGTGTTCGACAGTCCTTCCTGTCTCTGAAGCATTTCTATTACTCTATCAACATTCATTTTCCTGTTTTTTACTACCACCGCAAAGATACTTAAATTAGCTGAATAATCAGTCCGTTTTTAGAAGATTAACCTATTTAGTCATTACTAATTGTGAAATTTGTTTTGAATTCTCCACCATCTACTAATCCTACTTATCCGATTAATACGACCTAAAGAGACAAAAAAATCCCTGAATGCACAGGCATTCAGGGACAAAACTCAATCAATAACAAAACCTAAATCTACTCTTTATTACCGGCATGCGGTCTATCCTATTGTAATCTGTCGTGCTACTTTCTGTTCCTCCTTTACAATCTTCGGCAGTACGACGGTGAGCACTCCGTCAGCTACGCTGGCAGCAATCTTTGCCTTGTCGACATCCTCTGGCAGAATCAGTGTCTGGCTGAACTTGGTGTAAGAGAATTCGCGACGCAGGTAGCGAGTCTTCTTGTTCTCCTGATTCATTTCGCGCTGGTTCTCCATCTTTATCGTCAGATTGCCATCGTTGTCGATGTTCACGTCAAAATCTTCCTTGCGCATTCCCGGTGCAGCCAGTTCCACTTTATAGTCATCCACTGACTCCAACACGTTGATTGCCGGTGCGGTAGCACTTACTCTTGGCATGTGAGCGGTCTCTAAGAAATCGTTGAACACTTCTGGTAACCATGCATTTCTATACATAATCTTATCTCCTATACTTTAAATTGTTTATATTCATTGTTGTTTACATCAGTATAATTGCAACAAACATACCATAGCACAATTCCTGCCACATTGTCATTCCTTTATGACAATATGTCTTATACGTGGATTTGCACAATTCGTATGAAAACATTAATTTTGCACGGCAAACCAATCGGACTAAATATGCTTGGAACTATCGTCAACACATGTACAATCATTGCCGGATCTATTGTCGGTGCTATATTACATAAAGGTATAAAGGAGAAATACAAAACAGTTCTATACAACGGCTTAGGCCTGGCAAGCTTAGCCATCGGCCTGAACGCCTTTATCTCGAACTTCTCCAAAAGCAATTATCCTATCCTGTTCATCATTTCGATTGCTGTGGGCGGCGTCATCGGGACAGCCCTGGACATCGACGGCCGGTTTAAACGACTTGTTGACCATTTCTCAAAGAATAACAGCGGGAACCGTCTGGCAGACGGACTCGCCACCGCCATTCTGCTCTACTGCATTGGTCCGCTCTCAATGCTCGGTCCTGTCGTCAGTGCCCTGCAAGGCGACAACACTTTTCTCTTCACCAATGCCACACTCGACTTTGTCTCTGCCACTATCTTTTCCAGCACTTATGGTCTGGGAATGATCCTCGCAGCACCTGTCCTTTTCTGCTGGCAGGGTTCATTCTACCTGGTCGCGATGATCTCCAGTACGGCGGTCAGTGATGCACTCATGGCTGAACTGCTCATTGTCGGCGGACTACTCATCACGGGTTCGGGACTCTCGCTGCTCCAACTGAAAGACTGCAAGACGCTCAACTTACTGCCGGCACTGCTCGTTCCCATCCTCTGGTTCATCATCAGGAGCCTGTTCTGAAACGACATTGCAAAAAAAATGTGGAAACTTGCCGTCTCCACATTTATCTTTTATCAAATACAATGTTACTTACTCTTCTTTACGATCATCAACATTGTCGCCCTGGGTCGGAGCAAGCACCGACTCAAAGTCAGTGAATCCATTCTCAACGAGGATGTTATACCACTGGATGAGCTTCTTGATGTCTCCGTCGTGTACGCGGTCGCGGTCGTAATCGGGCAACACCTCTGCGAAGAATGCATGCAGTTCATTGCCACTTGCCTTCTTATAGTTCAACGAGCACTTCTTGCTCTCTTCTTTCTCACCAAGATTCTTCAGAACCTTCCACAGAGGAATATCGTCTGCATCGGTGTACATGGCAATGTCTGCAAGACTTGTCACACGGTCGGTGGCAAAAACGGGGATGCGTTTTTTCACCTTATCGAGCGATTCGACAATCAGGTTCTGTTTTCCACGGCTTACCAGACGATAGAGTCCCGGTTTGCCGGCAATTGAAAGGATTGTTTCCATATTCTTTGTTTTACTTCTTTATTATATGTTTGATGAAATAATCTATTTGTTTATCTATATCACGTTCACCGTCGTTAATCAGTTCAAAGTCTGAGAGTGCAACCACTTCTTCCTGAGACTGCTGACTGTCTATCCATTCCTGAGCCTTGTCGCGAGAGATGCCGTCACGATGCATCACACGCGCTATTCTGACCTCAACAGGAGCAGATACGCAAATCACATAATCGAAATGGACACGACGGTTGAATCCACTGTCGAAAAGTATCGCGCTTTCAAGCCATTCATATCCTGACGCCTCGAAATCGCTTGCCACAGCCGGATGGACAATATCGTTGACAGCTTGTTTGTTTTCCTCTGATGCTAACAGGAATTCCGCCAAGACTTTCTTCTGTAAGACACCATCTTTGTAAACGCCTTCGCCCACAAGTTCTGTCAACGACAGAATAAGTTGCCCAGACGTGCGCATCAGCCGTTTGGCAGCCGCATCACAATCATAGACTCTGATACCCCTTGCTTCCAGTCGTCTACACACAAACGACTTTCCGCTGCCGATGCCTCCAGTAATGGCAATTCTCATTGCTGTTCTATCAGATAATCCACCTGGTTGAACTCAAGCCGCGCCTTCGTTGCACCGTGGGGCGTTGCCTTCAAATAGATATTGCACTTATCAGACGGCCGTCTTGACAATTCATCATAGTCGGCAACGACTTTGAAATGCTCCGCTCTTATCAACCTGAACATACTTGCTCCTACCACGAACTTCACTTTCACGCGAGACGGGAATGTACGCAGAATCTTTCCTTTCGGCATGTTGATGGCAGTGATAGGCACCTCCACGCTCTCCTCGGTCAGGATATCCGGATACAAACCTATCTTCACCATCTCGGGAACAATCTTTGCTCCCTGAATCTTCCGCAGCTGCACTTCCTGTATCAAAGTGTCCTCGATGTTTACAAGGTTCAGCATATTTGTGTTGACATATCTGATGCTGTCCAACAGTTTTGAGTTGGCATACACCGTCACGCTATCCGGCCAGAACCGAACACGGGCAAGATAATAGCTCTTAGCCAGTGTCACCTTTCCTGACATACGGACAGGAATCTTTCTGGAAAGGCCATAGTTGAAGTAGAAATCCAACTTATCAGGTTTGATCGATACAATTTTCGACGTGCCATACAATTGCTGTGACACCTGCTTGGTCAGTTCTCCAACCGGCACGATGCCCCTCCCGGTATTTGCATTAGCATACGACTGAAAGTTCACCTTAATTAAACTAATGCTGTTGATATACCGATAAGCAACCTGTAAGAAACCCTTATCACGAATCGTCACCTGAACCGTATCCGTCATGTTAGTAGTTATCACCACGTTTTTGGGAACATTGACAAGCATGACAGGTACATCATATTCTCTCTCGTAGGTCTCATTGAGCGTCATTGACAACCAGAACGCTGAGCTGAGAACGAGAAAGAACAAAAAAATCAGAAACTCCTTGTTCACTGAGCTGAGAAAGAAGTTTCTGATATAAACGAATGCTCGTGACAAGCGGATTCCTTCCATCTGAATCAATTAGGCGTTGTTACCAGCATTCGGATTGGCCGCTCCACTGGCAAAGACATATCCCTTGTCTACAGTCACCACCACACCACGTGCTATTTCCACGTCTACGGTGCCGGCAGCAATGTCGATACGCTTCACTGTTCCGTGAAGTCCACCGCCAGTAACGATCTTTGCTCCCTCCTGAAGTGAGTTCTGGAAGTTGCGAATCTCTTTCTGTCGTTTCTGTTGCGGACGAATCATGAAAAGCCACATGATGACAAAGATTGCAATCATCATGAGCAGGAACCCAAACTGCCCTCCACCTTGTGCGTTCTGAGCAGCCATTACGATTGTAGTCATTTCTTTTCTATTTTATTGGTTATTCTGATTCTTTTGGGGACGTTCTGGCATCGGCTTCAGCATCTTACCCGTTCTGACGAGATAGCGGGCAATGCTGTCGAGCATACCATTGATATACGCACCGCTCTTCGGGGTGCTATAGAGTTTAGCTAAATCAACATATTCATTGATGGTGACACTCACCGGGACATTCGGGAAGGTAAGCATCTCGGCTATAGCAATCTGCATGATGACCACATCCATGTATGCCAATCGTGAGAAATCCCAGTTGCGGCTGGTCTCACTCATGTACCGCTGATAGGTATCAGCATTCAGTATAGTGGCACGGTACAACTTACGTGCAAAGTCCTTGTCTTCCTCATCCTTATACTCTGGGAGCAGTTCCTGCATGGAGTTATTCTTCGGATCGAAGCGCTTGATGGTCTTAAGCACAAAGGTGTCTACCACTTCCTTGTCATCGTTCCAATAGAGGCTCTTCTCTTCTAATAAAGACTTCAGATCATCGTTATCAACAATCAGCTGACGATAAATCTTGCGCCAAACCTCTCGGTCGGCCTCATAGGAGTCTTCAGGGTCAGCCATATACTCACGATAAGCCAGCGATTCCTCTATCTGATTGCAAAGTTTTCGCACGAACTCAATATCATCTGTCCATGTCAGCTTCTGGTTTTCAACAAAAGTATTCAACATCTTATTGTCCTCCAGCTGCACTGCAAACTTGTTGTAGACAAATTTCTGTGATGGAAGTTCTGTACCTTCACGCTCTGCACGCTGCATGGCAATCTCCACTCTGCGGCGTTCCTCGCGTGAAACAGCAACTATCAGCAGGAGGAGATAATTGTAAAGATCATACGCTTTCGACAGGCTGAAAAGAAGTTCTTTTTCTGCGCTGTCCATGTTTTTATTCCCATTCTGGTAATAAGCATAGGTTAACTGTACGATTTTAATTCGTATTAACTCACGATTAATCATTAATCAGTTTCTTATATTTTACGTGTTTCTAATGCATTCTGAATGCAAAAATAGTACTTTTCAGTTGAATATGCAACATAACTCTTTATTATTTCTTTGATTTTTGATAATTTTCTTTATTAGTTTGCTGTTTTTCATTTATTATTTGTACCTTTGCCACGCTTTTTTGAGCACATCGTGTGATGGCGAATTAATGCATTATTAAAAACTTAATTTAGAGTAACACTTTTATGAAAGAGTACACATTGAACGGCACGAAGCGTGAAGCCGTTGGAAAGAAAGCTTCAAAAGAAATGAGAAAGCAGGGACTTGTACCCTGTAACATCTATGGTGAAAACAACGTAGACGGCAAGCCCGAAGCTTTTGCTTTCTCTATTCCTGCATCAGAAATCCGCAAGGTTGTTTACACACCTCACATCTATGTCGTAAACCTCAACATCGACGGGAAGTTACACAAGGCTATCATCAAAGAACTTCAGTTCCATCCAGTAACAGACGCACTTCTGCATGCTGACTTCTATGAGATTACAGAAGAAAAGCCCATCGTCATCGGCATTCCTGTGAAACTGAACGGTCTGGCACAAGGTGTACGCGAGGGTGGTAAGATCAACCTCTCTATCCGTAAGATTGACGTTAAGGCTCCTTACCTCAACATTCCTGAGCAGCTTAACATTGATGTTACCAACCTGCAACTCGGCAAGAGCATCAAGGTGGGTGACTTGCACTTCGAGGGTCTTGAGCTGATTACTCCTGCCGGAGTTGTCGTATGCTCTGTGAAGGCTACCCGTGCATCTCGTTCTGCAGCTGCTGAGGCAGAAGAAAACCAATAATCCTGCATGGATAAATACTTGATTGTGGGACTGGGCAATCCTGGCGATGAATACGCCGAGACCAGACACAACACTGGATATATGATATTGGATGCCTTTGCCAAGGTATCCAATATTGTTTTTGAGGACAAGCGTTACGGTTACGTAGCCGAGACTTCCCTGAAAGGCCGGAAGGTGTTCCTGTTGAAGCCGACGACATTCATGAACCTCAGCGGCAACGCTGTGCGCTATTGGCTGAACAAGGAAAACATCGACCAGAAACGACTGCTTGTCATCAGTGATGACGTGGCTCTTCCTTTGGGCGATTTCCGTCTGAAAGCCAACGGTAGTAATGGCGGGCACAACGGTCTGGGGCACATCCAGCAGCTCATCGGACAAGACTATCCTCGTCTGCGCATGGGAATCGGCAACGACTATCCTCATGGAGGACAGATCGACTGGGTGCTGGGGAGATACAGTGAAGAGGAAAAAGAAGTGCTTAAGCCAAGATTCGACCTTGTTGTCGAGATAATTAAGAGCTTCGTACTCGCCGGCATCGATATAACAATGAACCAATACAACAAATTCGGTAGGATAAAAGCATGTCAGAAACCGCAAGAATAGACAAGTGGCTATGGGCTGCCCGCATCTTCAAGACGCGCTCCATCGCCGTGGATGCCATTAAGAACGGGCGGGTTACCATCCAAGGAACAAACGTGAAGCCAAGCCGCATGATTAAAGTCGGTGAGACCGTCAGCGTGAAGAAGCCTCCCATCACCTATTCCTTTAAGGTACTGAAGACCATTGAACAGCGTGTGGGTGCCAAGCTGATTCCTGAAATCTACGAGAATGTAACGACAGCCGACCAGTATGAACTCCTGGAGATGAGCCGCATAAGCGGATTTGTCGACAGAGCACGCGGGACAGGACGCCCGACAAAGAAAGAACGGCGTGCCCTTGATGCCTTTGTCGACCCGGCTCTTCTGGGATTCGAGCTTGATGACGAGAACTTCTTCGACGACGAGGATTAGGCTCTCAACATAAAACAGAAAGGACGAACAACTACTTATCGCATGTTGTCCGTCCTCTTTTTTATTAACAAAAAACTACTTACATCATCGGGCCCATCGGTCTGCCACCGCCGAAGCCACCACCACCCATGGGTCTTCCGCCGCCGAAGCCGCCGCCACCTGCTGGTCTGCCACCGCCAAAGCCGCCTCTACCGAAGCCGCCCATGCCAGGCATTCCCTGGTTGGCATTCTTGCCTCCGAACAAATTGAAGCGATAGACGACATGCACCATGGCATAAGAGTTGATGGAATTATACCATGTGTCAGTGCTCGACATAGCAGAGATCATACGACTGAAATTCGACTGGTTGTGCAAGATGTCATAAAGCTGGAGGGAGATGGTCAACGACCGTCCTCTGAGGAAGCCCTGAGATACCTGTGCATTCCAAATAAGCTCATTGGTATTCATTGACTTATCAGTGAAACCACGGCGGCTACGGTTATGCATGTCCATTGAGAGAGAGGTTCCCCAAGGTGCCGTCACATTGACTGAACCTCCATAAGAGAACTCCCAAGTATCAAGGTTGCCTTGTTTCTGCAACTTATTGCGTGCATGATTATAGGTGCCGCTACCATCAATCTCAAACTCTGTAGACCATAATCCTATTGTGGGACGGAAACTCAGACTGAGTCTTTCACCGACGGTGATATCACGGGTGGTATTCTTCTGAGAATCGGCCTTTTTGTCGAGTGATACGTATCCGACATGGTTGCTATAAGACAAATTGGTGAACGTATTAACGAACCATACACCAACAGTGTCAATCGACTGGTTATACATGCCACCAATCATGACATTCCAGTTTCCGTTGATGTTCTCAGGACGAGTAATCTGACCACCAGTCTTTTCATTATAAGTGACCTTTTGAGAAATGCTGTTCTTCGTTGTACTGAAGTTGACAAACGACATGATGGAACGCATGTGATTCTGAATATAGCCGTTAAAGAAACCGCTCAGATTCTGTGTGAAAGATGGCTTCAGTCCGGGGTTACCGGTTGTAATTCTCAGCGGGTTGCTGTCATCATAGATGTCAAGCATCTGTGAAACGCTGGGTTGCTGAGTGTTGGCACGATAGGTGATGCGAAGATCATCCCTCTTTGAGAATCTGTAACGGAAGTCGAGTGTCGGTGAAATATTGAAAACCGTGCGAACCGTATCAACATAGACCCCCTTATAATCCTGAATGAATTTTGACCGCTGCGGCTGGAACAACAGACCGACATTGAAATTATACTTCTCACGAATCACTCGGAGTTGTGCCTCTACATTATGGGTATAGTTTTTATACTCAGAATAGCGGCTTAAGTCATCACTTAGATACTCCGTGTAAGGCCTTGACAGACGCTCAAGATAATTGTCCCATTGACGATAGTCTGCAGTAACCCTGTCAAAGTAATTGGCACCGAGGTTTGAGAAATCATAAGTCGAACGGTCGCTCTTGTTGGTTGAATAGTTGAATCTATAGCTCAGCTGCAAGAAGGTACCTCTCCACAATGGTTCACTATAAATGGTCTGTAAAGAGTAGCTATAATTCTTAGTCGGGGTAATACTGTATCGGTTGGTCTGATAAGTAGAGTCCTCACCATACACATTGCGTATTTTATACAGATGCACATCATTAATAGAGAGATTATTACCGTCTCCCTTAGAATAATTGCCTTCCACACGGAAAGTAATATTTCTACCGAGAGAGTTCAGCTTCCTGTTAAACTGCAAGGAACCACCGAACCGCTTTGAGTTACTATAACTGATGCCTTTATCCAAGCTCGAGTTGACGATAATGCTGTCTTCAGCCATCTTGGCAATTGAAGCAACTGCCAGTGGATCGGCAAAATAGCGAAAAGGATCTTCATTGAACTCTGCCGAACTGGATGACGTCAGACCGTCATTGCTCGATATACTCATTGAAGGTCTGAACATGATGTTGGTCATCGTGTCGGGGTTCCACTCCAGTCGCAACTGCGCATTCCAGCTGTCACTACGTGAGAAGTTCTGGTTAACGCTATTTGTGAATGCGCCAGAACGAGAGACGAAGTTCTCTACCGCACGTCTTGACATGACATCACCGTCGCGGTGGTTCCAACGCACACTTCCGCCAATCTGAATCGTATCGTTGTCATAGCTGAAGTTAAAGCCAGCCATCTTCGAAGAGTTGAGTCCCTGACCGCCACGGCCACCGCCGCCACGACCGCCGAATCCTCGGTCACCAGTGTTGTTGGCATTGCCCATACCCTGAATGCGGAAGTTATCTTTCGTGTACATGCCAAAGAGACGTCCGGTATAGCGGTCGTGCGTACCATATCCCAAATCGACATTAGACATAAAGCCTTTGTTCATGCCTGGCTTCACAGAGAAGTCGAGCACCGTTTCATCATTACCGTCATCAATACCGGTGATTCGAGACAAATCGCTCTTCTCGTCATACACCTTAATATTATCTATAATAGATGTCGGAAGATTCTTCATGGCAGTCTGGGTGTCGCCTGTCATAAACTCCTTACCGCCTACTTTGACCTTCTTTACCTCTTTTCCGTTAATGGTGATCTTTCCGTCTTCACTGACTTGTGCACCCGGCAGACGCTTCACAAGTTCCTCAACCACCGATCCTTCAGGAGTCACGTAAGCAGCGGAGTTATAGACAAAGGTGTCTTCCTTCACTACCACCTTCAACGCCTTACCTGTCACATTGACCTGACTGAGCATCTTGGCGTCGCTCTCCATCTTAACTATACCCAGGTTCAGGTTTTTATTACCAACTATCTCAAGCCGCTTGAGCACGCCAATATAGCCGATACTGGAAATACGGAGAAGATACTTTCCGTTCTTGGGAGCTGTGATGGTAAAAGCGCCACGCTCGTTAGATACTGCTCCTGCAACAAATGCACTGTCCATTGTAATCAGCTGAACCGTGGTCTGCATCACCGGCTCCTTTGTCTCGCCGTCTACCAGCACACCTGAGATCTTACGGTCTTGGGCAAACGAAAACGCTGAGACTAACATCATCATTAATAAAAGAAGTGATTTTTTCATCATTCAAATTATAAGTTTTAGTAGTTAGACGCATCACTTTAAAATGGGTTTAACCTTTACACTAACATTTTTCGGGAATAATTCATTTCATAAAGACAATGTTACATTATGAAAACTATTACGATGTCTTTTGCCACCTAATACCGGTGAACGCATAAAGTTTCTATGGTATTCGACCGATATTTCGGATTATTTTTATATATTTGTAGCGGAATTATTACGTAAAGAATACGATAAAAATGGAAGAGTATATTGTTTCGGCACGAAAATACCGCCCGATGTCTTTCGACTCCGTGGTGGGACAGTCGGCCCTTACCACCACTTTGAAGAATTCTGTGAGAAGTGGGAAACTGGCACATGCCTACCTTTTCTGCGGTCCCAGGGGGGTCGGCAAGACCACTTGTGCGCGTATCTTCGCCAAGACCATCAACTGTCTCCACCCTACTCCAGAAGGAGAAGCATGCAATGAGTGCGAAAGCTGCAAGGCTTTCAATGAACAGAGATCGTATAATATATTCGAACTCGATGCCGCTTCAAACAATGGCGTAGAGCACATCAAGACTCTAATGGAGCAGACACGCATCCCGCCACAGATCGGAAAATACAAAGTGTTCATCATCGACGAGGTTCACATGCTATCATCTCAGGCATTCAATGCTTTCCTGAAGACACTGGAAGAACCGCCCGCACATGTCATCTTCATTCTCGCAACGACCGAAAAGCACAAGATTCTTCCAACCATCATGTCACGCTGCCAGCAGTATGACTTTGAGCGCATGACCGTTCAGAACACCATCAACCATTTGAAGATGGTGGCAGAAAAAGAAGGTGTCACGTATGAGGAGGAGGCCTTGGCAGTCATAGCTGAGAAAGCTGACGGAGGCATGCGCGATGCTCTCTCGATATTCGACCAGGCTGTCAGCTTCTGTCAGGGGAACATTACGTATCAGAAAGTGATAGAAGACCTCAATGTTCTCGACACAGAAAACTATTTCCGCATCGTCGATCTGGCACTGGAGAACAAGGTCACAGAGATCATGGTCCTGCTGAACGACATCATCAATCATGGATTTGACGGCGGCAACATGGTGCTGGGTCTGGCATCACATGTCAGAAACGTCATGATGGCAAAGGATCCGCAGACCTTACCTCTTCTCGAAGTAAGCGAACAGCAGCGGATTAAATATCAGGAACAGGCACAACGATGCCCCACCTCTTTTTTATATAAGGCACTGAAGATAATGAATCAGTGTGACATCAACTACCGCCAGAGTAACAGCAAAAGGCTGTTGGTGGAGCTGACACTGATTCAGGTGGCACAGATCACCCAGCCCGACGACGAAGAAGCGGGGGCGGGGCGTAGCCCTAAGAGACTGAAATCCCTGTTCAAGAAATTGATGTCCAACCCTCAGCCTCAACCGGCAGCACAGGTGGCCGGGGCTGACCGTATTCCTGTTTCACGCACTCGCAAAGAACAGGAAAAGGAGCATCAACCCATCAAGAATGTAATAGCTACCCCATCAGCTGTAGCAGAACAGCCTGCTCCTGCTGCCTCTGTTCTTTCCGGCCAGCCACGACTAAAAATCGGAAGTCTGATGTCCACCTTCCAAGACTTGCGTAGAGGACCTGAAAAACCGGATTATCTGAAAGAACCGGAGATAACGAACAAGGAAGAGAAAGAAGTATTCAGCCAGGATGAACTGGAACTGCAATGGAGAGCAATGTGCAACAGAATGCCGCAAGAAATGAAAGGAATGTCGGCACGTATGAAAAACATGACTCTTCGCATCACCGACTATCCAAACATCGAAGTGGTAGTGGACAACCAGATTCTGCTCGATGAAATCCAGAGAATCAAAGGGCGTGTCCGTGCGACTTTGGCGCAAAAGCTTCACAACGGAAACATCGAAGTCACCTACAGACTGGCAGAGATTGAAGAAGTGGGTAAAATACTGACACGAAAAGAACTGTTCGATAAAATGAGAAATGAGAATCCCGCTATTGAAAAGCTGAGGATTCTCATGAATCTTGAAATGGCTTGATAAAGTCAGAAAGCACTCATCAAATCAAAGACATTCCCATTTCTGCACATTGGCGTCTCATCTCTTCAGGCCATATACTTGCCTGAATCTCACCAATATGGCCTTTATGCAACAAGACCATACAGAGACGGCTCTGTCCAATACCACCACCTATACTTTGCGGGAGCTTGTCGGCAAGCAGCTGACGATGGAAATACAACGTCTGACGTTCTTCTTTCCCTTCTTCCTTCAGCTGTCTGAGCAGACTTTCTTTGTCAACACGGATACCCATAGAGGACAGTTCGAACGACCGGCCTAACACGGGATACCAGATAAGGATGTCGCCGTTGAGTCCCATCTGCCCGTTTTCTGCCACTGTCGACCAGTCATCGTAGTCGGGAGCACGACCGTCGTGCTTCTCACCGTTACTCAGCTTACCGCCTATACCGATGATGAAGACCGCTCCGTATGCCTTACAGATAGCATCCTCACGCTCCTTCGGAGTCTTGTCGGGATACATCTGCAGCAGATCCTCAGCATGGATAAAGTGAATTTGGTCGGGAAGGAAAGGCTTAATCTGCGGATATGTCTCACAGGTAAGATATTCTGTGCGGAGGATGGCAGCATAGATGCGCTGCACCACGTTCTTCAGGAAAGCAAGGTTTCTCTGCTCACGGGTGATGACCGCCTCCCAGTCCCACTGGTCCACGTATAATGAATGCAGATTATCAAGTTCCTCATCGGCACGTATGGCATTCATATCTGTATATATACCGTATCCTGGCCCTATCTTATACTCAGCCAAAGAGAGCCGCTTCCACTTGGCAAGTGAATGCACGACCTCGGCTTCAGCATCCCCTAAGTCCTTGATAGGAAACGTGACAGGGCGCTCCACTCCGTTCAAATCATCATTGATACCTAAACCTTTCAACACAAACAAAGGCGCGGTCACACGGCGCAATCGCAGTTCTGTGGATAAATTAGCCTGAAAAAACTCTTTGATCAGCTTAATACCTTGCTCAGTCTGCTTGGTGTCAAGCAGCTGCTGGTAATCTGTAGGCTTAATCAGTACGCTCATACTATGTCGTTTTTTTATTTTGCGGTGCAAAGATACAAATATATTATTAAACTGCAACGATTTTTCTTAATTATTTTACAAAATGTCAGGAATAATAAAAGACATTCTTACTTTTTGTAAACCTAAAAGAAACTCCTCGCACCTTGCGAATAAACATGCGAACCCATAATTTTTTCCATTTACCTTCTTGCTTTTCACTTTTTTTTGTACCTTTGCATCCACATTTGGTCCCGTAGCTTAGCTGAATAGAGCGTCAGATTCCGGTTCTGAAGGTCTTGGGTTTGAATCCCAACGGGATCACGAAATCCAAAGAGTCTTGAAGAATGAAAACTTGTTTTCAAATTCTTCAGGACTCTTTGGATTTTGTAGGATGGCTGGCGCCAGCCTACAGGGATAGATGAAATCAATCCCAACGGGATCACTTACAAAATCCGCAAGAAACTGATGTTTATAGAATCTTGCGGATTTTTCTATTTACACAATGCACCACATTTGCGCCACTAAATAATGCCCACTAATCAACAATTTTAATGTCTAATAGCACTTCCCAATGCCCATTTTTGTCACCACCTACACGTCTAAGAACTGCTTTTTTCTTCATTGCGTCTATATTTCTCCAGACTGTAGTCCTCTCAATATCCAATTGCTTGGCAATCTCATCATAAGTGGCATTTTTGTTTTCGTGGAGAAGAAACAGGATCTTCTTTTGGGTCTTATTGAGCTTTACAGTTGCATTTACAGTTGCATTTACAGTTGCATTTACAGATGCATTTGCAGGTGCATTTGCAGGTGCATTTGCAGGTGCAGTGTCAGATATAGCTTTAGTAGAAGGCACAGGTAACACCAGTTCAACTTCGTCAACATCCAGTTTGTTCAACAACTGTGGCTCGCCCCAATTGGTTTCCTTCCATGCAGCGATTATCTTTGGAAATCCAGAACCAACATTCTCACCAAAACCAATCATTCGAAGCATATTCTGAATCTTTGGATTACGAGATTTGGAGTTACCACCTCGATAGATGGCCTCTATGGGCAACTTCAACAAGCCTGGATTGCGGAAGCAAAGACGGTCATCATGCTTCTCTATCCTCAGAATACCAGCATCTGCCATCAGATCGCAGTGGATGATAGCATTGGTAAAGGCTTCACGTACAGCCTCATGCTGTGGAGTGTCATCGTTCCTTTTCCCTCCCTTCTCCAATTTGAATGGTCTCGGCAAGTCGAACTGCACCTTTGGCGATACGATGCGGAAGAACTGGTATAGGTTATTTTCCCAAAGTCCGTCGTATGTCAGACGGTCGTGATACCGCTCGTCACCCACCAGATGGCTCATATCCAAATAGTCCATACGGAAGTTCGAGAACCTATCTCTGATAGCAAGCCCCTTCCCAAACATCATCAGGCCTGCCAATGTCAAGCCTTCCCTACCCATTTGCCTATCCTCAGTGTAGCCACCAAGATTTCTGAGGAAAGTTTTGTCGTCAACTCTATTCCAGACGTGGGTACTGTTCTCCTGCCTGAACTCTGTGCGATACTGGCGCCAGCCTACAGGGATATGCTACCCCAGTTCGGGATAAGGAATTCTGTGACAGATGTGACAGAACATATATAAACTTTTATATATGGAAATCATTTAGGTCGGGGGTAAACAATTTCTTATAGAGAAAGTTGCAGATTTATCTGTCATATCTGTCACAGACCAGCAACCCCAGAGGGAAGATTACTCTCCGTTACTTGTATGTTAACAATTCACAAACATATTGTTTATGAAGTTTAAATGTATCGTTTACGCTGTCTAAGTGTATCATTTACGAAGCGGAAATAAATACTATGTTTCAACGGTGAAGGACAGCTCTGACTCTTGCAATCGTCTTACATCGAACTTACGTTACGTAAGCTGTAATTTTATCCATAGTCTTTACTCGTGTTTCTTTTTGGAATTTGCATTAAATTTCCATGAGAGCGATAGCATGACGTAGCGCGGGACGCTGTTGTGCCACGACTCGGTGCGCCCCTGTTCGTTCATTGCATAGCGCGTGGTGGATATTTGCTGGAGGATGTCAAAGCCTCTCAGTTTGGCAATTAGGCTACCCTTGAGGAAGCTTCGTGTAATCTGCGCGTTCCAGACCCAATTAGTCGTGTTCATTTCACTCTCCTGATAGCCGCGACGGGTATACATTGTCAGGTCGGTGACGAGCTGGAACTTCGCGGGCAGGCCGATAGTGGCATTGAATCCCACCAGATAATCAACGGCATGTATGTCCTCGAAGCCCGCACGCTCACTGCCGACAAGATAGTACGTGCAGCCACCGTGCAGCGTGAACTCGTGCATGTCGTTCGGGCGGAAAGTCAGTTTGAGGTTGTCGCTGAACTGGTGGTTGTTGACAATGCTGCGCTGGCTGTTGGTCATGCCCGCCACTGTTGCCATGTCCACGCTATGATGGTA
Organism: uncultured Prevotellaceae bacterium; assembly: GCA_902762325.1. GTDB lineage: Bacteria > Bacteroidota > Bacteroidia > Bacteroidales > Bacteroidaceae > Prevotella. The sequence continues at coordinate 3,879 of CACWNV010000012.1, read as the reverse complement.
GTTGTAACTGAACTGGTTGTCGAGCGTCAGTTTTTCCGGCTTGTCAAGCGAACGGGCATAACCCATATCGGCACTGGCGCTCCAATTACCGTTTACGCTTACGGGAAATATGGTAAAGGCTCCTGTCTTTTTGTCGAATTCCGTAGCGTAGGCCACGGCATTGTCTTGCTGGTTGTAGCTGAGATTCACCGAAAAGAGTTGCTGATGACGACTGATTCTGCGGCTGAGATTGAACGAAGTATGATAGTAGTGACGGTTCTTCAGCTCAGGATTGCCAAGCCGGATATTTAGCGGGTCACTGTCATCCCGGTAGTCAACCATCGCCGCCATATCGGGAATCTCTGACCAGATGCTGCCTTTGAAGTTCCATTCGATGCTACTGATTTTACCCCTGGCTTGGAAATCGGGCTCAAAAAACACGGCATGTCGCTTTACATCGTGCCGCCCGAGCCGGTTGTAATAGAGGTTCTTATGCACGAGACGGACTGGCAGTTGCAGGCTCCAATATCTGACAATGCCTTTGCTTTCACGATTGGATAATTCTTTGTCTGACGTCACTTGCAGGCGGAAGCGGTGATGGTTTTGGTACTCGTGGAAATCATAGCTGTTGGGGGCATCAAGTGCGTCGGCGAGGACTTCGCGGGCTGAGGGTAGCAGGTCGAATTGCGTAGAGTCGGCATCGGCGAGTCGGTCAAGGCGATAGAGCATGTTCGATGTCTTGTTGTAGCGGTAGTTGTATTCATATTGCGGTGTAATCTTCAGTTCAGGCCAGCAGATTTCGTACATGGTATTCTCCTTCACATTCCACGTCTGGTGACTGTCGTCGCGGTAGTTGTTGCGAAAGTCGCGCGGTATCTCGCTGGTAGTATATTGGATGTCATTGAGCGAAAACTGGTCGGCAGTCAGACGGTCGTAGTCGGCGCTCAGGCTCCACCGCAGCATGTCGGCAATGACTTTCGTGCCGCCGGAGACAGAGCCGTTGGCAACGATGTTCTTGCTTTTGTGGGAATTGCGTGTCAGCATTTCATTAAGCACCGAAGCCGAGTTACTTATGGTCTGTTCGGAATAGCCAAAGCCTTTGTTTTGGTCGTATTTCAGTCTCATCTCACTCATATTGAAGACAGCTCCCTTTTCGAGGTGGTGGTTGATGCTGCCTTCCAGTTTTGTTGTCTTTAAGGTGGAACTGCTTTGCTGTTGCCTGAAAGAATCGCCATTGGGCAGGTAGGTCTGTGCGTTCTCTCTCGACTGCTCGTTAGTATTATTATGAACCAGCAGAAGTCTGCTCTCAAGCCAATTTCGGTTGTTGTCGAAGTATCTCACATATCCGATGTTTGCCTCACGGTTAGTTAACAATCCATTGGCTTCACCCACTGGACTCCATGAAAGATCATAGCCACCGCCGTCTCTGTAGATGAGTTGTGTCTTCTGATTGTCGCTCAAATTGTTGACATTGACCGTACCCATCATCCATTCCTTTTCCGACATCTTCATGCCGAAAGCCTTGACTGAATAACGATAATCGGTACCATAGCCAGCCTCTGCGTTGCCAAAATAACTTTTTGAATACTCCTTTTTCAGGTTCACGTCCATCACATATCGCTTGTCACCCATGTCCCTTTGCATGATGCGCGAGGCAATCCCCGCCTCGTCATAGACCTTGATCTTGTTCACCGTGTAGGCAGGCAGGTTTTGCAGAGCCACTTTCGGGCTGCCGCTGAAGAAGTCGCGCCCATTCACGAGCAGGCTCTCAATCTTCTTGCCGTTCACGAAGATTTCGCCCTCCTTGTTCAGTCGCGTCCCAGGTAGCCGCGCGATGAGCGCGTCAAGCATCGAACCCTCGGCAAGGTTGAAGGCATCGGCGTTATAGACGATTGTGTCTCCCTTCATCACCATCTTCACCTTTGTGGCCTTCACGACAACTTCGGGCAGGTCGTGGAAATCCTTCTCCATACGGAGCGGCTTCACTTTGACATCCTGCTCACGGTTGCTGCGCAGTTCAAAATTGGCGTATGCGTTTTCATACCCCTCCATTTCTGCTTTCACAATGTAGCGACCGGTCTTTTGGATGGTGAACTCATAGTCAGCTGCATGGGGATAGTCACGAAAGGGATAGTCGTCGGGGATGGCAGTCATGGTGTCAACGACAAGGCTGTCTGCGGTCATCAGTGTGATGAGGGCCGGAATGCCCTGCTCGGTGAAGCTGTCGAAGACAACTCCCTGAACTCTGTGGTCAATATCCTTGGCCGAGGTATGCATAAAGCTAAGCACAACGAGCAAAAACGTAAAAGGGAGGCGTCCTGGCACTATTCTTACATCGAACTCACGTTCTTTTACCTGTTCAATCGTCATATTCGTTTTGTTTGATGGTGCAAAGATAGGCATAAATTATTTCAAATCGTGGAACAAGTCCTAACGTTTTTTTATTTTTTGTAGCGATTGATGGCCTTTTGATGCCATTCGACGATTCTAACAACCAGAGATACCAAAGACATCCTCAATGGCACACTTATGGCGATAGAACGTAGTGCGAGCCATCTCCAAGCCCTCATTCATATCCGTCTTAAGTCAACGCTCGTTAATCTCAGCAAAGGTGATGGCTTTAGCATAATTGATGGTATTCACCAGCTAAATGTATTCCCTGAACTTAGTATATGTTGTCATACTTCGAGTTTTTGCGTTTGTAGAATTACTGGTCAAATAGACTATCCGGATGGGCAATTTTCCTCTGTGTGATCGTAACTACACAGAGAAAATGGGTCATGATATAGCAGTTGACCTGAATCATTCTGCATTCAGTACCGCATAATCCCCGACGGGGAGTAAGATTACAGGCAGGCGGTGGAGCGTAGCGAAACCCCTGTAAATTAGTTAGGATAGAGTGTGTAGAACCCCCAAGCGGGGGTGACAGAGATTCTGTCGTACCTTCGGCACTTGTCTATTTGCGTACTCTAAGCAGGGGTTCCGCTTCACTTCACCCCTGCCTGTGTTCTGGTGCACTTTCAGCGCACTATAGGTCAAATCCAATATCGTTCCCGAAAAATTACGGAGGTGAGGTCCCATGATAATAATGTATAAAAGGATTTGGATTAAAAGGATGAAATGCCGTAGGTGTTTAATTTATGTGTTGTGTCGCAACGGAAGAAATGCCGTAGGCATTAGACAATGGTAGCCAGCCATACAGCCGTGCTGTTATGTACGGCGAAATGGCTGGTGAGAGCGACACCCACATTTTATACCTTGCCTTTAGGTAAGGGACAAGATTAAACAATGTCGCCTACCCAAGGGCAGGCTATATTCTTATGGGGATATTCCTTTCCAGCCATTTCTTTGTCTGATGCCGCTGGCATCTTCTTTGCTAACGACCCCTATCTGATGCATTTGGCATGATGCCTCTGCATCATTTCATTGCGCATTGGGAAGAATGGAATTTTGTCAAATAATATTCGAATTTTGACCCCAAATTAAGGGCATCTGCGCGAACGAAAGGGTCACTCGGTCGAAAAAACGGCAATTTTTGATGTTTTTCGTAAAGTGTTGGCTGACAGATGGTTATGCGATTATCTATCTGTAATCGAACGGTTTACAAAAAACGAATTTGCGAAAGGTAAGGTTTTGGTGCGCCAAAGGTAAGGTTTCGTCGTGTGAAAGGTGATGTTTGAGGCGGTGAAACATGACCTTTGACGCGGTCAAAGCTAAGCTTTCGCAGTGCGAAAGCTTAGCAATGGCGGAAGGAGGAATTAGGAAGGAGGAAGTAATTCTTGGTTTTAACGGATTTTAACCTCTGCAGGATTCAAATTAATAACGCAACAACTTTATAATTGTTTTATTCTCTCCATATTTTTGTTTGATAAACTCGACTGGTGTCATGAAATCCAGTCT